>JADFCY010000009.1 GCA_018263335.1 Methanolinea sp. | reverse complement strand
ATCAAGGTCTGCGAGATCCAGTGGGCAATCGGGCTTGAGATCGCGCTCTTTACCAAGGATCCCATGCGCACCTTCATCACCACCGACCACCCGAACGCCGGTCCGTTCACCCGTTACCCGCGCATCATCAAGTGGCTGATGAGCGCCGAGGCAAGGAAGCAGCAGATCGACTCCTTCAAGCACGGCGCGAAGATGGTGGAGGCCACCCATATCGCGGGGATCGACCGTGAGCTCACCCTCTACGAGATCGCCCAGATGACCAGGGCAGGGCCGGCCAGGTCGCTCGGTATGGGACACCTCTACGGCGGGCTTAAACCCGGAATGGACGCAGATGTGGTCGTCTACGACTTCAACCCCGAAAAATCGCACAAGCCCGACGAGATCGAGAAGGCGTTCTCACGGGCGGCCTACGTGATGAAGACGGGCGTTCCGGTCGTCATCGACGGCGAGATCGTCAGCAACGGGAACAAGCGCACCATCTGGGTCCACGCCAAGGTGAACGAGAACCCGCAGGTGATGCGCGACATCAAGGACAAGTTCCTGCGCTACTACAGCGTCACCCAGGCAAATTACGACGTATCAAAGCACTTCGTCCCCAATCCGTACGTGATCGAGGTGGACGCAACCGCGTGAGGTGGAGGAATGGAGACTGTCACATTAACCATGAAAAACCAGCCCAAACTCTATCTCGAGGCAGACAACATCTCGCCGGACAAGTTCGCCGGGAAGAAGGCGTCAGAGATTGCCGCCCTCCACGCCTACGAGGGGCGTGACCAGACCACGCTCAGCAAGTACTTCGAGGTCGCCGGCGAAGCCGGAGCGACCGCCGCCGATACCCGCATCGTCGTAAAGGGCGATGTGAGCAGGGTGAAGTATATCGGCATGAAGATGACTGCCGGAGAAGTGGTGGTGGAGAACAGCCCCGACATGTACACAGGTGCATGGATGCAGGGCGGAAAGCTCCTCGTGAAGGGCAGTGTCGAGGCGTTTGCCGGCATCGGGATGAAGGGCGGAGAGTTCGTCATCGAAGGCAATGCAGGCAATTACCTTGGGGCCGCCTACCGCGGCGACTGGAGGGGCATGCAGGGCGGCCTCATCCGCGTCAAGGGCGATGCAGGCAGCGACATCGGGTACTTCATGAACGGCGGCACCATCGTCGTGCACGGCAACACCGATGTCCACGTAGGCACCCACATGGAGGGAGGCAAGATCATCATCAAGGGCAATGCCCCGAGCAAGGTGGGCGGCCAGATGGTCGGAGGCGAGATCTACGTCTACGGCGCAATCGACGTGATGATGCCCGGTTTCAAGTACGTCCATGACGAGGAGCTCGAGGTGGACGGGGAGAGCGGAAAATTCTCGCTCTTCTATGGGGATACCGGCGAGAGGCACCCCAAGAGAAAGGGCCAAATCGTGTACGGGAAGTTATATCTCAAGATATAACTTTTCCGGGCACGGAGCGCACCAGATTTTCATACATTTTTTAGAGATGTGTAATAATAAGTAACAAAATTTTTAATTTTTTTAATATGGGTTAAAAAAAGGAAACCGAAAAACCCTGTAATATTTGAACTTTTTCCCAAATATGGTTAATTATCTGGTAATTATTATAAAATAGAATGCCAGAATTAAATCGGAAACCTTTTATCAAGCGAATAAGTATAGTAGATTGTCCCGTGAGGGGACGTGCAGTAGTGACCATCATCCAGCATCAGTGTTCATATTAGCGAATGCCGTCGTTCAGTTATTGTAATGCAACGCGACACGAAATGACGAAAAGAGGATAAATTATGGCAAAATACAAAGACACCGTCGACCTGTATGACGACCAGGGGAAAGTTCTGAAGAGTGGTGTTGCACTCGACAAGGTCAGTCCCCTGAACAATGCAGGGACCCTGAAACTCATCGACCTCACCAAGAGGACGGTAGCGGTCAACCTGGCCGGAATTGACAACGCGATCAAGACCGGCATGATGGCCGGGAAGAACAACCAGATCCTTGGATACAAGATCAAGGCAGACTGCGTCAAGGACTGCGACGCCCTGATTGACAAGATCCAGAAGATGGTTGCGGTTGCCGACAAGGATGACACCAAGATCACCAAGGTCGGTGGCGGCAAGATGCTCCTCGTCGAAGTCCCGAGCGCCCGCCTGAAGGCCGCAGCGACCTACGATGCAGCAGCAACCGCAGTGGCCGCAGCGACCACCTACGCCATTATTGACCAGTACAAGATTGGCATGTTCGACGCTCCCTATGTCAAGACCGCAGTATGGGGTGCATACCCCCAGACTATGGACATGCAGGGCGGCAACGTCGTGTCTGTGCTGTCAATCCCCCAGAACAACGAGGGTCTTGGCTATGCGCTCCGGAACATCCCCGCCAACCACGTGGCAATGATGACCCACAAAAATGCCATGCAGACCGCCGCACTCTCTTCCACATTCGAGCAGGCCGGAGAGTTCGAGATGGGAATGGCGATTGGGCCGTTCGAGCGCGCCCAGCTCCTGCTGTATGCATACCAGGGCCTGAATGCCAACAACATGGTCTACGACCTCGTGAAGAAGAACGGAAAGACCGGGACCATTGGGACCGTTGTCCAGAGCCTCGTCGAGAGGGCAATCGAGGACAAGGTCATCAAGGCCGGAAAGAAGGGCAAGAGCGGCTACATCTTCTACGACACCAAGGACCCCATGATGTGGAACGCGTACGCTGCCGCCGGAACCATGGCTGCAACCATGGTCAACTGCGGTGCCGGGCGGTTCGCACAGGCGGTATCCTCCACCCTGCTCTACTTCAACGACCTGCTTGAGCACGAGACCGGTCTGCCCGGATGCGACTTTGGCCGCGTCATGGGAGTCGCCGTCGGGTTCTCCTTCTTCAGCCACTCGATCTATGGTGGCGGTGGCCCCGGTGTGTTCAACGGCAACCACGTCGTGACCAGGCACGCTGCCGGTGTGGGTATCCCGTGCGTGTGCGTCGCCTGTTCGCTGGATGCAGGAACCCAGATGTTCGGACCCGAGCAGACCTCAAAGGTCTACCAGGACACCTTCGGACAGCTGGACGAGTTCAAGATGCCGTTGCAGACCATTGCAAAGGCGGTGTAACGTCCTCATACAAGAATGACAGACGCCACATATCCTCAGGTCAGGATCGTATCGGAACGGCTCATGAACCCCGACACTGTCGAGCAGGTCATGAACCTCATCGTTGCAACATCAGGGGTGCGGAGGATCATCCTGAATGGTCCCCGACTCCCTGCTACCGTCCCCTATGGTCCCGCGAAGGGGTTGCCGAACCCAACCGAGCTTCGCAGGGTCATCAAGATCGGGGGGCAGGATGTGCAGCTTGAGGTCCATGTAGGGACCATCGTGCTCGAACTGGTGAGCAGGGACTTTATTCCTGCTATAAAGGAGGCCTGCGAGAAGGGAATTACAAAGTTCCCGTGGTACCTCCAGGAGGGCAGGTACATGAAGACCGAGCCGTCGCTTGTGGACTATGCAAAGTATGGACCCGATGCTGACAAAACTATCATCGGGTTAACGGAACCGGGCAAGTCCGGACTTGTCATCCTCCAGGGAACCAAGTAATATGCCAATGGGAAGAGTCACCCAGGTAGTCGACTGCAGGGAGGCCATGGGCATGGGAAAAGGCGGCGGAATCGCCCAGAGGGGCACGATATCAGAGTGCCGCTACCCCGATGTCATCGTGGTCGGAATGTCCCCGGGAAGGCGCCACGTGACAAAGCCCGTCTGTGACATCACCTCTGCCCTCCGGCAGCAGGGGATCGAGTACAGCGTGAGCACCCTGGTCCTGAACGCGGGCTCCGGTGTCCCCCCGGACGCCACCAATATCGGTGGTGCGGTGCTCGGGGCATACTTCGGCCTGACGGAGAAGGAGATCCACCAGATAGAGAAGCACCGGATTGCCATCCTCCACCACGGGAACGTGACATCCCATGTGGTCCACAAGGTCCGCTATATCCTCGCAGCCTGTGACGTGAAGGCAGTCGTGGTCTCGCAGGCCCCGATAGACTTCGAGGACCTGGCCAGGGAAGGTGTGAAGACCGCCCTGGTGATGCCATCCCCGGAGAGGATAAAAACCAGGGGCACTGTCATGGCCATCGTGAGCGGGGTAACCCGCGGCCAGACACCCACCCGGGAGAAGATGGCGGAAGTCATTCATGCAGTGATGAGATTGATTAAGAATTAGGAGTGAGTAAAAATATGGCTTACAAACCACAGTATGGGCCCGGATCCACTGTAGTCGCCGAGAACAGGCGCAAGTACATGGACCCCGGCCACAAGCTGGAGAAGGTCCGGGACATCTCGGATGAGGACATCGTTCTGCTTATGGGCCACAGGGCGCCCGGTGCAGCCTACCCGACTGCCCACCCGCCGCTCGCAGAGCAGAAGGAACCCGACTGCCCCATCCGGAAGCTTGTCACCCCCACCGACGGGGCCAAGCACGGGGACCGCATCCGCTACATCCAGTTCGCAGACTCGATGTTCTTTGCACCCACCCACCCATACGAGAGGTCCTACCTCCAGGCCTACCGCTACCGCGGCGTCGACCCGGGAACCCTTTCCGGCCGTCAGATCGTAGAGTGCCGCGAGCGTGACCTTGAGAAATATGCAAAGGAACTCGTCAGCACTGAGCTCTTCGACCCGGCCCGCACTGGTATCAGGGGCGCGACCGTGCACGGGCACTCCCTCCGTCTTGCAGAGGACGGGATGATGTTCGACATGCTCCAGAGGTGCATCCTCGACAAGAAGAGCAACATGGTCAAGTACGTCAAGAACCAGATCGGCGAGCCGCTCGACAAGGAAGTCAAGGTCGGCAAGCCGATGGACGAGAAGTGGCTCAAGGCGCACACCACCATCTACCACTCGCTCGGCGGGGTAGCCTTCCGTGACGACGCAGAGTACGTCGAATATGTTCAGCGTATCCACTCGCTGAGGACCAAGTACGGCTTCATGCCGGTGGAGTGATTGACATGGCAAAAGCAAAGATCGAGAGGACCCAGAAACTCTTCTTAAAGGCACTGAAGGGGAAATTCGCAGAGGACCCCCAGTCCACGAACGTGGTCTACGCCCGCGAGGGTCTCAAGCAATCCCCCAGGAAGAGGGAGTTCCTTGAGTCCGGCAAGAAGATGGAGATGGCCCGTGGCATTTCCATGTACGACCCTGTCCGCTGCCACCTCGGCGGTATCCCGCTCGGGCAGCGCCAGCTGATGACCTACGAGGTCTCGACGACAGGCGTATTCGTGGAGGGCGACGACCTGCACTTCGTCAACAACGCTGCCATGCAGCAGATGTGGGACGACATCCGCAGGACCATCCTCGTCAACATGGACCTTGCCCACCAGACCCTGCAGAAGCGTCTGGGCAAGGAAGTGACCCCCGAGACCATCAACGAGTACCTGCACGTGCTGAACCATGCGATGCCCGGCGCAGCCGTCGTCCAGGAGCACATGGTTGAGACCCACCCCGGCCTTGTCGACGACTGTTACTGTAAGGTATATACCGGCGACGACGAGATGGTCGACGACCTCGAGCCCCAGTTCGTCATCAACATCGACAAGCTATTCCCCGCAAAGCAGGCTGCACAGCTGAAAGCTGCACTCGGCAAGTCCCTCTGGCAGGCAATCCACATCCCGACCATCGTCTCGAGGACCTGTGACGGAGGCACCACCTCCCGCTGGTCTGCGATGCAGCTCGGCATGTCGTTCATCGGCGCCTACCGCATGTGCGCCGGAGAAGCCGCCGTCGCCGACCTGGCGTTCGCCGCAAAGCACGCCGGTGTGATCCAGATGGCCGACATCCTGCCCGCCCGCCGTGCCCGTGGCCCGAACGAGCCTGGTGGCATCAAGTTCGGACACTTTGCCGACATGGTCCAGGCCGACAGGAAGTACCCGCACGACCCCGCCCGCGCCTCCCTCGAGGTCGTCGGTGCAGGGACGATGCTCTTCGACCAGATCTGGCTCGGGTCCTACATGTCCGGCGGTGTCGGGTTCACGCAGTACGCAACCGCTGCCTACACCGACAACATCCTTGACGAGTTCACCTATTATGGGATGGACTACATCAAGCAGAAATACAAAGTCGACTGGCAGAACCCGAGCGAAAAGGACAAGGTCAAGCCCACCCAGGAGATCGTCAACGACATCGCGACTGAAGTGTGCCTGAACGGTATGGAGCAGTACGAGCAGTTCCCGACCATGATGGAGGACCACTTCGGCGGTTCCCAGCGTGCCGGTGTGCTCGCCGCTGCCTGCGGTCTGTCCACTTCTATCGCCACAGGAAACTCGAATGCAGGGCTGAACGCCTGGTACCTGTGCATGCTGATGCACAAGGAAGGCTGGTCCCGTCTCGGGTTCTTCGGCTACGACCTGCAGGACCAGTGCGGTTCCGCAAACTCGCTCGCGATTCGACCCGACGAGGGTGCAGTCGGAGAACTCCGTGGACCCAACTACCCGAACTACGCCATGAACGTGGGGCACCAGGGAGAGTACGCCGCTATCGTCGGAGGTGCTCACTACGGACGCGGAGATGCCTGGTCACTCAACGCGCTGATCAAAGTCGCCTTCGCCGACCCCTCGCTCAAGTTCGACTTCGCCGAGCCCAGGCGCGAGTTCGCCAAGGGTGCAATCCGCGAGTTCATGCCCGCCGGAGAGCGCTCGCTGATCATACCCGCGCGGTAAGGTCAGAAACCACCCCCTTTTTCTTTTTTCCGCCGGTTTGTGAGTTTACAGACGGTGTACTCCCCGCGTGCCAGGTTCATCAGGTTTAAATAGATTTTTACTCATATGAGTAATTATTACACGCGCGATCCCGTGCGTGAGGAGACATGAGTATGCCTGGATTTGACGGAAGCGGGCCCCGGGGAAGAGGGGCAATGACCGGGAGGGGGTTTGGGCGCTGTGGTACAATGCCCTCTCCTGCTGCAGACGAAGAGGACGCAGGGAAGGACCTTTCAGGTCAGGAGACCGAAAAGCCTGTTCAAGGAAAAGCCGCTGTGTACGGCCTGGGAAGGGGCGGCATTGCCCGCGGGTGTGGAAGAGGATATGGACACGGCAGGTGTATGAGTGCACTCAACCGCCAGGGGTCCTGGAGGTGAAAGGGTGAAGATTGCGATTGCAAGCGAAGGGTCGAGGGTCTCCGAGCATTTCGGCCACTGCAGCAAGTATACCCTCTACTCGGTTGAGAACGGCGTGATATTCCACCGGGAGGTGCTGGAGAGTCCCGGCCACCAGCCTGGCATGCTCCCGCCGTTCCTTGCCTCCCGTGACGTGACCCACGTGATCGCGGGCGGCATGGGGCCAAGGGCGGTCGAACTCTTCCAGCAGCACGGTATCCAGGTGATCCTCGGGATCAGCGGTCCTGTCGACCTCGTCGCCCAGAAGTTCATCGCGGGCCGGATCGTCCCTGGTGTCTCGAGCTGCCATCATACCGAAGGCCATTCCTGCGACCACGAGTGACCGGAAATCTGAATGCCGCGGGAACTTCCTTCAATTTTCCTTTTGAGGAGGAACGGACGAGTCACGAAGGTCACAATCCCCTCGTGATGGAATTATATGGGGGCAGTGTTGATAACCGCGTGCATCCGCATTGAGAATTCTCTGTGCTACTGCACTGATGCGAATCCTGTGATTCTTTTGCAATGATCCACGCCGGCCGGGCCTGTCCCTTGACGAGCCCCTCACTGCTCCCGGCCCGCAGCGATTCGACGAGGTATCCGGCCGCGATGCCAATGGCGGTGAAATCATCACCATTTATCAGTGTTTCAGATCAAATGACTGTCACGAGCACCAAGGAGGCACCGCAGGGTTGAACGTCCGCATTCTCTCCCCCGATCTCTACACTTACGGCGCCATGCTGATCGGCGGGATATTGCAGGACGCGGGGATGGAGGTGACCCTGGCACGGTCGGCTGGGCCATGCGAAGAGAAGATCCTTCTCCTTTCGCTCTATTCCACGCAGCACCTCCTGGACCGCCGAATCAGGGACTGCGTCAAGCAGCACCGGGAGAACGGGGGACTCTGTTATGCAGGAGGACCTGCCTCCACGGCACCTGAAATGGTGCTCGGCGAGCTCGGAGTCGACGCCGTCGTAGTGGGGGAGGGGGAGAATGCCATCGTTCCACTCGTCAGACAAGGGGTCTCGGCTGAAATCCCGGGAATCGCGTATCGTGACGGGGACCGTATCGTGATACAGGCACCGGTTCCCCCTGCGAACCTTCGCAGGCCACTTCCCCTCATTCCTGACGATATCGGGAGCCAGAGTATAAGGGGTGCCAACGCATATATCGAGAGCCACCGGGGATGCCTTGGGGGGTGCACCTTCTGCCAGGTCCCGCGGTTCTTTGGCCGCGAGATACGTTCCCGTGAGATCGGCGAAGTCTTGAGAGAGGTCAGGGCATTCAGAGAGAAAGGTGCGAGGCGTATCTCCATCTCGGGGGGGACCGGGTCACTTTACTGCTCCCATAACGGGAAGCTGAATCCCGGGGCTTTTATCGATCTCCTGTCGGGCATGGCTGAAATCATGGGCAGCGCAAATGTCTCTGCACCCGATATCAGGGTGGACTGCATCACGGATGAGATCCTGGATGCGATACGGAAGTACACAATCGGATGGGTCTTCTTCGGAATCGAATCAGGCAGCGACCGCATCCTCTCCCAGATGGGCAAAGGCGTCACCGTCTCGCAGGCCCGCGACGCGGTTGAGGCATGCAGGAGCCACGGCCTGAAGGTTGCGGGAAGTTTCATCGTCGGGTATCCCACCGAGACCGATGAAGACTATGCAGCGAGCAGGGAATTCATCGCGGAACAGTGCCTGGACGACGTCTTCGTCAGCATTGCCGAACCTATCCCCGGCACTCCCCTGGCCCGCCTTGTCCTTCGCACACAGAGGGACGAGAACCCCCTCTTCAGGCCGGACAAGGGAGAATACCGTTCATTTGGCCTCTCAATCGCCGAAGCACGCTGCTTTGGGATGATGATGGATGCAGACATGTACAAGCCACGCCTCCATGTCATTACCGACCAGGTCTTTGACCTCTATCTGAAGGAAGCAAGGAAACAGGGGGCCGAGATCCGTGCAGTCACGGACCTGCTCTACAGGTATTACGGTTCCAATCTACAGCCAGATTGTGAATAATACAATTTAATTTTCTTTAACTAAAATCCAGATGATAAAAAATCCTGAAAACCCGTTTTTTTGGCGATTCCGGCACATTAACCGCGTATATAAGCAAAAATTTCGAAACCTTTAACTCTTCCATCATCGACTGTTAGATGAACCACAAAGGGTTTGTACTCGATGTGAGTGGCAATGTGTATCGAACACTCTCGTGCACTCTTCTACGCACGGAGGGAGGAGGCTAAATGGAAAGTATTGCGTTTGGCATTGGAATAACTGCATTGGCAGGAGCTCTTGCCACAGTGGCCGGTGCTGCGGAGAACACTGAATCTGATATCGGTTCACAGGGTGACCCGAACTCGCAGGTTCAGCTCGCCCCCCAGATGGGGTACCTTCACCGCATCTTCAATAAGGCCATTGCCGGTGAGCCCCCCGCCTATGGGCTGTGGGTATGCCTGGGCGCCGGTATTGCCTGGGCATTCATGGCGATGCAGATCAATCCGATACTTGCACTCGTGCTGGGAAGCGCCCTGGCCGTATTCATCCAGGGCGTGTATGCGACCACCGCATACCTCGGCAGGACTGCAAGTCTCGCGAAGTTTGGCCAGCCCGTCTTTGTAGACGTGCTGAAGTCCATGACCACGGTGACCATGGCACATGCATTTGTCGCCATCTTCACCACGGTGACCATGTGTCACCTGATCAACGCCGCGCTCGGCCATCCCTTCCCACTGCCCCTGCTGGGGCTTGTGTGGGGTATTGCCCTCGGCGCTGCCGGATCCGCGACTGGAAACCCCTTCTATGGAAAGGAGCGGCAGTACCAGTCCCAGAAATTCGGCGCCGGTGTGCCCATCGCCGCATCCGGAAACATCGTCCGCTATGCCGAAGCGGGTGAGAGGAACTCTCTTGACAACGGCTGGTTCTCTGCAAAGCTCGGCGGCCCCGCATCAGGGCTCTGCTTCGGGCTGATCGTATTCCTCGAGATCTGGCGTACCGTGCTCTTCGAGCACGTGGGTGCCGGCTGGGGAGCGATCATTGTAGGGATCATCATCATCCTGATCTTCGCGGTCATCGACCGCTATATCGAGGTCTGGGCCCGCAAGAACTACGGACCCTATGGAAAGCCTGCTGAGGAGGGATCCTGAAGATGAGCGCTGTCGGAGCAAAACCACAGGCAGGAGGGGCAATGGACATGCCTGCCACCATCGCAGGCATCATTCTCCTGCTCGTGATCATCGGCGCCACCTACTTCATGGTAGGGCCGGGCCTGATGTTCATGGCACTCATCGGGATCATCATCGGCGGACTCGCCATCGCCTTCGGCGTCCACTTCGTCCCGGTCGGCGGCGCACCCGCAGCCATGGGGCAGGCACCCGGTATCGCCACCGGTGTCGCCATGCTTGCTGCCGGTGCAGGACTTGCAGGCCTCTTCGGGGGCGCATGGGCCGCAGAACAGGGCATCGTGGTCGCAGTTGTCACAGGCGCGGTCGGTGGCGGCCTGATGATGGCCATCACCTGCATGTTCGTCACCTTCATCTATGTCTTTGGCATGGGTATCCCCTGTGCCTCGGGAAAAGTCGCCAAGGACCCCATCAGCGGGGACACCCAGGCCGAGTTCAAGTCCCAGGGTACTGAAGGTCACGGACTGCCATTCGTCTCCTACGTGGGAGGCGTCATTGGAGGTCTCCTCGGTGGCGGCGGCGGGACGCTCATCTACATCATGCTCCTGGACGTGTACAAGGAGGCACTCCCCGGCATGATGCAGGCGCTGCCGGCACAGGTGCTTCCCATCGCGGTAAGCCTGGCGGGCATATTCGCCATCGGAATGTTCCTGGTGAACGCCGTGCTCACCGCATACAACATCACGGGGACCATCGAAGGGCCGCATGACCCCAAGTTCAAGCGGTTCCCCCGGGCACTCGTGGCCTCTGCAGTGGCATCCGCACTCTGCGGGATGGTCGCCATCCTGATCGTGGCAATGTGAGGTGCAGAAATGACAGTAAAGGTTGAAGTAATCGAGGGAGGCGTTCCCCACAACACCATCCTGGCAGCAGGCCTTGTCGCGTCGCTGGTACTCATCTACCTGACGTATGCGAACGTCCTTACCGGGACCCAGCTCTTCTCGTTCTTCGGTGGACTGGGCGCGGTCGCCGCCATCGTATGGGGAAGCCATGCCATCAAGCACCTGTGCAGCTACGGTATCGGTACCGGTGTGCCTTCCGCAGGGATGATGGCATTCGGCTCCGGCGTGATCGCCATGCTGTTTGCCACCAAGTACGGAGTGGCCGCACCGATCGTCGCAGTCGTCCTGGCCGCAATCATCGGTGCAATTCTTGGGTTCCTGTCCAACAACGTGCTGAACATGCGCATCCCGGTCATGATCCAGTCTCTCATCGAGATGGCCATCATCGGTGCCCTTGTCCTTATGGGATTTGCCGCAATGATGTCTGGATCGTTTGAGTTCTCACCGCTGACCTCGGGCACCGTGACGATTCTCGGGCTCTCGCTCCCGAGCTACCAGGCATCCTTCATCGGAGGGGGTCTCATCGCGGTGGCGTTCATGCTCGGCGGGATTGCAATCCAGCACCCGTTCAACGCGTGCCTTGGCCCCAACTGGACCCAGGACAGGATGCTCACGCTCGCGCAGGAGTGCGGGTTCCTCTCCATGATCGCCGTCGCAGTGATGTCGATGGCCCTTGTCAGCATGACCGCAGCACTGGTTTCGGTCATCGTGGCACTCGTGGGGTGGTACTACACTTACACGAAGTACATCGAGCTCTCGAAGCGCGACGCCGCAGCCTGGCTCGACGCAAAACCGATACCGGAACTGGAGGGACACTGATATGTACGTCCAGGTTCTTCCGGAATACGGACTCGTGGTCGACCCGATGGTCGGTGTCGTGACCACCGCGGGCGAGTCGCTTGCACCGGTGATCGAGAAGGTCGCCGACATGGAAGCCGTCGCCAACGATATCGTGAACATGCTCTCCGGAAAAGGCAACTTCCTCGCTTCGTTCCCGAACAGGGAGAACGCCCTTCCAACCGCGGGAGCGGCAACCGCCTACTGGTACGGACTGGCAGTCGGCCTCTTCATCGCAGGGGTGTATGCGTTCCATCTGATGTGAGGTGACAAGAGATGGCAGACAAGAAATCACCAGCAAGCGGATGGCCGATCGTGCAGGGAGACTTCCACGCAGGCGACCCAAACAGCCCCGTGGCCGTCATGACCTGCGGGTCCCACCTCGACGAGAAGGGTATCTGCGACGGCGGGGCCGCCATCGCAGGGTCCTGCAAGACCGAGAACCTCGGTCTCGAGAAGGTCATCGCCAACATCATCTCCAACCCCAACATCCGGTTCCTCCTGCTCTGCGGGACCGAGGTCAAGGGTCACCTCGCAGGCCAGACCATGGCCGCCCTCCACAAGGGCGGGGTCAAGGACGGCAGGGTCGTCGGTGCTGAGGGTGCAATCCCCTTCATCGAGAACCTCAACGATGCCGCCATCAAGCGCTTCCAGGAGCAGGTTGAAGTGGTCAACATCATGGAGGCCGAGGACCTCGGCGCCATCAAGGCCAAGATCAACGAACTCAAGGGACGTGACCCGGGCGCATTCGCCGCAGACCCCATGGTCGTGGAGGTCAAGGAGGCCGCTGGCGGGGTGGAAGAGACCGGAGGGGTCGTCCAGCCCATGTCCGGCGAACTGGCCCTCATCCACGCGCGAATGAAAGTGATCGAGAAGATGGTGACAGACATCGGGTACCGCGACAAGTTTGCGGCCGGTGTCTACTCAGGTAAGATCGAGGGTATCATGATCGGTCTCATCGTGTCGTTCGCCGTCCTCGGGTTCATGCTGATGGGGTGAACAAAATGGCAGAAGAAGGACAGAAGATGGCAGGACCTATCAGGATGGTTGCCATCGAGAACATGGTGGAGAACATCCGCTACAAGGCGCAGATACTGGCGAGATCGAACAAGTACGACTCGGCACTCCTGGGCTCCGGTATCATCGGGTTTGCCGCAGGAGTACTGACCGCACTGATCCTGATCGTCGTGCCTGCCGTGGTCATGTGAGGTGAAAGAGAAATGGCAGACAAGAAATCACCAGCAAGCGGATGGCCGATCGTGCAGGGAGACTTCCACGCAGGCGACCCAAACAGCCCCGTGGCCGTCATGACCTGCGGGTCCCACCTCGACGAGAAGGGTATCTGCGACGGCGGGGCCGCCATCGCAGGGTCCTGCAAGACCGAGAACCTCGGTCTCGAGAAGGTCATCGCCAACATCATCTCCAACCCCAACATCCGGTTCCTCCTGCTCTGCGGGACCGAGGTCAAGGGTCACCTCGCAGGCCAGACCATGGCCGCCCTCCACAAGGGCGGGGTCAAGGACGGCAGGGTCGTCGGTGCTGAGGGTGCAATCCCCTTCATCGAGAACCTCAACGATGCCGCCATCAAGCGCTTCCAGGAGCAGGTTGAAGTGGTCAACATCATGGAGGCCGAGGACCTCGGCGCCATCAAGGCCAAGATCAACGAGCTCAAGGGACGCGACCCGGGCGCATTCGCCGCAGACCCCATGGTCGTGGAGGTCAAGGAGGCCGCTGGCGGCGTCGAGGTCGCCGCGGCAGGGGTCAACCCGCAATTCCTGGAGATAGAGAAGCGGCTGGACAAGGTCGAGAAGCAGATCGAGTTCGCCGATGCAGAGATAGCCCAGCGTGTGGGCAGGAAGATCGGCCGGGATATAGGCATCCTCTATGGACTGGTCGCCGGACTGATGGTATTCGTCATGCTGCTGGTCCTGCTCCCGAAGCTGAATGTGATGATGTGAAGGAGGTGTGAATTCAGATGTTCAGGTTTGAGAAAGAACAGAAAGTCTGGGACTTCAATGGCACCAAGATCGGTGGCCAGCCTGGAGAATACCCGACTGTGCTCGGTGCGTCAATCTTCTACAACAAGCATGAGGTAGTGCTTGATGACCACAAGGGCAAGATCGATGAGAAGAAGGCGGAGGCGCTCTGGAACCGTTGCCAGGAACTCTCCGACATGACCGGGATCCCCCACTTTATCCAGATCATTGCGGAGTTCGGGGAAGCGTTCGAGAGCTACTTCACCTGGTTTGACAAGATCGACAACAAGACCGCGTTCCTGATGGACTCGTCGGTGCCGGCTGCGCTCGCGCACGCCTGCAAGTACGTGACGGAAGTCGGGCTTGCGAAGAGGGCCATCTACAACTCCATTAACGGGTCCATCCCGCCGGAGAACGTCGAGGCAATCAAGAACAGCGACGTCGACGCCGCAATCGTGCTGGCCTTCAACCCCGCCGACCCCTCGGTCGCAGGCAGGGAGAAGACCCTCGTCGAGGGCGGTGTCGCCGGCCAGACCAAGGGAATGATCCAGATCGCCGAGGAGGCAGGAATCACCAGGCCCATCCTCGACACTGCGGCAACACCCCTCGGCCTCGGCTCGGGTGGCGCATACCGCGAGATCCTGGCCTGCAAGGCCATCCACGGCTACCCCACGGGCGGCGCGTACCACAACATGACCGTCTCCTGGACCTGGCTGAAGCGCTGGAAGGGCTCAAAGAAGAACCCGTCCAAGCTCGCCGAGTCCCTGAAGGGCAAGGACGCCTACCTCGAGCAGCTCCTGCACCACTACCAGGGCGGCCTCGACGGGGTCATCCAGGCGGCATGGTCCGCACCCGATATCGGCTGCAACATGATCGCAAGCACCCTTGGTGCCGACCTGATCATGTACGGCCCCATCGAGAACGTGGAGGCCATGATCACTGCCCAGGCATACACCGACATGGTCGTGCTGGAAGCCACCCGGCAGATGGGAATCGAGTGCAAGGCCGAGAACCACCCCATATTCAAACTCATTTAACTTTTTTTAGATGCACATGCATGCACACGCCAGAGGCGTGTGCATTGGGGTAATGCACCCTGCCAGGGTACCCTTTTCCTGGTCCTCACTCCTTACACACGCCGAATCTGTATGCATTCGCGGAACGCACCCTGCCAGGGTACCCTTTTCCTGGTCCTCACTCCTTGCACACGCCGAATCTGTATGCATTCGCGGAACCCACCCTGCCTGGGGTACGCTCCTCCACTACCCGGTTCTGTTGAGAAAGTGCGCTTTATCCCTGAAGCTGCATCCGAATGAGAGATACCTTACGGCATCTGCATCCGCATCTTCATCGCCTGGTGCCGCATCAGCGCCATGATGCCTGGCTTCCTCCCCTTCTGCCGGGCCGGCGGGAACGGTCCCATCTCGAACGGCAGGGAGTCCGCCATCTCGCGGTCAAGGCGGCCCGTGATCTCGTCGAATATGCGCCTGTACGCGGTGCAGTAGGGGTCCACCCCCTTTATCTCTCCGCCATGCGGGACCATGGCGTTGTAGGGGCACCCTCCCCGGCAATACCGGATATGGGCGCACCCGGCACACGCCCGGTTGACAAAGGCCCGGAAATCCCTCATGAGCCGCCCGATATGAGAGTCCGCGAGCGAATCGAGCGTCGGACGGTCGGCCACGTTCCCCATCACGTACTCCGGCATCCCCACGAACCGGTAGCAGGGGTAGATGCCGCCGTCAGGACCGATCGCAAAGGTGCTCCCCATGCAGTCGACGAAGGTGCAGACAGTTCCGTGCCGGAAGAAGACGCACTTGCACAGGTCGTTGATATTCATGATCTCCATTCTCCCCAGGTGCTCAAGGGACGTATCAAGGAGATAGACGAGCAGCTCCCCGTAATCGGCGGGATCGAGTGTCCAGGGCTCTGGGTTATCGTTTCGAAGCGACGGGAGTGCCGGGTGCAGCTTGAGGGTAAAGCCGTTCTCCCTAAAGAAACGGACAATCTTCTCCCGCTCGTGGAAGGACCGCGACGTGAAGGTGCAGATGAAACTCACCTTCAGCCCGTGCTCCCGCGCGATCGCGTACCCCTTCATCGTCTTCTGGAAGTAGCCTTCTCCCCTCTGGGTGTCGTTGAGATCCTCCGGGCCGTCGATGCTCGTCCCTATGGGAACATGGTATTCTGCCAGGACATCCGCGATCTCTGGGGTCATCAGCCAGAGATTGGACTGCATGGCAAACTCGGGCTCCAGGTGCGCAAGCTCGCGCGAGATGAGGGGCAGCGCCTCGCGGTAGAACCCGGCGCCTGCAAGGAGCGGCTCGCCGCCGTGGAAAGTGAATGTCACCCGCTCCTTCTCGATGCCTTTCAGCCAGTCCACCACCTCTCTGAGGGTCCCCATGCCCATCCGTGGAGACGCGGGGTCTGAACTCCAGCAGTACCTGCACCTGGCAGGGCAGCCGAGAGTGGGGACGATCATCACGTGGAAGGCATTCTTCATGAGAGGAGAGTTTTATCCCCATGGGTGGTAAGGGTTGCCTTTCCTGCACCCTTGGACCCTATGAGACCCATCAGCGTCCGGCAGATCCTGGACGTGAATCATACGAGAGTCGCGTCTTCTCATCGGTGAGCGTTGGCGCGAGCAGATCTTTTTTACACCGCGGAATCCCAGGTGCCAAGGTTCGCATGGGTGGCATAGTAGTTCTGAGGGATCGGGTGGGTCCCGACAACCACGTCAATGCCGTATTTTTCACGGAGGAACCGCGAGAAGTATCCGATGCGCGGGCAGGGTGGATATCCGACCACCATTCCGGTCGAGAGGAAGACGACCTTTGCCCCGTTCTTCTTCATCTCCTGGGGCACGTATTCGACGTTTCCACCGGGACACCCGTTGCAGGTGGCAAACCCGACAAGTTCAACATCCCTGCCCTTGTACCGTTCGAATGCACCCTCCCGGTTGCGCAACGCACGGAGGCATTTTCCCCCCGCACAGGTCCGGTAGCGGTCGCAGATGATGATTCCCAGTTTTATTGTCTCTCCCCTCCCATCTTCCCCTTTCCAATCACGGTATGTGCGAGTTTGGCCGCCATTGCAGAAATAGGATTGCAATACGTCCCGCCTGGGCGCCCCGCTCCCGCCGGGCGAGCCTTCTGCATCAGGCCCCCTCACTTTCACTCCCCCTGCCACTCCATTCATACCTGCCGGTGATCCAGATACCTGCCATGAGACAGGGAATGCATGAACCATCCGCACCGGGAATGCCCCGGAACGGGCGCCTGGACCTCCACGAGACCGCTGACCGCTGGCTCCGGGCCCGTCGGGCGGTCCCGGCAGCAGACCAGCCCTATGCCGAGCGGCTGGCAGAGATGATCCGGGCCCACGCTACCGACCGCCTTTCCGCGATCGAGGACCCCCTAGAAGCGGCGATGTTCTCTCTGCTTGTCGAGCTGGTAAAAGAACCGCACAGGGGGGAGTAGTCTCTCCCGCAGGGGACGACGGGCACGAATGTGCCCTATAACTATGGAGGATGGGGGTTTTCCCGTTTTATCCCTGCAGGTTCCCGTGGCAAGACGCACGTTCCTCCTGGAAGCGTCTCCCGCACACCTGTACCCTCATCCCCCCTCCTCGTCCCCGCCGGGGGGTCCCCCCCGTGTCTGTTTCATCCCATGCCGACGGGCTCTCATGACTCCCTGCTGCTCCTCTTCATGGGGTAGAGGTCCGCCCCCGCAAGGTCTCCCAGGGCAAACCCATACCGTTCCCGGATGGATTCGGGCATCTCCTTCTCCGGGACCAGAGTAAACCCAAAAGACCTGAAGAACTCGATCATCTCCCCGGTGGATAAGGTGTACAGGGTCTCTGCACCGCACTCGTGTACCAGGAGAGAGACCACGCTCCTGGCGTATCCCCTGCGGCGGAATCCTTCCTGCGTGAACACCCCGTCGATCTCCAGACCATCGGGATACCTCCTGCAGCGGGCGAGGGATACAAGGTCTCCGTCGACAAACACGCCGAATATGCGATCCACAGAGGGATCTGCACGCTGCTGACGGTAATGAGACCACGTCTCTTCTGCACGTGAAAATTCGGCAGTACCGATCTCCCTGACCTGGACCTCACGGGATGACCCGGGGAAGCGGATGAGGACGGGGATGCGGGCGCGCTTTGCGACCTCCGCGGCAATGCTGCCGATGGGTCCCTCCTTCAGGTAACCTGATGCGCCAAACCTGGAGACGAGGATCAGGGTTGCCTGCTCCTCTTCGGCCATCCTGCAGATCTCCCCGGCGGGGTCTCCGAACCTGATGAGAGGGCTTACCCTCCCTCCACGGGGCGCAAGGTCACGCTGGAGGAAGGAGAGCGCCTCAATGGAGTGCTGGAGTTTCTTCTGCAGGTCATGCCGGTCATTGACCGAGCCAATGACATGCATGAGGATGATCTCTTCGTATCCATCCAGGTCGCCCAGGAACTCTATGGTCTCAAAGGTGGTACGGGAAAAATCCACCGGAACGAGTATGCGTGAGAAGAGCGGCCTCTCCCGGGAAGCGGCAACACCGGCAGCCTCACTCCCCGGGCCGGGTTCCTCTGGAAAATGGGTGACAAGGACATGGATCCTGGCCTCCTCCACGACTCTTTTTGAGACATGTCCCATGAGAACGTCCCTCAAAAAACCCCTGCCCTTTCCCCCGATCAGGAGGAGATCCGCCCCGTTCCTCTCCGCTGACTCGAGGATCGCGGCATGGATGCCGGCACTCTTCGGGGGGGCAACCTCGTAGGTGACGGAGAACCCGGCCTTCTCGAGCGCTTCACCCGCGTATGCAAGGGCATTGGCGGGCGTGCTCGGTGAATTCCTCGCCTCTGCGGATGAGTGCCAGGTCATGCACTCCGTTGCCTCTTCAGTGACGTGCAGGAGAATGGCCGCGGTGGCCCCAGGTATCTCCGTTGCGTACCGGATCGTCCTCTGGGCATACCACGAGAAGTCGGTGGGGATGAGGATTCGCTCACACATGCTGAAAAATTCACCCTTGCAGAGTTGGTCTGGTAAGAGTGTTGCAGCGATGACGTATTAATTTGTACATCAGCGTTGGGTTCGCTGTCTCGTGTCGCATATGGCGGCGCTCTGCCAATCCCCCTGGAGTATTTTTCGGTATATACCGCATGATGCAATACAGGGGGAGGGGGGTTTTCCGGTATCCCACCCTTCGGCAGTGAACGCTCCCGCCTTTGTGTAACCGGTTCTGGTATTCGGAGATAGGGGTGAACCCAAATTCATCAGATTGCGACTGGTCGCATCCCACATATTGCGTGCGGGATGCATCGCTCCCTCCGCACAACTTTTTTTGGAGGTGGGAAGAGGGAGCAGGAGCGGGGTGCGGGAATAGACCCCACGGAATCGAGCACCTCTCCCTCGTCAGACTGACGAGAGGAGAAAAAAGTGATGGTTCAGGGGATGTCCAGAGGGTCGAACCCCTGCTTGAAGACCTTTCCGAATTGCTTGGAGATCTTTGGGTCGAGGTTGCAGACCGGGCAGGTATAATCTTCAGGGAGATCCTCAAATGCCGTCCCGGGTTTGATACCACGGTGAGGTTCTCCGCGCTTCTGGTCATAGACGTACCCGCAGACCGAGCAGAGCCACTTGGTGGGAGCCCACTCCTCGAATCCCCACTTTCCGATCTTTCCCTTGCCCTCCATGCCGCAGATGGGGCAGATGTAGCTGTCCGGAAGGTCCTCAAAGGCCGTCCCTGCGGGAATGCCGTTGTGCGGCTCTCCACGCAGCGGGGAGTAGATATAGCCGCAGACCTTGCATTTATAGCGTTTCGTTCCAGTCATGATCACTCACCTTCTTTATAGTGCAATGTGATGCCCCTGGAGGATTTAATACTATTTTTAACGGAATCTTTCGCACACCCTCTCCTCCGCAACCCATGCCGCAAGGGAGGGGGAGCCGGGCCGATTTTTCGGGGATTTTCGGGGTCTTTGCCCCAGTGACAGAAAAGCCCTGAAGGGAGATTTATTCATCCCCCGTACAGATCATCACATGATGTCAGCCGCTTCATTCTTCGACCGCCAGATGGAGACGCTCCCGCGTGGTGAACTCGATGCCCTGGTGGATGAGAGGATACAATATACCGCCAGGTACGCGCGGGACCATTCCCCGTTCTACCGGAACTGGTTCCGCGAGCATGGCATCCGGCCGGAGGATATCAAGTCCCATGACGACCTGAAGTCCCTCCCCATCATATCCGGGAGGACAATCCGCGAACACCAGCCCCCGCAGAAGAGCGAGTTCCTGTTCAGGAGCGTGCCATGGGAGGAGATCTTTACCGTTCACGAGACCAGCGGGACCTCAGGCACGCCCAAGAGTTTCTTCCTCACCTGGGAGGACTGGGAACGCTATGCCGCAAAGTATGCACGGATATTTGCATCCCAGGGCTTTGGAAAGGGTGACAGGGTGGTGATCTGTGCCTCCTACGGGATGAACGTCGGGGCCAATACCATGACGCTTGCGGCGCGGGGGATCGGGATGACCATCATCCCGATCGGCAAGTGCACTTTCCCCCGGAGGATCCTCGAGAGCTACCAACCCACGGGGATCGTGGGAAGCGTCTTTAAGCTGCTGAGACTCGCACGGCAGCTCGAAGGAGAGGGCCTTGACCCCAGGGAGACCTCGCTTGAACGGCTCATCGTCGGCGGCGAGAGTTTTGCCGACGAATCGAGAGCGTACCTCGCCGAAGTGTGGGACCGCGAGGTCTTCAACACGTACGGCAGCACTGAGGGGACCATGTGCGGGGAGTGTCGCGAACGCTCAGGGCTCCACGTGCCCGAAGACCTCGTCCACCTTGACGTGTATGATCCCTCGATGGGCGGGTTTGTCCCTGACGGCGAATGCGGGCGGGCGGTGCTCACCACCCTCGTCCCTCCCGGCGGCCGGTGCGGCACGCTGCTTATTAATTACGACACGGAGGACACGACCGTCGTGATGACCCGCGAGCCGTGCGCATGCGGCAGAACACACATGAAGATCTACTCCCCCCAGCGAGAGGCTGAGACCCTCTGGATCATGGGGACTCCGGTGAACCGGGTGGATATCGAGCGAGGGGTCTTCCAGCGGGGGAACATAGAGTACCTGACCGGTGAATACGAGGCATTTGTGTACCACGGCGAGAATGGCGGAGTCGTCCTCCGGGTGAGCATGGAGGCGCTTGACCCCGCGCACCTGCCCGGAGAGGAGATCGGCGAGCGGTTCATTGCCTCGTTCCTCCGCGCGAAACCAGGCCTTGCACCGGCCATATCAGAAGACTTCCACGTCCTCTTCAAGTTCACCCCGCCGGGTGGTCTTGAACTCTCCCGCGTGAAAGGGCGGCCGAAACGACTGGTAGACCGCCGTTAAACGCCCAATCCCGGCACGCAGGGGAGGAATGCGGGGGTGTGCGTGGCAATTCGTGGAAAACGCCCCGCCCTGCCCGGTTTTTCCTCCCCTGCCCATGATAAACATGAAAATTTTTAAACCAGGAAGTGGATATGATATTGCTCTCCCTGGCTATGTCACCTGGTTTTTTTCATTTTGCCGGACACCCCCAGAATCTGGCATCAACCCCCCTATCGATCAGGACCATACCAGGGGAGCATCTGATTTTTCTCGGAAGGTCGTTCCCTGTACATTGTTCCTTGGATTTCCATCCACGCTATTAATTGTCCGGGAGAAGAATATTGATCCAGCGGTTGTATGCCGGACATGCTCTCGTCTGTGATATATGCCTTCTCGGCGCTCTTCGTCATCCTGGATCCAATACTCAGCGTGCCGATCTTCACCTCGATGACCAAGGGACAGTCTTCATCTGAGATCAACAAGCAGGCACTCATTGCCGTCGCGGTGGCCGGCTTTCTCCTCTACATATTCCTCTTCTTCAACTTCTTTATCTTCAATATCCTCGGGATCAGCATGCCAAGCTTCCAGGTCGCAGGGGGCATCCTCCTCTTTATCCTGGGGATGCAGATGGCGCTCGGGCTCGATATCGGGAGATCAAGGGGCCCTTCCCAGTCAGTGGCGGGGGTGGTGATCGGAACCCCCCTCCTCTGCGGGCCCGGTGCCATCACCACCGTCATTCTCCTCTCCGAAGAATACGGGATCCTTGTGCCGGCCATTGCGATCACGCTCTCGCTCGTGGCAACGTGGGTCATCCTCCGGTTCTCATCCCACCTCCAGCGGATCGTTGGCGAAACCGTCATCGATATCATGGCAAAAGTCCTCGGGATGCTGGTTGCGGCCATCGCGGTGAAGATCATCGCCGATGGGATCATCGGTCTCTTCTAGGAGATCTCATGTCCGAAACCTCCTGGTCGACCAGGAGTTTTGAACTTTGCTGATTCTGGGGGCGGTAAAAAAAGACTGCCTCCCTCGTCCCGCCCGGATCGACCCGGGCAGTATCATGTAGGGATTTTGAAAAAAAAGGATTCCGCATCTCCCCTGCCCAACGGCAGTGGAGTGTTCCGGGAACTATCTGCCTGCCTTTTAGTACCTGAATGCCACAGTGAAGTTCATCGACTGCGCGCCGAAGAACTCCTTGCAGAATTTCGCGGTCTTTTCAGGGCCATACTCCTTGCAGCTGAAGATATCCAGGTATGCCGAATTGGTCTCATTGGCAAAGTGCCCGGATACCAGCGAGGTCTCGATCAGCTGGGTCATGGAGTAGCCTGCTACCTTGGCACAGGGGCCGAAGTGGACTATAGTGGGGTCGCCGAATCTCTTCATATCGATGAGATCGCAGAGCTGGATGATGAATTCCTGGATCTTCTCCGGGTCCCTGATGGTCTCCGGGTTGCAGTGCTTCAGGTCCACCATCGTGCACAAACCCCACGCCTTGTCTGTCTGGAACTTCTTTATCACGTCATTGTCCTTCATATTCCGGACAACTGCTTCACGCTTCATCTCAAGCATTTGAATTCTCCCACCATAGTTCCCATGGAACTACTATCTTAGAGGTTAAATTTCCCTATTTTAAAGCTTTGCCTTGTTCCACACGCGATACGCTCTCCTTTTTCAATAATCTAGGTAAATAATGAGCCTTTTTCGGTTAAATCTGGCAAAATCGGTCATTATTGAAAAATGGCACAGAATTGCTTCAATTCCGAACGCGCACGTCCTATTTTTGAGGGAAAAATAAGGCCTTAATGGTCATATTTTTTCGTGGTATATTACGAAAAATAATATTATATCCTTTATTTTAAAAAAGAAGTCTGATTGCGCCGCGCAGGGGGGAGAACGCGCGTTTCAGCGCGTTCACACCAGCCTCGCGAGGTCATCACGGAGGGCATAGGAGACCTCTACCATGTGATGGGGGTGGTACCGCATCTTTGCCTCCCTGAGGCCAGGGACTCCCATATCGCTCTCCCGGTTGATGTAGGTATACCGCTCTTCGAGGAATGCCGCGGTCTCGGCGTTGATGGCCTTGTAGATCCCCTCGCATTCGGGAAGGCCTTTTTCGAAGTGGACCACCGCCGTCTCGCGGTTCAGTTCCTCAAAGACCGCGATTGCTCCCACCTTGCCATTGACCCTGATGAGGAGCCCCAGGAGACCGAGTTCGCGAAAATGCGAGATCGCATACATCACTGCATCCTTCTCGGCAGAGAGGAACGGGTGTTCGTTGCATTGCTTCCACTCGCACCACTCGTGGAGGAAAGTCTCCACTTCGGAGAGGTTCCGGGTCCCGATCTCCTCAAGTTGCGGTCTGCACTGCTTCCTGAACCGGTTGAGCTGCCGGCGGATCGTCAGGTATTCCCCCCCCGGAAGGCGGGCGAGGTCTTCTGCGCGGTATACGTATTCGAAGTGATCGCGGTCCTCATGGAGGACAATGCCAGGATACAGGTACTCCATCCACTCTCTCGTGGGCGTATCGACAAGGACCAGCGGCGCCTCATCCCCTTCCTCCACGGCAAGGCGTATCACATCCTCGAGGATATCCGGGTCCCGTGGGCCGATGGGGGGGCGAAACCGGGTCTTTCCCTGGATGGTGCTGCAGAGCACGATCGATCCCCTCACCTGCAGGAATGCATAATTGGCGTAATGGTTCCAGCAGAGCATGTTGGAGAAGAGGTTGTCACTGTGCACCTGGGGATAAAGGCGGTAATGGTCCCGGAAGAGCGCCTGCTCCCGGAAGGTGACGGGACGAAACTGGGAGAATTTCAGCACCTGCGCTCCCCTCCCTGGTAACGCATGGGAATATGCCCTTCCATGACCACGAACCCCGACTCCCGGTAAAAGTCGGACGTTCCCGGCTCGGCAACGAGCGCGATCCAGGAGATCCCCCTGGCCCTGCAGATCTCAACCAGCCTCATAAGGAGCGCCTTTCCGACACCCCGGTTCCTGAATTCGGGGAGGACAACGAGGTCCTGTATGTACGCGTCCGATACACCGTCTGATATTGCCCTCCCCATCCCGACCGTCCGCCCGCTCTGCCGGTGCACGGCTACCACGAATGAGAAGGTAGACCTGACCAGGACAGGGATGTGGGATGGGTCCCACTCCTCCTTCCACCATCCCCCCGCGCGGTAGAGCGCAAGAAGCGCCTCGGCATCCCATTCACTCACTGCGAAGATATCGATGTCGCCCCCCAAGGTCACCATGCTATCCCACCTTCCCGGAGAATGAGGAATAATTGTTCCCTTCACACTGAAAATATATGGTCAGGAGTACTCGCACACCAGGCCTGATCCCGTCTCTTCCACGATGAACTCCCTGGCAAAGCGGTGGACCGCCGTAAAACCGGTGCAGTGGCAGGGATGCATCCGCACCACACCCATGCTTTTCAGGGTTGCAGCCGTGGCATCGAGTCGGCTCTCCGGCGCCTTCATCAGGTGGAGGCCGCCGATGATATCCTGCACGCGCTCTTCACCGCAGACTTCCCGGGCATATGCCACGATGTTGCAGATGCCTGTGTGAGAGCACCCGGTGATCACGACGAGGCCGTCTCTTCCCCTCCACACGAGCGCACTGTCATCGGCCATTTCGTCGTTTTCTATGGTCCCACCCCGCTTCCTTCGCCTGCCGCCTTCGGGGAGCTCGAATCCAAACCTCCGGGGGATCTCGCCCAGGAAGACGAGGTCGTCTGAGAGCCAGACCGGGCGCCTGGAGAGTGTGAGTCTGAAGTGCTCCCCGCACTTCTCTTCAGAGAAGAGCGCGCCCGACTCGGGGACCTTTCCCGACTGCTTGGTCAGGAAGACGTCCGGGTGTGCGACAAGTGTGGGTCTCCTGAAGTCTCTTTTCTCGATCTCTGCCTCTGTGAGCGCCATCACGAGGTGCACCAGGCCCCAGGTGTGGTCGAGGTGCCCGTGCGAGAGGACGACGTACTCGAGGTCAAGAAGGGAGTGTCCCATCTTCATGGCATTCCTCACAAAGACATCGGAGTATCCCAGGTCAAAGAGCACCTTTCGGACCCCTTCCTCCAAAAGTACCGAGAACCCTGGCTCTGCAAGGTAATACCGGTCCGTCAGGCTTGAATTGTCCGTCAGCACCGAGAGCCTCATCGTGGGAAGCCCCCTCCTTGCATGAACACTACGCGTTCCGAATCCTCCTGGAACAACAGTATTTCTTTCCGAGACGATAATGGGCCACCATCGGGTGTGCCGTGGCCTGATGCGGGAGAACGAAAAAAAAGCCCGGCTTCGCATGACGGGACGAGAAAAAGATGGGAGGGAGCGGCAGTATCCGCCAGGGTCAGTGAAGAGGATGCGCCCGCTCAACCCTTTCGATCGCCGCCTCAACGATGGAGGAGAGGTCTTCCACCCCGAACTTCTCTGAGTTGAGGATCAGGTGGTAGGGGGAGAGATCATTGATGTTGATCGAGTAGTATTCCCGGTAGCGATGTGCCTCCGATGCCTCCCGTTCCCGGGTGAGGAGGAGGGCGGTATCGATATCCTCGAGCGTATCCCGGGAGAATATCCGTGCAACCCTGCACTCCATGGAAGCCTGGAGCCAGATCTTCAGGTCAGCATTGCGCACGCACCATCCCGAGAGCCGCCCCTCGGCGATGATCTCGTCACGGGACTCGGCAATCTCGCGCTGCCGGGCGTCGATCTCCCGGTCGATCGAGGGGTCCTGCTCTGCACGCCTTCCGAACTCCGCGATATCGAGGCCTTTCTCGGCTGCCATCTGCCGGAATACCTCTCCGGCTGATATGAGGGTATAATTCCTGGTCGCTGCAAGGTGGCGGGCGAGCGAGGTGGTCCCGCTCCCGGGAAGCCCGCTCACCGTGATACGCATCAGATGCCCCCGATGTTCAGCGACTTCCTGACCACCTGGCTGATGGAGAGCGAGCAGATCATGTACCAGAGGATCCAGGCCGGGACAGGGCCAAGCACCGCATCGGTGAGCGTATGGGACCCAAAGAATGGCATAACCACGGTCGCATCAGGTGCGACTCCCAGCCTGAAGAGGAGCCAGAAGAAGATCGGGACAGTGATGATCAAAATGTAGGCCATGGGGGTGAACTGCTGCTGCGAGAGCTCCATCTGCTCCTTCATCACCTTGTCCCTCTTTGCGTCCATCTTCTTGATCCTCTTCTCATCCCCGGAGAGCTGGGCCTCGCGAAACTCTCTCTGGAAGACCTTCATCCTCTCCTGCACCTCGGTCATCCTCTCGTAGTCTATCGTATACTTCTGGATGATTGATGAATAGAGCCCGGTGGCTGCGGAGAGGATGATGATCAGGATGTAGAATGGCATCATCCCTGCAAGCGGCCCCAGGACCACATCAAGGGCCTCCCCTACCCCGTCCCTGATGGGCGCGATACTGTAGGAGAGGATCATGGCCATGGCCACCAGCAGGGCGATAAAGCCCCCGAACTTCTTCTTCTTCATTCCACTCACCTGAGGACTGCGGCCATCTCTTCCACTGCGCGGTCGAGCAGGAAATCCGCGTTGGTGATGTACTTGATGGTGCACCCGGTGAGCATGGAATAGGATGCCGCGATTGCACGGTTGAACTGCTGGTGATCGGCAATCGCCCCGGACCCCTCCATATCCCTCGTCCGCGTCTCGTCCGATAGCCGGCGCATAAGGATCTGGTCCTCGTCGGTCTCCACAAGGATGAGAGTGTCCGGCATCAGTTCACGGAGCACCCACTCGGGCAGGCCGGCCAAAAATCCCCTGGGCGTCTTGACGGATGCATGCGTATCGACGAGGATGTTTCCGCTCTCCCGTGCCATCGCACGTGCGGCGCTCTGCTGGAGCGTCTTCTGGACATCACCGGGAAGCCGGCGCATCTCGTCGCGATCCCTTGCGAGCCCCTCCTTCTGGGCGGTCTCGAACATGTAAGTCCCGAAGTTGAGGGACCGGTAAGAGATCCCCTCCGCTTCGAGGACTTTCAGTGCACCGGTCACGACGGTGGTCTTGCCAACCCCCGGGACCCCGGTCACGATCACTCTCCTTCCTGTCATACTTACTCCTTTCCGAAAAATGTCCGCATGAACGGGTACATCTCCATGATCTGCTGGCTCGCGATCTCCTCGTAGAGCCGGTAGGTGATGGACACCGTGAGCAGGAGCCCCGTGCCACTCACCGCCCCGATCACGCCGAAGAGGTTGGCAAAGACCGAGAGGACGCCGATGAACACACCGCCGATGACAGTGACCCTGGGGATGTAACGGTCAAGGTACTTCTCCAGCACCTGGGGATTCCTCCGGTATCCCGGGATGGACATCCCCGAGTGCTGGATCTGGCGTGCCACGTCCTTTGAGTCCATTCCCGCGGTCTTGATCCAGAAGAGGGCAAAGATGGCGCCTCCCACGACCACGACGAAGATATCGATCCCCATCCTGACCAGCACCTCCCAGGGCGCATGCCCGAGGTCATACAGCCACCACATCCAGTCATCGGGACCGTTGATGGGCGCAAGGTACCACATCAGCCCGCTGACGGGGGTGGCACCCTGGAATGCGCCGAGGATGGTGATCCCGACGTTGTTCAGGAAGAGACCGATCATCTGGATGTTTGCCTGCAGCACCCGGACGAGGATCATCGGCAGCACGCTCGCGTAGATCAGCTTGACCGGGAACCTCGCCCGTGCACCACGGACCTGCGCATGCGCAAGCGGGATCTCGATCCTGGTCGATTCCACGTACACGATGACCAGGAAGATGACGACCGTGGTGATGAACGCGATCATGTCGGTGCCCATGTACTGCAGGAAGTTTGCCCCGTCCATAATGACAGCCGCGATGCGGGGGAAGAACCCGACGGGATACTGGTCACTCACCGGCGCCCAGTTGATGAACCCGTTGATAATTGCCTGGGATATCCCGGCGATGATGAAGAGGCCGACACCGGACCCTATACCCCACTTGGTGACCACCTCGTCCATGAAGACGATCAGCACCCCACCGATGCAGACCTGGAGGAAGATGATAAACGAGACCAGGAACAGGTTTCCTCCAAAGAATGCATTCGCGATGGCGGGGTCCGGCATCAGGAAGCCGCCCACGAGGTTTGGTGCCGCCTCGACGATGATCATCACGAAGATCAGGAGTTTCTGCAGGCCCATGTACTGGATCTGCCCTCTCATATCGCTCGTGTCGATATGGATGAGGTCCGCACCCTTCAGGAGTTGCAGGACGATGGACGCGGTCACGATCGGGCCGATCCCAAGCTGCACGAGGGACCCGCTGGCACCGGCGAGGAGGGCGCGCCAGTAGAAGAATATGTCCTGGGAGCCCGGGTCAAGGCCGAACAATGGGATATTGGTAAGCACAAAATACAGGATGAGGATCCCTGCGGTCCAGACCAGCTTGTTCTTGAAGTGGACGTGGCCTTCAGGTCCTTTTACGGTGGGCATCGCTGCGAGCAGCGGTTCCATTCGGTCCAGAAGTTCTCCCATTCTTTCACCACAAAAAGGGATTAGATAACCAGGGCCTGGCCACCCATCGCCTCTATCTTCTGTTTTGCCTGTCCTGAGAATGCACGTGCTGAGACGTGCATCTTCTGTGTGACTTTTCCGTTGCCAAGTATCTTATCGATACCGATCTGATCCGCGGAGATGACGACTGCGTCACCCTCCCTGGACGCCATCCCGGCAGCGATGAGCTCCTCGACCATCTCTGAGAGCCTGCCCACCGAGAGCACGTTTACTTCGGCCGACGTCTGGTTGAAGAACCCGTGCTTGCCGTTGTGGACTTCCCCGTACACGAGGAAATGGGAGAACCGGTGGTCGCGGTGTCCGGCACGGCCCCTGCCGCCACGGTTACCCGCACCTCTCCTGTTCTTGTGAGTGCCTCCGCCGCACGTCCTCGAGCCGCGGAATTTTGATCTCTTGTTCACTGGCATCGCTTCACCTCATCTTGTGCAGGAGCTCGTTGATCTCCTTTCCGTAGTACCCGAGGGCTCCCCCCTGGGGATAGGTCCTCTTGATGGTCCGGTATCCTTTCCTGGGAGGATGGAGCCTGAGCACCGGTTTTACGCCGGGGATATCCGACAGCCGGGCCTCTCCTGATGCCAGGGCCCTGGCAAAGTCAGTGATGCCCGGGTATGTCGAGTTCTCCCTCACGTATTCATCGGTGAGGGGCCTGTTCCCCTCAACCCTGCCCCTGGTGCGGAGGATCGTCTCGACCGTCTCGACATCCACCTCGCCATAGGCCACGAAGTCCTTGACCTTGCGGATCATCCCGAGGTACTCGGGGGTGTCCGGGACCAGGACACAGTGGTTGATGTGGTGCAGGCGGAGCATCTTTAGGGTATCCTTGATGTCCCGCCGGGTATTCACCACCCCGCGGACCTGCACGATTGCGTACATTATTCCTGGCCTCCCGTGCGGATCATGTTGGTCGCCTTCAGGGCGTTGAAGGTGGCCTTGGCGAAGTTGATGGTGGTCCGGGTCTGGCCGCGGGAGAATGTCCACACGTCACGGATTCCGGCAAGTTCCAGCACCTTCTTGCTGATCTCTCCGGTCACAAGGCCGATACCCTGGGGCGCCGGCTTGAGGGTGACCCTGACGCTGCCTGCCGCCCCTTCCACCATCATGGGGATTGAGTGGACGGTGTCGCAGCCGCATTCCCAGCTGCCGCAGCCCCTCCGGACCTTGATAAGGTTGGTCTTGGCATCCACGATTGCTTTCTTGATGGCGTCTCCTACCTGGGAGTCCTTGCCCTGGCCAAACCCGATGTACCCGTTCCTGTTCCCGACCACCACGACGGCGCGGAACTTCACCCGGCGGCCGGAGTCGGTCATCCGCTGCACCATGGTGATGTCAAGGACCTCGTCTTCGAGGTCGGGGAGGAAGGCGTCGACGATGCCCGGCTCCTTGATGGGGCGACCGCTCTCCAGCACCTGGTCGATGCTGGTCAGCTGGCCCGATACCACCATCTTCCCAAGGCCGGTCAGCGGGATCCATTCCTCTTTCTCATATGCCATATTACTCCAGCTCCTTCATGATGGCGTCCAATGTCTGTTCCACGTTCTGCACGAGTCCGCCTGCGCGGTCAGGTGCGTATGCGGCGATATGCGCACCCTTCACCCGGTCATCGTCAGGGAGGATCTCCTCGCCGTGCGGGATATCGAGACCTGCAGTCACCGCCCCTTTCAGGGCTGCGAAGACGCGGGCCCCCCGGGTCGCACGGTGCAGTCCGATGTCAAGGATTGCAGACTCGTAGTCCGCATTCAGGGCTTTGACCGCAAAGAGCGCACCGGTGAGATACGCTGCAGGGGTGCTCGAGGTGGACCCTGCGAACCCAAACCCTGCGAGCTCGCCCGAGTGAGCGGAGACCAGCGTCCGGTCCCCGTCCATCTCCGCGGTGACCAGCTGGATGATGATGTGCCTGTTCGTGCGGCGCACCACCATGCGGGGCCGGTCCGATACCACCAGCTTTGCCCTGGCATAGTAGTTGGTCTTGCCCTCTTTCCTCCTGCGGAAGGGAACGAAGTAGCGTGGTCCTGTCGCCATGTTACTTCATCCTCCCGACGATAAGCGCAAGGTGCGCTTTGAGGTGCGCGACACTCCTGAACTGCCCCCCGGCCGCCTGGCGGTAGAGCGTGCGGTACAGGTGGGGATTGATCTCCCCGGTGTCGCGGAGTTCCGCGAGAGTCTTTCGGATCGCCCGGATCTTCTTGATCCATTCACGTTTCCGGGGGCTCCGTGCCCCTGCCGCTCCCCTGCGCCTCCCCGGGCCCTTGCGGTGCCCGTACGAGCGCTTTGCCATCTTCTCCCTCGCTCTCCCCCTGCTGTTGCCCCTGGGCTGGAGCGCCCTGATGGCATCCTCGTCGATGAGACCTCGGAGGTCTTCGCGGGAGATCGCGTTCTGGATGTCTGTGGTCCGGTCGGGGTCGAACCAGACCCTGTGGACACCGCACTTCAGGATCGAGGCGGATAACCTCCTCTGGGTGGAGAGATCAGTCATTCTCTTCTCCCTCCTCGTCGTTCACCGGCTCCTCCCCGGCGGCTTCTGCTTCTTTCTTTGCGGACAGATCCTTTGCATTGAGGACTTTGAGTCCTGCGGCGAGGGCTTTCTCCTGAATGATGCCCCTCTTCCTGGCACCCACCTGGGCCGCGATGCGGATTGCATCGAGCGCAGGATCGAGTCCTTCGAGATCTCCGGGAGTGTGGACCAGCACGTCGCGGTATCCGCTTGGGTGCAGTCCCCTGATGTCGGCCGGGCTTCCGTAGCCGGGCGTGGGCATGGGGCCTTTGGCCTTCTTCTGGATCCGCTGCTTGTTGTGAAGCCCGCGGGGCCTCCTCCACGTGTCGGCGAGACGCTCCTTCTTTCCTTCCCCGTCTCTCCTGAAACGGGCGGACTTCTCTGCCCTGACACGAATACGTCGGATTTTTTCGTCAGCCATGATCCTCATCCCCTCAGAACCCGGTATATGCCGTCCTGAAAGATACGGGGGTCACGGTTCCGGATCCTTGTCGCGTCCTCGATATTTGCCGAGGTGATCCCGAGCATCTCCCGGTCTATCCCGGAGAGGACGATCTCGTCGTTGCCCACCTTGGCGGTGACACCGTCCCTTATCAGCGCATATCTCGGCTTCTTCTCACCGAGGAAATTGTTGATCTCGAGCCGGTTGCCCGAGAGCTTGAGCTGGATCGGGAAGTGGCTGTAGACCACTTTCATGCGGTACTCGAACCCTTCCGAGACCCCTCTGCACATGTTTGCCACGTGTGCCTGGATGGTCCCCACCATTGCGACGACCCGTTTCCTGTCTGCCGCGGTGGAGATGACCACTTCATCCCCTGCAACGCTCATGGCGATCTGGGGGAACCGGAAGACCCGCTCGAGCTGCCCCTTTGGGCCTTTCACCCTGACCAGGGAGCCCTGTATCTCTACGTTCACACCCTTGGGGATGGTCACGGTTCGTTCTGTTGCCATAATCTCTTCGCACCCCCTCTAGTAGACATACCCCAGGAGCTCCCCGCCCACACCCTCGCGGCGGGCCTGTTCATGAGTGATCACGCCTTTTGAGGTTGAGAGGAGCAGTATCCCGAAGTTCTTCCCCGGGAGGAACTGGGTCTCCCAGTATTCCAGTTCGGAAGTCTTCACCGAGTACCTGGGAGAGATGGCGCCACATCGGTTGATCCTGCCATTGAGGTGAACCATGAACTGGCCTCCCCTCCCATCCTCGATGAACTCGAAGCCGCTGATGTACCCGGCCTCCTGCATGATGCGGAACATCGCGCCCAGCAGCTTGCTTGCCGGCTCGATGATCACGTCGGACTTGCCTCCGTCTGCCGCGTTCTTGAGGGCGCACATGCCATCTGCGATTGTATTAAGTCTTGCCATTTGCCTGACGCTCCCTCTAGTTCATCTTTTTAAAGCCCATCTTCTGCGCCCATTCCCTGAAACACTGGCGGCAGAACATGATATTGTAACGCCGCACCAGGCCCTGCTTCCGGCCGCACATCTTGCATTCGTGTGCACCGCGGCCGTACTTTTTGACCTTCTCTCCGCCCATTTCAGAGCACCTCCACCTGGTGGCTCGCCTTGAGGAAGGCAACGGCGTCCTGCCGGCCTACCTGCTGTTTACTGGGGAGCCTGCGCTGCTCGATTGACCTGCGCGAGATGCGGATGCCCGGGCGGGCGAGGACGACGTTGATGTCCATGCCGTAGATGCCTATCTGGGGGTCGTAGCTCATGCCGGGGAAATCGGTGTGCTCCTCGATCCCAAACGAGAAGTTCCCACGCTGGTCGATCTGGTTTTCGCTGATCTTCCTCTCCACAATCCCGAGCGCCGTGTTGAGGAAGGTCTCTGCCTTGTCGCCGCGGAGCGTGACCCTGCAGCTGATGGGGGCGCCTTTGCGGATCCCGAACGTGGTGTTCGTCTGCTTGGCATTGCTTCGCACCGGGGTACCTCCCGTGATGGTCTTCATCAGGTCGACTGCCTTGGTCAGCTTGTCGCCGGCCTCGCCGACCCCCATGTGCACCACGACCTTCTCCACGTAGACATTGCGCATGGGGTTCATTCCTCGATCCCCCACTCTTTGAGAGCCGGTTGTTCGCGGCCCACCATGTAGATATAGTCGTCGATGGTCTCGAAACGCGCGTTGCGCTCCTGGTCTTCCAGGATCACCCGGTTCGGTACGCTCCCTGGCACTACCTCGATCCCGACGACGCGGGCAATGATGCCGGAGTGCTTGCCCCCGATGACCATTGCCATGTTGCCGACCGCGAACGGGAAGTGGTCAAGGATTGCGAACCGGTTCTCGGGTTCAAGGGATATGACCACCGAGTCGCCGGGCTTGTAGGTGTTGTCTGCGAGCACGTTTGCGCCGAAGCGGAGGTTGAGCTGTACCTTTCCTCCCGGGAGGATCGTCTTGTTTTTGATCTTCGCCAGGCGGCTCTTTGCCGACTCGGCATCGATCTCAATGGTCTTGTGCCTGCCCCTCTTGTCGCGCAGGATCCTGTAGTGCTTGTTGATCCGGGGAATGGAGATGATGTCGAAGATCCCGATCCCCATCCGGGGATTCCGGCAGGGTTTTCCGTTGATGATGACATCCTTCTGGACCAGGATCTGCTTGACCTCCTTCATGTTGGAGGCAAAGTGCATGTGGTCCCTGAGCCACACCGCGACCGGCATGGCATTGGCATTGTGCGGGCCAGGGCAGGTCCTGGTGATGAACTTCTCCGTCTTCCTGGCTACGTGCCAGGACTTCGGGGCATTGAGCCTCTTGAGGTGGTCTGACATTATTCACTCTCCCCCAGGGACGCGGCCCTCCGCGGATCCTTCAGGTTCAGTTTGGTGATCTGCACGTTGGAAGGGGAGACAGGCCTTGGCATCTCGGTCCCGTCAGCCTTGGGAATGGAGACCCCCTGGACAACGATGCGGGACATCTTGGTGTCCACCTCGTCAACAGGCCCCTCGGTCCCGGCCGCCTCGCCCCGGAGCACCTTGACCGTGTCTCCCACCACGACGCGCACGCTCCGTGTCCGGTACTGCTTCCGGAGGTCAGGTGCAAGCGGTGCGTGGAGGAAACGGCCACGGACGTGTAACGATGCGGTAAACCTTGCCTTCCTCTGCTTCCTTGGTTGTGTACTCTCGATCCTTGCCATGGCCGATCCCTCACACGATGATGGTGGCCATGGAGCCGATCTTCGGGAACCGCTCCGCCACTTCCCTGGCGACCGGGCCCTTGATCTCCGTCCCGCGTGGCTCGTTCTTCTCGTCCACGACGACGACGGCGTTGTCCTCGAAACTGACCCGAAGCCCGCTCGGCCTGCGCATCTCCTTCTTCTGGCGGATCACTACCGCCCGCACGAGCTTGCGGCGCATGTCGGGGGTGCCTTTCTTGACGCTGACGGTCGCGATGTCGCCAAGTCCCATCTTGGGCTGGCGCCTGCGCACCCCGTGGTACCCGAATACGGAGACGATCTGCACCTCCCGGGCCCCGGTGTTGTCTGCGCAGATCATCCGGGTCCCGGTGGAGAGTGCCCTCGGGATGTTCGACTGCTTCGCCTTCATGATGGCTGCACCTCCACCACGACAAAGGTGGTAGTCTTAGAGAGCGGCCTGCACTCAGCGATGCGCACGGTATCACCGGTCTTCGCCTGAATGCAGGGTGGGTTGTGGGCATGGATCTTGCTGTTCCGCTTCTCGTAGCGGTTGTATTTGCCCACGTAGTGCAGGTATGCCCGCTCTACCACCACCGTTCCAATCATCCGGTCGCTCACGACTTTGCCGGTGATCACCTGGCCGCGCACCGGCAAAGTGCCGTGAAACGGACAATTTGCGTCGTTACAGTCCCTTTCGGGCTGCCTGACGCTCAATCCGATGTTGTTTGCCATTATTTCCCTCTGGTCTTGTGCAATGCGCTGATCCGCCTCTCTGGTGCCATGACCAGCGCGGAGCCGTCTATCTCCACCAGGACGCCATCCGGAAGGGTGACGCGGAAGCGGGTCCTGTGTTTCTGGACCCTCTTGTCCCCACGGTCACACCGGATGACCAGTGTGTTCCTGGTCTCATCGATAATCTGCCCCGAGAGGCCAGTCAGCGCAGGGTTGCTTGCCTCCACCACCGCGACATCCAGGCCAATGAGTTCGTGCCTGAGGATGTTCTGGGGGGAGATCATCTCACCCGCGTCTCCTGCTGTTCGCTTCGGTCTTTATCCGGGCAATGGTCCGGCGCAGTTCCCTGATCCTGCCCGGGTTCTCGGTGGAACCCCCTGCGCTGACCTTCCCGTTGTGCTGGATGAGCTCCATCCTGAGCTTCTCCATCTGCTCCTGCAGCTCCACGTCGGAGAGCTGCCGTACTTCCTGAGCACGGAATATCGCCATCTACTTCCTCCCCAGCAGCTTCTCTTCGTCGAAGTCGTCGGGCCCTTCCGGGATGTCGTCGATGATCTCTTCGCCTACCGCGGTGACGGCGATCTCCTCGGTCACCCGTGGCTTCTCACGCTTTGCAGTCACCTCGAAGTGGTCGGGTATCTTTGCACCGGCAGGGATGATTTTGACCTGCACACCGATTACCCCCAGTTTCTTGACCGCAACGGCGTATCCTTTCTCGACGATGGTGTTCGAAGGCTCACCGCAGTGCTTGATGTAGCCGTCCGAGAACTTCTGGACGCGTGCCCGTGCACCAGTCAGCTTCCCGGCGATGACCACCTCGCAGCCGAGCGCACCGGCCTCCATCACCCTGCGGATGATGCTCTGGCCGGCCTTCCTGAAGTACCAGCCGCGCTCCAGCGCGTTTGCCAGCCTTTCTGCCATGATCTGGGCATTGAAACTGGGATTTGGAACCTGCTGCACCTCGATCTGGGGGGACTCGACCGCGAAATCGGTTGCGAGGTCCTGGGTGAGCTGGCGTACCACTTTCCCTCCCTTTCCGATCACGATACCGGGCTTCTCCGCGAATATGGTGACCTGGGTCCCGAGGGGAGTGCGCTGCAGGTCCATGCCTCCGTACCCGGCCCTTTTCAGCTCCTTCTTTAAGTGCTTCTCCACGCGGGCCTTTCGTACGCCTTCAGCCACGAATTTTCTCTCTACTGCCATTACTGCACTTCCCTGACCACTATCTCGATGTTCACGGTCTCCCTGCGCTTGGGAGTCGCCCTGCCCATGGCCCTGGGGAACATGCCCCGGAAGCCGCGGCCGCGGTTTGCCGAGACATGCACGATCTCCAGGTTCTCAGTATCGAGACCGATGTACTCGGCATTCTTTACGACTGACTGCAGGAGCCTGATATAGGCGTGGGACGCTTTCTTTGGGTAGCGCCCCGCGTCCCAGCCGGGCAGGCCGCGCTTGTGGGCCACCTTCCGGTTGAACCTCCGGAATGGGATGGCCTTCTTCTGGTCGATGACCTGCTCGAGGTAGGAGATGGCCTCTCCCGTGCGCTTGAACTTGATGAAGCTGGCAATCTCCATGGCGTGCTTGGGGGAGATGGGGAGCTCGTTTGCCTTCCCCCGCGCCACGTTGTCGCCCCCGATTTCCTGGGAATAATGTGTTCTTGCCATTGTTCAATCACTTCAGCGGCACGTACTTGCTCGACCGGGTTGCACCGATACCGGCGCTCCCGTGGCTCACCTTCTTCCTCGTGAGGGCGAATTCGCCCAGGTAATGGAAGAGGGATTCGGGTTGCAGCTCGACCTTCACGAACTCCTTGCCGTTGTGGATCTCCACCGCACTTCCCACCATCTCGGGCATGATGATCATGTCACGCAGGTGGGTCCGGATGGCCCCGTCGCCTTTCCGGAACTGGGTGAGGAGGTGCTCTTCGCCTCGGGTCAGGCCGCGAATCACCTTGCGGCGGGCGCGGGAGGGCATCAGCGGGATCAGCTCGGATCTTCCCATCGCGCGAAGGTCATCAAGCCGGAATCCCCTGTAGGTGAACTCCTCGCGCCGCCTTGGAAGTCTCTTCTGTGTCTTCTTTGCCATGTTTTTCCCTCACTTCTTCGAAAGCCCGGTTCTCCTTGCTGCCATGTGCCCTACCGCCCGTCCGGGGGAGGTGCCCCTTGCGACCGTCTTCGGCCGCCCAGGGTGCTGATGTCCTCCACCGCCAAACGGGTGGTCGATCACGTTCATGGCAACACCCCTGACGCGGGGCCAGTTGGATGCAGTGTTCCGCATCTTGTGGTACTTCTTTCCAGCCTTGACGAAGGGCTTCTCTCCCCGGCCTCCGCCGGCAACGATCCCTACCGTCGCCCGGCAGCGATCGTTGAACCACTTGGTCTTGCCGCTCGGCATGGTGACACCCACGCGGCCCTCGCTCTTGTCGACGACGACCGCCTGGACGCCACCAGAACGGACGAACTTGCCTCCGTCGTTTGGCTGCGCCTCGATGTTGCAGACGTAGGTCCCGGTCGGGATCTCGCCCAGGGGAAGGGTGTTCCCGTTCCTTATCTCGGCCTCCGGTCCCCATGCGACCCTGTCGCCGACGCCCATTCCCTCGGTGATCAGCATGTAGACCTTGCTCCCGGTCTCGAGCCTCACCAGGGCTATCGGGGCGTGCCTTGCCGGGTCATGCTCGATATCCTCGACCCGGCCGCGCACCGTGCTCTCGCCGCTGCTCACGTGCCGCAGTGCGGCCTTGTACCGGTGGGAGGGAGCCCGGTAGGTCGGACCTCCTTTCCCCCGGCTCTGTGTGGTAATGCGATGTCCCATCTTCCCCACCTACATGATGCCAAGCCGGCTGAGGATCTCCTCGGCCGCCTTCTCATTCGCGAAACTGATTACCGCCTTCTTCCTGCCATCCATGGCCATCATGGTGGACACATGGGTGACTTCCTGTTCGAAAGTTCGCTCGATCTCCCGCTTGATCTGGTTCTTTGTGGCGTTGCTGTCCACCATGAACTGCAGCTTGTTCTGGTTCTCGAGCATCATCATGGCCTTCTCTGTGACGAACGGGTAACGGAGCACCATGTCACTGCCCTCCCAGCCTCTTGAGCGCGCTCTCTGTCCAGAGGGTAAGCCTGCCGGCCTGAGTCCCCGGTGCAAGGAGCTCGCAGTTCAACTGGTCAACCGTCGCGATATCCACTCCGGCAAGGTTCCCTGCCGCCCGAAGGGGCGCGTCCGCGGTCACGATCAGGAGGCTCTTCCTCTGCTTGTAGCGGCGGCCCCTCATCTTTCCGCGTCCTGCACGGACCTTCTTGCTCGCCTTCGCCCGCTCCACGTCCTGGAGTGCGCCCACCGCGGCCAGGGCCGAGATGATCTCGCTCGTCTTGCCGAGCTCGCCGAAGCGGTCCTCCATCACGAGGGGTACGGGGCATGAGAAGGCGTGCCCGCGGGACCTTACCAGGTCTTCGCATACCGTTGCGGCAAGCGCCGAGCGGAATGCCTTCTGCTTCTCTTTCTTGTTGATCTGGCGGGCCAGGACCTTCTGGATTACTGGGGGATGCGCCTCGCGGCCACCCTTGGCCTGCGGGATCTTCGCGGCCCGGGAACCTCCCTTGATCCTCGGGAGCTGCGCCACGCCGCGCCCTGATCCCCAGCTCTCCGCAGAGGACAGGATGCCGGCATAGGGGTATGTCCCGTGGGGCTGGCGTCGTGTGCTCTGAAGGGCGATGACCGCCTTCTTGATCAGGTCAGGCCGGAACTCTTCAGTGAACACCGGCGGGAGTTCGATCTCCCCTGCGACCGATCCGTCGAGTGAAAATACCTGTGCTTTCATCGCTCTCTCACCCCTGCTTGCTCTCCACGCTCACGAACTCAATCGATGGCTGCCTGACCACGTGCTCGCCCTGCCGCATGGCGGGGCGGATGCGCACCAGGCGCTTGACCGGGCCGGGGATCGAGCCCTTGATCAGGACATAGGGGTTCTTCAGCACACCGTAGTGCATGAATCCGCCTGCCGGGCTGATCTCGGCTCCATTCTCCCCGATCTTGAGGATGCGCTTGTTGAACTCGGTCCTCTGCTGGTACCCCATCTGTCCCATCTGGGGGACCTGCCAGCGCACGTGGTGGGGGTTCCATGGCCCCAGGTTGCCCACGTGGCGCTTCTTCCCGCCACGGGAATGCTTGCGCTTCCGGAGTTTTATCCCCCAGCGCTTCACCGGGCCCTGGGTCCCCTTTCCGGTGGTGATGGCCGTGATGTCCGCGTATGCACCGGGCTGTATCACGCTCTTTAAGTCGACTTCTTTTCCAAGCAGGCCCTCGAGGAACGCGAACTGCTGCTCGGCCGAACCCCCGGCAACCCTGATCTCCATGATCTCGGGCACTTTCTTTGGAACGCCTGATACTTCGTGTGGAAGGGTATGCATCACTGCAAAGAGTTCTGCGACGATGCCCCTCGCAATCGCGTCCTTTATCACCGCTTTTGCGGTTTCTCCGTCATACTGCTTCGGTGGCGTGATCCGCCTCTCCAGGGCGCGGTCAAGGTCCCCTGCCCACACCTCGATGATGGGGTGCTTGCCGTAGGAGTCCCTGCCGTATGCCCTGATCGCGGCGACCTTCATCGCCGGGATCTCCACGACCGTGACAGGGACCATGATGTCCTTGCCCTCGGTCGGGCTGTTTTTGTGATCGTCGACCATGATCACGTGGGTCATGCCTACCTTGTAGCCGGCAAAGCCCTGCAGTATCGGGTTCCCCTGGTAGGAAGGCCAGGACTGGTACTTCGGTACCGGGCTCTTGGCCCTCTTGCGGGGACTGAAGGCAAGGGATCCTTTTCTTGGCTGGTTTATCTTTGGCATGGTTCAATCAATCCTGCACTAATGACTGGAACGTTGGCCATTTCATGGCCTGAACCGAACCTAATCGGTTTCACTCGCCTAATATCGGCCGATTGTACACCGGATATGAGTGATGTTTCCGGGCCGCTGGCATGCCGGTGCCCAAAGAAGGATGCCTGGAATCTGTCCGGGCACCCGGGGCATCGCCGCAGCGGTGCGAAGAGGGAGATCCCCTCTTTTGGTGCAGTACCCCGGAAAGGCGGCCTTTTCTCTGGTTCCTGGCCGTCTCCCCTGTGACCTGTCTCGCGAAAGAGATCCTGAAACGGGCGTGTACCGGCCACCCCGGGCCCGGTACCGGGCTCATATCCCAGAGGATACGTCCGCCCTTCTCGCCTCTTTCAGATCCACCGTGTCATCCGGTGGTGATTGCTCACCACATACTCATACAAAGGCACGGGCCCAGAAGGACTCGTGCCCCCGACCTTTGATGAGCCTCCATCTCCTGGCACCTGGTGCCGGGGCGCATATGGAACCTCATATAGGCTTCCTTTATTATACGAGGGAAATGAATATAAATCTTGTTCCAGTCCGGGAGGGGTGCGCGGTTATCCGAAGTACAACTCCCCGTCCTCGTTGATGTATACCGCGATATTTTCCTTCACAAAACGGGCTTTGAAGCGTTCCGGTGCAGAATCCCGCATCTTGTTGATAAGCGAGATGGTATCGTACTTCACCTTGATGCCCATCTTCTCCGCTTCCTGGTAGATCAGGGTTGCGACATCAAGAAGGTCTGTCCCTGCGGGGATATTGCAGAGGTGGGTGGCATCCAGCGTGTACAGGAACTCCAGTGTCTCTTTCGCCCTGTTGATGTTCTCCACTGCCGATTTCTCGATGGTACAGACGTTTGCCTTCGAAGTGTGAATGATATCTGCAATCTGCTGCTGGGTAAGCCCCTGCTTCCTGTATCGCAGGACTTCCTTCTGCCGATCCGTCAGCAGCCCGTCTTTCATGCTACTGGATACGATCAGTAGACTTAAACACTTTTCGTTAACTTTTCCCTGTCTCACCCCCGCGAGGAGGAGGCCCGGGCGTTGCAGGGGATGTCCTCCCGTGAATTCATCGTTAAACGAAGAATTAGCCATTATTCGCAAAAAAAAAGATTTCAAAACGTTTATATTCGCACCGGCGAATAGTAACCTGTTATCACCAAAAATGAGGTGTATTACATGGTTGTGAAAGTAGGAGTTGCAAAACTGGGCAATATCGCCAGTGGTGTGATGGCCGAGCTTCTTCTTGATGAGAGAGCCGACCGAGAGGACATGCAGACATTCATGGCCACGAGCGGGACCAAGCTCCAGCCCGAGGACATCGACCGCGTCGTGAACAACATGGTGGCCTGGAAACCTGACTTTGCCATCGTGGTCTCCCCCAACGGTGTCCTTCCCGGCCCCACCGGTGCCCGCGAGCGGCTCCTTGCAGCCGGGATCCCCACCGTCTTCATCACCGACGATGTGACCACCAAGAAGGAGTGGGCAGAGATCAAGGACGGCAAGTTCGGGTACATCATCATGAAGGGCGATGCGATGATCGGCGCCCGCAGGGAGTTCCTGGACCCCATCGAGATGGCAGACTATAACGGCAACCTGGTGAAGGTGCTCTCCATCACCGGAGCATTCCGCAAGCTGCAGATGGCCCTCGACCAGGTCATTAACCAGGTAAAGGCAGGCAAGAAGGGCGCCGAACTGGCACTCCCCAAGCTCGTGGTCACCTCTGACAAGGCAGTCGACGGAGAGTTCACCAACCCCTACGCGCTCGCGAAGGCACGCGCCGCGTACGAGATCGCCCAGTCGGTGGCAATGGTCAACGTCAAGGGTTGCTTCATGACCAAGGAGTGGGAGAAGTACATCCCGATCGTGTCCAGTGCCCATGAGATGATGAGGGTCGCCGCGGTGCTCTGCGACGAGGCCCGTGAACTCGAGAAGGCATGTGACGGGGTCATCCGCAAACCCCACAAGAAAGACGGCGTGATCGTCTCAAAGACCAAGCTGATCAGCAAGCCCGAGTAAACATCTTCCTTTTTTTTATACCCTCGCGAAAGTGCGCGACTTAATCGCCCGGATTACCTCAAGGCGATACCTTTCTAGGTCCTCGATTCTGTAAAATAGGCGGCCAATTCCTCGGGAAGGGTAAGAATGACCGGTTCCAGGTGGAGGCGTTCCATGAATGCAGAATCGCTCGTGGAAGATGCGTTCGGGTTCATGCGCGAGATAAGAGAGCAGAACGCAGAGAACCCGCGGGGTGCTCCCGGCCGGTCAAAGAAGAGGGACATGTTGAATGCATGAGTCCCAAGACTCCGGTACATCGAGAGGACCGAGAGGAGCCCCTCAACGAATGTCTCGACATACGGCTCGAAATCAGGCAGGGACGATATCGGGAGGATGGCCCGCACCTCCCGCTCGCCGAGCGGCACCGCCTGGGCCAGCCAGCAGACCTCGTCGCCAAAGAGGAACCGCGGGCCGGATCGCTCCTCTTTCAGGAGGTCATCCCAGTAACTGCGCCCATGACGGCTGAGGTGGGAAGCGCCGCCCCGCAGGTACCGTTCCACCAGTGGCGGGGGTACGGGGTCCGCCAGCCCCTGGAGATGGGGATGGACAATCGAAGCCCCTGCCGAGGAGAGATAGTTCCAGTTGATGGACGGGAACCCTGGCTGGCCGGCGAGTGATTCCATCATCCCCATAAGCGCATCCCCTACCTGTCCGGGAGTGAATGCTTCGACGTGATGAGCCCTGGTGATGACTGTCACCGTGTGCCACTTTGCATAGGGAAAGAGGTTCGGGAACGTGACGCTCTCTCCCCGTACGATCCGGGTCCCGTCCGAAAAGCAGGGGGTCGTCTCCTCAACCCGGCCGGTGCAGAACGGGCAAAGCGCGGTCTGTTCCGGCGGAGTGTAGGCCACGTCGAGCCTTCGGTTGAGCCGCCCTGGAGCGATCCTGCACCGGAGCCCTGATATGTGCTCTTCGCGGTACTCGATCGAGCTGTCCCCTGATCGGACCCTGGTGATGCGAAACATTGGTCTCCTGGGTATCTCAGGACGAAAGGTCCCGGACCAGTCTGAAAAAAAGGGAGTGTTACCGGTGCTCGAATGCGCCAGGCCTAGACAATGTACTTGCCGAGGAGGCGGATCGAGTTGGTCATGTCAGGCCCGAGTGGGGACCCGAAGATGATCTGGGTGACACCGGCCTTTGCCAGGTCCTCGCACTTCTGCTTGACCGTGTCGGGGGTTCCGGCGATGGTGAAGGCATCGATGGTCTTGTCATCGACGTTTTCTCCGGCGGTCTTGAAGTCAAACTTGGCGAGCGCGGCCTTGATGTTTGCCACCTTTGCGGCGTCAAGACCGTGGCGCTGGAGGAGCTCGGGCGGGGAGCCTGCGGCGATGAAGGCAGCGACGATCTTGGCAGCGTTCCGGGCCTTCTTCTCGTTCATGTCGATGGACATTGCAGTGTAGGCACCGACGTCAAAGCCCTTCTTGCCAACCTTGTCGCAGGCTGCCTTGATGATCGGGATTGCCACGGCGAAGTCCTTCGGGTTGGATGCGTTGATCAGTGCACCGTCTCCTACAGTCCCGGCAAGCTCGAGGACTTTTGGCCCCTGCGCGCCGACGTAGATCGGGATGCCCTTCTTGCCAGGGAGGTTTACTCCCGTGAGCTTGGCACCGTCGTAGTCGAAGAACTGCATCCCCGACTTCTTGACCTCTTCTCCGGCACAGAGCTTGCGGATCTGGGCGATCGCCTCTCCGAGCCGTGCGACCGGTTTCTCGGGCTTGATGGCAAGCTTCGGGAGGGTGGACAGGTCACCGGGCCCGATGCCGAGCACCGCACGGCCGTCCGAGATCTCGTTCAGCGTGCACGCAAACGAGGCCATTGCGGCGGGCGTGTCGGTGAACGAGTTCATGATCCCCGGCCCCATCTTCAGGGTGGTGGTGGCGGCGGCGATCATGGCAAGGGTGGGGTAGCAGTGGCGGTTGTTGTAGTGGTTGGTGATCCACGCGTAGTCAATGTCCTTCGACTCTGCGAGCTTGCAGAAATTGACCACCTGCTTGACATTCACGTTGCCAGGCACAAATTCTATTCCATAGGTTGTCAAGGTAACTTCACCTCATGGAGTATTATCGAACGAAGATTTAAATACATTATCATTTTTTATTGCAGGAATGTAGGGATAACCCCCGATTCCCCGAAAAATACTCCCTGTACGGCCCCGGATTCCCATTGGCATTCATCATTTTATCCAAGACGCAGAGAGATTTCATCTTTAGGGAAAAGGAATACCCTGCGATGGGACAGCACCTGCACCAGGCATCGCGTGCCCAAAAAAGATCCTGCAAGGGATCTTCCTTCCATTCCAGGAAGGGGAGAGGAGAAGTGCTTTATTATCACAGGGAAAAATCCTGATAAAGAGAATGTGTGAGGAGATACGCGATGAGACGCGCTGTACGCTGTGATTGTCCCCGCCTCGCCGTTGGAGGGGCGGGTCTTTCCCATTCCCTCCTCTCCTTACCCACGCATACCCGTAGAATGCACAGGAACCACACGATATCATGCGAATTCTCACTGTAGGTCTCGGCGGAGCCGGCTGCAGGATAGTGGACCGCCTCCTCGCCCACGACCGGAAGGCCCCCGTTCACTGTGTCTTCGGGATTGCCATCGACTGCGACGCCGAACAGTTGAACTCCCTTCAGAATGTGCCGGTAGACCAGAGGCTCTTCTTTCAGCCGCTCGACCCTGCCCATCCAAAAGACCTGGCAGCTCACCTGCCCTCCGAGGAGGCCCTCTCCCGACTCCAGGCCCTTGACGACGGCGATATCGACGCCCTCTTCGTCTGTGCAGGCCTTGGCGGCGCCATGGCTGCAACTGCCCCTGCGCTCGTCACCTGCCTGAAAAAAAGCATTGCCGAGCCGGTCTTCGGCCTCTTCACCCTCCCGTGCAGTGATGAGGGAGAGGACCGCTCCTCGTCTGCAGCTGATCAGCTTGAGAGCCTGCAAGGCCTCCTTGAAGGAATCGTCCTTTATGACAACGAGTCGTGGCGCGGGAAAGTGCCACCCGCGACGGTTGACGCGGGTACCTCCCGCCAGGGCGACCTTGGCGCCCTGATCGGCCGGCGCCAGAGAGAACCCGTCCCCCTCACAGGGATGGAGAGGTTCTACCGCGACTACAATGACCTTATCGGCCGGCGTTTCACCCTGCTGCTCAGGGCAGGGGAATTCTCCGAACGATCGCCCGACGAGCTGCCTGAAGTGGTCCTTGATGCCGGAGAGATCTTAAACACTATCCGGGGAATGGGATTCATCACCATGGGGTATGCACGCGAGGAGGTTGCCTCGGAGCGCCCCATCGAACTGCTCTCACGGTTCCGTCCTGGCGCCCCCGCGGTTCAGGATGGCCACCTGAAGGCATCCCGTGTCGTGGAGCTTGCAAAGAAGGCAATATTCGAGGAGATTTCAACGCCCACCGAACTCGAGGAGGCACAAAAAGCCCTCATCCTCATCGCAGGCCCCTCCCATGAGATGAGCATGAGGGGTTTTATGACAGTAAGAAAGTGGATTGACCGGACCATCAGGGGGCTCGAACTCCGGTCAGGGGATTATCCCGTCAGCGGCACCCGGTTCCTTGGCATATTCATCATCCTTGCAGGCATGGAGACGCTGCCACGGGTGGAGGAGTTGAGGCGGGTCAGGGAAAGGGTGAGGGGCAGGGGCCCTGATACGGCGGCGCAGGACGCCGGCACCTGAACTGCGAAGACTCTCCTGCACACTTTCTGAAGGCCGCCTCGCGACTCGAGGCTCCCGGCCGAACGCCTCTCCTGTCAGTCCCGGTGTATCTTTGAGAAGGGGATGTTTCCTGCACCGATCTCGGTCCTGATCGGAATTCCCTTCTCGACGGTGTTTGCGACAAAGTTCATCCCGGAGAATGCAACGATGGAGAGCCGGTATGGATCGGCGACCAGGTTAAAGACCGAGTTTCCCATCGCGACAGGGAAGATAAACCCTGCTTTCTTCATCTGCGCGACCACTTCGCGTGCTCTCTGCTCCGCAAGTGCCGGGATCTCCCTGACGTTCGCGAGGGCCGTGCCGGTCCCGGTCGAGACGAGGGAAGAAAGGGAGGTGAGCCCTGCAGAGATGAAGAGCTGGAGCGGGTCGATGGTCGTCCCGCGGTACCCGATGAGGTCCACGAACCGGGTCGCCTCCCCGTGCTGGATGTCCAGGCGTCCTCCGTATGCCATCCTCACAGGGATGCCGTGGCGCTGGAATACTCCGTCCATCGTGATGCTGCAGATGCTCATGATCCCTGCGCTCCCGGAGGGGACCCGCGGGTCCCGGTCAACGACCCGGTAGCGCGGGAAAAAACCGCACCTCGCCGCAATAACCTCGTCGAAGGCCTTCATTGCATCGGAAAGCCGTTCTTCGTGGACTATCGAGAGGTTGTAGGCCACGTCTCCTGTGCCGGTTTCGGGATCAAACGTGCTCCGGAAGGCCAGCCGCTCGAGTTTGGAGATGATGAAGCCGATCCTGTCCCCGACGAGGGCGCTTTCGGTCTCCTCCTTGCCGTAGGGGGTGAGGATGCGGCCCATGTTCCCGACTTTCTCGGTAAACCCCATCTCATCGAGGTAACGCAGGTAATACTGGACCGCGCGGTCACTTAAGACAAAACCCCTCTCGGCCATCAGTTCCGAGAGCCGCTTTGCGCCCATTGGCTCCCGGTGTTCCTTGAGTATGCGCAGGATCTCGATGTATTTCCGCTCTGTTCGTATCATTTATCTCGCCTGTATGACGCCTGTGCTGTCCTGGTATCGCCCGCAATACATGCTCCTGCCATCGGTGACCTGGTGGAATATCATCTGGACCACCCGGTCATTCTTTCGCAGGGTGAGGTGTTCTGCCCCCATGTTGACCAGGCAGAGAGTCAGCTGGCCCCTGAAACCCGGGTCAACGAAGCCCGCGGTGAGCACGATGCCTCTCCTCCCGAAGGATGACCTGCACCTGAGCGTTGCTGCAAGGTCCGAAGGCAGCTCTACCCTTTCAAGGGTGCTCACAAGTGTACATATCCCCGGTGGCAGGACAAAATCGCCACCCACCCTGAGATCGTACGATGCGGGCTGCTGGCATTCTTCGCTGTAGGGTTCTATGACGAGGTCGCCCTCACCTTCACATCCCCGGAGGCGCCTGGCGATCTCTGACGACGACAGGATCATTGTTACAGATCAATACTACAGAAAATGCTTAATAGGTTGTCCTGCCAACGCCTGTGACGGATCCATGGGGTAGAGGATATCCTCTTGGGCTTCGGACCCAAGGACGCGGGTTCGATTCCCGCTGGGTCCGCTTTTCCTGAATCGGTGAGTGCTTCATACTGGCGGGTGCGGTGTGCCTCACTTCCCGGATGAGTGGATTTTGAGGGGAATGCCCCTCCATGGGGTTACAGGCCTTTTCCCCTGCGGCGTAGGTTCCCGGGTCTCCTCTTCTTCAAAACCACGAATGCGGCAATTGAGAGTGCTGCCGCCACCGCAATCAACACGCCCACTCCAAGCCAGTTGAAACTTTTTTTCATGGGGATGAGAAGAAGGCCAGTCTCGTTCAGTGACGCAAACGTCTTCTTTATCTCTGCCGGGTCGTACCCCTCTTTTTCCGTCGTGATCACGTACGAGGTGTTCAGCCTCATGCGAAGGGAGAGCGTGCCATCTTCCCCCGTGACTCCCTGCTCTTTCCCGTCGATCCGTATCACGACACCAGGGACCGCGACCTTGTCTTCCTCCATGGTCGATATGGTGGCATTTACTCCCGGATATTCGAGTTCGACGGCCACATCTTCTCCCTGGGTGCGGACCGGCAATACCTGGGAATGGCTGACAAAGGCAGGGTGCCTGACTTCGAGCAGGTATTCGCCGAGCCTAAGGTCCGCAAGCTGCACCCTCCCGTACCTGTTGGTAGTCCCATGGGATTGACCGTCGAGAAGGACAAGTGCCCCCTCGACAGGGGCCTTTTCCTCGCTGTACACCGAGACGAATACACTGTAGGGAGACTTATTGAGCGTGAGGACAACGAGGGCCTGGTCCTCGTCCACGATGATCCGCTCGCGGTAGTCCTCATATCCCTCCAATTTTGCCTGGAACGAATAGACCTTTCCGCGGGGAAGGTTCAGCGTGACCGCACCCTTCTGGTCCGTGATCCCGCGGGCTTCGCCGTCGACGAGGATTGCCACGCCGGGAACAGGGTTGCCGGAACTTTCGTCCCTGACAAGCACCGAGAACCGGTCGTCACGAAAGAGCAATGCCTGGACAGTCTTTGCTTCGAGCCCCGTCTCGACTGTTGCAGAATACGCCCTGTAGTCGGGGGCGGTGACCTCGAGGGTGTACATCGAATCGCCAGTAACGGAAAAGGAGGCTGTCCCGTTCTCTTCTGTCCTGGCCGTCTGCCTGGTCACTCTCTCGATTAGGCTGACTGTGGCCCCGGCGACTGGCGCAAGGGTGTCAGCATCAAATACCTGTACGAGGAGGGGCACTTTCTTCCTCTGCATCTCGACAAGGAGCGTAGTCGTGTTGACCCCGATGTCACCCGACCAGGGATCATAGCCGGGTTTCTCGACCATGACCTGTATGATCCCTGTTCCCGGGTGGGAGAACTCGATGTTCCCGCTGCTGTCGGTCTTGCCAACCCTTGCACCGTTCGCAAACAGCGATGCCCCCTGGAGAGGGGTGATGTTTTCCTCGTGCTCGTACACGTTCACGAGCACCGTCACCCCCAGGACCGGGGAAGCGCAGAGAAGTGTCAGGAGAAGGACGCATGCAACACAGGTTCCAGTCCTTTGCATATTCTGATATCGGCGCTCTCTCTATATCTTCTCATTGGTAGAACGGCCAGGAAAGGTTCCAAATGGCAAAAAATCTCGGGACCTGCGTTGTGACGCGTGCCTGCAGGGTGGAGATTCCGCGGTCATGTTCATGTTCTCCGCACACGCTGTTCCACTGGACACTTCGGGTGGCTATTCAATCCACGAGTCTCCCCGTCGCAGTCCTCTTGCCGGCCAAGGGAATGGGCGCAATGCTAATTGATAGCCCGAAAAAAAACGGGTGGTGAAGGGGATTGAAGAGGCGATCAGCTCCACCGGGTGTCGTGCGGCACCCGGTCAAGGAGCATCCCTTCGACGACCACTGGCATCAGCTGCCTCCCTTCCTCCAGGGCTTTCTGCAGCCTCCAGTTGCGGTCGGCGTATATGGTGAAGATGGGCTGGCCTTTCTCGACGCGGCTCCCTTTCTTGGCATGGAGGAGAATGCCCGCCCCCCGGTCATGGGGCGCTCCGGCAGTCCTTGCCAGGCTGATGAGGGATCGGTTGTTCAGCTCGATGACATACCCCGACGTGGGAGCGTTGACAACGAACTGGTACTTCCCGGGTTCGATGTCATCAGACCGGATCTTCGGGTCTCCTCCCTGGATCTCGATGATCTGGCGGAACTTCTTCAGTGCATCGCCTTTTTTGAGGATATCCTCGGCCATCTGCGCTCCCATTCCCCTTGCAGCCTTCCCCGACATCTCGAGCGCCATGCCCGCGATGGCGACGCTTTTTTGCAAAAGAGAGCCCGGGCTCTCTCCCCCCTCGAGGATCCGCAGCGCCTCCATCACTTCGAGGTTCGGCCCGATGCTCCGCCCGACGGGAGAGTCCCCGTAGGTGAGCGCACACTCAACCTGCATGTTGAGGCGGTCCCCGAGCTCGATGAAGTCGCGGGCAAGCTTCTTTCCCTCCTGGATTGTTGCCACCTTGGCGTGGGCTCCCACCGGGATGTCGATCACGACAAGGTCGGCACCCACCGCATACTTCTTGGCCATGACACTCGCCAGCATCTGTCCCCTGGCATCGATACGGAACGGGTACTCCTGGATGATGATCTTGTCATCTGCGGGAGCGATGTTTGTGGCGCCGCCCCACACGATCACGGCACCTACCCTCTCTGTCATCCTCTGGACCTCGGATGCCGAAAAATCGACCGGCGCGAGGACCTCCATGAGATCGGCCGTCCCACCCGCACCGGTGATTGCCCGTGAGCTGGTCTTTGGGATCTTGAGACCGCTCGCGGCGATGATGGGGACAACAAGGAGGGAGATCTTGTTCCCCGGCACCCCGCCAATCGAGTGCTTGTCAACGATTGGGTGGGCATGGAACGTGAGCCGCTCGCCGGTGTCTACCATCGCCCTGGTAAGGTGCTCCACCTCGTCCATGTCCATCTCGTTTATGTAGCAGGCAGTGATGAACGCGGTCAGCTCGGCAGGAGAGAGGTTGTCGGAGACCACGTCCCTGATCACGGCATACGTCTCTTCCTTTGTGAGGTGCTGGCCGTCCATCTTCTTCTTGATGTAGTCGAGGGTGACCGGTCTCTCGGCTTTCCTGACCTCCACGGGTACCCCGTCTTCGAGCTGAAGTCGTTCGTTGGTGACCTTGTAAATCCCGATCGTCCCCTTGGGCAGGAGCGTGCTGGTGGTGCCGATGAAGGCCGCAACGGAAACCCCTGTCACCTCGTTGAGTATCTGGATGCGGTCTCCCGGCAGTACCCCGATATTCCTCGAATCGTCGATATGCAGGAGGACTTCCCGTGTGCCGATGTCAACGAGCTTTGCAGTCAGTTTCATGTGGTCCTTCTCCGGGCAGGCAGCGGGAAAACCCGTCGTCTTTGCCGCCCGGTCCTGTCGGACGTGGGCGAAGAGCGTGAAATCCGCGCCTGATACCTGCTTTTTAGGTTTTCGGCCGCATGGTATTAGTGATTTCTCTTGCGTCGGTGATTGGACGCACCACGGTCACCCGCGGCCCGGCAAATGACCCCCCTGGCAGAGGAGGCGTGCGAGAAAAAAGGTAGGTTTTGGTGTTTTCAGTGCTTGCGCACGATGAGGAAGGCCACTGCACCAAGGCCGATCAGGGCAACCAGGGCACCGAATCCCGGAGTTGTCGGGGTCGGGGTCGGGGTCGGGGTGGTCGGCACAGGGGTTGCAACAGTGGTCACCGTGGTCGGCGGGGCGGTGGTCGGGATCGTGGTCGGCTTGACTGCGACAACGTTGAAGAGTGCAGTCGAGGTCACGTCCACGGTCACGCCAGAGACCTGCACGATGTACTCATCGGGCTTGAAGGTGGTGGTGTCGACAGGGAAGGACCAGGTGTTGAAGCCTTCGGTTCCCTTCTGGACCTTTACCGTTCCAGTTGCGCCACTGAACTCACCGCTCTGGGTCTTCTGGGTCGGGGAGAAGGACGAGGAGACGACTTCAACCAGCAGCTCGTCGTCGACGGCAAGGTTGGTAGTGCCCTTGATCTCGAACTTCTCGCCTACCTGCTTCTCGGTGATCGGGGTGATCTTGATGGTGGGTGCCTCGATCAGGAACTGGAGCTTGGTGTAGGTATCGTCAACGGCTGCGTTGTCGAGTGCCACGACCAGTGCCTCTGCAGCGTCAGATCCCTGCAGGCTGCCGGGCCCCTCAAGGAGGAAGAGCACGGAGTTGGCTACGGGGTAGGGTCCGACGACCTCGCGGTAGGGCCACGGAGCGACTGCCCTCGGGTTCACATCAAGCCTGTCGTTGTACATCGGGTGCTGGATGACCACGAAGTACTGCCCGGGTGCCATGTTGGCGGTGATTCCCTGGTTGATCTCCTTCTCGAAGCTTCCGTCGTTGTTGACGCTCTCGGTGTCAACCCGCACGTAGTTCTTACCCATGATCCAGACCTGGACACCCTGGGAGGGCTGGCCCTCGGCCACGCCGCGGATGAAGAACTTGTCACCCTGGGCGACGGTGGACTGGGATGCAACTGCGGTCACGAACGGCTTCCTGATGATAATGGAGACGGTTGCGTACTGGGTGTCGGCGAGGGTGTTCTTGTCAGATGGGGTTGCCACTGCGTAGATGGTGTAGGTACCCGCGTCGATGTTCAGGTTGGCGGTCTGCCACTTGTACTCCCACGTGTTGTCGTCGAGGACGTCAGCAGTGGTGAAGGTGGTGGTAACGCCGTTCACAACACCGGTCCTCGGGTCAGTCAGCCTGCCACCCTGCGAGGGGAGGTTCGGCCCGGTGATGAAGAGGTACACGGTGTCAGTCTCGGAGTTGGTTCCGGTCAGCTTGACTTCCTGGCCCAGGAAGTAGCTCTGGTCGCCTGCAGCGACTACGGTCACGGTTCCCTTCTCGACCTTCACGTCGACTTCATCGGACTTGAACTGGTCTGCATAGAGACGGTCGCGCCAGGTCGGGTCGGTGATGACGGCTGCGCCGGGACCCCTCTCAACACGGAAGGTGTACTTCTTGTCCTTGGTTGCCTGGGAGGTGACCCATCCTACGGTGATGGTACCGCTGTTGGAGGTCTTTGCCGCGGCGTAGTAGCTGGTCTTTGCCGGCTGGGCCGGAACGTCATCTGCTACGGTGCGACCTGCGCCACCCTCATAGGCATACTGGCCGATGAAGGCGTTGGACTCGACATCCTTCTGGCTTGCAACAAGCAGCGGGGGCTGGTCAAGTGCGGTTCCGGCCATCTGGCCAGTTCCCTTCACCCACAGCACGTAGTAGGTGTTCGGCCTGCCGGTGACAGTCACAGAGAACGGGTTGCCGCGGACGACTACATCCTTGCTGGCCTCGATCTTGACGGTGTCAGACGCGATGATCACGGTCTGGGTTGCCGAGATGGTCTTACCGGTGTAGTCGGTGCCGTCGGGTGCCTTGTAGTTGTCCTTGATCTTGTTCAGGTCAAGTTCGGCATAGACGGTGTAGGTCCCGGACTTGTACATCCTTGCGCCGTTTGCATCAAGGACATCGGTGTTCCATCCCTGGTTGGTTACCTGGGGTGCCCAGTACCAGAGGTCGCTGTTGGGTGCCTGGTTGGTAAGCGAACGGGAAACCGTCGTGGTCTGGAACAGTGCAGTGTAGGTCGCACCATCGGCAGTCTTCACGCGGATGTTCACGAACCCCTGGCCCGTTGCGTCAGACCTGGTAGTGGCCGAGTAGGTGTTGGTCTCAATCCTGAAGTTCAGGTAGTTGCCCGGCGGCACGGACTTGCCGGTCACGTCCTTTCCTGCAGTGTTGTCCCATACCTTGACGGTCAGTGCGGGGTCAACGACGTTCATTACGGCGGGTCCCCTCGCGCCGGTCCACTGGTACCAGGTACCTGTCTTCCCTACGAAGATCTGCGGGGAAATGTAGTAGCTGGTGGGGGTTCCAACGGTGATGATGTTGGTGGGCTGGTCACCTGTCGAGGTCCCGGATGCCCAGTATGCAATCTGGGTTGCGGCTCCGAGTCCGGCAGATATGTCAAGACCCTCTTCACCGATGAACACATCTCCGCCTGCAGGGATGTTCTTGATCGTGGCTGCGGATGCGGGAAGCATCAGCACTGCCAGCGCGACCAAGGCGATCAGTGCAAGGCTAAAACGCTTAATCATCTTTTGTCCTCCTTAACTCATGTCCAAATCCTGAACGTTCGAATCCATTGCACACGTCAGAACTGCCATCGACAGGTGTCGAACGGCAATTCCACCATGCTCCATACTCCGAATAACGGAATATGATTCAATATTTGTGGAACACTTAATATATCCTTTTTGGTCGATTCAGGGGGAATAAATCGGTGAGCAGGCGCTGAATCCGGCAAAGAGTATGAGATCGCCGGTTTTCTGGGTTCATTGCCATCCCCCACAAGGATCTGCCATCGTCGCACTTGCCAGACCCCCTTCATTCCCACGCGCACCGCTCCAGCGCCTGAAATAACAGCCCCGGGTACTGAAGGCGGGAAGGCTGTGAGAACCCGGAGATTTGAGGAATCTCTGCACTTGCACATCCCCTTCAGCGCTCCTGGCAGTAATTTAACTATCATTCGGTATGCTATAATGATATATGCGTATCATCAAGGCACCCACACTGGCATCGGCCCACGAACAGGTGGTGAGGATGATCCTCGAGAAGGGGTGGGTCCTCGAGACAGAGGACCAGGAAGGTACCATCGAGTTCGAGGAGGTGACGATGCGGGTGGAGCGCCCGGACAGCCCGCCCATGGTCAGCCCGTGTTCACGGTTCCAGCAGCGGTTCATGGAGAAGTACGCACGCGACCTGATCGAGGGATCTGATTCCGTCTTCGAGTATGACTACCACGACCGTCTCTTCAACTGGGGCGGGGGGCTCCGGAATGAGCACGGGGAAGACGTCCACGTGGACCAGGTCGCCTACATCGTGCATAAGCTCAAGAAGGCCCCCTCAAGCAGGAGGGCCATCGCCATCACCTGGAACCCGGTAGTTGACGAGCACCTTGATGACTGTCCCTGCCTCCAGCTGGTGCAGTGCGTCTCGCGGGACGGGCTGCTGCACATGAAGGTGGTCTTCCGGAGCAATGACATGCTGACGGCTGCGGGTGCGAACATGTATGCCCTCGTCTCGCTGCAGAAGGAGATCGCAAAGTCGCTTTGCCTGGACTGCGGGTCTTATACGCACATCTCCCTTGTCCCCCACATCTATTACCGGAGGGACGCAGACGACATCGAGCCATTCTGCGCCCGGGGAGAACGGTTCCGGCCGGTTCCCCCGGTATGCAGGGCCTGTGGGAAGTGTCCTCTTTGAACGGGTGTCGGCCCGCATGCAGTTTTTTTCCAGAATCAGTCAGGTTAATTATGGAAAAGGACAGATAATGTGAGGTGCGATAGCCCGGTAGTGTAGCGGTCAATCATGCGGGACTCTGGATCCCGCGACAGCAGTTCGAATCTGCTCCGGGCTACTCCTTCTCTTCTGTGCACGGTCCGATCTTCCTGCAGACCATGATGGCATGGTCACGGTGGTACGGTTCGAGCCAGATCACCTTCCCGACCACGAGCGGTGACCCGCTGAGTGTCCTGCATACCTCGTCCACCACCTCGCGGGGGCTGCGGGAGACGTCGATGCTCCTGGCCTTGATCGCGAGGATCGCGGCTCCCCCGGCCTCAAGGAAGACCGAGTTGGCAATCGCAATGCCTGCCTGGTCGGGGTGAGCAACATCCTCTATGAGCAGATGCACGGTCTCCACCAGGGGGGCATATTCACGCGGCCGGGTGGCGTCTGCAAAAAGGGGTATGATATTCCTCCTCCTTGCCGCGACCGCAAGGAGGTCGCGCATCGGAATGCAGGCATTCTCGACGGCATACACGATCTCCGCATAATCGGCGACATGCGATACGGTGGTGCCATGGGCTGCGCCGAGGTACAGGACCCGCGTCAAGCGGTCTATCTCCACGTCTCCCCCCAGGTGATAATATGCCGCAAGCTTGCTCCGGTACGGGTTCCACACCCGCTTACCAGAGAGGGTGCGCTCTCCGTAGACCCCGCCCTCGCCGATCGAGACGAGGACTCCGTCTACCCAGATCATCTCCTGCCCCCGGCGCGGTCAATCGCCTGCCCTGCGGACTCGAGGAAGCCGGGGTCCGGCCGGCCGCGGTAGTAGTCTATCCTCGCCGCAATCGCCAGTTTTGCGGCGAGCGTCCTTGAAACCTTCCCTCTCCGCGCCTTTCCCGCCGCATGCACCCGCCTGTGCTGGTAGATGATGCCGTGCTTTGGGGGAGGAGTCCCCGATCTCAGGTGTGAGAAGAGCGCAATCCGGGCGCCCATGACCTGGATGGTCGCTCCGGGGAGGCGTGCCAGCCGGGACAGTCCCCCTGCCCCGGAGAGGAGCCGGGCTGCCACCACGCCGCCGACCAGTCCGCTGGTGTTGGGCATCACGTCGGCGGCGAGGGCCGTGATCTCGCGGGAGAGTGCTGACCTGACCTCCGAGAGATGCGCCATCTCCGTCGCAATCGAAGAGAGAACAGGGTTTTTGCTCCCCGCGAGCACCTCCCTGGCCTTCTGTCCCCGCAGTTCGCGAAACTTCCTCGAGAAGGCAGGGTCCTTTGCCGCGTGCCATTCGAGCGCCCGTCCCGTGAGGAGGTTTGCCGCCTCGTCGATCTGGTCAAGCATCCGGACCATGTACACAAGCTCCATCTCGGGCGTCCCGGCTATCCGGCCCAGTTCCTTCTCCGCCCGCATGGTGCAGAGCGATCGCAGCACCCCGACGTATTCTTCCCTCGAATGAACGAAACCACACTCCCGTGCGAATTCCCAGGTGAAAGGGACGTAAGGATCGTCCTTTTCGATGAGGAGATCCAGGCGCTCCGAGAGTGCGTCCGGTTCGCGGCCAGGGAATGGCCTGCATACTCCGCCTTCCACATCGCCGAACCAGTAGGATGCCATCAGTTACTCTGGTGCCGGGCGCGGTATTAATCTCACCTGTAGTCTCCTCACTTCCGGGCCAGAATCAGATGCCGCCGAGGCCGAATGAATAGAGCATGACGGGGAGCATGATTGCTCCCATGCAGAAGACCTGCGGGACGTTCACGAGGCGGGGGATACAGCCCACGGCGGTGGCAAGTGCAAGCAGCATGAGCCCGAAGATGCCTGCGCCGACGAGAGAGACCGCCGCCACGAACACCATCACCACCCTGTTCATGAGGGTCCGGTCCACCCCTTCCAGGAGGTATGCCATCCCCGCAAGGCGGATGGTGAGGAGATACGCCGCGAGTGCTGCAAGTGTCCCCGAGAAGAGGAGGAGCGGGAGGGAGGGTATCTCAAGCAGGGAGAGGGCTGCCACCACGCCGTTTCTCATGCGGTCGACGGCGAAGAATGCTGCCAGGCCCACGACAGAGTTCATCGTATTGGCCGCGCTTGTGGCAAGGAGGTACCCCCTGCGGTCGCGGGTGTAATTCACCACCGATGCGAGCACCCCGTTCGCCGTCGCGTTGGAGAGGCCGGGGAGCCACCCGACCACAAGCCCTGCCACACCCCCAAGCAGCGTCCCTTTCAGGACCCCCTCTCTCCCGATTGCAAGCCCGGAGAAACGCTGGGGCGGGATGGCCCCCCTCCCCGAATAAAGGAGCATGGATATGCCAAAGAGGCCGGAGAGGAGCGGCATCAGCACCGCGCTCTCCCCAAGGAGCGGCGGGGCAAGAAACGCGTACCGGAACGAAAATACCCCGAGAATCCCTGATGCGAAGAAGACGAGAAGGCCCCACCCCGGGGCCTCGCTCTGCACCAGCAGAAAGCCGATCACCGCGACCAGAATGACACCGCTCGCCCAGTCGAGGGATGACTGGAGGTGTGGCATGACAAGGAGCAGTGCGGCGGTGACTGGTACGGCGAGCGCAAGGCCCGTTGCGCTCCCGAGTGCAGAGATCCGGACCGCTTCCTCCCCCTTCCCCTCCATGCAGAGGGCATGGGCCGGCAGCACCGCAAGCGCAGTATCGGCATCGGGGATGCCAAGGAACGTGCTCGGGACGGCATCGAGGAAGCAGTGGGTAATAAGGGCCGAGAAGAGGGCTGCCGCAAGGAAAAACGGACCAAAAAGGGGGAGGAGAATCGCGAGGGACGCAAGCATGATCGCGGCCATCGTGTTGACATGGACCCCTGGGAGAAGGCCTGAGAGGAGCCCGAGTGCCACTCCAGCCGCGGTCCCTGCCAGGATCTCTATCATCCTCGCCTAGGATGGAGGGGAATTAAGATAAAGGAATCGAAACAGATAGAACACCACTCTCCATAATGCCGGGAGCCTCCGTATGCTGATCGCGATCACCAGGTTGCAGGAGAAGAGTTGTGACGACGGGGCGCGCTGTGCCCGGTTCGGGCACCGGTGCTTTTCCGTCTCGCCGCTCCGGGCAAGGGTGAACATGGAGGAGATCGCCCGGTTCGTCGATGATACTGACCAAAGCACCTTCGACTGCATCTTCTTCACGAGCGCACTTCCCGCCCGCCTGATCGGGCCGCGCCTCTCCCGCTGGCCGAGGGTGGTGGCAATCGGGCCCCAGACGCGGAGGGAACTGGAAGCGTACGGCATCGAGGCAGAGGTGCTTCCCCGCTTCTACAGCAGCGACTTCGTCCGGTTCCTCGGGCCGTGGATCGAGGGGAAACATATCGGGATCCCCCGGGCAGACGTCCCGAACCCCGGACTCCTCTCCTCCATCAGGGATGCAGGGGGACGGGTGACAGAGGTCGCATGCTACTCCCTTATACCCACGGGGGAACCCCTCCCTCTCGGGGATGCAGACGCCCTCCTCTTCACGAGCGCCATGTCGTACCGGGAGGCACGGTGGGAAGACCGTCCCGGCCTCCTGCTGGTGGCAATCGGCGAGGTCACCGCCGGGGCCATGAGGGGCGGCGGGCACGACCCCGTGGTCGTGGGGGACGGCTCGCTTGAAGGGACGCTTGATGCGCTGAACCGCTACCTGGAAGGGAATCCCGGCACGCGGCGGCCCGGAGGGGGATGACCACGATCCCGGAACACGGGCTGCTGGTCCTGGACAAGCCAAGGGGGCCTTCCAGCCACCAGGTGACGGCCTGGGCCGGCAAAATCCTCGGCGCGAGGGTCGGCCATGCGGGAACGCTGGACCCCGGGGTCTCAGGGGTCCTCGTCGTGATGATCGGTAACGCCGTGCGGCTCGCCCCGATCCTCCTCTCGGAGGAGAAGGAGTACGTGGCGGCCATCCGCCTCCACGGCGATGTGCGGGAAGAGGCATTGAGGCGGGCGGCCGCAGAGTTCTGCGGGCGGATCTACCAGCGGCCACCCAGAAGGAGCGCGGTCGCCCGCAACCTGCGCATCAGGACCGTGAAAGCGCTCGATGTCCTCGAGGCCAGTGAGCGCCTGGCGGTCCTCCGCATCACCTGCGACGCCGGGACGTACATCCGCTCGCTCTGCCACCACCTGGGGCTTGCACTCGGCTGCGGTGCCCACATGCAGGAGCTCCGGCGGGTGAGGTCAGGGGTCTTCTCAGAGGAACACGCACATACGCTCCACGACCTCAAAGACGCGGCGGTGCGTGCCGGTGACGGGAACCTCCGTCACCTCGCAGAGATGATCCTCCCTCCAGAGACGATTGCGGGAGGACTCCCTTCCCTTGTCATCCGGGACACCGCCGTGGACGCGCTCTGCCACGGCGCGGCGCTTGCAGGGGTGGGGGTCATCCGCCAGGATGCATTTACGAGAGGCGAGGCGGTTGCGGTCCTGACGGAGAAGGGACAACTGGTCTGCATCGGCGAGGCTATCGTCTCGTCTGCGCAGGTCGCACCGGGACAGACAGGGCTCGTGGCGGCGCCGCGGACCGTCTTCATGCGGCCCGGGACATACCAAAAGGGCTGGAAAACGAAGGAGAAGCGATGAGGGGCGGGGAGAAGAGCCTTTAAAAAAACGTTCCCGCTCATCCCTCAGTCGCCTGGGATCTCATCTCTCCTGCCCTCTCGATGAGATACCATTAAAAAAAGACCCGCCCCATAGTATGGATACACCTTTTTGCTGAGGTAGTCTAGCGGTACGGCGCAGGCCTGGAGAGCCTGTGGGGCTTCTGCCCCTCGGGAGTTCAATTCTCCCCCTCAGCGTGCTCTTTTCTCTCGCCACTGCCGTCTCTTTCCCGTGCGCCTGCGGGCACGCCCCCATCCAGCCGCTCCTGCGCGAAACGGAAATACTCGTCGACCACCTCGAACCCGAGGAAGTGCCTCCCCATCTCCCGGCTCACCACCGCAACGGTACCCGATCCAATGAACGGGTCAAGCACCATGTCCCCGGGGTTGCTCGAGAACGCAAGTATCCTGCGCACAAGCTGGGAGGGGAGCTTCGTGGGTGTCTTCTTCCTGCCCTTCCAGTATTCGCGGTTGATCACCCAGACGTCCTCAGGATAATGTTCCACCTTGTGAAAGACGTAATTCCCGGGATCTTTTACCGCAAAAAGGATATGGTAATGGCTGGTGACGAACTTCTTCCGGGTGAACACCCCGAACTGGTACTTCCAGATCAGGTGGTTGATTGTCGTAAACCCTGCGTCGTCCAGGCCGCAGAGGACATCTTTCAGCCGGTTCCACCCTGAGAAGACATACATGCTTCCCGTCGGCGAGAGCACCCGGAATGCCTCCTCCATCCACTGTTTAGTGAACTGTCCGTACTCGTGTCCCGGGATCTCGCGGTACCCTTCGAGTACCCGCGAACCGGTGCGGTGGTAATTCATCTTCCTGGCCCTAAAGTCGATGGCAAACGGGGGATCCGTGACGATGAGATCGATGCTCCCCGCACCGAGGAGCGGCAGGAGGTCCAGGGCGTCCCCGTGGTAGAGTGTGTCCGGGGAGAACGGGCCGAGATCGGGGGATCTCACGCGTTCCTGCTCCCTTCTTTGCACTTCTCCCCGGCCGCCCTGCCGAGTTCGAATGCGTTCCTGTTGATCGCGACCGTCTTCTTTGGGACCAGTCGCTCGACCGCGGTGAGAAGCGAGGAGGGTGCAAAGGGCATGAACCACGATGCCGCGCCGATCATCACCACGTTCTGCGACAGGGGACTGCCCGCTTCCGCGGCGAGCACATCCGCGTCCACGAGGCAGAGTGGCCACCCCTCCAGGCGCTCCCGCACCGCCTCCTTGTCCGGTATCGCGGCCCCCTGCATGAATACTGACGTGGGGATGACGATGTGGCTGTTTACGACCATGTGCCCGTCGGGCATAAGGAAATGGGCATACCGCAGCGCCTCGAGCATGTCAAAGGCGATCATCAGGTGCGCGGTGCCGGGTGCAATGAGTGGCCCGAACTTCCCGTCAATGCGGATGTGCCCCTCGACAGAGCCTCCCCGCTGGGCCATGCCGTGGGTCTCTGCTCCGCGGACGCTCCTCCCCTCGATCAGGCATGCCTCCCCCAGGATATTCGAGGCGAGGATGATCCCCTGCCCGCCGATTCCCACCATCAGGATGTCGAAACTCCGGGTCATCTCTTCACCTCCCTGCCGATTGCACCTGCAGGGCAAATCTGGACGCACACCCCGCAGCCGCTGCACAGGTCATTGATGAACGCCTTCTCGCCGGCCTTCTCGATGGCAGGACACCCGAACTTGATGCAGAGACCGCATGCCGTGCAGGTCTCGGGGTCTACCTGATACCTGCCGCGTCGTATGCCTGCCCTGCGTGCGGTGATGACGCACGGCTGGCGGGCGATGATGACCTTCACGCCGGGGCGCTCCCGTGCTTCCTTCAGGACGGAGATCAGGGAGACGAGGTCGTAGGGGTCCACTGTCTCCACGTAACTGACGCCGCATGCCCTGCAGATGGCCTCGAGGGAGACCGGGGGGACAGGGGTGCCGCAGGCAGTCATCCCGCTGGAGGGGTTCGGCTGGTGGCCGGTCATGGCTGTCACCCTGTTGTCGAGGATGACAAGGATCATCTTCGCCCCGTTGTAGACCGCGTTCAGGAGGCCCGGGATGCCGGTGTGCAGGAACGTCGAATCGCCGATGGTTGCGACCACGTCCCGATCCTCCCCCGACTGGGCGATACCGCTGGCAACCGTGACGGATGCCCCCATGCAGATCGTGGTGTCCACGGCACCAAGCTGGAGCCCGAGGGTGTAGCACCCGATATCGCTTGGGAAGATGCCGTCCTTGAAGACTCTCCGCATGGCATAGAAGACCGGCCGGTGCATGCACCCTGCACAGAGGATGGGGGGACGGCCGGGGACATCCCCGGCCGGACTGGGTTCTGAGAACACCCTGGAAGGTGCGATGCCACAGGCCTGCATGATCTTTGCCACCGCCACGGTGGAGAGCTCCCCCTCGTACGGGACCATGCCGTCCTTCTTTCCATGCACGGCCACGCAGCCCGCCACCTGCCGCACCGCATCCTCCACCACTGGGTGAAGCTCCTCGACGACGAGGACCATCTCGTGCTGTTGGACAAACGCCGCAAGCCACTCCTCGTCGATCGGATATGCCCCTATCTTCATGAAGGAGACACTGTCGGGAAGCACCTCCTGGACGTAGGACGCCGCAATCCCGCTTGCCACGACGGCCACGGGACCACGCACCACCGCATGGTTATACCCCTTCTCAACCAGTGCTCTCTTTACCAGCGGCTGCTTCTGGTTCAGTTTCCGGTGGAGAACCCGTGTGTGCGCGGGGATCACCACGTACTGCTGGGGGTTTCGCTGGAACTCTCCTTTCCTTTTGACATGGGCAGGGTCCCCTGTCACCGTGTCCCCCTTGGAGTGGCAGATCCGTGTGGTCGGCCTGAAGATGACCGGGAGGGAGAACTCTTCAGAGAGTGCGAAGGCGTCCCTGACCATGTCGTGGGCTTCCTGGATGGTGGAGGGGTCAAGGCAGGGGAGGCGCGAGAAGAGCGCATAACAGCGGCTGTCCTGCTCGTTCTGGGAGCTGTGCGCGAACGGGTCATCCGCGCTCATGATCACGAGGCCCCCCGTGACCCCGGTATAGGCGCTTGTCATCAGCGGGTCGGCGGCGACGTTGAGGCCCACGTGCTTCATCGTGCAGAGCGCCCGGAGCCCGCACCACGCCGCGGCCAGGGCATTCTCGAGTGCCACCTTCTCGTTCACCGACCATTCGACGTAGAAGTCCCGTTCAGGGAGGGAACGGAGTATGTCGATCACCTCCGAGGAAGGCGTCCCGGGATACCCGGTCACGAAATGGACGGGTGATGCGAGGCACCCTCTTGCGATTGCTTCATTGCCAAGCAGATACTGTGTCGTCATTATCCTCCACCAACATGTTCCTGTCACAGTTACTCTGCGCAGGTACAAATAATATGACGGTCACGAGAGAACGAAGGGAGCGACTCAAAACCTATAAAAGGGTCGGGGGTTTAACTTATTGGGACATCAGGGGCCCGTAGCATAGCCCGGTGGTGCGCCCGGCTGATAACCGGGAGGTCATGTGTTCGAATCACATCGGGCCCACTTCATACCTTCTTATTACCGATCGGAGCTGAGTGGATACCATGGAAAAGAACCAGATTATTCTGGTGGTTTTGGGACTGGTGGCCTGCGGGGCACTTTACTTCCTCGTGGACATTTATGCGAGCCTTATTGGGGTCGTCCTCGTGATCGCACTCGCGATGTCTTTTTTTATCATGCAGGACAGTGCCATGACACCCAACATATCCGTGCGCATGAGAGAGGACGGCAGGGGAATTATCGTCAGGAACAAGGGGAATGCGAAGGCAGTCTCGATACTCCTCACCCTGATGCCTCAGGAGGTCAAGTATCACGTCCCGTCTCTTGAAGAGGATGCAGAGAAGATGCTCTCCTCTGAAATGACGATCGAGAAGACCAGGGTCAGGGTAAAATACCAGAATGAGCAGGGGAAGGCATATGAGAAGAACATGGAGATCTCGGTATTCGACAAACCCGACGAAGACCTCCTGAAACCCGTCTTCCCCCTCTTCAAGTGGAAGTGATCCTTTTCTTCTCACTCACTTTTCTGCAAGCACGAACGCGAGGGTCTTCTCAAGTGCATCCAGGAGTTCCTTCTGCCCCTCAAGGTAATCGCGCATCGCCCGGTACAGCATCACCATGATCTCATGGCCGTAGATCTGGAGCGCGTCTTCCGGTGAGAGGGGGTTCTGGTAGGAATCGACGACGATACCCCCGGTGCTGTACATCATCTCGTAAAACCTGCCGTCCTCGGCGAGGACGCAGAACTGGTCGTCAACCTTCTTGCTGATGTTGTCGGGGCGGTGGGCAACAGGATCGGTCTTTCCAAGGACTATCATCTTCTGTTGATAATACACCGTGTCGTACATCTCGCCTTTGGTGTCCGCCTTTCCCCTCTTCAGCATATTCATCCCAATCCTTGCGACAAGGGGTGCGGTCATCTCGCCCATGCGGGCCATCAGGGCTGCCTCGCGGGCACGGACCTCTTCTGAGAGCTCGTCTCTTTTCGAGTTGAATTCGTCGATCTTCTTCAAAAGTTCCCTGTATCCCTTCTCAATCTGGTCCATCTGCGCAATTCTCCTCTTCTCACTCTTTTTTCCCGGTTTTTGGGGCGTAGATGAGGAGTGGGCTGCATATGCAATAATGGTTCCCTTTCTCCCTGCAAGCGTGCCATACACCGCATCATGCGATATACCCGGAGGGCCCGCGAACCCCCGTTGACATGGGTGAAGGGTGCCGGACGGATCACACCAGTTCCCCGATGAAGTAGTAAGTCCTGTCCTCGGTCAGGCGGACCATCCTGACGTTCCCGGGTGTGAGGTCCCCCTTCACCACAACCCCCTGGTAGTACTGGGTCCGGCCCATCGCTGAACCAGGGCGGAGGACCTCGGTAATGAGAACCGGGACCTCCCTCGAGACCCATGCCGCGTTCCTGGACTTCGCAATCTTCTCTGCGCAGGTCAGAAGGACTCTTGACCTCTCCTTCTTGAAGCGGTCTGGCATGTCCTTTTCCCGTGCTGCAGGAGTCTGTGGCCGTGGCGAGTAACGGGTGACGTTCACCTTGTCAGGCTGCATACGAGAGAGAAGGTCCAGGGTCTCGCAAAACTCCTCATCGGTCTCCCCCGGGTAGCCGCAGATGAGATCGGTATGGAGTGAGATCCCTGGACAGTATGCACGGAACCTCTCCACAATCGCCAATACCTCCGACTTGGTGTATCCCCTTCCCATCCGCTCGAGGACCGTATCCGACCCGGACTGGACCGGGAGGTGAAGGAACTTGAATATCTTCTCACCCGAGAATGCCCCGGCCACCGTCTCTTGAATGGGAGAGAGGGTTGCGGGGTTCATCATCCCCACACGGACACGGAACACGCCGGGGACCCCGCTGATTTCCTGGAGAAGTGCTCCAAGGTGCGATCCGATATCAGTGCCCCAGGCGCTTACGTCCTGGCCGGTCAGCCGGATCTCAACCGCCCCATTCCGGACGAGAGCTCTCACCTCGCCGAGTATCGCGCCCGTGTCCGCACTCACCAGGGGACCGCGTGCCATCCGGGTGATACAGTAGGAGCATGACCCCCTGCACCCCTGGCACACCTGCACGATCCCTACCGGTCCGGCAGGAACGTCTCCTTCTTCTGCGTACGCGGCATGTATCTCGCCTGGGTGGATGAACACAGGATCGCAGGCAGAGAGTATGGCATCCCTCTGGACAGTTGCCATGCAGCCGGTGACATAGAGCGGGCAGGTGCGGAGGGCGCGGAGGTGCTTGAGCACTTTTCGTTCGGTCGCACCAACAACCGTGCAGGTGTTGACGACGATGGCATCGGCCTCCTCAGGCCGGCTCACCAGGGTGCAACCCTGGCGCTCGAGGACCGCGGCAAGCTTTCTGCTGTCCCCCTCGTTGTAGGTACACCCGTATGTCTTTATGTACACCCTCTTTTGCACAATCGAGCGTATCGTGTTCCTGCCAGGTGAGTGTCCCGCTCCGTTCATCCCCAATTCCTGTGAATACTCTCTCTGGCAGACCAGATGAGGGTTCACCTCCGGGTCCTTTGGGAATTGCAAAATCGTTGAGCCCCGTCGAATGCGGGAAAATTTCGCCGAATCAGGGGGAACAGGGGGAGAACTCCCGATTGCATGGGAAAATGCTTAACCGGTGATATTCACTATCTGAGTACAATGATCAGGATCGGGGTGCTCGGTTGCGGAAATATCGGCCACATCATCGCGAAATACCGCGAGAACTGTGAGATAGTGGCCCTCTATGACCAGGTCTATTCGCGGGCCCTCGAACTTGCCGCGCTCTCAGGGGGGACCGCATACCAGGACTTCGAGTCCTTCATCACCGGTGACTTCGATTACGTAGTGGAGGCCGCATCGGTCAGGGCGGTGCGCCAGTATGCGGAGATGGTGCTGGCAAAAAGAAAGCACCTCATCCTCCTCTCTGTCGGAGCTCTCGCCGACCCCAATTTCCGCGAGGACCTCGTCCGCATCGCGAGGGTGACCGGGACACACATCCACATCCCGAGCGGCGCGATACTGGGGCTCGACAACCTGAAGGTCGGCCAGATCTCCCCGATCCGCCGGCTCCTTCTCAGGACGACAAAGAGCCCCGGGTCCCTTGGCATCACGACCGCGGAGCGCTGCCTCGTATTCCAGGGCAAGTCCCACGAGTGCATCAAGGAGTTCCCAAAGAACGTGAACGTCTCGGTGGCATTGAGCCTCGCCGCCGGGAGGGATGCCGACGTGGAACTGTACGCAGACCCGTCCGTCGAAAGGAACATCCACGAGATCGAGGCAGAGGGGGACTTTGGCGAGGTCTACATCAGGGTGAGCAACGTCCCAAGCCCCGACAACCCTGCCACCAGCTACCTTGCTGCCCTCTCGATCCTCACCCTCCTGAAGAACCTCGAACAGCCCCTGGTGGTCGGGACATGAACAGGACCGCGCGCATCCTTGCATTGAAGAAGGAAAAAAATGCCATCATCCTGGCGCACAACTACCAGCGGCCCGAGATACAGGATCTCTCTGACGTTGTCGGGGACAGCCTCGAGCTCGCGCAGAAAGCAAGGGAGACAGAAGCCCCGCTCATCGTCTTCTGCGGGGTTCTCTTCATGGCTGAGACCGCCAAGATCCTCAACCCCAAAAAGAAGGTGATCATCCCGGTCAGGGACGCACTCTGCCCGCTCGCGGACCAGCTCACGCCCGGAATGATCCGCGAGGCCAGGGAGCGCCACCCCGGCGCCCACGTGGTCCTCTACATCAACAGCACCGCGGAGTGCAAGGCGCTTGCCGACGTGATCTGCACCTCCGCAAACGCTGTCAAGGTCGTCAGGTCCCTTGCTGGCAAAGAGGTCATTGTCGGCCCCGATTCCAACCTGGCCGCGTATATCCAGGACCAGGTCCCTGAGAAAGAAATCATCGCGATCCCTCCCGGGGGGCACTGCTACGTACACGAGTGCTTTACCCCCGAAGACCTCCTCGCAGCCCGGCGGCGTGGCGGGGCGATCGTCTGCCACCCCGAGTGCCGTCCCGAGATCCAGCGCGGGTCAGACGTGGTCGCCTCCACGGGGGGGATGGTCAGGCTGGTTGGGAGCATCAGGGAAGATGCTGCCTGGAACATCCTGACCGAGAGGGAGATGGCCTACCGGTTGAAGACGCTCTACCCGGGCCATACCTTCCATGTGAAGGAGGAGGCCGTCTGCGAAGACATGAAGAAGACCACAGTAGAAGACCTCCTCGCAGCCCTCGAGCGGGAACAGTTCGAGGTTACCCTTCCCCCGGACATCATGGAGAGGGCGAGGGGGGCGATCGAGCGGATGCTGGTGATCGGCCGGTGACGAAGGGCCCTGCAATCCCCCTGGAACACCTCCTCTCTTTCCTGCGGGAGGATGCACCCATGGGCGACATCACCTCTGATTCGCTCCTCTCCGGCCAGCGCTGCACCGCAAGAATCATCGCAAAAGACGGGGGGGTAATCGCGGGGCTCGAGGAGGCCTGCGCACTCTTCCGGGCGCTCGGTGTCACCGTATCTCCCATGGTCTCTGACGGCGACAGGGTGGAGCCGGGCACAACACTCGCGACCCTCGGGGGGCCGGCGAGCGCAGTACTCCTTGTCGAGCGGACCGCGCTCAACATCATGGGGAGGATGAGCGGGATCGCCACGATGACCCGCCGCTTACAGGAAATGATCGAGAGTGCCGGGGCAGGCTGCCGGATCGCCTCCACCCGGAAGACGGCGCCGGGGCTCCGCCTCCTTGACAAGAAAGCAGTCATCATTGGCGGCGGGGACCCCCACCGCATGACTCTCTCCGATGGCATCCTCGTCAAGGACAATCACCTGGCACTCGTGTCTGTGGAAGAGGCCGTAGCCAGGGCAAAGGAATACTCAAGATACAGGAAAGTGGAAGTCGAAGTGCAGAGCCCACAAGAGGCGGTGAGAGCGGCCCGTGCCGGTGCCGACATCCTTCTTTTCGATAATATGCTCCCCGGAGAAGTACGAGAATCCCTCTCGCGGCTGAAGGAGGCAGGGCTCCGCGATGGCCTCCTTGTCGAGGTCTCTGGCGGGGTCACTGAGGAGAACCTTGCAGACTACGCGATTGGAGGGGTCGACCTGATCAGTCTCGGATGCCTCACACACAGCGTCAGAAACCTCGATGTGAGCCTGGACATTCTCCGGGAATGAACATACCGGGCGATCTCGCCCAAATCCGGGAGGGGGAGGTCCCGGCAGGGATACCAGTCTCCGGGAAATTCCAAGCGCAACTCTTATCATTCCCTGTCTCACACTCCTGCCTGTTGGTGGGCAGGATATGCCAGAGGGTTCTCCTTCGCCGCAGAGGATACAGGCAGAGGAAGATGCACGGAGGCGGACGGTCAGGGGTCTCATAAAGCTCCTCCAGAGCAGGCACCTTGATGAACGGTGGAAAGCAGCGGAGGCCCTCGAACGCGTCGGGGACGCGACTGCCGTGCAGCCCCTGATCGATGCACTGAACGACCCCTTCGTGGACGTCTCCTGGATCGCGGCAAAGACGCTCGGCACGATCGGCAACGGTCGGGCATACGACCCTCTCCTGAAGGCACTCTCTTCGGAAGAGAAGTGGCTTCGGATCGGCGCGGCGATCGGCCTCGGGAGGCTCGGTGACCCGCGGGCTGTCCCCGCGCTTATCGAGAAGATGAAGGATCGGGATGCCCTGGTCAGGAAGCACGCGGCATGGGCACTTGGCAGGCTGGGGGACAAATCTGCACTTGAGGTGCTCAAGGAAGCAACAAAAGACCCGGACAGAAGGGTAAGAGAATCGGCCGGAGAAGCACTCGCACGGCTTGAAGCCGCGTCCTGATTTGCGTCTTTTTGGTCGTCGCGGCACCCGGTTGCACTCTTTCACCCCGCACGAGGAGTATTTTTCCCCTTTGATCACAGTGTTCTGGATATGATCGAATGGGCCCTCCTCCTGCTCGTCATTGGGACCATCCTCCTCGCATGGAGGTACCTTGCACTTCGCATGACCCTTGACCGGAGAGCCGCCTGCCTCTTCGAAGAATGGCGATCACAGAAGATGGAAGACGAGGTGAGAGAGAGGGCAGAACTCCTCCACCGCGAGTGGACGCTCCGGGAAGAGGCCCGTGTCCGCCGCGATGCCATCGAGATGAGCGGGGCCGTCATCAGGGGAAAGGTGACTGAGCACCTGATTCCCTACTTCCCGGGGTTCTCTTACGACCCGCGCGATGCAAGGTTCCTCGGGACACCAGTCGACCTCATCGTATTCGAGGGGCTCTCTGCCGGGTCGCTCGAGCGGATCACGTTCCTCGAGGTAAAGACCGGGAAGACCGGTGCGCTCTCGCAGAGGGAGAGACAGGTCAGGGAGTGCGTGGAAAGGGGCCTCGTCCGCTACGAGGTGCATTCCCTGCGGAGAGATTCATGATAGTCATGCGCCCGATCCGACCTCCTTTGCGTCTTCTGCCCGGGGCGACATGTCCATGTCGATGGTTCCGTCGACGTAGGTAGTCAGCTGGGTGAGGAGGAGGGGGTCGAGCCCTTTCTCGACGGCAAGGAATATCCCCGATGCGTCGACAAGCCTGAGCTTGCTCGTGATGAAGTGGATGAACTTCGAGATATTTGTCGAGGGGATGTAGATCAGCAGGGTGCTGATGGAGTCAAAGAGCAGGCAGGCCTTCTCCCCAGAGAGGGTGTTTAACACCTCCGTGATCGCGATGCCAAGGTCTGTCAGGTTGGAAGGGCTGCTGATGTACCGGCAGTCCTCCTGTCCTTCCGGGACCCGTCCCATCGCGTACTTGGTGATGGTGTCGATGAACGAGACACGCCCCATCTCGATCCCTTCTGCGGCGTAGAGTTTCTTCAGCACGGCAGACGGGTGGTTCGAGGTGATCACGACGACCCGGTGTCCCTGGCCGGTAAGTGAGCGTATGATGGAGATGTTGTTCTGTTTCAGCCTCTCTGCCGAGGACAAGACCAGGAACAGCCGGTTCTGCCCGATTCCCGCAAGATCGATCGACATGCGCACCCACCTGTTCAACGTGTGAGGAAATCCCGGTATGCGAGGGGTATCTCGTCCCGCTCCTCGACGATCGCCTGGTTCAATTCCCTGAAGTTGGCGATGATCTGATCTGCATGGGTGATCTGCACCGAGAGTTCCATCTTCACCGCCTCAAGGTCAGGCTTCTCGCTTTCAAGCTGCAGGCGTATGGCGGCCATGTTGTCCCGCATGAGGTTGACCGGGTTCTTCATCCGGAGTGCCACCTCCGCAAGGTATCCGACAAGCGCCGAGTGCTTCTCTTCAATCGCCTTCTTCTGGAGAATTATCTCTTCCTTTGCACGGTCCCTCTCCTCCGATATCCTCGCCACGATCCATGTGACTACCAGAAACATCGCCGCCCGAAGCAGGGTTGCCCAGGAAAAGTCGCCGACGATAATACTGGTGAGGAACGTGGCTGCGACGAGCGCCGCGGCAACGATGAGCGCTTTCTGGTAATACCAGATCGCCGCGAGGACCAGCAGCACGTAAAAGATGTGGGTATAGCCGATCGCGGTGCGTAAAAAGAGGTGCACGCCAATCTCGAGGCCGATGCAGATCGCCCCGAGGAGGACGAGTATCCAGATCTGCTGAGCCGGGCCGGGGGGCCCAATGGTGCGCCGGTCGCCGGATCCTCCTTCTCTTTCCAGGCTGCCAGGGTTCACATTCTTCACGTACTCACCCGATCACTTATTAAGATTGACCGTATCCGTTGCTGCGTTCCTCACCTGGCAGGTGAGGAGAGGGGGAAAATGTCATCGGCCGAGCGGACAAGGATCTCTCTCTCGCCGCGGTATGTCTGGACCGTGCCGTACAACGAGACCTCATCGCCCGGCCGGGGCCACCCTCTCCTGACAGAGCTGGAGGGAAGAAAGACCCGCACACCCGAGACCACCAGGACCTGGTGGCCGCCGCTCGCGGTCATCGTGCTCTCCTCGACTGCGCCCTGGTGACTCACGAGCTCTCCTTCCGCACTCCCCGGACCATAGGGGCGTGAGAAGAAGCCCTTCCCGGCCGATTCAATGACCAGAGATGCGGTGAGCACGACGACGATGACCAGGACGAGAACGAGGACTGCAATCTTCTCCTGCCTGACCAGTATCACGGGAGAGTGGTATCTCCTCAGACATGATAAGCACCGACAGGTTGATATGTTAACGGCGTTAACATATTATGCATGCCAGAGATGAACCTTCCACCCTCATCTCTCACCGTCCTTCACATACTCGATGAAGGCGGGGCAATGACCCATAAGGACCTGGTGAATAAGACACGTCTTGCACCACGCACGGTGAGATACGCATTGAAGAAACTGAAAGAGCAGCACCTGATCATCGAGAAGTTCAACTTCAAGGACGCTCGGCAGATCATCTACCAGAACCGTCCTGCCGCGGTGACGGCATGAGAGAGAGGGACTGCGACATCATGGTGTGCGACACCATGGTCCGCAGGTTTCTCCCGGCAATGAGAGCCGAGATGGTATTCCGGCTCATCCAGCAGCAGGGGCTCAGCCAGAGCGAGGCGGCAAAGAGACTTGGTATCACGAGGGCCGCAGTCTCGCAGTATATCAGCAGGAAACGCGGTGACGCAACGTTTGAGCTCTCGGCAGACATGGACGCCCTCATCGACCGCTGGGTGCTGGCCGTCGCAGGCAGGGAAGATGCCATCACCCTCTGCGACATCTGCCAGTGCGCCATGAAAGACGGGGGGGTCCGCGAAAGCGGCGAATTCAGCCACGATTGCGAGGGGTAGCCCGGAGTCTTCCACCCCTCCTCCGGTACCAGAAGAGGAGAAGAAGGGCGGCAATAACCACGCAGGCGGCAGCGATCTTCATGCGGTCGGGGCCTCTCCCCACCTCTTTTTGGCCGGCCTTTTCCCAGTCGCTCTCGAATGCGAGGGAGTAATATTCTCCGACTCCCGGGTGGTGAATGATCACTCCCACTTCCCGGTTGAAGGTCGGCGAGTTCATATTCCAGTTGATGCTGCTGACAAGGACCTGCTCCCGGTCGACGATAACCCCCTTGTTATGGATCTTTTCAACGCTGTCGGGGCCAAGGTATGCGCAACGCGCCTCGAGCGGCAGGCTTTCTGCCGCCGCCATCCTGTTGAGCAGGTCGACGAGTTCGTCGTTGTCCGCATCCCCTTCAACGTTGTAGTAGTAGGAGTCAAGGATCACTCTCACCGGAATACCCCGGCGGGAGACGTTGACCGCGTCTGCAAGGAAAGGATTCAGGGACTGCGCCGTCTCGTTGGTGATGTAGGCCATCTCTATGTCCACGCTTCTCTTCGCATTGAGGATCAACGGGTGCAGCAGGCTGCTTGTGTCAGGAGAGATGACGGGAGTAACGGTCGCTCCTTCAAACACGTACGGCGAAAAGACCGCGGGATATTTCCCAAACGTGGGGATCTCGGGGTCCCCTGCCCTGGGCACCGCCCCGACTGTCCACTCTCCCCCTGCATCGTGGAGGTAGACGGACCTGAGGTATTCCGCGAGGCCGGTGTGCATGATTGCCACGCCCCACCCCCTGTTCCCCCTCACGCCCCTCTCGGGAAACCCGTTCTCCTTGAAGTTCTCGCTCGTGACCAGCACACGGCTCCTGTCTATCACCATGTACTTGGAATGGAGGAAACGGTAGGGGCTGTGCACCAGATCCGTCCCCTGCATGGTCCGGACCGTGATGCCTGACCGGAGGAGGCGTGCCACCACGTCGTGCTCTTCTCCTGGGATACCCCCCACAGGCCCTCCTTCAAGGAGGACTTCGACTGCAACCCCCCGCGCAGCCGCCTCCTCGAGAAAGCCCGAAAGGACGGGGCTCGTGAACTCGTAGATGCTCACCAGGATCTCTTCCTCCGCGCCCATGACCAGGGCCGAGAAGACCTCCCTTGAACAGTCCGGAGAGACGAACGCGATCCCCCCGGCATCGTGAAACGTGGCCGGCGCAAACTGCGACTGGCCGAGCATCAGCACCCTTCCGTCCCACCTGCCGTCGGAAAAGAAGTGCACCTGCCCCTGGCGCGCCGAGACCGTGCCCGGCCATTCCACCTTCTGGATGCACACTCCGCCGGAATAGACAAGGATCTCATCACCGGCGTTCGAGAGCTGGAACCGTCCTGTCCTGACCACGTCGGGGACCTCGGGGGAGTGCCCGTCCCATTCGAAATCAGGATATTGGCCGTGGCTGCTGCGGTAGGCCTCCGCGTCCATGGCAACGACCGTCCGGCCCGAAAGGACCGTCCCAGGAGGGAACCGGAACCCCCCTTCCCCGTCCGTTACCATGATGCCCTCTGCAGGGCCCCATCCTTCGAGGCAGAGGTACTCGTCACGGTCGTGGGGGAGGTATGGATCGGGGCAGAACTCGACGAGCATCACCCCCGACGCCGGGCCGGCAAGGAAGAGGAAGAGGAAAAGGAGGGTCCGGATCACGCGAGAAAGGTGGGAAGGCAGTGAGGTATTAATCTGCTGAAATGCATTCATTGAGAAGAGAAAATGCCTGCCCTGTGCCCCCCAGTCGTCTTAAAGATTGGCGGAAGCCTCAATGACTGTGCCGGGGAGATCTGCTCGCAAATCCTGGATCTCGGCCTCCCGGTCCTGATTGTCCCGGGAGGGGGCGCATTTGCAGACCTGGTGAGAAAATGCCCTGTTGATGGCTCCGCGGCACACTGGATGGCCATCGCGGCGATGGAGCAGTACGGGTGGTACCTCTCCTCGTTTGGCCTTCCCGTCACCACCACGCTTCGGACCCCGGACCGCCCTTTGGTCCTGCTTCCCTATGGCCATCTTTTGGCAAAAGACCCCCTCCCCCACCGCTGGGAGGTGACCTCCGATACGATTGCAGCGTGGTGTGCGCACATCCTGCGGCTTCCCCTCGTCCTGCTCAAATCAGTGGACGGGATCCGATCCTCCGGCCGGCTCTGCACCTCCATCGTATCGCCGGTAGTGACCGACGATGTCGACCCCTGCTTCCTCCCTTTCGTGCTCGGCCGCGGTGTGCCCGCGCTGGTCGTCTCCGGGAGGCATCCCGATAGGATCCGTGCAGCGCTCACGGGAGTCCCCACCATCGGTACGACCATTGGCTTTTTTAGTGTTTCAGAATAGAATATATGAGAACATCCAATCAGGAGGGTTTCATGCCGATCAGAAAGTGCACATCATGCAGTTCACCACTGGCCGAACCGGGCGCCACCGAGTTCGGGTGCCCGAAATGCGATTATCAGATCAGGAGATGCTACCGGTGCCGCGAGCAGAGCATCCCCTACACCTGCCCGAAATGCGGGTTCGGGGGGCCCTGACCAATGGGCACGGTCGCCATCATCCTGAAGGTCATGCCAGAATCCCCTGAAGTGGACCTTGTGGCCTTGAAGAGAGAGATCCAGGAGAAGGTCCCATCGGTTCGGGACATCCGCGAAGAGCCCATCGGGTTTGGCTTAAAAGCCCTCAAGGTTGCGGCGATTGTCAACGATGCCGGCGGTGAGAGCGACGCGGTTGAAGCCGAGATCCAGAAGATCTCCGGTGTCGAGCGCGCTGAGATCGTAGAACTGACCCTAACCTGAAAGGAGTCCCCCGCCTCGATCCATGCCCCTGCATGGAGCGCGAGGAATACCCAAATTTTTCTTATTCCTGCAATTTCTGCAGGATTTCCTGCGTGATGGAGCGTATCTTCTCGACCGACTCCCTGAACTGTGCCACCTCGTCTTCGGCGATCTTTATCGGGACCGGAAAGACACCGCTCCGGTTTATCCTTGCAGGGACACCGATGCAGACGTCCCCTATGTCGTGCACCTCGCTCCGGATATAGGCAGAGACCGTGAGAATGCGGTCCTCGTTTCCAAGCACCGTGCGCACCAGGGTTGCGATTGCCTCACCGGGGCCGTATACCGTCGACCCCTTGTTCCGTATGATATTCTCGCCGCTCGACCTGACTGTCGCAACCATCTCCTCCACGGGAAGCCGCGAGAACGCCGGGAGGTTGCTGATCTGGATCCCTCCTATCGTGGTTGCGGACCAGAGCGGAACCATGGATTCCCCGTGCTCGCCGATGATGCGGGTGTGGACCTCGCTCACGTGGACGCGGAAATGCGTGGCGATGAGTGATTTCAGCCGCATCGAGTCAAGGTGCGTTCCGAGCCCGAAGACCTGGTTGGGCTGCATCCCTGAGTATTTCAGGGCGACAGACGTCATCACGTCGACAGGGTTTGTGACCATCAGGATCATGGCATGCGGGGCACACTCCCCGATTACCCTCGCCGTCCCGGCCACGATGCGGGCATTCTCAAGCGCAAGGTCAAGGCGGTCCTGCCCCGGCCTCCGGGGTACCCCCGCCGTGCAGACCACCACGTCGGAATCCCTGGCATCCTCGAGATCTGTTGTCCAGGAGAGGTCTACCGCCTGCCCGGATGCGGCGAAAGAGTCGATGAGGTCCTGCGTGATCCCGCAGAGCAGGTTCTCGCGCCCGGCTCTCCCGTGCAGGAGGATCTCGTGCACGTAAGGGATGCTTGCAAGAGTGTGAGCAGAAAAAGTGCCGACGTTTCCGGTTGCTCCGACGATAGTGACTTTTGACATAACCTTACAGTCCGGGGAAATGGGGACACGTTCTCGGTCGACGGCTCGCGGCTGCCTCTTCCGGGCACATTCCTCCTCCGCCCCGCAACCCCATGGGCGCCGAATGTTTACGGTAAGTCTGCTCCCTTCCGGGCCTGGACCGGTCCCCGCAACAACAGGTCGCCGCCCCCTCCGGGGCTTGGATCCCTGTCCACCGACCTCATGGGACGAGGTTTCAACGTTGGCCTGCACCGTTCACAGGCAACCCGGTACCGCCTTCTCCGAACTTCGCCCCCCGCATGCCGACGGTTTCGGGTCACAGGTGACGCCGGGCCACCCGGGCTAGTCCCCATACCATATGGCGACCCTAGGGGATAAATACCTCGCCGGGGACCCTGCTCTTCCATTCCCGGATTGCATCACCGGTCTTCCGGGTATCAGATTTCTCAAAGAGGTCAAGGACCGCACAGACCGGCTCTTCTGGCAGGACCTTCCAGAGCTGCCGGAAATCCCCCTGGTAGACCCTGATCGACTGCTCTCCCGTTGCCTCGGCAACAAGGACCGGGTCTTCCCTCACGGGGTGCTCCCGCAGGGTTCTGCAGGAAAAGAGCATACGGACCTCCCCGGTGCGAAGGAACATCCTGTTCACATGGAGGTTTGTCGCTGACCAGAAGGCGGCTGCGTACCATGCGTCGTTGAGGACCACCCCGCGTACACCATGCCTGGCGGCGCAGAGGCCGAGAGTCCCTGCCCCCGAGCACGCATCCACGCACCACGCAGGGCTGTGCGCGGCAAGGTGGCGTTCCACGGACCGGATCTTCGGGTTATCGATCCGGGGGAACTCGATGTGCATCTGTGACTGCTGGACATAGATGACGAGAGGGCCGGCACCGGTCGGAAATACGCCCGCCCTCACGTCGCAGCCCGCGAGGAGTTCATATGTGCGGGGCAGAGTGGCAAGTGACGGGTCGGTTGCCCCGGGGATAAAATCTCCCGACCTCACCACCCCGCGAACCTCCGGCACCTCTTTTATGATCCTTTCTGCGGCGGATCCTGTCACGAGGGGCGAGAGGAGGACAAGGGAATCCTTTGGGAGGAAGGGAGGGCCTGCCTTGAAGAACCCGGGATGGAGAAGGGGTGATCCTACCGCTTTGAGCGGTTCGTTCCCGGAAAGGATGCCCTCTTCGACCATGATCACGTAGAGATGGGCGAACACCTCGTCTATGAACCGCTTGCCGCACTCGCAGGGTGTTGCGTAGAACCTTCCCCTGAGCGGAATGCTCTTGTCAAGCACCCTGAATGTGCACCTCCTGCACCGGGAGAATACGGACGGGACGGACTCGATGACCTCGGGCGCATCGCGAATACACAGATCTCCGCAGACAGGGCACTTCATACCCGGGAGAGTCAGCCTTCCCACATATGAACCTTTGTGAATGCGGCGGAGGTGGGGAGATAGGGAAGTGGGCCCGATGCGATTTGAACGCATGACCGCCCGGTTATGAGCCGGGCGCTCTTACCGGACTAAGCTACGGGCCCCTGGAAGAAAAAACGCCGCCAACAGGACTCGAACCTGTGACATGCTGGTTAACAGCCAGCCACTCTACCAACTGAGTTATGGCGGCACACCCGATGTGCCAATATAGGTTGCCGCCTTCGGTGTTAAAGGTAGCGGAATTCCGGGCCCGGGGGTGGCGCAGGGCCGGGGAAGCGTCTGCCACGTCAGCCTCCCTGGTGCTTCATGCTCTCGAGGAGCGCAATCATCTCGCCGAGTTCCTGGTCCAGGCCGGCAAGGAGTACCTCGCTCTGGGGGGTCGCCACCGCCCCGGAAGGTGATGCACGGATGTATCCGAGCTGCTCCAGTACCCGAAGAGAGTAGCGGATCCTGTGGAAAGGGAGGTCCATCAGCTCGGAGAGCTTCATAATGCCGATCGGCTGGTGCGCAACTACGGTCCGCAGCACCTGGATATGCCTGTGCATCAGCTCGATCTCGCCCTTCACCTTCTCAATCATGGACTCTGCTCCCCGCCGGGTTCCTGCGAGGCCTGGGCATCAAGCCATCTTTTGGTGGTCACATACTGCCTCCTGAAATAAACCGCAATCCCAAGGGCCATGAAAAGAAGTGCGGCGCCAACGGGAACTCCAAAGGGCTCCCTCAGTTTCAGGAGCGCAATTACTCCAAGCGCGACCAGCAGGATTATCCCGTTGAGGAGGATCGCAAGGCGGTAAAATTTCCACTTCAACTGCTCTTTGGTGGCCTCGTCCATTACAGAAATGTCAGCGCCCTCATAAAAGTACTTGTGGGATCGGCTCCAATAAGAATGGCATATGGATGCGCTCGAAGAAGCGATCCTGAAGAGCGGATCGGCAGCCTATGTTGCGTTCGGGTCATCTCAGGACGCCGATATGCGCTATCTCACCAGATTCTCCACGACTGATCCCATAGTATACATCAAAAAACCCGGCGAGCAGGGGACAGTCGTGGTATCGCAGATGGAGTATGAGCGGGCAAGGAGAGAGTCGACCGCTTCGGTGATGACCAGGTCGGAGGCGGGGCTCTTTGAGATACAGGAGGAGGAGAAGGACCGCTGGAGGGCCCTTGCAAGGATGATCGCAGGGCTCGTGCATGGGGGGGTGCTGGTTTCTCCCCACTTCCCGTATGCCCTCGCAAAGGAACTCTCGACCCTGGTCGAGGTCAGGATCGACAGGGCTGCCCTTGTCACGATGCGTGGAAGAAAAAGCGAGTGGGAGATCGGGATGATCAGGCAGGTGCAGGTGGCTGTCGAGGAGGCCATGCAAACCGGGATCACGATGATCAGGAAAGCCGGGATAAGGGGAGGGCTCTTGTCCCGGGGCGCGGTTCCCCTCACTTCCGGGATGGTCCGGGCAGCCATGCACCAGATCCTCCTCAGGAGGGGGTGCACCCCCGCAGATACTATCGTTGCGTGCGGAGAAGAGACCGCGTTCCCCCACATCAGGGGAGAGGGGGCGTTGCGGGCGGATGAACCGATCGTCATCGATATCTTCCCAAGAGACGATCAGACGGGCTACTACAGCGACATGAGCCGGACGGTCTGCAGGGGAGAGCCCGCTCCTGAGATACGCGAGATGTTTTGGGCGGTAAGTGAGGCACAGGACCTCGCAGAGGCGCGGATACTCCCGGGCGTGACCGGCGAAGAGGTCTACAGGGCAGTGGTTGACTTCTTTTCTGAACTGGGATACGGGACCGGGAACTCGGGGTTTGTCCACAACCTCGGCCACGGCGTCGGCCTCGAGGTCCACGAAGCCCCGAGCCTCGGGCCCTCGGGGGAAGTGCTCGTGCAAGGCAATGTGGTCACAAACGAGCCCGGACTCTATCTCCCCGGGACCGGCGGTGTCCGGCTTGAGAACATAGGGGTCATCGAGGAGGGGGGGTTTATCACCATGACCCGCTTCCCCCGCGAGCTGGTACCATGAGGCATGAGATGAAAGACGACGTGATGGACATGTACATCGAGGCGGGACGGATAGCCTCGGAGATACGTGAAAAGGGCGCGGGTGAGATCAGGGTGGGGGCCTCCTACCTTTGGGTGGTGGAGAAGATCGAGGGGTGGGTGCAGGACGCGGGCGCCGGCCTTGCATTTCCCCTCAACGTCTCCCTCAACGAGGACGCGGCGCACGACACCGCATCCAGGGATGACGAAAGGGTCTTTTCAGACGGGGACGTCGTCAAGCTCGACCTCGGGGTGCACCTGGACGGTTATATCGCCGACACCGCGGTGACCGTCGACCTCGGAGACCACCCCCTCCTCCTCGAGGCGTCGGCCCGCGGCCTCGACGCCGCGATATCGATAGTCGCTCCCGGCGTGAGCGTGGGTGAACTCGGGTCGGCAATTCACGGGGAGATAGAGTCACGCGGGTTTCGGCCGATCGCAAACCTCACCGGCCACGGGCTCGACAGGTACAGGATCCATACCCCCCCGAACATTCCAAACATCCGCCAGAACGGGGGGGCGGTCCTCGAGGAGGGGATGGTCTTTGCCATCGAACCCTTCGCCAGTACCGGGACCGGCCATGTCTCCGAGAAACACCGCACCGAGATTTTCCAGCAACTCGCAGTAAAGCCGGTGAGGCTGCCATCCGCCCGCAGGGTGCTTGAGGAGATGCGGCCGCGCAAGGGGTTGCCGTTCTCCAGGAGATGGTTATCCGGGGAGAAACTCGACCTCGCCCTCTCGACACTTGCCCGGTCACAGGTGATACGCGCCTACCCGGTCCTCTCGGATGTCCCCGGTTCACTCGTTTCCCAGGCAGAGCATACCCTGATTGTCACGGGTGAGGGGTGCCTGGTCACCACCGCATGAGATACCCTTAAACAATCCCAGGAAAAATAGTAAAAGTTACAGAAATGGCTGCTGATGACGAGACCCTCAAGCTCATGGAGATCCTCCTCACTGCAGAACTCTTCAACACCCACCAGGACCTCGATGCCAATGACCTGACCCCAGAATGCAGGAACCTTTTTGCGGTCAATGGCACAGGGGAGGTGAAGCGGCCCCTCCACGTGAGCGAGGGGATGGTCAGGAGGAGCCTTGGGATCGACGATGCCTGCCGGAAGATGGAGCAGACGCCGGTGGTCACCTGCGAGGAGTTCGGGCAGCGCATCAGGCTGACAGCGCTTGAGCCCGCCGCGCGGTGGTTCCTCAAAAAGGGCGGGCTGCGTTACATCGAGAAGAACCCCGCCCTGGCCTACTTCTTCGAGCGGTTCGAGTCGACGAACGTCTCCTACGAGAAGGCACGCCAGGAGAACCCCCCCGTCGAGGACACCAGGGTATTTCTCCAGTCTCGGCTTGCAAAGGTTATCTCCGACGACGAGCGGCTGAAGAGCGCTCTCGACCTTGTCATCGTCAGCGCGCCCGAGGAAGTGGAGCAGGACTATGACGACCTGGTCTGCACGCCGGAACAGGTGAATATCATCAGAAAGGTCCAGGTCGCAAGAAAGCACCGGGAGGTGCTCAGGCGGCACCGTATCCACGAGGTCGGAAAACTCCTCTTCGTGGGCCCTCCGGGCACCGGCAAGACGTCTCTTGCTCTCGCACTCGCCCGGAAACTCCACCTCCCCCTGCTCGAGGTCCGCCTCTCCATGATCACCTCCCAGTACCTGGGGGAGACCTCGAAGAACATCGACCGGATCTTTGACCTTGCCAAGGCCCTCTCTCCCTGCATCCTCTTCATCGACGAGTTCGACTTCGTGGCAAAGAGCAGGGTCGCCGACGATCACGGCGCAATGAAACGGGCGGTCAACTCGCTCTTGAAGAACATCGACCAGGTGAGCCTGGTCCGTCACGGGGTGCTCCTGATAGGGGCCACGAACCACCCCCAGCTCCTCGATGAAGCGGCGTGGCGGAGATTTGACGAGGTGGTCGAGTTCGGGCTCCCTGACAGGGAGATGCGCCTGTCAATCCTGGAGAAGGTCTCTTCCGGCATGCAGTGCACCTACGACCTGCCGGACCTCGCAGACCAAACGGAAGGGTTCTCGGGGGCCGATCTCCGGATCATGATCAAGGAGGCGCTCCTCTCCGCGCTGATGGAACGGCGCGACACCATCAACGCCACCGATATCGAGCGCGGCATCGCGGTGGTGAAGAACAGGGACATCATCCGTTCCCAGAACTGGTTGTCGTAGGATGAGGGTTGTCCTCCTGGGAACGGGTGATGCGATCGGGACACCCCGGATAGGGTGTTCCTGTGCACAGTGCACCCATGCATACGACCATGGCCTCCAGAGGCTTCGCACCTCCCTCCTCGTTGAATATGGGGGCCGCCATATCCTTGTCGACACTGGCCCGGACCTCCGCCAGCAGCTCCTTGCCTCGGGGTCCCCGCACATCGACGCCGTGCTCTGGACACACGGGCACTACGATCACTTCATGGGATTCGGGGAGTTCTACAGGGTCCAGAAAGTACCGGTCGTGTACGCGCCTCCGCCGGTGATGGACTATTGCGGTGGGATCTTCAGGTTCCTTGGCGGAGAGCGCCGTCCCGTGCCCGCCTATTCCCGGTTCTCCCTCTTTGGGCTCTTTTTCACGTTCCTCCCCGTCACTCACCCCCCCGCGTATACCTGCGGGGTGCTCATCGAGGCCGACGGCGTGCGCATCGGGTATACCTCTGACACGAACTCGCAGCTCCCGGGGGAGACGGCCCGGATGCTCAAGGGGGTGGATCTCCTCTTCGTGGATGCGCTCCTCCCATCCCACCTCCACGTCCCAAAGCACATGAACTACCAGGAAGCATGCGACCTTGCAGGCACGCTCGATGCAGGGGATTTCAGGTGCGTGCACCAGAGCCATCACCTCCCTTGGGGCCTCCCGCACCTGGGATGCGACAACGAGACCTTCTCTTTCTGACCGGACGACCGGTGATCTCCCCGGCCTGAGGCTCGCAAAAGGTCCCACGCATACCTATATAGGCCTCTGCCACCCATTTATAAGTGGATGAATATAAAGATCCTTGAACTCGAGAAGGACAAGGCTAGACTCCTCATCCAGGGGGAGGGCCATACCTTCATGAATGTCCTCACCGAGGAGATTTTAAAGGATCCTGACGTGGACGTGGCGAAATACCTCATCAAGTTCCAGTTCTCGGACCCGGAGCTTCTCGTCACCACGAATGGGAAAAAAGCACCGCTTGACGCAGTCTCTGATGCCTGCCGGAGGATTTCGGGGTCATGCGACGAACTTCTGGAGAGCCTCTCCAGAAGGGGCGCGTGATCTCTCATTCGAGCACAAAAGAACTCCACTCTCTCTCCTCTCAGGAGGGCTCCTGTTGCCCCTGTTTCCGGTTTCCCCCGAATTATAAGAGAGCCATGCCGGCGAATGGCGAGGGGGGGCCGCCTTTAGTTACCCATTTGAAAGATTAAAAAAATGCCCATCGCTACCTGGTGTGGGCAGGATTGATGAACCTGATTTTTTTTTGGGGCCCCAATACCGCCAAATGCGATGCATGCCGCTGCCCCCGATGGGTCGGCCCCACGGCGGTTCGGTGACTGAAGTGGTATGCGAGATAACACCCCCGATTCAGTCTCCCTGCATAAAACAGCGGGGATGCAAAAAATGCTCCCTTTTTTGAGAACTTCACCGGAGCACTCCCGTTCCCTATTCTTATTCTGGGTCCCAGCGCCACCCTGTGATTCATGTATTTTTATGAAAAGGTATGGTAAGGGGGAAAAACGCCCGCAGAACACCGGGAGATCAGACAAGCACCCTCTCTGTGAACACGATCGAGCCTGAGACGCGGGTGATCCTGACCTTGACTTTCTGCCCGGGCTTTCCGCCGGGGATGTAAAGGATATACCGCCCCATCCTCACGACGCCGTCCCCCCTGCGGCTTACTGACTGGACCTCGACATCGAGGACTGCTCCTTCCGAGATCTCGTTCGTGACCGGCTCTGTCCTGGCCTTCCTCTTCCTCACCGGCCGGTGTCCTCCGCAGGCATCGCAGCGCAGGAGGAGGACGCGGTCATCCTTTACGAGGCGTGTGTCGGGTTTTCCGCACTCGGAGCAGATCACGTAGTCTTCCACGTATCCCTTCACCAGGGTGTTGATCAGCGTCGGTTCAAATTTCCCGTTGAAGATTGCCCGGGAACCATCAATCTTGCCGGCAGTGCCGAGTTCCCCGAGGAGAAACTTCATCAGGTGATCTTTGTCCCGGCGGACGGTGTCAGCAATCTCGGAAAAGTTCTCGAGCACCGTGGTCTTCCCTTCAATGTATGACCGTGCTTCCGGTACCGTGAACCGCTCCACCGATTCTGTCGGCTCGGTCACGTGGGAGTAGGCTTTCTTCAGGAGTGTCTCGTACGGCTCAACCATCATACATATATAAGGCGTCCTGGTGTAAAAAATGCCACCTCATGGAACTGGTCGCAGGCTTATCATGCTGCGTATTCCGGAAGAGACCCCACTCCCGATGCACGTCAACAGGAGACCCCAATCCCCGGGGACTGGGAGGCACTGTCAACCCGGCGTGCAACCTGCCCCCTTCCCGGCAGGCCGCCTTGTTCCATCCAGGAGAGATCTCCCCTGGAGAGCGGGACGTGCACTGCCATCTCCACCACCTTCCGCTGGCATGGTGCGGAGTCCGTGCGCGGCGGCAGGAAAAATGAGGAGATCGGAGTTATTGTTTCTGGAACTGGGGCATCATGGCCCGGACCTCTTTTCCCACCTGCTCGATCAGGTGCTCCTCGTCTGCCTTCGTGAGGGCATTGAAGACGGGCCGGTTCACCATGTTCTCGAGCATCCATTCCCTGGCAAACTCGCCGCTCTGGATCTCTTTGAGGATCTCCTGCATCGCAAGGTATACCTCGGGGCCGATCACGCGGGGACCGCGGGTGAGGTCGCCATACTGGGCGGTGTTGCTGATGGAGTTGCGCATCCTGGTAAACCCTCCCTCGTAGATGAGGTCAACGATCAGCTTGGTCTCGTGGAGGACCTCGAGGTATGCCATCTCCGGGGCGTAACCCGCGTCAACCAGGGTCTCGAACCCGGCCTTGATGAGTGAGGTGATCCCGCCGCACAGCACCACCTGTTCACCGAAGAGGTCGGTCTCGGTCTCCTCGCGGAAGGTGGTCTCGAGCACCACTGCCCGGGTGGCCCCGATACCCTTGGCATAGGCGAGTGCGATCTGCTGGGCGTTGCCGGTGTAGTTCTGGTGGATGGCGATGAGCGCGGGAACACCCTTCCCCTCCTCGTAGGTCCTCCTGACCATGTGCCCAGGGCCCTTCGGGGCCACCATTATGACGTCCACGTCAGGCGGAGGGACGATCTGGCCGAAGTGGATGTTGAACCCGTGGGAGAACATCAGGCACTTCTTCTCCGAGAGGTGGGGGCGGATCTCGGCCTTGTAGATTGCTCCCTGGTGCTCGTCCGGGACGAGGACCTGCACTATCTGGGCCGCTTTGACGGCTTCCGCCACAGGATAGACCTTGAACCCGTCGGCAGTCGCAGCCTGCCAGGAGCGCCCGGGCCGAAGACCAATCACGACGTCAAGGCCGCTGTCTCGGAGGTTGAGGGCCTGTCCCCTTCCCTGGGACCCGTACCCGATCACTGCAATACGCTTCCCCTTCAGAACGTCGAGGTCCGCATCGGTATCATAATATTTTTCCATCATATGCTGATCCATCAGATATCAGTAACAGAGCACTTAAATATTATATTGAAACAT
>JADFCY010000008.1 GCA_018263335.1 Methanolinea sp. | reverse complement strand
GTTGTGACCATATGTTATCTGGATCGTCTGGAAATCGTCGTCGTCGGGTTCATACTCGCCATGGACACTGAATGTGGTGGTATCTGCATGGAGGAGATGGGTGCCAAATGCCATCTTCTCCATGACCCTGATGACGATCCTGTTGAAGAGGTCTGTGGATCCATAGTTGTATATCCGGTCAAGTGTGCGGAGAATGGTGTCATCGGTGAAATGGTCGGGTGTGACTCCCGGTCCGAATAGTTGTTCGGTGGCAAGGTTGTCAAAGAACCGGGAGAACAGGTAGACCCGGCGTTCGTTGAACCCGAGCCCATTCAGGACCATGGCCTTGATGATGTCTGAATGCGATAGCGCGTGATTCCGTGTCTTGGGGAGTTCCTGGTCCAGTATTTCGGTGATCCCCAGTTCGTCTATGATTCCTGCAACCAGTCCAAGATGCCCTATTTGCCGGGATGTGAGATTATCTTGAGTGAATTGAAATTTTCCTTGCACAAAAAGAATATCGCATAACTTAGATATAAACCTAAGTATTTAAATCAGTAAAAGTGCAGAGTCACCTGCTCACGTGCGAAAGGTGGGTTGCAAAAGCCCTTGGGTTCCAATGGTGATATGTGGAATCTCCCGGCCATTCCAGGGAATACCGGAAGGCCTGCAAGGAAAAACCAGGGAAAGAGGGGGTCATTCCAATTGGTCACCTTTTCATCGCGCTCAACCCCAAAAAAATGGTGTATATACGATTTCTTCGGAGTGTTTCCCTGGTTTTTTAGGAATGCGTGAGGTCACGCAAGTGAGTGGCATTCGCGTGCTTCAACCGGGATGCCATATGGATGTGGGCCATCATCGAGCGGGAAGTTGCATATTCAAGGTCACGTATGGGGGGTATCCCCATCCGGGCAGGTCTCATCTCAAATCCCGGCAGATTGGGCGTACCTTTTCACTCTTCTCCCCGTGCAACCATTTGAATCCAGGAGTGCCGGATCAAAGCAGACTCTCTCGTTTCCCATTGGTCGCGGCTCTCTCCGGGCAGGAAGGGGTTACCCATGTATGATCTTTCCCTGCACAACTGCCGGGGGTGAGAACGCCCCGCCCCAGTAGCCTCTCCATGCATTCATGCGAGGGATATTCACTTTCACCCTCCCCGGCAGAAGTTTTTCTAGTGGATCGCCTCCAGATAAGAAGTGTCTGTATCAATGCCACCTTGAGGATACAGACATGGGCAGAAACGCCCATGGAAAAGTACTCTGCCAAGAGAAACCTGGATTCACGGGGGATCCCGGTGCCCCCTTTTTACGGGATCCCCTTCTCTTTTCCCCAGTGGAAGACCTTCGATCAGCCCCCACGTAATCTTGCATTAAAAGCTTCTGATTTCGATTTAAGGAGTAAATCGAAGACTTTTTCCTCCCATCGCGGATAACGTGCAAAAAATTCATATACCGTATGTTGCTATACCATATCTTGGGGACAATAGGCCCACTGAGAGAAGGATTGCGCGATTACTTCAAAAGAAATCCATGAAATGAATTAAACGGGATGAACAGGCATGGACCTTGCGAAGCCGTGATAGAAGAGACAAGGCAACGCCAGGAAAGCCTGGGAGTGCCCTGCAGAAAATTGTTCATCGATCCCTCATGTGCAGAACCCCGATCCTCCATCTCATCCAGTTACCTATTTAAAGGAAACACAAACCATATCTACACAAAACAGCCCTCCCCCCGGCTGGCATAGCATCCCAATGATAGCCCATGATTACCGTTCTGTTCGTGGATGACGAGCCGGCCCTCCTGGATGTTTCGAGGCTCTACCTGGAGAAGACCGGGGATATAAAGGTCGACACCTGTTTTTCCGTTGAGCAGGCGATAGAATCCCTCAAGGAACGCTCGTACGACGTCATCGTATCTGATTACGAGATGCCGGGGATAGATGGCATAGAGTTCCTGAAATTGTTACGAAACCTTGGTGACCGCACACCCTTCATCATCTTCACCGGCAGGGGACGCGAGCATGTCGTGATCGAGGCCTTGAACAGTGGCGCCGATTTCTATCTCCAGAAAGGAGGAGACCCCAAATCACAGTTCGCAGAACTCAGCCACAAGATCAGGCTCTCGGTAGAGCGACAGAGGAACGAGAGGTCACTTCAAATCACGCGGCATTCGGTCGACAAGGCATCCATCCGGATCTTCTGGTTCGACACCCGTGGAAGGATTATATATGCAAACGAAGCGTCCTGCAAGGCACTCGGGTACACGCCCGAAGAACTCCTGCGCATGACAATCGGGGAGATCGATCCATTTTTTACAAGGGACGAGTGGGACTTGTTCGTCCAACGATTGCGTGCGCACGGATCGATGATGCTGCAGGCATTTCACACCCGAAGAGACCGGGAGATGGTCGCAGTCGAGGTCTCGTTCACCATAAGAGACTTTCAGGCGCGGGAAATAATATTCGCATACTCCTGGAGTGCAGGTGAGTGGTCCGCAAATAAAACACGGGAAAAACAGGTGGAAATTCGCTGTCACCGGATTGCGGATGCGATGCCGTGCCTGTACTTTGAGGTTTCGACCGATGGAACACTCCGGTTCTGGAACGATACTGCCTCGGTATTCACGGGGTACCAGTTTAAAAACCGGGCGAATCCCGGAGAGCTTACTTTCCTTGACCTGGTGCTCAAGGGCCAGCAGGCGCATATTGCCGGGATCATCTCAAGGGTGGGGGAGACATGCCAGAGCGAGATCATCCAGGTCCCTATGGTGGGAACCGGGGGAGCACACCGGACTGTCATCTTCCAGGCGCATGGATACGAGGGGCAAGCCGGCCGACATTTCGTGCAACTGCTTGAGATCTTCCCAAAGACCATGAGCACCCCGTGAGTGAAAGGGGAATGCAAAGCCTCCTGCAGGAGGGATTATTCCCCCACCCCCATTGACTATCGGCACTTTCTTCCACGAAGAGCAAAATTCCCTGCGCTGGTTTCCAATGCCGGTAGAATTGATGCCACCAGGTGTGGAAGGAGAACTCAGTCCAGATTATCTCCCTGAAAGGATTCATCTCCCTTCGCAGGTCCGAGGGGAGGGTTCTGGAATAGGGTTTTTTGTTGCTCATTGAGCCAACGAGACGGCGGCTCTCCCCGCCATCAAAGGATTTGCCCTTAAAAATCGTTGCTGAATTGGTGTCCAGGAAATCGACTCTTTGCTCTCTGGTAGTGGCAGGATTCACGAACAATGAACATTTTGTGCGGGCTCTCTTCTCCCCCACACCCGGATGCGATGCGCCCCCGAGATGGGGCACCCTGGCGGCGTTTGGATAACCGGGGAGGTATGCAGACAACATCTCAATTCAGTTCCCAGAAAAACCAACCAGGAGACAAATGAGCGGAGACCTTCGGCCAGAGAGCGGACCCCATGTCAGGAAAAAAGGAGTCTTCACCCCAACTACTTGGAAAGATCGCAGTGTAACCCTATCAGTGTGTTCGCGCTTCAACCACGCTACTCCCTGCTTCCTGCCAACGGGTCTCTTTTATCCCGGATCAGATCCCGCCTGGAATAATGGGATTTTTGGGCATTCTCCTTCAATGGCGCGGATCTTCTGGGTGGTTTGAGAGATGCCCACCGACTATAATAAACTATATATTGCTATATGATAAGAAATAGAGAGAATACACGGGCGCAGCATTGGAACGGGGCTTGTTTGCGCCGGGAGGACCCTATGCGTACACAGTATGGCCAGGAGGATGTCAACAAGTACCGTAAATTCAAGAAGGTGGATGGTGCGACCTACCGGAAGGTCAACCAGTTCCTCAGAAAGCGGACCTACGTCACCGCAAGGGAATGGGCCATCGCACGCCTCTGTACCGATTTCCGCACGCGGAGCGGCGCGGAGATGACTTTCATAGGTCAGCATTTACCCGAACTTGTCCCGTTCATGCAGGAATGCTACACCCCCCAGGCAGTGAACCAGGCCCGTAACTCGTTCAAGAAGAAGATCTACAAGTCGGGGGCCACGTTCTTTTACGGGGCGATGTGCGGGTTCTTCACGAGCGAGGAACTTGACGACCTGCTCTTTGAGGCAAGCGAAGTTGCCCGGTTCCTCCTTGAGGTTGAGAAGACATCCCTTGATATCGACGAGGAGATCGAGATAGAGGACCGGATCACCGAGGTGATGAGAAGCGTCGGAGCGGCGGCCGCAAAGATCCTGCATGCAAGGATGCATGAGGAAGAAAAGGAGGGAGAGGGGCCGGTATCCGCCGGGATGCCTCCGGACGGGGATACCGCATGAGGGTGATCCATGTCGCAGGGGTCTCTGGATCAGGCAAGACCACCTTCATCAGGTCCCTCATCCCGATGCTCGGGCGAATGGGTCCCACCGCGGTCGTCAAACACCTTGGCCACCACCGCTACTCGCTCGAGGCCGGCAAGGATACCACACTCTTCCTGGGAGAGGGTGCGTCTGCCTCAGCAGGAGTTGACGAGGAGAAGGCAGTGGTGGTGGTCCGCGGGCATACCCTTCGTGAGATCTTCCCGCTGATGTCGTCGATTGGAACAGAGTACCTCCTGGTGGAGGGATGGAAAAGCCACCCGCTCCCGAAAGTGCGTATCGGAGACCTGCCGGGTGCGACAGACGTGGTCCTTTCCAACCCTACCGCTGGTGAGGTCATTGAGTCCCTTGAACTGTTCCCGCATTTTTACTCCCCTGAAGGACTTGCGCGAAAAGTACGGGGTGAGGACCCCGGGTGTGTGGTCCTGACCGGGCGATACCCGGCACCGGTCGAGAGAGGCACGCCGGATTCAAGAAGAGAGTTTTATCTCCGGTTTTCACCCATTCTAAATGAGATAGCAAGGAGTGCGGAATCCCGTCCCGGGGGAGCGCATGCCATAGTGCACCTGCACCAGGGGCTCATCTTTGGGGGGGAGGATGCGGTTCTCGTGGCAGTGGGAGCACCGACTCCCGCAGCCGCCCTCGATGCATTCTCCTCCTGCCACAGGCACATGCTCTCCGCACTTGGCTCCGGCAGCTCGCACAAGGGGTGAAGATGGAAGAGAAGAAACTCGAGAAGAGACTCTTCGGTACAAACGGGGTGCGTGGCGTGGCAGGAAAGGACCTGACGCCTGCACTTGTGCTCTCGATAGGAACAGCGCTCGGCTCCATGCGCCCTGGCACTATCGCCGTGGGCAGGGACACACGGACATCGGGACCGGCCCTGGCAAGCGCCCTGAAGGCAGGGCTCCTCTCGGCAGGGTGCGACGTGGTCGACCTTGGCGTCCTGCCGACACCGGCGCTCCAGTACCTCGTCCGGGACCACTTCGATGCCGGGGCGGTGGTCACCGCATCGCATAACCCTCCCGAGTACAACGGGATAAAGGTGGTGGAACCCGACGGCACCGAGATGGGAGACGAGCAGTGCATTGTGCTCGAAGACCATATCTTCAAGGGGACCGCCTGCCATGCCCCCTGGGACCGCGTGGGCCGCGAGGTTGCGGCGCCATCGATGGTCGAGGAGTACGTAAAGGCGGTCGCAGGTTCATTTCCGCCCGGAACAGGCGACGGGAGACTGGTGGTGGCAGACCCCGGGTGCGGGGCTGCGGCCCTGACCACTCCCGATATCCTCACCCGCATGGGGTGCAGGGTCTTCTCCCTCAACAGCCAGATGGACGGGACCTTCCCGGGCCGCCTGCCGGAGCCTTCCCCGGAGGGGCTCGCACCTCTTGCCGACCTCGTGAAGACCACTGGTGCAGATTTTGGTGTTGCCCACGACGGCGATGCGGACCGGGCAGTCTTCATCGACGACCGCGGGAGATTCGTCGAAGAGAATCGGCAATTCGGCCTGATCGCCGATTTTATCTGCCGCACGCAGAAAGGAGTCGTGGTCACCCCTGTGAGCACGTCCCGGTTGATCGAGGTCATAGCGCGCCGCCATGGGTCGAGGGTGGTCTACACCGCGGTGGGCAGCATCTACGTGGCAAGGACCATGATCGGGCTCTCTACTGAGGGCACCACGGTTGCATTCGGAGGCGAAGGAAACGGCGGGCTCATATTTCCCGGGCACCAGCTCTGCAGGGACGGGGGTATGACCGCCGCAACGATGGTAGCCCTGCTCGCGCACGCCCGGCAGCCACTTTCCGCCCTCGTCGACGCGCTCCCGCAATTCTTCATGATCAAGGAGAAGTTGCGCGAGAAGGATGGTTCGGGGCTGATAAAACGCCTGATCGAGGTGTTTTCGGGTGATTCGCTCGACCTGACCGACGGGATCCGCATCAACCGTGAAGACTCGTGGGCCCTGGTCCGGCCTTCCGGGACAGAACCGCTCGTGAGGGTGATGGTGGAATCGGTCTCGGAGACCCGGGCAAGGGAATTGTACGAAGAACTCATGGGGCACATCCGGCCCTGATCCAAGGCCCGGTCTTTTTTCCTTTTCCGGCGGATCCCAATCGCGGTCGAGGGTATTTTCACAACTATTCTCCCCGCGTCAGACATGAGGTTTCGCACCATTGGGTGGGGAGTGGTTTTCTGTTCACCACCCTTATACTGAAAATTAACGTTTTTTTTCCAAAAATAAAGGGATAATGGAGTTTTATTCAGATGAACCCAGCAATGATCATAAACCATTGAATGCGATATATTTCAGAGGCCGGGCCGGACGGGAATGATGATAAGTACGACCGTTGACAGATCCCTTCGTGTAAATTCCGCGGGAATGAGAGGGCCCGCGCGGATTGGATATGTGAACATGAAGACCGTGGAGATCCGCATCTCCGGGAGAGTCCAGAGGGTGGGGATGCGAAACTGCGTGCGGCATATTGCGGGAACACTGAGCATCAGGGGTGATGTGATGAACCTGCCCGACGGGACCGTCAGGATACGGGCGACCGGGGACTCCATCACCCTCGACAAGTTCATCTCCATGCTCTACGGGTGCCCGAGAGCCCTTATCAGGGATGTCGAGGTCATGGACATCCCATATACCCCTTTTTTGGACTTTGCCGTGGTCAGGGCAGAAGAGAAGGCGGATTAGCGTCCCTCGCAGGACAGGACGAGGTAATCTTCATTCCTTATCAGTGCGCCCTGGAGCGCCACCACCTGTTCATCGATGATATCCTGGCGGATACGTTGCTGGAGCGCTTTCGTGAGCGCCTGAAGGAGTTCATCGCCGAGGATGCAGCGAGATGGGCTGCATTCGTAGTCCTCTTCGGCGATTCCTCCCCTCGCAATTGCTGATACCACGCTGTCCACCATCGTCGGTTTGAAGGGGTCGATCAGGTCATAGACAAGGCCGCCCTTCCCCTTGTGCAAAAAACCCATGTCCGGATCCAGGTGCGCCCCTATGGCCGCAACGCAGGCATTGCCAAAGAGAAGGCCATACCCAAAGGAGAGCATGGTGTTTACCACATCGAGGTGAGGCCGGGCAGTCCTGCGGCGGAACCCGAGTTCGGGGGGAATGGTCCTTGCAAGGATCTCGTAATACATGTCCGAGACGAGGCGGTGGACCCGCCGGAGTTCTTCCATCCTGACCAGGAACTCAAGCTCGGCATAACTCTTCTCGAGTATCTCAAGCTCTCCCTCGTAAAAAAGGGGTTCATCCTTATGATCCTGGAGCCAAATAAGCGCCTGGATCCGGGAATGGACGCTGCCTTTTGCGACTGCCAGGGCAAAGGAGTGGGAGAAAGCCTTTGCCTGCGCCTCCTTGACCACCTCGTCGTAGCGAAATCCGAATGGCCGGAGGACCCCGAGAGGCTCACCGTCCGCTTCAAAAAAGGAGATGCAGGATCCCGATGCGAGCAGCCGTGAAATCACCGAGGTGTGGAGGGAATGGCCCCCCATCACCAGGAGGTGCCTCACCCTGGAGAGTGGCAACTCTTCAGTATTCCCATTCTTCTGCACGATCAGGGCCCGCGGCGTTGCCTTGAGGTGGGCCCCGAATCCTGACACCAGATACCATGGGACCGGGACGATGATGCACTGCTCCTTTACCACCCTTCGAAAGGGGGTTTTCCGATATACTCATTTCCAGGATTCTGCTACTTCAATGCATCGTCGACACGAATGATCGCAGGCGAGAACGGGTGGGATCGCATACACTCTCGATGCCATGCCATGACTTGACAATGTTTTTCATCCGCCGGCGCAAGATTCTATGAGTAGCCCACGTCGAATCTGCACGTACGACAATTTCCTCATCGTCGAGCAGAAAGGGACAGGCTGGACCGGTGGCAGAATGAGAGAGATGACAGGAGCCCGAGAGGACCTGGGGACAAGAGACCATGTTCTGGGATGAGAAGACCGAGACCCTCCCAAAAAGAGACCTTGAGGAACTGCAGTTGAAACGTCTCAAGAAGACCGTTGCTCAGGTCCAGAACGTGGAGTTTTACAGGAGGTTACTCGGGGAAGCCCATGTAAGGCCTGAAGACATCAGGACTCTTGCAGACATCGAGAAGATCCCTTTCACGAGGAAGCAGGACCTTCGTGACGGGTACCCATTCGGGTTTTTTGCCGTGCCAATCCACGAGGTGGTGCGCATCCACACCACTTCCGGGACAACCGGAAAACCGACCGTGGTGGGGTATACCAGGAACGACCTCCAGACCTGGGCAGATCTGATCGCGAGGAACATGACCATGGTGGGGCTGACGGACCGGGACATCTTCCAGAACATGGTCAACTACGGGATGTTCACCGGGGGCCTCGGGTTCCACTATGGTGCCGAGAAGATCGGCATGACGGTGATCCCGAGCGCGACCGGGAACACCAGGAGACAGATCGAGATGATCCAGGACTTTGGGGTCACTGCCATCCACTGCACGCCCAGTTACGCAATGCACCTCGCAGAGGTCGCCGAGGAGACGGGCGCATGCCTGGATTCCCTCACCACGGGGCTTTTTGGCGCGGAGCCATGGTCGGACGCGATGCGGGCAGAACTCGAGAAGAAGCTGGGGGTGACTGCATTTGACTCCTATGGCCTCTCGGAGCTCTTCGGGCCCGGCGTGGCATTCGAATGCCCCGAACGGGATGGCCTGCACATATGGCACGACTGCTACCTCGTCGAGATCATCGACCCCCTGACAGGGGAGACGCTCGGGGACGGGGAGCGGGGCGAACTGGTGGTCACTCCGCTTGTCAAGGAGGCCATGCCACTTCTGCGCTACCGGACGGGTGACATCACTATGCGTTTCGAGGACGAGTGCCTTTGCGGACGGGCCAAAAAGATTGCCCGGATTACCGGGAGGAGCGACGATATGCTGGTCATACGGGGTATCAATGTATTTCCGTCGCAGATCGAGCACGTGCTGCTGCGGATACCGGAGGTCGGAAACCACTTCATGGTGTACGTCGACCGGGTCAACCACCTGGACGAGATGACGATAGACGTTGAGATCAACCGCGACTACTTCTCGGGCGAACTCCAGGACCTTGCCCGGATACAGAAGAAGGTGGTAAAGGAACTGCGTGACACGCTGGAGCTTCGCACCACTGTCAAGCTGGTGGAACCTGGTTCCCTCCCACGGTTCGAGGGGAAGGCAAAACGGGTGATCGATCGCAGGGGTGAGATGTGATGAGGGCATGGGATCCCCGCATCGAGGAGATGCCAAAAGCCGATCTTGCGACAATGCAATACCGGCTTCTCAAGACGCTCGTCTACCGGCTTTACAGCTTCAGCCCCTTTTTCCACCGCCGCATGGAGGAGAGCAGGGTCCACCCCGACGATATCAGGTCACTTGAAGACATCAGGAAGCTCCCCTTCATGTACAAGCGCGACCTCCGGGACAACTACCCGGATGGGCTCTTTGTCTGCACACAGGACGACCTGGTGAGGTACCATGTCTCCTCCGGGACCACGGGAAAGCCCACAGTCGTAGGATATACCGAGAGGGACCTCGAGAACTGGACCGCCTCTCTTGCGCGGGGGCTTGTCTCCTGCGGGCTCGGGCGGGGGGACGTCATCCAGGTCAGCTACGGATACGGCCTCTTCACCGGCGGGCTTGGACTGCACTACGGGGCGGAACGAATCGGAGCGACCGTGCTTCCGACAAGTGTCGGGAACACCGAGCGTCAGATCGAGCTGATGCAGGACCTCAAGGCCACCGCGATCGCCTGCACTCCCTCCTACCTCCTCCACATGGGAGAAGTCGCCGAGAAGATGGGGGTCAGCATCAAGGACGACACACTCCTCAAGGTGGGGATCCTCGGCGCCGAGCCCTGGTCAGAGCAGATGCGGCAACGGATCCAGGAGTGGCTCGGGATCCGTGCGTACGACATTTACGGGACCAGCGAGCTCTCCGGCCCGATGTTCTGCGAGTGCACCGAGCAGAAAGGGTTCCATGTCTGGGGTGACCTTGCCTACGTCGAGATCCTCGACCCCGAGACGCTTGAGCCACTGCCTGCAGGTGAACGGGGGGAGATGGTGATCACCATGCTGCAGAAGGAAGCGCTCCCCATGGTGCGGTACAGGATCGGGGACATCAGCGCAATCGACGACTCGGTCTGCGCATGCGGGCGGACCCACCCGCGGGTGCAGCGCATCACCGGGAGGGTCGACGACATGCTCATCATCAGGGGGATCAACGTCTTCCCCTCGCAGATCGAGTATGCCCTGATGTCGATCCCGGAGGTCGGCCAGCATTTCCAGATCATAGTGGACAGGAAAGGTGCGCTTGATGACATGCTGGTCCAGGTTGAGGTGAAGAAAGAAGCATTCTCGGACAAGATCACCGACCTGATGAGCATAAGGAAGAAGGTTGAGCACAAGCTCAAGAATATCCTGAATGTCGCAGTGAGTGTCGAACTTGTCGAGCCCGGGTCACTGCCCAGGTTCGAGGGGAAGGCAAAGCGGGTGATCGACAGGAGGAAGATCTGACATGAAAGAGAACAAGTTCGTGATCAAGCAGATATCGGTATTCTCTGAGAACAAGCCCGGGAGGCTCGCGGCCATCGCCAGGGCACTGCAGGAGGAGAAGATCAACATCATGGCCTTCTCCATCGCCGAGGCAGACGGGTTTGGGGTGGTGCGGGCGCTCGTTGACAAGCCAAAGAAAGCCCATGAGAAGCTTGGGAAGCTTGGATTCAACGTGGCATTCACCGATGTGATCGCAGTCCAGATGAAGGACGAGCCTGGCGGCCTCTACGAGACCGCCCGGATCCTTGGAGAAGGGCAGATCAACATCGAGTATGCCTATGCGTACTCGGGAAAAGAGGCCGCGGTGCTCATCCTGCGGGTGGACAACGTGGAAGCGGCGATTGCCGCGATCCAGAGGGGCGGGGGGACGCTCATCGAGAGCTCCCTCTTCCAGTAACCCCCCTCACTTCTTCTCCCACCTGACCAGCTCGGAGACCCGAGAGAGGGTGCTGCCTCTCCGGATCTCCTCCCTTACTCTCTCTTCGGTCTTCTTTACTTCCATCGCACGGCGGGCAACCTCGAATGCCCGCTCCCGCGGGACCACCACCACCCCGCTCTCGTCCCCGGCAACCCAGTCCCCGGGGCGGACTACCTGGCCCCCGCACCTGATCTCGGCATTGATCTCGCCGAATCCCTTGGGCTCGCCTGCATTCGGGACCACGGCACGGGAAAAGACGGGAAACCCCAGCCTCCGGATGTCGTCCACGTCCCGGACGGCCCCATCGATCACCACACCCGAGAGCCCGCGCTCCATCGCGCTCATGGTGGCAAGCTCTCCCCAGCATGCCACGTGCCTTGCGCCCTGGTTGTCGATCACGAGCACGTCACCTGGAGCAGCCACGTCGATTGCTTCGACCGGCTTGGCCCAGTCTCCCGCAAATCCCTGCACGGTCACGGCCTTTCCCGCCATCCTTGTGTCCGCGCAGATCGGGGATATCCCCTCCATGGCACCCTTCCTGTGCATCGCATCAGAGATGTTCGGAGTGGAGACTACGCGCAGGATATCGCGTATTGCCTGTTCCGGGGAGATGTGTTCTTTGCGGGAGAGGGAGGGGTTGTCGATGGCGTCCCTGATCGACCTGGCCGATGCCGCCACTCCGGCCGAACGGGTGATTGCCCCTCCCACAATGACCACATCCGCACCCCCCATGACGGCCTGCGGGGCTGTGGTAGCGTCAAGGCCTCCCGCAGCGGCAACCGTGACGTTCACCGCGTCTCTCAGGGCGGTGAGCATCGAGATAGAGCTCTTCCCGATCATCTGCTGGTCGATCCCCACATGGGCGTTGACGATGTGCACGCCCATCTTCTCCAGCTCGCGGGCGCGTTCGACCGGTGAACGGACATTGATCAGGTCTGCCATCAGCTTCACGCCGTAGAGGTCCGCTGCCCGGACCGCTTCGGCGATCACGGTATCGTCCGCGTCGGCAAGGATGCAGACCACCGAGGCGCCTGCCTTGGCTGCCATCTCCACCTCAAGCGTGCCCGTATCTGCGATCTTCATGTCCGCCACGATCTCGCGGCCAGGGAAGAGGGCGCGGAGCCTCCTCACCGCTTCCATCCCCTCGCTCTTGATCAGCGGAGTCCCTGCCTCGATCCAATCGGCTCCTCCCTCCACCGCCTCCCGGGCAATCTGGACGGCACGGTCAAGCTCCGTGATGTCCAGGGCCACCTGGAGGATAGTCCGTTTCATAAGAGAGATGTGGCACGGCATGGGCTAAATGGTTGCTGAGCGAGTGCGGCGCCCCCTGAACCCGGGCGACTTCCCGGATGCCTTGAATCACACGTCTCTCCAGGGGGAAGGGGCAGGGGAAAAGGGTGTCTCCTTCGGGGAGCTGAAGGTTTGGGATTCTCCACCGCAAGATGAAACAGACCTCACTCAATCACGATGACGCTCTTATGCGATGTGCCCCCACTCTTTCGCATCCCCTAAACGCGATAGGCACAGTTCTGGTGAGAAGGAAGAGATCACGTTGCTCTGCACCACCCTGCTCACAGGCTATCGCGTATCGGGGGTGGGGACAGGGGAGGGGGATTCTCCCCCTCCCCACAAGATGTAACAGACCGCAGCGAAGCCCAAAAAAAGCGTCATCGGGGGGAAGTTCCGGTGGAGTTCGCCCGATGAACGGGGTATGCCTGGGACATCCCCGAGCACACCCCCGCCGCAACAGGCATTGTGCCTATTGCTGCTCCACAAACTTCTCAAAGAAGGTTATGTCGTCCAGATCCTTCTTCTTCTGGATAGTGATCTCGGCCGGGAACCCGGCGGGGACGAGCGAGACGAGGGTATAGCCATCCGGGACGTCCAGAAGCTTCCTGACCGCCTCTGCATATTCCTTCTTCTCCCCTGCGACCCAGCAGCTCCCCACACCATACGACTGGAGGGCGAGGATGATCGTCTCCGTTGCCGCGCAGCAGTCTTCGAGGTAGTACTTCGCCTTTTTCTCGCCAAATACCGCTATGCAGACCGCAGCGCTTTCAATGAACTTCCCGTGATCGGTGAGGTCCGCAATCTTCCCGAGGAGAGATTTCTCGCGGACGACACCGAAGAGCCAGGGCTGGAGGTTCATTGCCGTCGGGGCATGCCTCGCGCACTCGAGGACGTCCCTGATCACGTTCTCATCCACCTGTTCGGGTTTATATTTGCGGACGCTATGGCGTGACTTGATAATCGTGGTGCCAATGTTCATGGAGATTTGATCTGCGCACGAGGAAAAAAAGGTGTCTTCATTGAACAGCCCTGCTGCAGCGAATCAGGGAGATCTCTGCTTCAGGACGCACACCACAAGGGCTGCAACTAGTCCCAGGACTGCCGGAAATCCTCCAAACCCGGGCACCGGGGTCGGTGAAGGGGTGGGCTGCGGCGGGGTTCCGGTCTCCTGGACCGTGGGCATTGCGGTGGTGGCGGTGGGAGCCGGGCTCGTCATCGTCACCTCGACTGTTCCTGAAGTGATCGTGGGTTGCGGGGGAGTGGTGGCAGGGACAGGCGTCGTCCCGGTGATAAGGGGATTGACTCTCTGGAGGAGGAAGGAGACCTTCTCACTGATTGCCTTCCCGGCAGCCGGGTAATTGTCGGACATCCCGTTCGCGTCGCACCTGGCATACACGGTATACTCGCCTACAGGATACTCCGCGCTCCCTGTCGCCCATACCGGCCCTGTCTCGAATGGCGACGAGGAGACGACAAGGTTCTCGAGTGAAAATCCCCCAAGAGAGGAGAATACGAGCGAGTCCGGCCCGTTCAGCCTGATCTTCAGTGGAGCACCGGGAGTATTCGGCCGGTTGGCCATCACCCACAGGTTTGTGTCAATACGAAACCCCACCGCATCTCCCTTGGGGACCCAGGAGGCAGCCGGGCTGACCACGAACCCTGATGAGTAGTCCACGACACGAATCTCAATGTGTGGCTCCTCCAGGTAAAATGCGACTGTGTTGTCGGGCAGGAGGAACCATGGCCCGGTCTTCCCTGCAAACGTGATCGGAGACGCATAGAACGCGGTTGGATCCCCGACTGTCACCTGCGCGGAGGGCACGTGCGAGACCTGGCCTCCCGTCCCATACCACGCAAGAATGGCGCCCTGCGTGGCGCCCGTCGCGGTGATGTCCAGGTTCTCCTCACCAACAAAGACAGTCCCCCCCATGGGTATGGCATTCTCCGCCGCGGAAAGCGGGACAACCACGAGGAGAATGGCGCAAAGGAAAAAGACCGCCCCAAGACTCAACCTTTCTGCCGCTGATCGGTGCATACACAGGAGAGCACACCCGCCGTGATAAACCTTCTCAGGCAAAAAATGGCACAGCCGTTTCGTCAGGTCGACGAGAACAACCCCGTCGCGGCGGTCCACATGTTGGAGAGGCCCTGGGTGATCAGGACGCCCGGATCGATCCCGAGCAACGGGAAGATGAACATGAAATAGAGGATAGTCCCGAGCGTGCTCCCCAGGTTGGCAAGCGCGGCGACGAGCACGACCCGGAAGAGGGGCACCTTCATCATCTGAGAGAAGCTCTCGGCCTCGAATATCCGGCGGAAGTCTGCAGGGGCCGGTTTTCGTATCCTGGCCTCCACGATAGCCGCAAACCACCCTGCCGCAACCAGCGGGTTCAGCGCCGTGAACCAGGAGACGCCAAAGCCGGTGAGCGCTGAGAGGGGATGGCCCCGGGCGGCGAGGGTGCACACCGCGGTCAGGACACCATGGACCAGCACCCAGTAGAGGAGTGCCATTCCCAGCACCTCGAAGCCGATACCCGAGAACGCGATCGCAAGGAGGAGGAAGAGGAAGAGCGCAGTCACCGCGACGCCGAAGATCAGGCCCCATGGCCTGGACTTCATCTCGGCCGTCAACTCCCGCACGGGGGGCAGGGTCTCCGGGGCATCAAGGTATTTCATGACCCCCTGGACGTGCCCCGCCCCGAGGACCGCAAGGACACGTGAATGTCCTTTTGTGAGGCCGTCGATCTGATGGGCGAGGTACGCATCCCTCTCGTCAATGAGCGCCCTCGCACCATTCGGGGAGAACTTCCTGAACTCATCCATGGCCATGGTGAGCATGTCCTGCTCCTTTAAGCTCTCCACATCGATCTCCTCGCCGTCGATGCTGACGACCGAGACGGCGAGCGCGTAGAGCATCTTCAGCTTCTCAAAAAACGAGAGCGATTTCCAGAACCTGCGGAGGGTTATGTTGATATCACGATCGATTAAGCCGATTGCAATCCCCCGGGATTCCGCCTCCTCGATTGCGGCCTTCATCTCCGCGCCGGGCTCCACGCCAAGGTCAAGGCCTATACGGCGCTGGAGGTAGGCAAGGATCCACTGCACGAGGATCTGGGTGAAGTTTTTTGCCTCCAGGATGTCCTGCACCGACGGATCCCTTGCCTGTTTCCTGATCGCGGCATAGCGGGCAGGATCCAGTTCCACTGCAACTACGTCAGGGGAGAACTCCTCGATGGCTCTCCTGACCTCTTCCACGCTCTTTGCCGAGACGTGCGCGGTGCCCACGACACGGAGTTCGCCTGTCATACCCGCGTCACTCCTTCCCCGTCGATGACGAGGCATCCCTTCTCACGCGGAAGCCTGGCAGAGATTGCCCGGCGGATCTTCTCCCCTTCTTCCTCCTCTGCAGCCCGCCGGGCACGCAGGGCGCGGGCCATGGCGCGCGCCTCTTCCCAGCCGATGGGACGCCCGAGACCGGGGCAAGGGGACGTCAGGAGGTCCTCGCCATCAAGCATGAACGGATAGGTGCGGCATATCCACGGTCTTTCGGCATAGACCTGGCATGAACCGTCGCGATAGAAGATGCAGTCACCCGCAACCCGCCGGACCGCCCATCCGAATGTGACTTCTGTGCCGTCGGAAAGCTTGACGTGCTCGGGATAGGGCTCGGCACACTCTTCGGCACGGAGGTGGCAAAGGGAGGATATCCGGCGGATCTCGCCAGGCGAGACCATGACAAGGTTGTCGTCACCGGCCCCCGGGCGGCAGCACTCCCCGCACATGGTGCAGGAGAACCCGATCTCCCTGATGCGCGCAGTGAGTTGCTCTTCGTCGATGGGGGCGCTGTATTCTTTCATGGTCACTCTCCCCTGCAGATTGCGTCAAAATTCTGGTACACCCTCCGGCCGTCCCGCGTATGGCTGACCTCGGGGTGCCACTGAAGACCGTAGATGCGAAGGTCGGGCCTTGCGATCGCCTCGTGGGCACAGATGGAAGACCGTGCAAGCAGCCGGAAACCGGGGGGCATCACTGCCACCTCGTCGGCGTGTGAAGCCCAGACCTGGAGCGTTTCAGGGTATCCCGCGAGGATCTCCCCCTCCTCGACCACGTCTACCTGGACGGGGCCGTACCCGCCCGACCTCCCTGGCTGCACCCTGCCCCCAAATTCCGTGGCGATGATGTGAAGGCCCAGACATATCCCAAGCACAGGGAGATCGAGGTGAAGGTACCGGGCAGCATACCCGCTTCGCCCGATATCCGGCCCGCCTCCGAGCACTATTCCCCGGCATGCTCCCGCCATCTCATCCGGGGGCGTGGTGTTCGGGACCAGCTTTGCGTTGATATCAAGGTCCCGGAACATTCGAAGGATGAGGTGGTTGAACTGCCCGAAGTTGTTCACCACGTATATGGGGAGCATGATCTTCACAAGAATGGCCGCTTAAAGTTCAAAATGCCTCCGGCATCCTCATGGGGGAGGCACGCCGCCGGGCCAGGATACCCTCGTCCCGCGTTCTCCATGACAGCCCTCTTGAGAGGTGCCCGGTTTGGGGGGTTTTCGGAAGAGGACCGATCTCGGCGCATGTGGCCCTTGCAGGTCCCCGGGACCTCCCTTGAGATCGGGCGGACGGCTCACCGGTAAGAAGCGACCGTCTCAAAGATCTTCTCCCTGATAGAAGAGGGGGAGTGGCCGAGCAGGTACGCCATGAACATCGCACCGCCCGCACCCATTCCTTCCTTGACTTCCCCTATGCAGTACCGGGCAAGGCCAGAGTGCCCGAGATCCCCGAATCCCGGGTCCACGTAAACCACATCGGCCCCGATGCTCTGTGCAATCTCGGAAAAATTCGCGGACGGGTCATCCCTGACATAGACAGTCGTTGCCACCAGGGGGAGGGGAATGCCCATGGCCTTCATCACTGCCGCCACGGCAAGCATCTGCGTGCCCCCTGCCAGCACCATCTGGCGGGTGCAGGTGCTTCCCAGTCCCGCGCACAGGGCGATCATCGGGTCCCCGCAGCACCTGATGATGTCCAGGGGTGACCGCACACTCTCTGCTTCGATCCTGCGGGACACTGCGTCCCACACCTCTTCCTTCATCCTGACGGGGTTCTCTACGAAACTGGAGCTGACCCTAGCAGGGTACCCGAGCGAACGAAGGACACAGAGTGCCGTGGTGGTCCCCCCGGGGACACACTCGCCCACCACCAGCAGATCGCACCAGCGGGATAAAAATTCCCCAAGCGACCGGCCGGACTGGTAGAGGTCCCGTGCGAGTGGCACCGCGTCCATGAACCGGGGATCATTCCCGGGCTCACCGTACACATCCATGCACGGCACAGTGGGGCGAAAAGAGAGCCCGGCATTGATGAAGAGGGCCTTTGTCCCGCAAAGTTCCATGATTGAGCGGGTAATTGACGCAGGAGTGGGACAACCGGTAGGAGTATCGGGCCTCGCCGGCATACTGGTGATCGAACCCCTCGCAATCAGTTCCGCATCGAGGATCGGGGTGAGGAGCGTCTTCTCAGGGCTTGGCCCGGCCCCCGAGATGCCCGGTACCACGGAGAGCACCGTATTTGCAAGGATGCTGCAGAAGAGGGGTCGTTCTGCAGCGATGCCTGGATCTTTCGAGAGAAACGCCATGCCACGCACTCTTCCTAACCATCGGTACTGTGGATCCATCAACCTAGCGCTTGACCAGAACGAGTGGCAACCCTGATAATCCCGGAAACGAGACTGTGTGAGAAGAAGGATACCTGTCATGTTCGAGATCGGTCAACGGTTGCAACAGAAAGGGGCCGGGATGGAAGAGATTGTCGGCGCGGCAATGGAGCTCTATGTCCCCCACGGCGTCTCGGCAGGGGAAGCCAGGGTAGTGATCAGGCGAATGATCGAGAAGTACATGGAGGACCCGAACGTCGCGTCCCTCCTCCTCGGTGCAGTCCTGCTTGAAGACGAGCTCTACTGGAAACGTGTCGACTCGGAGATCAAGGACGACCCCGTCTTCCTCCTCTCCGACGAGATCATCGGGATGGCGATCGCAGAGTGCATTGGCGGCACCTACGCCCGCTTCGAGTTTACCCGTTACGACCAGAAAAAGCCCGGCATCCTTGGCTCGCTCGGCCCGTTCCTCGACGATGCCGTGGCCGGCCTCATCGCCGGATGCACCTCCAGGTTCTACAGCGAATGCCACTGAATGCGGTCATCGCACTGCTCCAGTTCACCACGGTCCTCCCCCTCGGAAGAACCCGGGACTTCTCCGCGTTTGCGAGGCGATCGTGGATATACCCCCTCGCAGGATACGTGGTGGGGGGAATTGCGGCTGCTGCAGTCTTCTTTATCGGCCAGCCGCTCGTTGCCGGCGCCGTTGCCCTTGGGCTCCTCTACCTTTTGACCGGGTGCAACCACCTCGACGGCCTCATGGATTTTGGCGACGGCCTGATGGCCCATGGTGGAAGGGAGAGGAGACTGAGGGCGCTCTCCGACCGGCAGATCGGTACAGGCGGGATGGCGATGGCAATTGTCATCTCGATGATCTCGTTCTCGTCGCTCGCCTCGGCCCCGTGCCTCCCCTGTGCCATTGTCATTGCCGAGGTGGGCGGAAAATTCTCCATGGCGTTTCTCTCAACATTCGGTAAACCCTTCCGTGAAGGCCTCCACTCGTCAATCCAGTCCCATTCAAAGCCATATTTCCCGGTCCTCGCCGCCATCCTGTGCACTCCGCTCGTGTTCCTCCCCGTTACCCCCATCTCCCTTGCGATGTCGGCTGTCATGATGATCGCCTGCCCCGCTCTCCTCCTTGCGGTCTCGAACAGGCTCTTTGGAGGAGTGAACGGCGACGTGACGGGGGCCGGCAACGAGATCACGAGGGCTGCAATCCTTGCCGTGCTCTGCCTGATCTAGCCAGGACGCACACCTTTTTCCCATGCCGGACGCAGTATACTGCATGCGCAGGGAGAATATCATTCACATGAAGGGAGGGGTGATCACCGAGAGAGACCCTGGGTACTGCACCATCCGCACCAGGATCCCCGCGGGGGTCGTGACGAGCGCAATGCTCCGGGGGATTGCGGATATCGCGGATTCCTGCAGGGCGCCCCACATCCATCTCACCACCAGGCAGACCATCGAGATACCCCGGGTCGATCCCGGCCTGCTGGACGAGATCTCGCGCTCCCTTGCAGAGAACGGGACGCCGATTGGTTCCGAGAGGGACGAGGTGGTGAATATCACCGCCTGCCCGGGCATCGAGCGGTGCATATTCGCAAATATCGACTCGATCTCGCTTGCAAAAGAGATCGACGCCCGCCTCTTCGGGCGGGAGATGCCGGTCAAAGTCCGTATCGCAATCTCTGCATGCCCGAACGCATGCACAAGCCCCATGCTCAACGAGATCGGCATCACCGGCCGGATCCAGCCCATCCGGACTCCCGGCGTCTGCACCGGCTGCGGGACGTGCGTTGAATTCTGCAAGGAAGAGGCCATCTCCATCAAGAAAGGAATATCAGTCCTTGACCCCGCCAGGTGCGTCCAGTGCGGCACCTGCATCCGGTCGTGCCCCTTCCACCTTCTCAAGTCGTCTGGTGAGCACTACCTCATCTCCGTCGGGGGGAGGAGGGGAAGGCACCCGAGTATCGGGCGGGAACTCATCACCGTGAACTCCCCTTCAGCGGCGGCCGATGTCGTCGAGAAGGTAGTGCAGTGGGTCTACCGACGCGCCTGGAGCGGGAGGCTCCTCTCCGAGCAGCTCGATGAGCTGCAGTTTGAGAAGTTCAGGGAAGAGATCATGAGCCAGATCCCGGCCTCCTCAGTCTTTGGGGCAGGAGAGGTGGATCAAAGTCTGTAACGAGGCCGGAATCCCTGGTTTTTGTCATCTGCACATTCGATAGCGGATCCGTCCCGGACAAGCTGGTTAAACTGGAGGGCAGCGGTCATCAGCGCATCATCGGAGGCCGAACCCCTCTTCATCCCCTTTTGTACCTGCTCCTGGGGGGCAGGATACATGCGTGGACCGACCTTGATCCCCTTGCAGTGTTCGCAGAACGCACATTTTGTATATACGGACACCTCTCCTGTGGCGCATTCCACCGTGGCGCGGTTGCCGTTCGCATCCTTGGTCATCGAAAGGGTCTTCATGCTTCCGGAAGGGGTTTTATCCCGTCACCGATATGATTCTGTCGATAATATCACGGTTTCTGGCAAAATCGCCCAGAATCCGGTCAGTCGAAACGATTAATATGGATCCCTTTCCAATATTTTATACTCGTATAAATGGGCTGAACTCTGACAGGCTCATTTTTATCGGAGGAATGACATGGCAGCTGAAAAGCCTCACATGAATCTGGCGGTTATCGGACACATCGACCATGGGAAGTCTACCACGGTCGGAAGGCTTATGTTCGAGACCGGGACCGTCCCCGCGCACATCATCGAGGGATACCGCAAGGAGGCCGAAGCCAAGGGCAAGGCCACGTTCGAGTTCGCATGGGTCATGGACAACCTGAAGGAAGAGCGTGAGAGGGGTATCACCATCGATATCGCCCACAAGCGTTTCGACACTCCCAAGTTCTACTTCACTGTCGTAGACTGCCCCGGGCACAGGGACTTCGTAAAGAACATGATCACCGGCGCTTCGCAGGCAGATGCGGCCATCCTGGTCGTTGCAGCCCCCGACGGGGTCATGGAGCAGACCAAGGAACACGTCTTCCTTGCAAGGACGCTTGGGATCGGGCAGCTCATCGTTGCCATCAACAAGATGGATGCAGCAAAGTACGACCAGAAGCGCTTCGAAGAGGTAAAAAAAGACCTCTCCGCCCTGATGCAGATGGTCGGCTACAAGCCTTCCGAGACGCTCTTCATCCCGATCAGCTCCCTCGCGGGTGCAAACATCTCCAAGAAGAGCCCCGACACCCCGTGGTATACAGGCCCGACTCTCCTTGAGGCACTCGATACCTTAAAGGAGCCCGAGAAACCGGTGGACAAGCCCCTGCGCCTGCCCATCCAGGACGTCTACAGCATCAGCGGGATCGGCACCGTGCCCGTCGGACGCGTCGAGACCGGCATCATGAAGAAGGGAATGAAGGTCTCCTTCATGCCGGCCAACAAGGAGGGCGAGATCAAGTCGATCGAGATGCACCACGAGGAGATCCCCCAGGCCCTGCCAGGCGATAACGTCGGTTTCAACGTGCGCGGTATCGCCAAGGGCGACCTCCGCCGCGGCGATGTCTGCGGACCCGTGGAGGCTCCCCCGACCGTTGCAGACGAATTCACCGCCCAGATCGTGGTGCTCCAGCACCCCAGCGCCATCACCGTGGGATACACCCCGGTATTCCACTGCCACACCACCCAGACCGCCTGCACTTTCATTGAGCTGAAGAAGAAACTCGACCCGAGGACAGGACAGACCAAGGAGGAGAACCCCACCTTCATCAAGACCGGCGATGCGGCCATCGTCCAGGTAAAACCGTCCAAGCCGATGGTGATCGAGAACGTGAAGGAGCTGCCCCAGCTGGGAAGGTTTGCAATCAGGGACATGGGATCGACCATTGCAGCGGGAATGTGCATCGCCATCACCCCGAAGCAGATGCGGTAAACCCGCATCCAATCATTTCAGGTGAGTACCCATGCAAAAAGCCAGAATACGCCTTACAGGGACAGATTTCAAGAAAGTTGAGATGGTATGCGATCGCATCCGCGAGATCGCGGAGCGCACGGGCGTGAATCTGGCTGGTCCGATTCCGCTTCCCACCAAGCGCCTGGTCATCCCTATCCGAAAGAGCCCCGATGGAGAAGGCACTGCGACCTGGGACAGGTGGCAGATGCGCGTGCACAAAAGACTCATCGATATCGACGCAGACGAGCGGGCACTCCGCCAGCTGATGCGCACGCAGGTCCCAAAGGACATAGGTATCGAGATCGTCCTCGAAAGTTGAGGGGAGCGGTTTGACCGCAGCCGGTATTGTTCAGAGAATCCGGCCCCTCTTCTCCTTTCATACATTATTTTTCCTGATACTCCTGGGAGGGTTTCTCCTCCGGTTCATCGCCCTTGACCTCAAGCTCCTCCACCACGACGAGGCAATACACGCCTGGTTTGCCTATGAACTGGTGACAAAGGGGGCCTACATGTATGACCCGATGTACCACGGGCCGCTCCTCTACTATGTGACGGCGGGAATGTTCTTTCTCTTCGGGCAGTCTGACCTGGTCGCCCGGCTCCTTCCCGCACTCTTCGGGACCGCCCTCATTCCCCTGGTGTATGCGATTTACCGGTTGGGATACCTCGACCGTCGCCAGACCCTCATCGCCGCGCTCTTCATTGCAATATCCCCTGACCTGGTGTACTTCTCCCGCTTCCTCCGCCACGATATCTTCCAGCTCTTTTTCTCATTACTGATACTGGTCGCACTGCTCGCATACCTGGAGAAGGGGAAGGTGCGGTATGCGCTGGTTGCCGGACTCGCCACCGGGGGCGGGATGTGCCTCAAGGAGGACATGCCGCTCTTTTTGGTTATCCTCGCGGTCTTTGGTCTCTTTCTCCTCTGGAAGAGGCCGGTTTTTATCCCCCGCACCTGGATGCGTGATATATTCCTGTCGGCACTCCTCGCAGTGGGAGTCATGGCCTTATTCTATTCCTCGTTCGGAGTCCACCCAGAGATCCTCCTGACGGGTCTCGAGAAGGCATACACCCACTGGGCTGCCATGCACGGGATGTGCCGCATCTGCGGCCCCTGGTTCTTCTATATCCTGCTCTTCCTCCTCTACGAGGTGCCGATCTTCATCCTGGCTCTCTTCGGAATGATCCAGTTCGCCGACCGGCACAACCCGGTGCCCGGGTGGATAGCACGTGTCCACGCGTTCCTTGCAACCAGGCGCCGGGCCACTGGGGAAGAGTCCGCCCCGGCCTCCCGGATGCCCTCTTTTCCTGCAGCGTGGGACAAGAAGGAGCTCTTCTTCCTCTTCTGCATCATCTGGTTCCTCACGGCACTGGTCGCCTATGCCTACATCGGGGAGAAGGTCCCGTGGCTTATCCTCCACCAGCTCCTCCCCGCTATCTTTATCTCCGTCTACCTGATGGGCAGGAAGAAGATGGTCTTTGCACTCGCCGCGTGCGTATTCCTGCTCCTGATGACCTGGCACGTCACGTTCATCCCGGCAGATGTGAACGAGCCTATCGTGCAGGTGCAGAACTCAGAGGATATGCGCCTCGTGATGGCGCTGATCGACGTATCGGACTCCGTGGCGGTAGCATCTGAGAACTACTGGCCTCTCCCCTGGTATTACCGGGGCGAAGGATGGTCACGGATGCACTTTTATGGAAAAATCGTGGACGAAGGGACCATATACAACGTGAACCCTGACATGGTGATCACCCATGACCAGGCAAGTTTTGTCTCGCTTACCGGGTACGAGAAGCACACGTTCAAGCTCTCTTACTGGTTCTCGATATATGATAACGAGAACAGGCTCCCCGAGTACTATGTCAGGCGGGACGGGAAGATGGGGAGCATCAATATCGACGTCTTCACAAAACCCGGCCTCTACGACAAGGCGGGGATCAGCCTTCCCTTCACACCCTATCCCTCATTCACATAGGTAAATTTTTCCGGCCGACGGGTCCGTCCGGTAAATGGAAGGGCGGAAAGCCCCCGCGGCGTTTCCCCGTCCCCCGCATTTTTTTTAGCGGTCAACTCTCTCCTTGATCAAGGACCGTACTTTTTCTGACAATGGCACTCTCTGGGCTGATACCCCTGCACGCTCGTGCATCCCTACCACACGATAGGACAAGACTGGTGACAAGGAAGGATCACGTTGCCCTGCACCACCCAGACCTCACGCTGTCACGTACCCGGGGAGGCGGCAGGGGAAAAGGGCGCCCTCACCCGGGCACCCCAAGACTTTGGTCCCCCTAGAAAAGACATCCTTCCTGCTTCTCTGAAAGGCACACACTCTCTATTTACAAAGGGAATCGGGAGTGCTCCCGCGAAAAAAACCAAAAAAAAGCCGGAAAAATGTGGCCTCAGCCCAACTCGTCCCATTTCCGGCGTCGGCGGAAGAGGAGGAGCGCGATCACGGCGACCACCGCGATTACCGCCACCGCAATGACAATCACGATCCCCCCGGTGAGGACTCCGGCAAACATGGTACCCACTGCAGCGAAAGGATTCGCATCGAGCTGCTCCTTCAGCTTGAGTGCCTCGGCAAGAGCTTCGTCTGCCTTCACCCTGGCATCGTATGTTTTGGCTACCGCCTGGTCGTATTCTTTCCTTGAGAGTTCGTCTTTTGCCGTGCTGACAAGGTTTGCAGCATTGTCATAGGCGAGGATGATCGGGGTAAGGCGGGGATCGGAACTCATGCTCCTGTTCACCCTGAAATCGGTGATAAGGGCATTCGCCTGCCCAATGACCGCGTCCACGTCATTGATACCCTTCTGTATTCCCAGTTCCCTGGCAAGCACTTCTGCTTCGGCGATAGCAGCGTTGGCGGTGTTCAACGACTGCTGGGCCTTTGAATAATCAGAGGCGGTTTCCGCGCTGTGGATAGCGGAACTGGCTTCGCTGTATTTCTGCTCGGCCGGCGAGACATCAACGCCTGATGCAATGAGCTGGTCAATCTGCCCCCTGACCGCAGAGAGCGCGTCCTTGGCCTGACTGATGGAGGCCCCTATCTGGGCAGGGTTGATCACCATCTTCTTCTTGACCACCTCGGAACTTCCGATCTTTGCACCCCTGCTGTCAAGCTCCCTCACCGCAATAACGATCTTCTCTTCGGAGCCGCTCACGGTCGGTGCGAGCCCCTCCATGGTCACTTTCATGGAGAGTTCACGCTTTGAAGGGTACGAGAGGAGCCAGCCGTTAATATTGATGTTCTGGCCGATTTCAGTCTTGGATGGGTTCTCGATCCCGTCCAGCACGATCGCATATGTCCAGCTGGGATTGGCCATCTCGCTTGCAAGCTGCAGGCTGTTCGCATCGTCGAACGTATACCCTCCGCTGGGGGGGAAATTGATGATAAAGGTTGACCTGACCTGGGTCTGCCCTGAGACAAGGTCCGTTGAGGGCGTGATGGCAATGTTACCCACCGATATTGCTGCAACGCCCTGTACCACAAGACAGAAAAGGGCGATGAATGTCACACACTTCCAGTAGCTCCTCATGAATATCACTCAAACAATGGTTCAATCTCATCTTCAAAGGAGAGAGGTTTCTTCTCCTCGATCTTTGCCGCATCGTCCCTCGTGGAACGGGCAATCTCCATCAGCTCTTTGATCCGCGGGGCATTTCCTACCGTGGCGAGCACCACCACTGCCGCGACAAAATTGCTGTTCACGGGGTAATCTCCGCCCCTTACCTCGACCCCTGCGATGTTCTCCTCGACCCAGCTCTTGGCCTTCTCGATACCCTTCCGGTCAAGTTCATCGGGGGGACCTGCGACCAGCACAAGCGCACGCTCGGTGCTGCTGAAATCACAGGGGAGCGTGAGCCTGCCAAGCATCGCCCTCCGGACGAGGGAGATCACTTTGGCCGTCCTGTCCTCTCCCAGGAGAACCTCTTCAGTCGCATCCTTCTTCCGGAGTGACCCCTTGATCCCATCGAAAATTCCACCCACCGTTTTCTTCGGTTTCTTTGTCACTACCTCGGTGATCGCATACCCGACAGAGGTGATTCCGCCACCCCGGAGAGTGTTGATGATCTCGCTTGAGTCTACCACCATCTCCCCGATTCCGGCCGACCCCACCTCCCCTGCCCTGAAGAGGACGCCAAACCTTCGGACGATCTCATCGTTCAGCCGTGAAAATGCAGATTTAATGCTCTCCCCTTCATTTTTCCAGGCGCTGTTGTCAAAGATGAACGTGTTGTCTGCTTCCTTCACGAGCGTCGCGAGGCTCCTTGCGGCATTGTAGGAGTAGAGCTTTCCTTCCTCGGGTGCAGGGAGGATGCCGAGAACGTAGACTGGCTCCCGGTAGATCTTCTTCAACGACCTCGTCAGCACCGGCGTGCCACCCGAACCCGTGCCCCCGCCGAGCCCCGCGACGATCATGAATGCATCAATGTCGTGGGTCCCCCGCTTGTCAATCGCACTGATGATGCTGTCAATCTCGTCAAAGGTGACCTTTGCCCCCATGGCGTTGTCTGTACCCACGCCATGGCCCTTGACAACAGTCTGCCCGATGAGAATGCGGTCTTTCATGTCGATATGCTTCAAACCCATCAGGTCGGTGCGGGCGGTATTGACGGCAATGCCCCGGAAGCTGTTCCGTCCAAGTTTCTTGTCCTGCTCCAGGAACATGTCCACGATCTTCCCGCCTGCCTGACCGAAACCGATGAAGAATATTCTCATGAAACCGACCTACCAGCCCACAAATTACGCAGGATGCTCAAATTGCCTCAATGGATATGGTTTCTTCCGGGAGTTCAAATACTTTCCTTCTTTTCCATCTGGTGCAAACTGAATTTAATTGCGATATTTGGAATCCGGAGCCTTTTTCATCCCCTTTTCCCAACCTATACTGAGCGCCGGACATGAGGATCTGCATCATTGGCGGAGGCCTGACAGGCCTTACTGCGGCCTATCATCTTGGACGGGACCACGAGGTGGATCTCTACGAGAAGCGTCGCTGCCTTGGGGGATGTGTTTCATCGTACGAGATCGGGGACTACCGCATTGAGGAGTTTTACCATCATTGTTTTGCGGGAGACTCCCGCCTCTTCTCGCTCATGGAATCGCTCCGCATTGCAGACAGGCTTGAATGGCTGAAGGGGACCAGCGGGTACTACGCTGATGGTATCCTCTATCCCCTGAACTCGCCAGTGGAGATCCTTCGCTATCCCCTGCTATCCTTCACCGACAAGATACGGCTGGCACTCCTGACCATGCGTGCAGGGAAGATGGACTCAACTTCGCTGGATGGGATCACCGCAAGGGACTTCGTTGTCCGCGAGATCGGGGAGCGGGCCTACCGGTCGTTCTTCGAGCCCCTGCTTGCCAGCAAGTTCGGTGACAGGAGGGACGAGATCTCTGCGGCATGGCTCGTCAGCCGTATCGCGATACGGTCCAACCGTGGTCTTTCCGGGGAACGGCTGGGATACCTGAAGGGGGGATTCTTCACATTGATCGACGCACTCTCGGATGAGGTGGGGAGGCATTGCGTGATACGGCTCCAGGACCCGGCAACCTCGCTCTCCCGGGAGCCCGATGGGTGGAGGGTGAACGGCCAGCGGTACGATGCGGTCATCTCCACCATCCCCCCTCACACCGTCCCCGGGGGAGTGCTTTCCCACCTTCCCAGGATCCCTTACCAGGGGGCAGCGTGCATGCTCCTTTCGCTGGACCATGACGTCACATCCGGCATCTACTGGCTGAACATGAAAGACCCGGCCCCGTACGGAGCAGTCGTCGCCCACACCAACTTCGTTCCCCTCGAGCGTTACGGGGAGCACCTCGTCTACCTGGCGTCCTACTTCCAGGACACCCTCCCTCCGAGGAAAGACCAGGCGATGCTCGACGACTTCTGCCAGAGGTTCCATGTGCAGCCGGGCCAGATCAAATGGCACAGGATGGCAGTCGACCAATTCGCGGGGCCTCTCTATACCACCGGATTCCGCGAGCGGGTCCTGCCGTACCAGGAGAAAGGCCTCTTTTTGGCCGGGATGTTCTCAGGGCCGAACTATCCCGAGCGGAGCATGGAGGGAGCCGTGTGCGCCGGGGAAGAAGTCGCCTCCCTGCTCACCCGGGAGGAAGGGGCCTGACATGGAGGGCACGGAAGTCACTGCGGTCATCCCCGTATACAATGACAGGGAGAGCCTCCGGACAGCGATACCCAGGTCAATCGAAGCGCTGGCAAAAATCGACCCGGGTTTCGAACTCATCGTCGCCGAAGACGGGAGCACTGACGGAAGCGCGGATGAGGTCATGGCATGGGAACAGCGGGACTCCCGTATCAGGCTCCTGCACAGCGATGCACGGCTGGGCAGGGGCAGGGCCCTCACCAGGGCATTTGGCGAGGCCAGGGGAGGCATCGTCTGCTATTACGACGTGGATCTTGCCACGGACATCTCCCACCTCCCCGAGTTGATCGGGGCCATCCGTGGGGGGGCCGATATCGCTACAGGCTCCCGCCTCCTGCCCGGGAGCACGATCCAGAGGAGCGGCGGCCGGGAGCTCGCAAGCCGTGGGTACAACCTCCTGGTGCGCACAATTCTCGGGAGCCGGCTCTACGACCACCAGTGCGGGTTCAAGGCATTCCGGAAGGACCGCCTCATGGGTCTCCTGCCATCTGTCCGGGATCCCCACTGGTTCTGGGATACCGAGGTGCTGATACGATCACAACGGAAAGGGTACCGGGTCGTCGAGTTCCCGGTCCGCTGGAGAGAGGGGTCCGGGACAACGGTGAAAAAGAACGACGTGTTCCGGATGGGAAAGGCGGTTCTCAGGTTATGGTGGCAGCTGCATGTGGAGAAAGATTAGCACCATCATCGTCTCCACCGCGATTGCCGTGGGGATCATCGCGTTCATGCTCTTTCGCATATGGGACGATCTCCTTGTCGCCCTGGAGCACGCCGTATGGTACTACCTGCTCCTTGCCTCGCTCGTATGCCTGGCCGCCTGGTGGGTGAGGGGAATTCGGTACCGGAGCATCCTCGCTTCGCTCGGGATTCCCGTCGGAGTCAACTTCTCCACGGCGTGCATCTTCGTATCGCAGACCGCAAACCTCATCGTGCCCGCACGTCTCGGCGACCTGGTCAGGATCTTCATCCTCGGGCACGAGAAGCACGCCCCTGTCTCGAAGGGAATCTCATCGCTTGTCGTGGAGCGGGTCTTTGACATCGTGACGGTTGCCCTTCTCGGGGCCATATCCCTCCTGTTTGTCCTGGACGTCCCCGACTGGTTCTATACCCTCATCCTGCTTCCCCTCGCAGCCGGGGCAGTATTCTTCGCGGTCCTCCTCTTTGCCGGGAAGCATACATCTGAGAACAGGATCATCCGGACCCTGCTCACCATCATGGAGCAGATAAAGGATGCGTCTCTTTCGGCAAGGGCAGTGATCTTCCTTTCCGGCAGTTCCATCCTCATATGGCTTATGGACGTGACAGTGTGCGTCTTTATCGTCATGATGTTCCAGGAAGTGATACCCTTCGCAGTGGTGGTCCTCGCGATCGTGGTGGGAAACCTCGTGAAGGCAGTTCCCCTCACCCCCGGCGGGGTTGGGACATACGAGCTTGCCCTTGCCCTCACCTTCACGCTCGCGGGAGTCCCTGCCGCAGACGCGGCGATGATCGCAGTCGTCGATCACCTGGTCAAGAACCTCATCACGCTCGGCGGCGGGATCGCCTCCATCTATTATTTTGGCGGCTGGGTCCTGGAAAGTATAAAGAGCGCCTTCGAGAAGCGATTCGGAGGGATAAAACCTGGCGGGGTATGAATTCCAGGCACTGGCAGTCATCTCCTGGCTGCTGCTGCTCTTCTTCCTCCACCTCGCCCTCTGGCCGTACCTGAAAGGTTCATTCCGGGAGTTCGCCTACCCTGTCTCTTTCCCGGCATCCGTCCTTGCCTTCTCTCTCCTCTCCTGGTATTGCGGGCTCCTTCGCCTCCCGATACTTATCGCAGTCGTCCCCTTCGCGGTTCTCTTTCTGCGGGCCGCGTGGAAAGGCGAATACGCGAAAAACGCATTCGAGGGCCAGGGGGTGTGGGTGTTCCTCTTCCTGCTCTTCTTCTTTGCGATGGTGAGCGTGAGGTTCGTCAACCCGAGCATCTCGTATGCAGAGAAGTTCATGGACCACGCGTTTCTCGCCTCTATCATGCGGGTGCCGGTCGTTCCCCCGCTTGACCCGTGGTTCCTGGGAGGATACCTGGATGTCTACTATTACTTTGGATACTGGATGATCGGTGCGCTGGGAATCGTGAGCGGGGTGCCTTCGTATATCACTTTCAACCTGGCACTGCCGACTGTGCTCGGGCTCTCTGCGATGATGATGTACGCGCTGGGACGCCTCCTCGTGCGACGGTTCGCATACCTCACCCTTGCCACATTCCTTGTCCCAAACCCGTCCTTTCTCTGGCAGGTCATGCAGGGGAAGAGCCTGGGGACTGTCTTCTGGGACAGCACCCGGACCATTCCCGACACCATCAACGAGTATCCCCTCTTCTCGTTCCTGTGGGGAGACGTTCATCCCCACGTGATTGGGATCTTCAACCAGGTGCTCTTTCTCTTCATCCTCGTCTATGCCTGGAGCCGCTGGCAATCCCTCGGGCCACGGGATCGACTGGCAGTCATTCTCTTGGCGGCACTCAGCCTCGGTGCCATGCCGCTCATCAACACATGGGACGTGCTCGTCTATGCCCCAGTGACAGTCCTCATCGGCCTCGTGATATGGTACAAAGGGGGAACACCGTCTCCTCCTCCCGGTGCCCCGAACCTTGAGATCCTCCGCTCGGCAACAACGAGGGCAGTCGCAGGCGTCCTCGGCCTCCTGGGAGGAAGAGATCGAAAAATGGAGCGAGGCGATGCCGGTGCCCTTCAAAAGATATCGGGACACCCGGCTGCATTCCTCTTCCTCGTCCCGGTTCTCTCTGTCCTCCTCTACCTCCCGTTTTACTTCCAGATGAACACCCGGGGCATCCAGGGGGTGGGCTTTGTGCATACCCCGACCGGTCCTGCGGATTTCCTCCTGGTGCACGGCCTTTTCCTGTTCATCATGGTCCTCTACCTGTACCGGGATATATGGAAGCGGCCCCTTCTCCTTCTCGTCCCGCTTGTTATCTGGCTTTCAGGGCATGGCGCAGCCGCTCTCGCCGCCATCCCGCTCGTCTATCTCCTTTGCAGGCGGACGAGAAGCCCATCGGAAGTGCTTGCAATTCTCGGGCTCTCCATCGTCATCATGTGCGAGGTATTCTACCTCATGGACAACATGGGGGACACCTACTACCGGATGAACACCATCTTCAAGTTCTATATCTCTGCCTGGCTGCTGATGGGTGCCTCCTCGTGTGCGATGCTCGCAGACATGCTTGACCGGCGGGTTGGCGCAATCCGATCTCCGGTATGGCTTGGCAGGGCGGCACTGATCGCAGTATCCGTCTTCCTGCTGGTCACACCTCTTGTCCTTCCCCTCGACTCGCCATACAGGGGCGCGACGCTGGACGGGCTTGAATACTTGAACTCAGCCTATCCCGGCGATGCGGAAGCAGTCGCATTCCTTCGGGGCCTCCCTGGTGTTCACGGAATCGTGGAGGCAATAGGGGGTGATTACACCTACTATTCCCGGATCTCATCCTTTACTGGCATCCCGGCCGTGCTGGGATGGTCGTTCCACGAGTTCATGTGGCGCGATGATACAGACGGGTGGTATGGGAGACGGATTGAGGACGTCAGAACCATGTACGAGCATCCCGACCGCACGGAGTCCCTGATGCGGGCGTACAATGCAACCCACATATACGTGGGAGACCTCGAGCGGGAGAAGTATGCAGTCAGGGTACACGAAGCCGGGCTATTTCCCGTGTACGACCGCGCAGGGGTCCAGATTTTCGCCCTTCCCGGCTGATTTCCGGCCTGAAATCCGGTGGAAAACCGCGATCTTCCAAACCTTTATGTCTGCATCTGTCGAAATGATATGGCTACATCGTCGTCACTGACTGATGAGTGATGAGGGAGATTTACGCTACTCCTGAATGAGGTGAGTTATGGCAAAGACATACGTGAAATTCCAGGTTTCTGAAGAGATTCAGAACAAGGCCCTCGAAGCCCTGGAGGTCGCCAGGGACACAGGGAAGATCAAGAAGGGGTCGAACGAGGCGACGAAGGCAATCGAGCGCAGTATCGCCTCGCTTGTGCTGATCGGAGCCGATGTGGAGCCGGAAGAGATTGTCATGCACCTTCCGCCGCTCTGCGAGGAGAAGAAGATCCCGTTCATCTTCATCAACAAGCAGAACGACATCGGCACCGCGAGCGGGCTGGACGTGGGATCTGCTGCTGCTGCCATCGTCAAGCCCGGGAAATCCAAGGAAATGATCGACGAGATTGCAAAACAGGTCGCCGATCTGAGAGCGTGAGCGGGCCATGGCAGACGAAGGAACTCCCGCAGAGGTGATCGAAGTGATCGGCTCCACCGGGATGCATGGCGAGGCCATGCAGGTGAAATGCAGGATCCTCGACGGCAACAACAAGGGCCGGATCATCACCCGCAACACGGTCGGACCCATCCGCGAGGGGGACGTGCTGATGCTGCTGGAGACCGAGCGCGAGGCCAAGAAGCTCTCCCGGCGGTGAAGAGATCATGGTCGAACAGAGAAACTGCAGTTTCTGCGGGGACGCAATCGAGCCGGGGACCGGTAAGATGTTTGTCCGGAGGGACGGCACGGTCTTTTACTTCTGCAGCACCAAGTGCCAGAACAACTTCAGGCTTGGCCGGGCATCCCGGAGGGTCCCGTGGACCCAGGCCGGTAGAAAGGCGATGGGGAAGGAGTGAGCCTTTCCATGGATCGCACCTTCGTCATGGTCAAGCCTGACGGCGTTGCCAGGGGGCTCATCGGCGAGGTGATCACGCGCCTCGAGCAGAAGGGCTTGAAGCTCGTCGCGGCGCGCCTCGAGAGACTGCCCGAGAAGAGGGTCATGGAACAGTACAGGGAGCACCTGGAGAAGCCGTTCTTCCCCTCGCTCCGCCACTACATAGAGAGCGGTCCCTGCTTCCTGATGGTCTGGGAAGGCAGGGATGCCGCGGCAGTGGTCAGGCGCATCGTCGGCGCGACGAACCCGGCGGAGGCTGCCCCCGGGACCATCCGTGGGGACCTTGCGATGGACATCGGGAGAAACGTGATCCACGCGTCCGACTCCCCCGCGAGCGCTGCCCGCGAGATCGCCATCCACTTCCCCGCAACCGAGATCGTCACCTACAAGCGGGTGGATGAACCGGTCCTCTACGAGTGACCCATTCCTTTTTTCCCTCCCGCATTACATCAAGCATTTTTCATCCCATAAGTCTTTGAAACCCAACTTCTCTGGTATGCTACTTTCCGACCTCCATTTCGCACGTCCGTGCACAAGCTTTTCTGGATTGGAGAAATCCTACGATGCAGGGCCTGTTTCTGATATCAGAACCGCAATCTTTTGCAATAACGCCCTCCCCACATTAGCATCCCCGAAATGCGATAGAACCAGTGCTGGGGAAGAGTTCGGAATCACGAGATTCCCCATTCACCCTGCCCGAAACCTATCGCGTATCGGGGGTGGTCTGGAGCGGGATTCTCCCCCCTCCAGTCACAGGTTCCGGTCAAGCCTGTTTCCAAGATGAAACCTAACCGCACTCACTCACGATGACGTTCTTGGGGCTTCGCCCCGCCACTGTGGCATCCCCGAAGCGCGATAGAGCCAGTGCTGGGTATCTGTCATTATCCAAGGTTTTCCAGTTTGCTCTTCTTGCAGACTATCGCGTATCGGGGGGTGACCTGGAGCAGGATTCTCCCCCCTCCAGTTACAAGGCTCCGGTCAACCCTGTTTCCATGATGAAACCTAACCGCTCTCACCCACGATTACGTTCTTGGGGCTTCGCCCCCCCACTGTGGCATCCCCGAAGCGCGATAGCGCCAGTGCTGGGTATTTGTCATTATCCGAGGTTTCCCAGTTTGCTCTTCTTGCAACCTATCGCGTTTCGGGGGGTGGCCTGGAGGGGGGATTCTCCCCCCTCCAGTCACAAGGCTCAGGTCAACCCTGTTTCCATGATGAGACAGACCGCACTCACTCACAATGACGTTCTTGGGGCTTCGCCCCCCACTGTGGCATCCCCGAAGCGCGATAAGAGTTGGTGCTGAGGGGAGTTCGGAATCACGAGATTCCCCATTCACCTTGCCCGCAACCTATCGCGTTTCGGGGGGTGGTCTGGAGGGGGGATTCTCCCCCCTCCAGTCACAAGGCTCAGGTCAACTCTGTTTCCATGATGAACCCTAACCGCTCTCACTCACGATGACGTTCTTGGGGCTTCGCCCCGCCACTGTGGCATCCCCGAAGCGCGATAGCGCCAGTGCTGGGGAAGAGTTCGGAATCACGAGACCCCCCATCCACCCTGCCCGCAACCTTTCGCGTATCGGGGGGTGGTCTGGAGCGGGATTCTCCCCCCTCCAGTCACAAGGCTCCGGTCAACCCTGTTTCCATGATGAGACAGACCGCACTCACTCACGATGACGTTCTTGGGGCTTCGCCCCGCCACTGTGGCATCCCCGAAACGCGATAGCGCCAGTGCTGGATATTTGTCATTATCCGAGGTTTCCCAGTTTGCTCTTCTTGCAGACTATCGCGTTTCGGGGGGTGGCCTGGAGGGGGGATTCTCCCCACTCCAGTCACAAGGCTCAGGTCAAGCCCGTTTCCAAGATGAAACCTAACCGCACTCACTCACGATGACGTTCTTGGGGCTTCGCCCCGCCACTGTGGCATCCCCGAAATGCGATAACGCCAGTGCTGGGGACGATTTTGGAATCACGAGATTCCACATCCACCCTGCCCGCAACCTATCGCGTATCGGGGGGTGGTCTGGAGGGGGGATTCTCCCCCCTCCGGTCACAAGTTCCCTTCAACCCTGTTTCCATCATGGAACAAACCGCACTCTCCCGCAATTCCGCCCCGCCACTGTGGCATCCCCGAAGCACGATAACGCCAGTGCTGGGTATCTGTCATTATCCGCTTTGATACAGTTGCGCTTCCCGCAACCTATCCCGTATCATCAGGAAGTGGATTTTTTACTCCCCGCTGTTGAAAACCATAAAGAGCGAAGACCGACAGGTAACCCTGTAGTCGTGGCGGCGGCATCTCTCCTGGCAGCACCAGAAATATCAAAATATCCCTGCCTCCCACACCAATGGTATGAAACTCTTCTGCGCCCAGGTCGCAAGCGTCTGGGAGGACCCGGAGGCCACCCTGGAGAAGGTGGAGCCGTGCATCGCCAGGGCATCACGGGGCGGGGGTGACCTCATCTGTTTCCCCGAGCAGTTCGCCACCGGATGGGACCCGGAGTCGACCCTGCACGTGCAGGGGATCGACGGGCCCATCACGCGGAGACTGCGTTCGCTCGCCGAAGAGTATTCTATCGCAATCCTGGGTTCATTCCGCGAAGAGAGCGGGGCAAAACCGAGGAATACGTGCGTGGTGGTCTCCTCCGGAGGGGAGATTCTCTCTACCTACGCCAAGTGCCACCTCTTCTCCCCGGCATCCGAGGATATGCATTACAGCCGGGGAGACGCCATTGCCACTTTTTCCCTTGGCGGAGTGGAGTGCGGGCTTGCCATCTGCTATGACCTGCGTTTCACCTCCCTCTTCCGGCTGTACGCGGACGCGGGTGTCCACGCGGTTCTCGTTCCTGCGGCCTGGCCGCAAGCCCGGCTCCAGCACTGGGAACTCTTTATCCGGGCCCGGGCGCTCGAATACCAGGTCTACGTCGCAGGAATCAATACTACCGGGATCACCCCGGTCGACCTGTACGGCGGCGGCTCCCTGGTTGCGGACCCGACCGGTGGTCTCCTCGTTCGCGCCGGGCAGGACATGGCGCTCATCTCATGCGAGATCGACCGGGAATATGTCGAGCGGGTGAGGGCTGCGCTCCCTGTCGCAAGGGACAGGCGCGATGACCTCGGGCCATCTCCGGAGAAAAGACCCGAGGGGACGGCAAGGGACCGGTGATTCGTCCTGCGGGCTGGAAAGCCCGGCTCCCTTCTCTCCTGAGAGCCGAATTGTGGCCGGAGACCGGCGTCTTTTCCCTTCCCGGGCACCTCCTTTTTCCCCTCTGGACGCACAATGTATATCCATGTACCGTCTCGTGTGCGTAGAATGCGGGGAGTCGTTCCCGCCTGACGAGATACTATACCAGTGCACGCGCTGCGGCCACCTGCTGGCGGTGGAATACGACCTCGAGACCATCGACGTCGACCTGGCTGCATGGAAAAGGCGGCCGCTCTCGGTCTGGCGATACCGCGAGATCCTCCCGGTCTCGATTGAGCCGGTCTCGCTCCAGGAAGGGGGGACACCCCTCTACCACCTCTCACGCATCGGAGAGGAGATCGGAGTCCCCCACCTCTACGCCAAGCACGAGGGGATGAACCCCACCGGTTCGTTCAAGGACCGAGGCATGACAGTCGGCGTGAGCATGGCGCTGCAGCTCGGCAGGACTTCCGTTGCCTGCGCGAGCACCGGCAACACCTCTGCGAGTCTCGCTGCCTATGCCGCGAAGGCCGGCATCCCTGCGGTCGTGCTCCTGCCGGCCGGAAAAGTTGCACTCGGAAAGGTGGCGCAGGCCCTGATGCACGGTGCACGGGTCCTCTCGATCCGCGGGAACTTCGACAAGGCACTTGAGATGGTTCACGAGCTCTGCCTCTCCCATGGTCTCTATCTCCTCAACTCTGTCAACCCTTTCCGCCTGGAAGGACAGAAGACGATCGGGTTCGAGGCCCTTGACCAGCTGGGAGAGGTGCCTGACCGCATGGTGCTGCCCGTCGGAAACGCCGGTAACATCTCGGCAGTCTACAAGGGCTTCACCGAGCTTATGACGCTTGGAAGAATGGACAGGATCCCGATGATGACCGGGATCCAGGCATCCGGGTCGAGCCCCGTCGTCAGGGCAATACACGAGGGACTGCCCGAGGTGATCCCCGACGCAAATCCCGAGACAGTTGCGACTGCCATCCGCATAGGCGCACCCGTCAATGCCGAGAAGGCACTTGCCGCGATACGGAAGACCGGTGGGACCGCCGAGTCCGTGACCGATGGGGAGATCCTGTCCATGCAGCGCGACCTCGCACGAAAGGAGGGGATCGGGGTCGAGCCCGCGTCTGCGGCCTCGGTTGCCGGAGTGAAAAGACTCCGCGATATGGGCGCAATCGACCGCGACGAGAAGATTGTATGCGTGGTGACCGGGCACCTGCTGAAAGACCCGGAGACGGTGATCAGGCAATGCGAGCCTCCACTGGAGATCGATGCAGATCTGCCCTCGTTACTCTCTGCCTTGCAGCGCTCCTGACAATCGCGCCGGCTGCGGGGCTTGGGGCAGAGTACTGGATCGCCCAGAACGGGACGTCGTATCGCGCATCACTTGATCTCGTGGACGCAGATCGTTTCGAGTTCTACGAAACGGGGATGCTTGGCGAGCGCAGTCCATTGAGAGCATCTGAGGTGATGCTTTCGGGTGACTGCGACCCCTGCCAATTTGAGTGGAGTGGAAATACTGCCATCATATTCGAAAGGGGCAATTATTCCCTCTCATTCCAGGGACCGGTGCGTGACAACCACTTTCACGCCACGTTTGAGGCACCCCGCCAGGTGAGCGTCTTTCTCCCCCCCGGCCTCGATGTGCGGAACCCTGCCCTTGGGATGATCAGCCAGGGGGGGGTCGTCCTCGATTCCCCGGAAGGGGGGATCACCGTCGCCTGGAATTCCACCCGGACCGCTGAGATCCGGTTCTATGACGAGGGCCGGGAGAACCTGCTGTATATCTTCGCCAATTTCTGGATCATCGTCGCAGTGGTAATGCTTGTCCCGTTCCTTTTCAGCATGAAGAAGAGGGAATAGCGCGGGGATCTGATGAATGGAGCATCTGAAGCGCCAAAAGCCCCCCATATGCCCCCTGGGGAAACTTACGGCGGAGGGGATGACCATGAAAAAAAAGGAGGGGGCGAGTTACTTCTTCAACTTGATGTCAATCCCGAAACGCTCCGCGTTCCGGTCGGCAACCGCCTGTATTTTTGCGATCTCTGTCTCGTTTGGTTTCGGTTTGAAGAGGTGGCGGAACCTGCGCTGCTCCTTGAGGTACACCTCCACCGGCTTTCTCACCACCTTCTTCACCCGGGTCACCTTCCCATCCTCCATCTCGTAATTGACCCAGAGCCCCGTCTCGATGGCGAGTTTACCGATGGCCATGGTCTTCTCGCCCTCGAATCCCCACCCCGTGCAGCAGGGGGCATGGACCTGCAGGTAGCAGGGCCCCTCAGTCGCAAGGGCTTTCTCGACCTTCTTCTTCAGGTCTGGGAGGTAGGCGACAGACGCAGTCGCCACGTAAGGTGCACCATGGGCTGCGAGTATCATGGGAAGGTCCTTCTTCGGGCGGCGGTTCCCCATTGAGCATTTTCCTGCAGGGCTCGTGGTGGTGCTCGCATCGTACGGGGTCGCACCCGACCGCTGGATGCCGGTGTTCATGTAGGCCTCGTTGTCGTAGCAGATGTAGACAAAGTCATGGCCCCGCTCAAACGCACCCGAGAGGCAGAGGATGCCGATGTCGAATGTGGCACCGTCACCGCCGAGCGCAATCACCTTCTCTTTCCTGCCCTGTTTCTTCAGGGAGGCCACAATGCCGGACGCAACCGCCGAGTTGTTCTCGAAGAGCGAGTGGATCCAGGGGACCTTCCACGCGGTATCGGGGTATGGGGTAGAGAAGACCTCCATGCATCCCGTTGCCGAGACAATGATGGTGTCCTTTCCGGCGGCATCAAGAATGGTCCTCGCGGCCATGGCAGCCGCGCAGCCACCGCACGCCCGGTGCCCGTACTCGAAGAGCCCGCATGATTCTCCCGTCATGACACCAACTCCTGGCGGAGACCATAGAAAAGGTCTCCCTTGCCCTGTCCGGCCATGTCCACCACGGCCCTGATATCCTTCTTCCGCACGTCCCTTCCTCCAAGGGCTATGATGTAGTCGAGCACGGGCACCTGCTGCCCGTAGAGCGCATCCCTGACTTCGAGAGCGACCGCCCCCTTGGTACCAAGCGAGACGTTCTTGTCGAGCACCGCGACGCAATTCACGCCGGAGAGTGCCGCTCTCACCTCTTTATGGGGGAACGGCCTGAAACTGCGGAGGCGGAGGAGGCCGACCTTCTTATTGTCCTTTCGCATCTCGTCGATCGCATCCTTGACAGTCCCGCAGATCGATCCCATTGCCACGATCGCACAGTCCGCGTCCTCGAGACGGTATGATTCGACGAGGTCGCCGTAATCCCTTCCGAACATCTCCCCAAACTCCCTTCCTGCCGAAGCGATCGTCTTTGCAGCTCCCTTCACCGCCTGGTCGATCTGGTAACGGAACTCCATGTAGTACTCAGGGGAGGCAAAGAGGCCGAATGAGATGGGGTCCGCGCTGTCCAGGCGCTGGACAGGAGTGTACTTGGGGAGGTAGCTGTCCACCTGCTCCTGCGTGAGCATGTCGACCGGCTCGTAAGTATGGGAGAGGATGAACCCATCGAAGCAGACGAACGCGGGAAGGAGGACGTTTCTGTCCTCGGCGACCTTATATGCCAGGTAGTGGAGATCGGCCGCCTCCTGGTTGTCCTCTGCATAGAACTGGAGCCACCCGGAATCCCGCAAAGATATTGAGTCCTGCTGGTCGTTCCAGATAGAGAGCGGAGCACCCAGCGCCCTGTTGACGATGGACATCACGACAGGCATGCGCATCCCTGCACAGTTGAAGCAGACCTCGAACATCAGGGCCAGCCCCTGCGAGGTGGTGGCGGAGTAGACCCTCGATCCGGCCGCACTTGCCCCGAGGCACGCGGAGAGGGCTGAAAACTCGCTCTCCACCGTGATGTACTCGGCGTCAAGGTGGCAGTTGGCGACCATCTCTGCCAGTGCCTCCACGATGTGGGTCTGCGGCGTGATAGGATATGCCGCGATGACCTCGGGGCGGCAGTGCTTCACCGAGTGGGCCACCGCGTGAGACCCTTCCATGAACTCCATCATCTTACTTCTCCTCCTTCTTCATCTCGATGGCCTGGCTCGGGCACTCCTCCGCACAGAGGCCGCACCCTTTGCAGTAATCGTAGTCGGGGACAGGCTGGCCTTCGGCGTCCTCCCCGATGCAGCCCTCCGGGCAGACCAGGGAGCACAGGCCGCATTTCGTGCACTTCTCGTGGAGGAACTCGGGTCGGAACGTCCGCCATGAGCCCGTTCTGTTCTCTTTTGCCCTGCCCGGCTTCGCCGAGCACCCCAGACCGAGTGCCATGGCTCAGGACACCCCCTTTACGAACTCGAACGCCTCGCGGGCTGCGGCAATGTTCTTGTCCGCCAGCTCTCCCGGGAACCTCTGGCGGATCGCGCCCTCGAGCGCGGGCAGCGCGATCTCCCCGCTTGCGGCGGCAAACGCCCCCATAAGGGTGGTGTTGGTGATCGGAAGCCCCAGGTGCTTCAGGGCTACTGACGTGGCGTCGATGGTGATGACCTTCACCCCTTCGGGGATCGGATAGGTGAGCGCCTTCTCGGTGTTCACGATCACGATCCCGCCTTTCTTGAGGCCCTGGAATACGTTCACGTCCCGGATCAGGGTGCTGTCCTGCACAATGATGTAATCGGGCTCGTACACCTGGCTTCTCAACCGGACCTTCTGGTTATCGAACCGGACGAACGCCTGGACCGGTGCGCCCCTGCGCTCCACCCCGAAGGCCGGAAACGCCTGGGCATACACCCCGCCTGCGAATGCCGCCACGGCGATCAGTTCTGCGGCGGTGACCGAACCCTGTCCACCGCGGCCATGAATACGCAGCTCGCGCAAAGAAATCACAGTATAATTTTACATGATTAATCATACTAAAATGTTGAGATTTCACGCGGGGCATGATCGAAAAGACCCAGACATCGTGCACGCGACCAGGGATGAAATGACGCGGGTGAGAAGAGCCTGTATCAGGAACGCACCCCGAGGCCCAGGATGTCCCTGGCCCCGGAGAAGACCTTCTCTGCGATGAGGGCAAGGCCGTCCGCTGCGCACCATTCGTCGTAGACAGAGACCTCTCTTCCGAGAAGGGATCTCACTTCGGCTGCAATCACCGGTGCCATGGTGCCTGCGAGGGCGACGCGGGCGCCGGGGGCAAGTACAAGGAGTGCGGCGCACTCCATGGCGGAAAAGAGTGCCAGTGCGGGAACACGGTCCGCGGGGGGAAGGGTGTGGGATACCCCTGCATGGAGAAAGGCCTCGTTTGCGGTCGTCTCGCAGCGGTCCACCCTCCGGATGGCGTCCACATCAAGCGCCCCGTGCTCGGTGCCGGGAGCAAAGATACAGGCATCGAGGGCACCCACCAGGCGCCCACCCTTCACCAGGATGGTGACTGTATTCGAGCTCACGTCCGATACCACCACGTCAGCGCCGAGATCCTGGACCACGTTGAACGCAATCCCGACCTTCTCCGGGCTGGCCTGGTGGGAATACACAAAAAAGCGCGGATCGGTGGGGGACCCGCGGTGAAGGCCGGGGATGGCGACCGCGGGGATGCCGCTTTGTAAGACCTGGTCGAAGACGCGGGTCCCGCCCCCCGTATGCTTTCCGGCCCCTTCCCTGCTGACGAGGCCGCGGTTTACAAGGAGATGCAGGGGCGTGATTGCCGAGAAGTTGTCACCCATAGAGTATGTGAGGGCGATCCCCTCGATCTCGTCGGGAGGCGCGAGTCTGGAGAGGTCCTCCATACAGAATGAGACCGCATCCTCCCGCGGAACCTTGAACCGCCGCCCTTTTCCCGCCGAGAAGCGAAGTGCCGAGGTCCCGTGGTCTATCCCGATGAACATCGCAGTATCCTTTGGCGTGCTTCTGAATATATCATATCGATCCTCCTGGGTGCCCTGTTCCCCATGCACCGGTCATGCATGGGGATTCATCCCGCGTGAAGAAAAGTGGCGGAGAGCGAGTTCAAAGAGGAGGACCAGGAGCACCCCTGCCGCACATGGGATGAAGACCGAGGAGACTGTCCCTCCCGCAGCGACGATCCGGTCATACATCATCCTCGTTGAGCCAAGCATCAGCCCGGTGAGAAACGCCAGCGACTGGGTGTGATAGGTGCGCAGGATCACCTTCAGGACGCGGCTCATAGATATGATGCCCGCCGCACCCCCCGCAATATAGACGGCGAGGGGAAGAACGTCGATGCGGGCAATTGCCGAGAGGAGGTACTCGTACTGGTTCATGACCAGGGTGAGGTATGCCCCTGAAACACCCGGCAGGATCATGGCACACAGGGCAATGAAACCCGTAACAAAGAGCACCGGTAGCGAATGGCCAAGCCCCGACTGCCCAAGGCCGCCGATGAGATACCCGGCAGCGAGGCCCAGGGCGACCCACACGGTGGCAATGACCGCGTCCCACTGCTCGATGCGGTAGGCAATCAGGACCGAGGAGGCGACGATCAAGCCAAAGAAGAACGCGTATGTCAGGGCAGGGGCAGTCTCGAGGAGTGCGAGGACGACCCTTGACATTGCGAGCAACCCGATGCCGATTCCTGACAGGAGAATGCCAAGAAAGACAGGATCGATCCGGGTTATTGCCTCGACTGCCTCCTCTCTCCTCCCGCGGATGAGCGCGCTGACAGGCGCCACACTGATGCTGCCGATCGCCGAGATAAGGCGCTCGTAGATCCCTGTAATCAGAGCGATGGTGCCGCCGGAGACTCCGGGAATGATGTCGCACATGCCCATGAGCACCCCCTTGAGCACGATCAGGACGCCCTGCGGTGCATCGATTCTTGAAACCACACCTTTAGTATGAGACAGAGACGTTTAATATTGATTACAGGGAAGAAGGGGAATGCCTTGAAAGCAGTCGTCACAGGAGGAGCGGGGTTCATCGGGTCGCACCTTGTTGATGCCCTGGTTGCACGGGGCGACGAGGTCACCGTCATCGACAACCTCTCTACCGGGGATCTCCGGAATATCACGACGCATCTCGATTCCGGTGCCGCCAGGCTCGTGAGGAGCGATCTCCTCGGGGACGGCTGGCAGGATGCCATCCGGGATGCTGACCGGGTCTACCACCTCGCCGCGGATCCGGATGTCCGGGCGAGCGCGGGCAACCCGGCGTCGGTATATGACCAGAATGTGACGGCGACAGTGAGGGTGCTCGAGGCAATGCGGCAGGCCGGGTGCAGCGAGATTGTGTTCACCTCCACGTCGACAGTGTACGGGGAGGCCAGGGTCATCCCGACGCCCGAGGAGTACCCCGGGATGCAGCCCATATCCATCTATGGAGCAACGAAACTCGCCTGCGAGGCGATGATCTCGGGGTACGCCCATACCTACGGCTGGAGATCGTGGGTGTTCCGGTTCGCAAACATCATCGGGGAGCGGAGCAACCACGGGGTCATCTGGGACTTTGTCCACAAATTGCGGGCAAATCCCAGCGAGCTGGAGATACTCGGCGATGGCAGGCAGCAGAAGTCCTATTGTTCGGTGTCGGCATGCGTGGATGCCGTCCTCTTTGCCGTCAGCCGCACCAATGAACCCTTCTCCTGCTTCAATATCGGGACCGAGGACTGGATCGACGTGACCTCGATCGCGTCGATAGTGGCCGCCGAGATGGGGCTCCGGGATGTCTCCTTCCGGTACACCGGCGGCGACCGGGGATGGGTGGGAGACGTCCCAAGGATGCTCCTCTCGGTTGAGAAGCTCAAGTCGCTTGGGTGGCGGCCTGCCCTCAATTCTGAGGCTGCGGTCCGGGAGGCGACACGGGCGCTGTTACGGGATACTGGCGTCATCCCCTGAAAGGGCTATTGAATGCAGGACTGACATGAAGAAGAAGTACCTGGTTGTGCTCGGAGACGGGATGGCGGACGAGCCTGTCCCTGAGCTTTTTGGCCGGACGCCCCTTGAGGCGGCGCGGACCCCGAACATGGACCGCATCGCAAGGGAAGGTTCCTGCGGCCTTTTGAGGACCGTCCCCGAAGGGTGCGAGGCCGGGTCCGATATCGCCAACCTCTCTATCCTCGGCTACGACCCCCTCCGCTACTATACCGGCAGAGGCCCGCTCGAGGCGGCAAGCATCGGGATATCCCTTCGGAATACCGACATGGCCTACCGCTGCAACCTCGTCACCATCAGGGATGGGATCATGGAAGACTTCTCTGCAGGGCACATCACGAGCGCGGAAGGGGCTCTGCTCCTCTCCTCCCTTGGGCGGGAGTTGTCTCGGGCGCAGGTCTATCCCGGCGTGAGCTACCGCAACCTCCTCGTACTTCCGGATGCAGGAGGGGCGACGACCGTCCCTCCCCACGATATCGTGGGCCAGGAGGTCGCACTCCATCTCCCCTCCGGGAGGGACGCGCCCCTCCTCCTTGAGTGCATGCACGCATCAGAGAGGGTATTTGCAGGACATCCCGTGAACAGGGACAGGGTATCCCGCGGACTCCCGCCTGCAACCCAGGTATGGCCATGGAGCGGCGGCAGGGTTCCTGCGCTCCCGCCTTTCCATGAGAAGTACGGCATGCGGGGCGGGATCATCTCCGCAGTCGACCTCCTCAAAGGCATAGGCAGGTGTGCAGGGATGGAGGTCATCGAAGTCCCCGGTGCCACAGGCTACCTGGACACCGACTACCAGGCAAAGGCGCGCTACGCGCTCTCGGCGCTGGAACGCCTGGACTTCGTCTACGTCCACGTCGAGGCTCCCGATGAGGCCGGCCACCTCGGGAGCGTGGAAGAGAAGGTGACCGCCATCGAGCGGCTCGATGAGATGATAGGCACCATCATGCAGGAGTTCCGGGGGGTAATCGCCGTCCTGCCCGACCACCCGACGCCGATACGGACCCGGACACATTCCCGCGACCCGGTGCCCTTCGCGGTGTCAGGAAAGGGGGAGCACTGTTGCCGATCGTTTTCTGAGAAGGAGGCCAGAAGGGAGAACTCCGCTCTGATGGAGGGGCCGGACTTTCTCCCTCACCTCTTTTCGAAGGGCTGATCAGGCAGGCACGCCCGCGAGACGAGATCTCCCGGGGGGAAAGATTGGTATCCCCCCGTCACCATCACTGGTGTGGCATGAACGAGTCATGGCTGTTTGCCGAGCTCGAGCGGGTGGCAGGGCCGCTCACCCCCCTCCAGAGGGTCCTCCTCGGGACCGACGGATCAGTCACAAGGATCCTCGAGCTTGCGACCGGAGCCCCGGTCACCATCACCACCCTTCTGCAGACGGTGGAAGCGGCAAGCCCGCAGGTTGCAGAGATGCTGGCCGTTCCACTGGGCCAGGAGGTCAACCACCGCATCGTGGAACTGAAGAATACCCGTACCGGGGAGACCCTCATCTACGCGGAGTCCTACACGCCACTCTCCCGACTCTCGCCGTCATTCCGGGAGGACCTGATGCGTGCCGATACCCCGATTGGGAGGATCCTCGAGCAGCACCGGCTGGAGACGCGGAGGGAGATCGTGAAGATGTCTGCCGGCCAGAGGGAAGCGCCTGTCGCCGCGTCATTCGGGCTCTCGGGCAAGCCGAGGTTCCTCTCCCGGCAGTACCGCATCATCCACCAGGAGCACCCCCTGATCCACATCGAGGAGATCTTCCCCGCTTTCCTCTTTTCCGGGGAGATGAGGGTGGTGATCGACGCGCCTTCTCGGCTGCATTTGGGGCTCCTCGACATGAACGGATCGCTTGGGAGGATTGACGGGGGAATAGGGCTTGCACTCGACGAGCCCCGACTCGTTGTCTTGGCAAGGCAGAGCGAGACGTTTCTTGCGGAAGGCGGCGATGCGGACGCACGGGAGCGGGTACTTGCGGCTGCAAGGTCGGTCTCCGGCTCCCTCAACCTCCCCGGCGCCGCAGAGTTCACCATCCAGGCGCAATTCCCCGGCCACGCAGGCCTCGGCAGGGGGACTCAACTCGCCCTCTCGGCTGCGTGTGCACTCTGCCGCCTTTACGGGCAGGAATGGACTGCCAGGGACCTGGCGCGCATGACCGGGCGGGGGGGGACTTCGGGGATCGGGACCGCGTCCTTTGGTGGCGGGGGGTTCATCATCGACGGCGGACACTCGTTTGGAGCAACCCGTGACAAGACTGCGTTCCTCCCTTCCTCGGCCTCGCAGGGAGTCCGTCCGCCCGAAGTGATCCTCCGGCGCGATTTTCCGGAGGCCTGGAAGATCCTGCTGGTTATCCCGGAGGTTTCCCCCGGGGCGAGCGGTGGAGCCGAGAGAGATCTCTTCCTCCGGTACTGCCCGGTGCCGCTCGAGGAGGTGCGCGAACTCTGCCACCTGGCAATGGTGTCCCTCCTCCCGGGCCTTGCAGAGGAGGACCTTGACCTTTTTGGGTCTGCCATCAACAGGATGCAGGAACTCGGGTTCAAGAGGGTGGAGAACCAGTTGCAGCCACCCCGTATCGCGGACCTCATGGAGGCGATGCGGGATGCCGGCGCTGCGGCTGCGGGGCTGAGTTCGTTTGGTCCCACGGTATACGCCATAGGAGAGGGGCGGATGCATGACGTGGAGAGTGCCGCAAGGGAGGTCATCCCCTCACTGGGGGGCGGCCGCATACTCCTCACCAGGGCCAGGAATTCCGGCGCGGTGGTCACCGTTGCATGATATCTCCCGCGATGGCGGTGCGGGGAGGCACTTTCATTAGAATGTGCCGCGCTAGTATGGTACTATGAGCGGGCCAAGGACCCTCACCATCGGGATCACGGTGAACCTGGAGCACTACGAGAACCTCCGCCTCGAAGTGAACGGGGAGGTGAAGGACCTCGGGGATGCCCGCGACCTTGCCAGGTTCCTCTCAGATGTGCTCGGGACCTACGGGCGCGGTGACCCGGCAACCGCCGAGAGGATAGAGAGCTTCCGGCGCCGTGTCCTCCCCCCTGCGGGAGAGGAGCCCGACCTGGTCCCCGAAACCCCTGGAATGGGGGAGGAGCGCGTGTCTGCAGGCGCTGCGCCCGCTGCATCGCCCGCTCCGGCAGAGGTGCCCGCGGCGACATCACCCGCGCCGCGCAGCCCCCCTTCTCCAGTCCCTGCGGTCGGGAAGGGGGCCGGACCGGGGGCCATAACCTGCGAGGAATGCGGTGCACCAATGAACCAGGCGGAGCAGAAGATGAGCATGCTCTTTGCAAGCAGGGTCCTGTGCAGGAAGTGCCTCAAAAAAGTCTGAGGGGTGAATCGCATTGAACCGGATACAGAAGGTGTTGCCCTGGTGAAGAAGAACCTCCTGATGTGGGATGAGACCCTCTTTCGCGACCCGGAGGTGTTTGAGATCGATTACGTCCCCGAGCAGTTCAATTTCCGGGAGACACAGATGCGCGAACTCGCGTTCCAGATCAGGCCAGGACTGCGGGGAGGCCGGCCCCTCAACACCATCTGCCGCGGCCTGCCGGGGACAGGCAAGACCACCAGCGTCAAGAAACTTTTTGCAGAGATAGAGGAGACCACGAAGAGACTTGTCCCCATCCATGTCAACTGCCAGATCGACAACACCAAGTTCGCCATCTTCTCCCAGATCTACCGGAGGCTCTCGGGGCATCTGCCCCCCTCGTCAGGGACGTCCTTCAAGCAGGTCTTTGATGCGATTGCGAGGATCCTCGCAAAGGAGGAGCAGGTGCTCCTGGTGGCGCTCGATGACGCCAACTACCTCCTCTACGAGAACGAGATAAACAAGGTGCTCTACACGCTCCTCCGCTCTCACGAGGCGTATCCCGGGACGAGAGTGGGAGTGATCATGATCGTCAGCGACATGGACGTGGATATCGCGCGGGAGGTTGATGCGCGGGTATCCTCGGTCTTCCGCCCCACAGAGATCTACTTCCCTCCCTACACCATGGAGGAGGTAAAAAGCATCATCAGCGAACGGGTGATGCAGGGGCTCTACCCCGGATGCCTCCCGCCCCCCATGTTCGATCTCGTGGTCGAGCAGACCCAGAAGAGCGGGGATTTGAGAGTGGGAGTCGACCTGCTGAAACGGGCCGCGTTGAACGCAGAGAAGCGGGCAAGCCGGGTGATCGAGACGGAGGACATCTGCGGTGCCTACAAGGTATCGCGCTACCTTCACCTGGCATACTCGGTGAAGTCCCTCAAGGCAGAGGAGAAAGCCCTGCTCCTCACCCTTGCCACCCATGCCGGCGAAGGAGGGGAGATGAATGCAGGGGAGGTCTACAAGGCGGTAAAAGATGAGTCCGGAGTCGGCTACACGCGCTTTTACGAGATAGTGAAGAAGTTCGACGCGATGCGACTCGTAAACCTCGAATACCGCGACGGGAAAGGCCGCACGAGGGTGATCAGCCTGAGATACGACCCGGCGAGAATAATCGAATATCTCTCCTGATCTTTTTATAAAACGATCATTTGATAACTCTTATCACTTCTGCTGCTATGTTCTATGGTAAAGGGGGTACTCCACGTGCTCAGTGTAAACGAACTTGCTTTAGAGATTTTTGAAAACCTGGCGGAATACGCCGAAGAATTCAACGCTGCCTACCATGAACTTGATAACGGCGCACGGATCATCGATTGCGGGGTAAGCACACGGGGAGGGTATGCAGCCGGCCGCGCCTTCACCGAGATCTGCATGGGAGGACTTGGAGAGGTCAATTTCAGGATGGCCAGCATCAAGGATTTCCCCATTCCTTTCATCGATGTGTTCACAGACTTCCCCTCCGTATCCTGCCTCGGCGCACAGAAGGCAGGATGGACGATCAAGCACAATAACTACTTCGCCATGGGCAGTGGACCTGCAAGGGCTCTCTCCCTCAAGCCCAAGCACACCTACGAAGTGATCGAGTACGAGGACGATTTTGACTCGGCGGTCATCGCCCTCGAGAGCGACCACCTCCCCAATGGAGAGGTCATGGAGAAGATCGCAGAGGACTGCCATATCGACGTGAGCAACGTCTGCGCCGTGGTTGCCCCCACGGCCTCGATCGTGGGTTCCATACAGGTCGCCGGCCGTTGCGTGGAGACTGCCATCTACAAGCTGAACGAGCTCCACTTTGACACCCGCAAGGTTGTCGCGGCATTCGGATGCGCACCCCTTCCCCCGGTCCGGGGCCCGAAACTTGCGATGGGTGTGACAAACGACGCCACCATATACCATGGAAGGATCATGCTGACCATGAAGGCACCCGAGATCAAGGACTACCTCGAGAAGATCCCAAGCAACAAGTCCAAGGGATACGGAAAGCCCTTCAACGAGATCTTCAAGGAAGCAGGGTACGACTTCTACAAGATCGATACCTCGCTCTTCTCCCCGGCTGAAGTCGTGATCAACGAGATCTCCGAGGGCGTGGTCTACCACTGCGGCGCCGTAAACCCCGACGTGGCCCTCAAGTCATTCGGGCTCATCTGACCCACGTTCTCTTTTTTTCCTGTCACTAAAAAGGGAGTGCCTGGTTTTCCGGTCCGGGTATCATGCGAATGAGCCCGGATTCATTCTCGCACAATTGCCCCAAAGAAAGACTGTTGATGCATCCGGGAGAACACTTCCAGAGATGGACGCTTTGCGGGAGGCATGGGACGCCGACTACGCGATGAGGGGGCGGCGATGGGCCAGGGGTCACTGCAGGCTGCCTTCATTTCATCCCCACGAGAGGGTGCTCGACGCCGGATGCGGCGACGGGAAGAGCCTGGCCGCCATCGTTGGCGAACGGGACAGTCCCCCGGATTCCGGGACACGCTGCCCCGAAGTGGTGGCATTTGACTTCTCCCGGGAGGCGATCCGGATCTGCGCATCCCGGTTTTTTGGACACGGGTGCGTCCACCTGTTGTCGGCCGATGCATCCAGGATGCCGTACCGCGCGGGATCATTCGATGCGGTGCTCCTCTTTCACATCCTCGGCCACGCCTCAGTCAGGCAGAGAAGAGAGATATGCAACGAGGTGGAGAGAGTGATCAGGCGCGGCGGTTACGTCTACCTTCGCGTCTTCTCTGCTGCGGACTTTCGCGCCGGGAAAGGAGAGGAGATCGAAGAGATGACGTTCCTCCGCGGCGACGGGACCTTCACCCACTATTTCTCCCTCGCCGAGGTCCCGGCCCTCTTTTCGAACCTTTGTCTCATCTCGATCGAGAGGGTCTCCTGGACACTCCGGGTACGGGGCGAATACCTTCCCAGGGAGGAGATTCACGCGGTCTTCCGTGCGGACTCCTGATGACTCCCATAAGGATACCCGATCAATACCTGATATGCCCATCCCCCATGTCCGCCTGACCCGGTGGACCGACGATGATCTCCTGCTGACGCGGTGGAAAAAAACCCGATGGATGAGTTTAATACCCACACCGTTGAATCTTTCAGGCAAATCTGGGCCCGTGGTCTAGTCGGTTATGACGTCGCCCTTACACGGCGGAGGTCGCCGGTTCGAATCCGGCCGGGCCCACTGTTCCACCGTGTGCCCTGCAGGGGTCGCGTGCGATACGCCACGGGCGGGGCGGAAATCGGGACACGCATTGCATCCTACCGCCGCCGGGTAGCCGGGTACGAGTTCCCACCCTGGGTTTCAAGGGAACAGGACCAGTACCGGAGAGGTCCGGCATGGTGCAAAAGGCACCCTCGCGGAATTCATTGTTGATCTCAATTGGCTCTTTTTGGCACATCTTGTGCAGTGTTCCACACGGAGGTGTCGCCACCCCGGCCTGGTGAGATGCCCCGTACGCCTGGAAGGGGATTGCCTTCACCTGCGGGACACCTCATGATCAGGCAGGGGATGGATAGCCGGATCGATTGTCAAAGCGCTCCCTGTTCTCTCTGCACGCCTCATCCGAAAGGAATCTTTAAATAGGAGAAACTGCGGCACCACCCGGATTTCACTTGAAAAAAAGGCGACGTTTATGCGTTCCATGGTGAATCGGTCTCCTCACTCTGCCTGAAATGATGAGATGAGCGAATTTTGGCGTTCGTAAAAATATCGATAAAAATGCTTTATTCTTGTTTCTGAAGCCTAAACGAGGTTTTTTGTACTTGCATGACCATAAGGCTCCCGATTGACGATTCGGTCGTAAAGCGTCAGACGCGTGCCAAAAGAAACCCGGAAAAATCACTTTGAACGATGTAATTTATATAGAAGAAGATGAAATGGATTTTTTGGTGCACCGTTCAGCGGGCGACGCCTGCCTGAAAAAGCACTATACAATCAAGGTGGCATCAATATAGGCAGTACTCCAGGCTTTCCATTGCGGGGCGCTTCTCGGTACACCAGAATGAGATATCACATTGTGATAAAAAAGGTATCGGATCGCATCGGGCAGCCCGCCCCGGTGCAATCCAGGTCATGCGAAAATTGCACCTTTTTTGAGAGATAATCCCTGTATTGCCATTCCTTTGGAGAACACGCCCTTTCCTGCCGGGTCGTAACAAATGGGTCACCGGAGGAGGGGGGACTTTGGAGGGTGACCCCTCTTTCCTCACTTCTTGCCGATCTCTTCGAGCGTTATGGTGAAGACGAGGTCCTTTCCTGCCAGTGGATGGTTCTGGTCGATGGTGGTGGATTGCTCGGAAATGTTGTAAAAAGTGTAGTGCACGACGACATTGCCGGGAAACGTGTATTCAAACACCGGTTCCATGCCCGGGAAGAGACGGACGCGGCTCGTTCCCATCCTGTCAAGGTTCTGGATGAACGCGAGTGCGGTCGCGGTATCAACTTCTCTCACCAGGGTCTCGTTCCTGAGCCCGTACCCGTCCTCCGGAGAGACCGTTACGGTCTTTGTTTCACCCGGTTGCATCCCTATCAATGCCTGGTCGAATCCCCGGATGACCGTTCCGTCACCGACCGTGAACTCGAGGGGGGTTCCATTCAGGTTGCCCTCAAATGGCGGGGTCCCGGGAAAAGAGACCGTGTAATAGACACGGACGGTATCTCCCCTTACTACCCCGGAAGTGGTGCTGCACCCTGCACCAAGCACAACAAGCAGTACAAGGCAAAATGCGGCCGTGGTAAGAGGGAGTCCACCCGATCCTCTCGCGGGGCGATCTGATCTCCTCATATTCTCTCCGGTTGCACCTGATCCGCAATAATTCCTGCGGGCTCGCCCCAGTGCGCGCCCCTCCGATCTCCGGGACAATCGGGAAAAAACGGTGCGCACATTCCTGAATCGAATTGTATTTATCATGCCAACCCTCACAATTAACAAAACGCGCCGCATGGAAGGGCGCGGGGAGAGAGAGATGGCAGAGAATGAATACAAGGTCGCCGATGTGGCAGGGAAGAAGGTGCAGTGGGACCCCGAACAGCTCCGTAAGATACGCGAACACCCCTGCTTCTCGGAGAAGGCGTGCCATGCATTCGGGCGTTGCCACGTGCCGGTCGCACCGAAATGCAACATCCAGTGCAACTACTGCGTGAGGGATTTTGACTGCGTGAACGAGAGCCGCCCGGGCGTCACCTCAAAGGTGCTCAATCCACAGGAGGCAGTAGAACTGGTCCGCGAGGCGATCCAGAAGTTCCCGTACATCAAGGTCGTCGGGATCGCCGGCCCCGGCGAGCCGCTTGCAAACGAAGGCACGTTTGAAACGCTCCGCCTCCTGAAGGAGGAGTTTCCGAACGTGATCAAGTGCCTGAGCACAAACGGACTTCTCCTGCCCGACAAGATTGACCTGCTCCACAAGTACGACGTGGGGAACCTGACTGTCACCCTCAACGCGATCGATCCCGAGATCGGTGCAAAGATCTACCAGTTCGTGGACTACAAGGGAAAACGGTACGAGGGTGTCGAGGGTGCGAAGATACTCCTTGAGAACCAGCTGAAGGGGATAGAGATGGCAATCGAGCGCAAGATGATCGTGAAGATCAACACAGTCTACATCCCCGGCATCAATGACGAGCACATCCCGGAAATTGCCAAAAAGGCAGGGGAGATGGGAGTATACAATTTCAATGTCATCCCTCTCATCGCCCAGTACCGGTTCTCCCACATCGCCCCGCCTACGCCAGAGATGAAGAGGAAGATGCAGGACGAATGCGCAAAGTATGTCCGCCAGATGAGGCACTGCCAGCGCTGCAGGTCTGATGCAGTCGGCCGGCTGGGCCAGGACGTCCAGTCCTGCCTCTATCACGATTGAACGGAGATACTCCTTCTCTCTCTCCCTTTTTCGTTCGGCGCCGCATCTCACCTCCACATCCCTTTTTCTCTTCCCCCGCAGAAGAACGGGTTATGCCAGTATCGGAAGAGATTCACCATGTGGCAATTGCCGATGAATTCCGCCAGTGCCGAACCTGCGGGTACGACCGCGGGTTTCACACCTCGCTCCACCGTATCGCGGCCGGGCATCCCCACTTCAGGGTTGTCCTGATCTGCCCCGAATGCGGGACACGGTACGATGCCCGCTGGGTCATGGAACTCTAGCGGGTCGCGGAAGGATTCGATCGATCAGGAAGACGCCCCGTGCCTGGAGATGAGTTCGTCCATGGTGGTGATGACCGGAACCAGTGGCGGGGGGATACCCGTGGTCTCCGTGGAAATCGTCCTGTTTCCGACGATAATCCTGTATGCGTAATAATCAGCTCCCGGCACTGGTGCGGGATAGTTGTCCTCGAGACCCGGGATATCGGCATCGCGTATCAGGCCCCGGAGGAGGTCCATGTCCGCGGCTCCAAGGGTGAACCCTCCCGTCCCATGGTAAGTGGAGTTGTACACCACCCACCCGTCACTGAAGACGACTGCGTAATCCATGACCCCGGCGATACCGCCACTCCTGGAATATTCGATCAGGACGCCGGGAGGCTCCGGCTTCTCACCAGGCGGGCCGGCGTCTTCGGTGCACCCTGCAAAAAGGAGGAGTGCACAGAGAATGCACAGTGGCCAGAGCCCATACAGGGGATCTTTTCCCTTCTTTTTCTGCGGCAGGGTCTTCGCCTGCGAACACTGCCTCATAAAAAAAACTGCCTCTCTCTTACATCTCACCGGGAAAATAAATCCTTATCCCCGCCGGGCGGTGAGAGCAAGGGAACGCGGGGGGAGAGCCTGCATCCTGCCTGGGAACTTTTGGGGCAGGGAGCCGTCTTCCCTCATGGCTGCCAGGGATGCGGGGGGGTGGACCATCCCTGTGGGAATCAATCCATCGATTCGGTCATATCTCCAGGATATCTTCAGGACCACTCTTCTGGCCTTTCTTCCCAGGGGTTATCTCCTCGATGCTCCTGATCAGGCCATCGACTTTTGGATTGGAGAAGATCTCGCGGAACGCCGAGAGTTCGACGGCGCTCATGATCATCACACCCTTCTTCTTCATGGGTGCGCCCTTCTCGTTGACCGGGTTGATCTCGATTGCAAGCGAAGGCGCCCTTGACTTGGTGCCTGGGAGCTTGATGAGAGAGACCCCCTTCACCGAGGTATTCTTCCGCTCCCAGTCTTCTCCACCCTCGAGAAATGCCCGCAGAACTTCGTTCAATTCCATAGGCAAGAGATGAGGGACTGTATGTAAAAAACCCTGCGGTTTGCGGGGTGAAAGAGTGTGGCAGGGGGCCTTCTAGTTCTCCTGGACTCTGGTCCCAGCCGCGCGGGGTATCCGGGCGATTGTAATCACGGGAGATGGCCGGAGTTTTTCCATTCCCATCGGGCGTACCCCCATTCCTCGCAGCTACCTCAACCGCCACCATTTAGAAGGCGAAAACCAGATGAGAGTTGCATCATGGTGATCACACGTGCCGGCATTCAGGCTTCGATCCGATCAGCCGTTTGACCTTGACCTGACTCTCTCCTGCGGCCAGGTCTTCCGGTGGGAGCGGGACGAAACGGGAGCGTGGAACGGGATCGTCGGAGATTCCCTTATCCGAATCAGCCAGCAGGGCTGCTCGCTCATCTTCGAGGGGGCAGACACGCAGTTCATCCGGGCCTATTTCCAGCTCGACGAGGACCTGCCCGGCATCATCTCCTCCATTGACAGGGACCCTCTCGTTCATGCCGCCATATCTATGTCCCGCGGCCTCCGCATCGTCCGGCAGCCGGCCTGGGAGTGCCTTGCGTCCTACATCATCGCCACTTATGCCAATATACCGGGGATCAGGCGGCGGATATCCCTTCTCTGCCGCTGCTTCGGGGAACATGTCACCGGAGACCGTGGTGAATTTTACACGTTCCCGACGGCAGAGGCGATCGCTTCCAGCGATCCATGCCGCATTGCCGAATGCCGCCTGGGATACCGGGCTCCTTACCTGAAGGAGACTGCAAAGGCGATCGCAGAAGACCGCGGCTGGGAAGGGCGGATCGCCGGGCTCTGTTACGAGGACGCGAGAAGAGATCTGATGCGTCTCAAGGGAGTGGGGAGGAAAGTCGCTGACTGCGTCCTCCTCTTTGCATTCGGGAAAAAAGAGGCATTCCCTGTCGACGTCTGGATCCAGCGCATCCTCCGGACCAGGTATCCAGGAGGGGAGTCCCTTCGCACCTATGACCAGTGCAGCAGGTTCGGGAGGTCTCACTATGGCATGTATGCCGGCTACGCTCAGGAATACCTCTTTTGTGCCCGCGCGGCACTCACGGGGGAGAGGCAGGAGGATCAGGTGCCGGTCTCCCAGCCCGAGAGGTAATCCTTCTGTTCTTTCGTCAGTTCGTCGATGGCGAGGCCAAGTGAGGTGAGTTTCTTTGTTGCAACCTGGGAATCGATCTCTCCCGGGACTTCGTAGACCCCCGGAGGCATCTTCTTTCCGTTGAGGACAATGTGGCGGGCACAGAGGGCCTGCAGGGCGAAACTCAGGTCCATGACCTCGATGGGGTGGCCCATCCCCTTGGGGATTGCCAGGTTCACCAGGCGGCCTTCCGCGAGCACGTGGATGTCTTTTCCATCCAGGTGGTACGTGTCGATCCCGTCACGCCTTGTCACCGCTTTTGCGTGTGACTCCAGCCACTTCACATCGATCTCGACGTTGAAATGCCCGGCATTTGCAAGGACTGCCCCCGGCCGCATCTTCCGGAAGTGCCGGGAGGTGATCACCGAGGTGTTCCCGGTGGTGGTGATGAACAGCTCCCCCGCCTCTGCGGCCGCATCCATGGGCATGACAAGGAAGCCGTCCATGTAGGCCTCCAGCGCCCGGCGTGGGTCAACCTCGGTGACGATGACCCGGGCCCCGAGCCCGTGGAGCTTTTTCGCAAGCCCCCTCCCGCAGAACCCGTACCCTGCGACCACCACGGCTTTGCCGGCAATCAGCATGTTTGTGGTGAGCATGATCGCCGCGAGCGCGCTCTCCCCCGTTCCATGGACGTTGTCAAAGAACCGTTTCATGGGGGTGTCATTCACCGCGATGACCGGGAACCGGAGCTTCTCTTCCCTCGCCATTGCGCGGAGCCGGTGCACTCCCGTCGTGGTCTCCTCGCACCCCCCGATGACACCGGGGATGAGGTCCGTCCTCGTGGTATGGAGCCGGTGGATGAGGTCCATGCCGTCGTCAATGGTCACCTGGGGCCTCGCATCCAGCACCCGGTCAATGGCCGCGTAGTATTCCTCTGTCGTTGCACCGCGCTTCGCGTAGCAGTGCACGCCCCCAACCTGCCCGAGCGCATCCGCGACGTCGTCCTGCGTGCTGAGCGGGTTGCAGCCGGTGATGTATACCTCTGCGCCTCCGGCGGCCAGAGCCTCCACGAGGCATGCGGTCTTTGCCTCGACGTGAAGGGCCATCCCTATTCGCATCCCGCGGAACGGAAGTTCCCGGGTGAACTCCTCGCGTATGGATGCAAGCACCGGCATGAACTGCCGGGCCCATGTCATCTTCTTCTCTCCGGTCTCCATGGACTCGTGATCCCGCCGGGGAAAATCACTCTCCCGCCCCGGCATTTCTCTTTAAGAAATTCCCCCTGCAAGAGTGATAAAACCCCGGGTGGTGCGTGTCATAACCCTGATAATCCCTCCCCACCCACACTCTCCCTATGACGCTTACCCGTCGCATCATCCCCTGCCTTGACCTGAAGGGCGGGAGGGTAGTGAAGGGGACCCACTTCCTGGAGCTCCGGGACGCGGGAGACCCGGTGGAGCTCGCCCAGCGGTACAACGAGCAGGGCGCAGACGAGGTGGTGTTCCTTGACATCACCGCATCGAAAGAGCAGCGCGGGACCATCATCGAGGTGATCGAGCGGGCCGCGGACCAGCTCTTCCTTCCCCTTACCGTCGGAGGGGGTATCCGCTCGGTCGAGGACATCCAGCAGATCCTCCGTGCCGGGGCCGACAAGGTGAGCATCAATACGAGCGCCGTGCATGACCCCTCCCTCCTCTCCAGGGGGGCCGAGAAGTTCGGCACCCAGTGCATCGTCCTTGCAGAGGACGTGAGGAGGAACTTTACGGCAAACCCCGATGCCACCCCGGTGGCACTGCCCGACGGCAGGACCTGCTGGTACGAGGTGGTGATCTACGGGGGGAGCAAGCCCACCGGGATCGATGCCGTCACCTGGGCCAGGGAAGCCGAGGAGCGCGGGGCAGGCGAGATCCTCCTCACCAGCATGGAGACGGATGGGACGAAGAACGGGTTCGATATCCCCATCACCGCGGCGATCTCCGATGCGGTGGGGATACCGGTCATCGCCAGCGGAGGGGTCGGCACGCTCGAGCACTTCTACGAAGGGTTCGTCAGTGGGAAAGCGGACGCGTGCCTTGCCGCAAGCGTATTTCACTACGGGGAGATGACCGTCCGCCAGGTCAAGGAGTACCTTGCCCGGAGGGGTATCCCGGTACGGCTCTGAGGTCGATCTCCACCGCTGCAACAGGGTGCTCGAGTTCGAATGCATTCAGCACTGCAGGGTGGATCTCCCCGAAGGTCCCGACCGTGCAGCCATTCGCCACGAGGCGCCCCCTCCTCCCCTGGATGAAAGCGGGGTCCCCTGACTCCTCTGCGGTATAGGGAATGGACAATTCCCTGCAGAGGGCATCTGCCACCGCGTAGGCCTCGGAGAAGTCAGCGGCAGGGTGGAGCGAGACAAATGCAGATTTCTGGAAGGTTTCGAGGCCCTCGACCACGTCTCCCACGGCAAAGAGCCGCTGCGGGAGTTCGCGGTGCCGGTTGAACTGGAGCATCTCGATGAGGAGCGGCAGTATCGCGGTCCGCACGATGGTGTTCTCTTCGCTGATGGGATGAAGGACCCCGAGGGTCTCTTGTGCATAAGGGCGCTGCATCTTCTGGTACATCACCCTCTCACTGGTCAGCGTGAACGGGATCACTTCCTGGTACCCAAGGCCCGTGCCGAGCGAGCGGACCGTCGACGCGATGGCCATGACAGGGTGTGCCTGCCCAATCGTGAAAGTGGGGGGAAGTTCGGCCCCAAAGTTCTCGTACCCGTACGCGATGGCCGCATCCTCGAAGATATCCCAGTCGTGCATGATGTCTGCCCGATAACAGGGTACCGTGACCCTGATCCCGTCATCCCCCGCCGGTTCCGCGGCGAACCGCATCCTCTGCAGGAGGAGGGAGAGTTCGGTGGGGGTGAATTCGACGCCGAGGAGGGCGCTGCACTCGCGGGCGCTCACCACCCGGGTGGACGGGGCAAGGGTCGGGACGTGGGAGCCGGAGACGAGAACGCTCTCGATCCTCCCCCCGGCATCGGCAAGCGCGGTGCAGATGATGTTGACGGCGGTCATGACGGCCCGTTCATCGGTGCCCGTCGTATCAAGGAGGAGGTTTCTCGAATCTGCGGTCACGCGGGTCAGCTCTCCGTTGATGATGGGGGGGAACGAGAGGACCTGGTTGCAGGCGTCCACGATGAGGGGGAACCTTGGGAAGTCCCGGACAATCGCGGCATACGCACGCCCCTTGGGGTGCTCATCCAGGATCTCTTCCATGGTCATCTCACGGTCGTAGTCCAGCGGCACGAATGCCCTCGTGCGCTCCTCGGCAATGTAACGAAACGGCGGCGTCACGCGGTCGAGGTCATGGATCCCGATTGCGACCTTGCTCCTGCCGCGGCCCAGAGCCCAGTGAAGCGCCTCCTGGAGGCCCATGAGCGAGAGTATCGACTCCTCGTCGAGCGTGATCCCCCTGATCACCGCGGTCCCCAGGTACGGGCGTATCGAGGCCAGCCCAGGGTCGACCGAGAAGCTGATACCGGACGGTGTGACCCTGTACTCGGGGAGCCCCGTCTCAAGGCCGAGGAAGCCCCTCATTGCCCTCGCAACCCCCTCCACCGAGAAGAGGTCCGGGCGGGAAGGGAAGAACTCCACGTCGACGTGGTCCTCGTCTATGCGTTCGATGTCAGAGCCTATCATGGGAAGGCGTTCGAGGATCGTTGCCCTGTCGCATCCCACCAGCCTCTCCAGGTAACGGTAGTGAAGAGTGATCACTGCCATCTCACTGTCCCCCCCGGATCTCACTGGTCTGCCGCCAGGAGGGCGTCTCCCTCACAAGGTCGATGTCGGTCCGGTAGAGTTGCCGGAGGTCTTTTAACCCAAGGCGCAGCATCGCGACCCGGCTGACGCCGAGGCCCCATGCCAGCACGGGATGGGAGACCCCCCACGGGGCACGCACCTCCTCCCTGAAGATTCCGGCGCCCCCCATCTCTACCCAGCCAAGCCCGTCGACGTAGACCTCGGGTTCGACGGAAGGCTCGGTGTAGGGGAAGTACCCGGGCCGAAACCTCACGTCCAGAAAGCCCATGCGCCCGTAAAACTCCTTCAGGAACCCGAGGAGATGGCGAAACGTGACGTCCCGGTCCATGACGATCCCCTCCAGCTGCTCGAATTCTGCCAGGTGCGTGGAGTCGATGGACTCCCTCCTGTAGACCCGGCCGATGCAGAAGACCTTGACAGGGGGCTCCGGGTGAGCGACGAGGTGCTGGATGGAGAGGCTTGTCGTGTGGGTGCGAAGCACGCACTGCTCTGCCTTCTCCCGGCTCCAGTGGCCCCCCCATCCCGTCGACGAGGTGGTGCCGCCGTGGAGGTGCATATCTCTCACTTTCTCATACCCCCGGGGGACCGGGACGTGCTCTTTCAGGAAGAAGGTGTCCTGCATCTCGCGGGCAGGGTGGTCCTGGGGCTGGAAGAGGGCATCGAAGTTCCAGAACGAACTCTGCACCAGTCCGCCGTAAATCTCTGCAAACCCCATCTCGAGGAGGATCTGCCGCATCTCGTCAAGGAGTCTCTGGTACGGGTGGACTTTCCCGGGGTAGATCTTCCTTGGCAGGGTCTCCAGGCTGTAGCGCCTGAGGCGAAGGTCCTTCCAGGCGCCGCCTGTGATCTGCTCGCGCGTGAGGGTCCCCACCTCCTCCACGAGATCCAGTCCCTTCGCTGCAAGGGCCTCCCCTTCGGGCGTGACGGTGATCAGGTAGACCGTCACCTGGTTCTCGCAGATGAGCCCCCTCTTCAGGAGCAGGGCGATTCCCTCGCCCCCCCGCGAGAGATCGGCGAGGGCGATCTCGTCCTCCCCGGGTGCATCCCTCCCGGTCTTCTCCACCATCCCGTCGCGGATCGCCACCCATCCTTTCTTTCGCATCTGGCCCATCCCGACCCGGGAGAGGGGGTGCGTTGTGAGGTCGGAGATGGGGATGCGGTCTTTGAAACTATTCAGCATCTGGCGCTCGGGCAGGCCTTCCCTTGCATACCTTGCTCCCTCTTCCGTGAGGTGATAGGTGGTATCGACCTTCTTCTCCACCCTGGCAAGACCCCGGCCTTCCAGCAGCAGGGCAAACTGGATCACCGACTCGGCCGTCGTGTCCATTTGGGCGGCAAGGGTAGCCGGATCTCCTTTCTTTATCTTCTCGAGGACTTTCAAGAGCCTTTTTTCGTTCAGCGACAGGTCCATATCACTCCACCTTCACGAGGTGCGCCACTGCCTCCATCCTCTCGCGGAAGTCCCGGACAAAGGCCAGCACCCGTTCTGCGGTCTCCTTCTTGCACTGCCCGCACATCATCTCACCCTCGAGGCAGCGCCTGCGTAGTTCGGCGAGCTCTCCATCGTCATTTACCATGTGGAAGAGGTTCAACAGGAAGAGGGGGCAGCGGTCCGGCTCGCCGCCCTGCTCCTTCTGCTCTGCGAGCGTCGGCCGGCCGCCGGTGAGCGCGGCCATCACCTTCTTTCTCACCACGTTGTCGGGCTCCGTGAATGTGATGGTGCTCTCTGGGACGCTGCTTGACATCTTTCCTCCCTGGAGGCCGGGGATGAACCGGTGGTAGGTCGAAGAAGGCGTGAAGAACCCGTAGCCTCCATGCCCGATCTCGATCTGGCGCACCGTTGCGCTGACATCGCTGCACCGCCCCCCGGGGATGTCGACGTGTCCTTCATATTTCCTGGACCCTGCAAACCGCCGGTGCACTTCTTCGAGGGCTGCGGAAGGGGCGTTCTTGGACCGGACACTGATGTACCCGTCCCTCTCCTCCACCGTGAACATCCGGAGCTTGTGGGCGACACCCCTCGTAAGCCGGATGTGAGGGTCCTGGTCGATGCCGACCGGAACGATCGTGGGAGCGGGGGTGCTGTGCACCTGGGGGTAGAGGATATCGGCAACCTGGGTGATCACGCTCTCGGCATGGGCAAGCGCGGTCTCGTCCGAGAAGCCGTAGATCGCCTGGAGTTCCGAGAAGTTCACCCTGGTCGCCGCCTCGAACGCAAGGTCCGCCAGCTGCCTGTTCCTGCTCTGGAAGTAGGTATGCCCCCGGTATCCAAGCGCATACAGGCACTCCAGGTACTCCCTCCCGTACTCGTCGCATTTCGTCCAGGGGATGTCACGCACCGCGTGGGCTTCCCTGTCCGCAATGGTGATATACCCCGTCCCGCCCTGCTCCACGTGCCATACCACCTCTTTCATCACCATCAGGTGTCCGAGGTGGGGGTGGCCGGAGGGCATGAACCCGGTCAGGACGTGAAAGGGCCTCCTGTCCCTTATTGCCTCTGCGATCTGGCGATAGTCGCGGTGGCCGACCACGACGCCGCGTCTGATGAACGACGGCACGCAGGGGAGGATCCCTTCGATGCTTGCGATCGGCTCGATGCCAAACATGGTGAAAAGTTTCTCGATATCGTCGGACTGCTGGCTGGACCAGGGGTTTAAAGGTGCCTGCATGGGTTACCTACTCACAGTTTTATCCGGGCAAATTCCACATACTGGATTCCTTGTGTATGTTCGCATCCGAACAACATCTTCTTTTTCACACTGTGAGCCAGGCGGACGGATCTCGAGATGGCGCTCATCGGGAGGGCCGCCCCTGCCGGGAGAGCCTGGACCAGCATCTCTGAATGGACTTTTTTCCCTGAATAGACGCGGAAATGGTGGCCGAACTTGTAACCGGTCCTCGGGACGAAGCCGCGGGACCTCAGATCGTCGTAGACTGCCACCTTCACAGGGAACTCGGGGTCAGACTCCTCTGCCATCCGGTGGTACTCCCCGGGGTCTATGGGCTCGCCGTTGCCGTAAAGGGTGAGCCGGCCGGAATGCATCAGGTTGAGGATCTCGAGGGGGGCAAGCACCAGCCGCTCCGGGTCAAGCTGCATCCCGAATGTGGCCGGGATTGCAGCCATGGGTCCGGCAGCGCGGACGATTGCGTACTTCCCGACAAGTTCCCCCCTGAAGTTCCCTTCGGCTGCCTCATGATCAATCCGCGGGAGCGTGGGCATCTTCACCTCGTAGTAGGTCAGTTCGTTCTCGTCGTCGACCACCGCGAGGACGTGCTGCTTCCTGAGGTTGAGCGAGGCGGTTGCCTCTCTTACGAGGCGTGAGAAGTCGATCATGTCTCTCTCGGAGATGACCCGGACCATGTACTGGGACTGGCCCGTGCCGGGCCTCTGTCCCCTCCTGAAGACACGGAAATCGTGCGGCCCGGTCTGTATGACGTATCCCCTCTCCCTTATATCCCGGTACACGAGGTAACTCCGCAGGAAATTGGGCTTCTCCGCACAGACCGCCAGGAACCGGTCGAAAGGATGCCCTGCAACGTCGAGCCGTCCCCGGTGGACGAGGTACAGCGCCTCCTCGGGCGCAAGCTTTATTCCGTCCTTCTCGGGCCGGCCATAGCCGCTCTGGTCGTAGAGTGCCCGGCCATCAGATCCAACCCATACCCACCTCCCGTCAAAAGTGGCTTTCACTGTATACTCATTTGCAGAGAGCGTTCATAATATCATGCGGCGCTTTGGTATGCCTTAAGAAATGAAAATGAGAGAAAGTGGAGGGCTTGATCACTCTTATAGAATACCAAGGAGCGAATCTCAAATTCTGATTGAGAAAATATTATGCCCTCAATCCTCTTTTTACGCCTGATCTTGCCCGCGCGAGGGGTACGGGGGATCACTGTTTTTGCAATACCTAAGTAATACCTTCGTAATACTTTTTTGGAGAAATACGGCCGCAGAGAGAAGGACTTATACCATGCTGGCAGGAAACCTCTCTTTTCATGATTCAGGGGGAGGCAATACTGCGGGAATGGAGTACCCATCCCGGCTCATGCGGGGTGCAGGCCACATGATCAATTGTGCAGGGTTTCTCGAGCGGTCAGGGGTGAACGGCCCCGGCCTCCGGGCGGTAGTATGGGTCCAGGGCTGCCCCCTCAGGTGCCAGGGCTGCTTCAACCGGGACCTGTGGTCATTTGCGAAAAAGTGGCTCGTCACTGAGGATGACCTGGCAGCACGCATCCTCGCCGTCCCCGGGATAGCGGGAGTGACGTTCTCTGGCGGTGAGCCGTTCTGCCAGGCAGCCCCCCTTGCCGCTCTCGGGAGGATGATCCGCGAGTCGGGGGGGTCAGTTGTCACGTTCAGCGGGTACCCGGCAGAGACACTCCTGTCAAGCCGCAGAAAGGACTGGAAGGCGCTTCTTGAGGAGACCGACCTCCTCGTCGCAGGGCCCTTCGTCCGTGAATGCCGCACCCAGTCCTCGCTCTGCGCCTCCGCAAACCAGGAGATGATCCCGCTCTCGGGTAGGATCGCGCCTGGTCATGGAAGAGGAGAGGAGGGGACCGGTGTCGAGTTTACCATCGGACGCGGGGGCGAAGTGACCACCACCGGGTTCCCGGAGAGGATCATTCTCTCCTGCGGGCGGAGGTGTGCCTGACCCATGTCGCATTTTTCCCGGGTGAAGACGGCCTTCAGGGACTCATCAGTCCTTGCACAGTGCCTTGAGGAGATGGGCTACCAGGTCGAGTGCGGGGGATACGTCAGGGGATACCACGGCGTGCAGCAGGTCGACCTCGCGGTTGCAGGAAGGGATGGGTTCGGCGTAGGGTTTGTCCAGAACGCCGACGGGTGCTACGACCTCCTTGCAGACTCGTGGGGGGTGAAGGGCGCGGACAGGAAAGTCCTCGAGAGATTGCGCAGGGACTATCCACGCCTCCAGCAGGAATACGCAAGGAGGATGGTGCACGAACAGGCCGTGAGGGAGGGCTACACCATGGTCGAAGAGGTGAAGCAGGAGGACGGCAGTATCCGCATCGTGGTCAGGAGGTGGGCATGAGTCCCCTCGGCGGAGAGCAGGATATCCCATTCCAGATAGACCTCTGCCTCCGTGCACGCATCACGCTCCTCATCCTGCATACCCCGGAGGAGGAGAGGGCGATGCGCATGCTGCAGGAGGTATGCAGCCGTTTCTCTCCCAAAAGACCTTTTTTGGCCTGGGACATTGCAGAAGGGTTCTCGGGGCCAGGATGTGGGGCAGGCAGGGGATCTCCTGCGAGAGACCCGCTCGTTGCCCTTGAAGAGATCGAGAAGACCGACGAGGCGGCCGTCATCGTACTCAAGGACTTCCACGAGTTCTGGGGAAATCCCGGTGTAAAACGAAGGCTCCGGAACCTTGCCCAGAAGTTGCGGTTTACCCGGAGGACGATGGTGGTGGTCACCCCTTCCTTGAGGGTGCCTGACGAGATACGCGACGATGCAGTGGTGCTCCACGTGCCGCCGCCGTCTGCAAGGGAGCTTGAGCAGGAGCTCGACCGGCTGCTGAGGGGGAGCGGGGTCGGCGATTCGCTCACTCCCCTCGGTCGCGAGAAGTTGATACAGGCCGCGCTCGGGATGACGCTCAACCAGGCATGCAGGTCGTTTGCGAAGGCGATCGTCCGTCACGGGCGGCTCGATGACCGCGACATCGACGCCGTCGTCTCGGAGAAGAAGGACATCCTCTCCCAGAGCGAGGCACTCGAGTTCTACAGCGCCACAGAGACCGCGGAGAACGTGGGAGGCCTCGCGGTGCTCAAGGAGTGGCTCCGCCTCAGGGAGCGGGCCTTTTCACGCGAGGCGAGGGAATACGGACTGCCTTCCCCCAAGGGTATCGCGCTGATAGGAATTCCCGGGACAGGAAAGAGCCTCACGGCCAAGATGATTGCCGGGATGTGGAGGCTCCCGCTGCTCCGTCTCGACGTGGGAGCGCTCTTTGGGAGTTATGTGGGGGAGTCGGAGGAGCGGACGCGCCGCGCCCTTGCGCTCGCCGAGACCATCTCTCCCTGCATCCTCTGGATCGACGAGATGGAGAAGGCTTTCTCGTTTGGAAACGGGGACTCGGGGACCAGCCAGCGGGTATTTGCGAGCATCCTCACCTGGATGCAGGACAAGACCTCTCCCTGTTTCGTGGTGGCCACTGCAAACGACATCTCTGCACTCCCCCCCGAGCTCCTCCGCAAGGGTCGGTTTGACGAGGTGTTCTTCCTCGACCTCCCCTCTGTCGCGGAGCGCAGGGAGATCTTCTCGGTCCACCTGCGGAGGAGGGGGCTTCTTCCGGATGATTTCGACCTGGATCACCTTGCAAGGGCGTCTGAGGGATACGTGGGTGCCGAGATCGAGCAGACTGTCATCGATGCCATGTACCATGCGTTCAACCAGGAGATGCGGCGGGTTTGCACCGGAGACATCCTTGCCGCGCTGGGTGCACAGGTGCCGCTCTCGATCTCCCAGAAGGAGATCATCGGCGGACTCCGGGCGTGGCTGACCGAGGGCAGGGCCCTTTCGGCATCCCCGCCATCGTCTCCTGCCGGAGTCCCGGGGGGTTCGATACGCCTTGAACCGGTTCTCTCTCCCGGCGAGCGGTGAATCATTCATGCCCTCAATGGCCCGGATGCTGGGGGGGATCTCATGCCGCGCACCCCTTTTCGGGAGGTTTGCGAGGTCGTCTGCGGCAATGCAGCTCGCAGCCGCTGCCAGGGGCGGAGACCGAAGAGCCGTCCATGCCCTCTGCCGTGCGCTGGCCGAATCACCATACCCTGAAGTGAGGAGATTGGCCAGGGAGTGTCTCACTTCCCTCGTTTCGCACGAGGCGATCGACGCGCTCTGCGACCGCGTAATCGTGGACGGGGACCCCTGCCTCACACGCATCGCACTGGAACAGGGATACCGCCCCCGCAGCAGGGAGAAGCAGGCGCTCTTTTATTTCCTCTCCGGGCAGGCAGAGGCATGGCAGGAGCTCGACCCCCTCGAGAGTCATCCGCTCCTGACAGAGGCACTCACCGGTGCTCTGCCCCATGTGCGAGCCAGGGCGCTCGCTGCTGCCCGGGAGAGAGGGATGGTCGGCCTCTGTTGTGCCCTCGCGCGCCGTCCCGAGGCCGGAGGGTGGTCACCTGAAGACTGGGGAGCCCACCTGGAAGGGTGCCGGCGGGAGAGTCAATGGGATGAGATCTATGCGCTCCTCTTCCTCGCACCGATCGAGAGAGTGGTCGAGGCGGTGCAGGTCCTCCGTCTGTCCGGGTGGAAGCCACCGGAGGGGGACCTCCTGCTCTGGAAGGATCTCCTCGCCCTGGCCCCGGAGAGGTGGGAATATCCAGACCCGCCGCAGCCTGCTTCAGGCGAACTCACGGGTCCGGCCGGAAGGATCGATATCGCCGTATTGTCTCCTGATGGAGCGCACCTTGCGACCCTGAGCTGCGGCGGCACCCTGTGCCAGTGGTCCCTCCCCAAAGGTGTACTCCTCTCTTCCGGCAGACCTGCGGGCGGAAGCGCCACGGCGATCGCATGCAGTCCCGATGGACGTGCCCTCGCAATCGGGGCAGGGGACGGGTCAATCAGGATCGTGGAAATCGGGGGCGGCGCCCACATCCGAACGCTGCATGCTCATGGCGCACCCGTCACCTCGGTTGCCTTCGCTCCAGGGGGCGAGACACTGTGCTCGGGAGGGAGTGACGGGTCTGTCTGCTCATGGAACTGGCCGGACTGCAGCGGCGAGCAGCGGAGGAGTGTCCATCGCGGAGCGGTCACGGCCGTTGCAGCCCACGGTGAGATGATTGCTTCCGGCTGCAGGGATGGGACTGCAGGAATATGGAGAAATGGAGGGCAGTACATCGAGATCGCGGGGACCGGGGATGCCATCCGGGGCCTCGTCTTCTGCTGCGGCGGGGCGATCCTGGCAGGGATCGACGAGAAGGGGACATTCCGTTCCTGGAATTCTTTGGACGGCACGCTCCGCACCCTCGTGCCGACCACTCCACGCCGGTTCATCGCATGGTGCGCTGTTCCGGGCGGCAATTTCGCTGCGCTTGCCACAGATGACCACACTGCCGTCCTGGTCTCGCTCATCTCGGGAGAAGTGGTGAACCGCCTTGAAGTCCCGGGGCAGGGGATCACGTCGCTTGCACTCCACCCTGAAGCAGACTTCATCATTGCGGGGTGCCGAGACGGCTCCCTCCACACATGGTCCCTCCCGGAAAAAGAGAGGGTCCAGGTGAAAAAGGCCCACGATGGAATGGTCCGGCTCCTCGAAGTCGACAGGGCGGGGACGCGGGTGACAAGTGCCGGGTGGGATGGGACTGCAAAACTGTGGGCGCTTTCTTCCGGTGAGCTGCAGACGATCATGCGGGGGCCCGGCACACCGATCCACTGCCTTGCCTCAACCCCGGGAGGAGAACTCATCGCCTGCGGGTGCGAGGGCGGCGTGCTCACGGTATGGGAGACAGGGACACGAGAACTGGTGCATACCCTCAACCTCTTTTGCGGGAGGATCGAGTCCCTCGCACTCACCCCTTCGGGAACCATGGCCGTGTGCGGGGATGATGATGGCAGGGTCTCGCTCTGGGACCTTGTTACAGGCTCGCTACGCGCAACCCTCGACGGGCACGTGGGCGGGGTCCGTGCCCTTGCAATCAACCGGGACGGAACTCTCCTTGCAAGCGGAGGATGGGACGGCTCGGTCCGGCTCTGGTCACTTCCCGCAGGAGAGCCGATCACCTCGCTCGTGGGACACGAGAGCCCGGTCACCTCGCTCGCGTTCTCGCCTTCCGGCCCGTTCCTGGTGAGCGGGTCCCATGACCGGACCGCAATCGCGTGGGACCTTGAGTCAGGGCAGATGCATGCCCGCATGAAAGGGCATTCGCACGTGGTCTCGTGCCTCGGGATCACGGGGGACGGGAGGGTCCTTGCAACCGGGAGCTGGGACCGGACCGTCAGGCTGTGGAGCATGCCCTCCGGCGAACCCCTCAAGACGATCCCGGGCCACGCGGGGAGAGTCCGTTCACTCTCGGTGCACCCCGACGGAAGTCTCCTCGCATGCGCAGTCGATGGCGGAACACTCTCCCTCTTCTCGCTCCCCGGGGGCAGACTCATCCGCACCCGCGTGGCAAGCGCCGACGCCCGAAATGGCATCTGCCTGCTCCCATCCCTGCACATGATGGCGGCTGCGGGCAGGGACGGGTCACTCAGAACTTTTGGGATCCCCTGGACCAGGCCGATGTGCGAGACCACCCCTGCGGATATCGCGTATGTCCAGTCCTGCATCACGCGGGAGCTCGCTCCAGGGCAGGCCGGGCAGTGGAAGTTCCTCGAGCGGCTCCTTGCAGGAAAGTTCCGCCACAGCATCGCGTATGGCGGATCGGGGATGCCTGCCGGACCGTACGACATTGAGATCGTCGAGGAGCCGGAAATCAGCGGGGTGACCCGGAACGGGGTGAGTCACCATGCCGTGTAGGGTTGCGGTGGATTTTGGCACTTCCAACACGGTGCTTGCCTGCTGGGACGAAACCCTTGGCTCTGCCCGGGTGCTCGCGATCCCCGGGTGGTCCCGGCAATGCAGGGACGACCAGGGGGGCATGGCGCAGATCCCTTCACTCATCCATTACGGGGAGGGCGGGACGAGGTGGATAGGGCAGCAGGTAAACGACCTTGGCCTGCTTGACTCCCCCGCAACGGTCCGCTGGATGAAGCACTACATCTCCACGCGGAGCCCTGTCAGGGTGCCGCTCCCGGGCGGGAGCAGGAGTTACATGGAAGCGGGTGCCGATTTCCTCGGGGCAGTCCTCTCAACACTCCCGGCAGAGGCGGGCGACGGGGAGATCGAGGCGGTCTTTCCGGTGCCAGTCGAGTCATTTGAGCATTACCAGGACTGGGTGATCTCTCTTGCCGGTTCCGCGGGGATTGGAAGGGTGCGGGTCGTGGACGAGGCGACCGCCGCTGCGGTGGCATCGGGCCTTGCCCTCAGGCCCGGGGAGGTGTTCATGCTCTTTGACATGGGGGGCGGGACCCTCGATGTCTCGGTGGTCCGCCTCGAGGAGGGGGAGTGCGGCCAGGGCCGCCGTTGCAGGGTGCTTGGAAAAGCGGGGGAGGATCTCGGCGGGATGCGCATCGACCAGTGGATCTTTGAGGATATCCGCGAGAGATTTTGGCATGCCTTTGGTGGACCGGAAGGAAAGGCGCTCTCCCGCCCCCTCCTCTCTGCCTGCGAGCGCGCAAAGGAGATGCTCTCTTTCGAGAATGAGACTGAGATCTCCGTCCGGCATATTTCGGGGGAAGGACGGGAATTCTCGACACCCTACACGAGGGACGAGTTTGTGGGGCTGCTTGAGAAGAGAGGGGTCTTTCCCCGCCTGAACGCCACAATTCAGAGGGCGCTCCAGGGGGCATACGCGCGGGGATTTTCAGAAGAGGACCTCGCTGGCGTCGTCATGGTGGGAGGATGCAGCCAGGTCCCGGCCATCAAAAAGGCGCTTGAGCACCGGTTCGGGAGGGAGAAGATACGCTATGACCACCCCCTCGTGACGGTCGCCCGGGGGGCGGCAGCATGTGCAGCCGGGATCGACCTTGACGACCATGTACAGCACGACTATGCCCTGCGGTTCTGGAACTCGCGGACAGGGACTCACGAGTTCCGGACGCTCGTCAGGCAGGGAGACCCGTACCCCAGCAAGCGCCCCGTGGCCCGCCTCCTCATACGCGCAACCTACGATGGCCAGGCCCAGATGGGTGTTCCCATATACGAGATGGGAAAGGCGAAAGGAGGAGACGCGGCGGCACAGCGGGAGCTTGTGAGCGACCCCGGGGGAGGGGTGCGGCTCGTGGATCTCCCAGACGAAGAGCGGGAGAGGAGGGAGGCCTTCTGGATGAACGAGAACGCCCCCTTCTTCATCCCCGCACACCCGCCGGCAATGCGGGACGAGTCCCGGTTCGAGATCTCTTTCTCGCTTGACGAGAACAAGAGGCTTCTTGTCACTGCCTGTGACACCCGGAGCGGCCACGTGGTGATGAAGGATTGCCCGGTGGTACGGCTGGTATGAGGTGACGATCACAATGGATATGCAGGAACTTGAGATAGTAATTGGCAGGGACGGCCAGGTGGCAGTCTCGGTGAAGGGAGCGACCGGGACGAAGTGCCTGGAGCTCACGAGAGCGCTTGAAGAACAGCTCGGAGACCTGGTAGAAAGGACGCATACACCGGAGTTCTATTGTTCTTCCGAGGGCGCGATGGTCCCTGATTGCCTGCCCGAGAAGGCGGGCCTGAGGAGGCCATAAACCTTATGGTGCGATATGAAAGGAGGAAGGTATGTTCAGGAGTGCGGGGGATACCACCTTAAAAGGTCAAAAAAAGGGCCCCGGGGAAGATTTTTTCCAGTTGAAGGGAAGCACTCGCGCTTCCTGCCATGAAAAAACCCCGATATAGGGGTTTCATTCGCAGAGGCAGCACCAACAGAGCGATGGCTCCACTCCCCTGACTCACGGGAAGACGCTGGAACTTCGAGCAGAGAGGGCGTCCCCTCCCCCCGGTCGTTACCCGCATGCGCCACCTGGCAGCGGGTTTTTTTAGTCTCCTTCCGCTCCCGCCAGTTCCCAAACCTTCCTGATATTGCCCCTGTCATCCCTCCGTCCGTCGACGGGGGTCTCGCAGATGAGCGGCCTTTTCCTGAAGAAGTCCAATTGAAGCATGTGAGCGAAGGCTTCCTCCCCGATTGACCCAAGGCCGATGTGCTCGTGCCGGTCGAGGCCGCTTCCCAGGTCCCCCTTTGAATCGTTGAGGTGGATGAGGCGGACGTGTGCATGCCCGATGACCTCGTCGAGCCGGTCCAGGGTCTCGCCGAGTCCCTCAGGCGTGCGGAGGTCGTACCCCGCGCCGTAGGCATGGCAGGTGTCGAAGCAGACGCCTGTTCGTTCGGGGAATTCGATCCCGTCCATCACCTCCCTGATATCCTCAAAGGTGCTCCCCACCCCGTTCTTCTCGCCGGCGGTATTCTCGAGGAGGAGCATGACGCCGTTTGGTGCGGCTCCCAGTGCGAGGTTGACGGCCCGGATGACCCGGGTCTTCCCTCCCCCGATGCCCTCGCCGAGGTGATGCCCAAGATGCGTGACGAGGAATGGGATGCCGAGGGTGCCGCACCGGAGGAGTTCTGCGGTAAGGGCCGCGCACGACTTCTCGTATATCTCCTCCCTTGGAGTGGCAAGGTTCGGGAGGTAGGGCATGTGGTCAAAGACCGGGGAGATGCCGGAATTTGAAAGGGCTTCCCTGAATTGTGCCGTATCCTCAATAGAGAGGTCCCGGTATCCCCATCCCCTCGGGTTCCGGGAGAATATCTGGAATGTGTTGCAGCCTGCCTCTGCAGCCCGGGTCACCGCGAGCGCGATCGATCCGGCGATGGAGACATGCACGCCGACCCTGATCGTGGGGGTCCTGGCACTCCTGGAACTGGCGGATGGCATACCTTCAGATCAGGAGCCGGCGGGAAAAAAAGGATTGGTATGGAGGCCTTCTCAAGGATATCGGGGGAGGGGGAAAAGATCAGGGCACCTGCCCCGCAAGGACACTATTTACCTCCTGGAGGACCGCCTCTTTCTTGAAAGGCTTGATGATAAACCCCGATGCACCCTTCTTTACGACGTCCCTGATGGTGTGCTCCTGGTGATCGCCGGAACAGATGATCACCCTTGTTGCAGGGCTGATCTTCCTGATCTCCTCGAGGGTCTCGGGACCCCTCATCTTGGGCATGATCACGTCAAGGATGACCACGTCGGGGCTGGTCTCCCTGACCTTCTGGAGTGCCTCTATCCCGTCGCTTGCCTCTCCCACCACCTCGTGGCCCCCCGAGATGAGTATCTGGCTCAGGAGGTAACGGGTGAGCTCGGAATCATCGACAAGGAGCACTTTTCCCATATTCACTATGTCCCTTTGAGAGGCACATTATATAAAACATCCCGAAAAAATGCAGGGCTAATTCCTGATCATCGATTCCAACTCTCTGATAACCTCATTTCCGAATTCCACGGTACCATGATTTCCGCCCAGGTCCCTGGTCATGACACCGCGTGCACGGACCGCGTTGATCGCTTTCTCGATCTTGTCTGCAGCCTCCGGGTCATTCGCCCGGTGCTCTAGCAGCATGGCAGCACTCCGGAGCGCCGCTATCGGGTTTGCGAGGTTCTTCCCGGCGATATCGGGGGCGCTTCCGTGGACAGGCTCAAAGAGCGCATGCCGATCCCCGATGTTTCCGCTCGGCAGGAGGCCGAGGCCCCCCACGAGGTACGCCGCGACGTCAGAGAGGATATCGCCGAACATGTTGGTGGTCACGATGACATCGTACCGCTCCGGGTGCTGGAGGATGTCGAGACAGAGGGCATCGATGTAGCACTCTTTCCAGGCAACGCCTGCAGCCGCCGCCTCGGCGATGCAGATCTCGCGGAAGAAGACGTCTGACTTGAGGACGTTTGCCTTGTGGCCTATAGTGATGCCTGCCCTCTTTTGCGCCAACCCGCACGCAAACCTCGCGATCCGCTCGCTCCCCCTCCTCGTGATGCAGCGCACGGTGCAGGCCGAGTCGTGTTCGATCTTCTCCACGCCCGAGTAAAGCCCCTCGGTGTTCTCGCGGACGATTTTGATATCGAACCCATTGCCCCACACCGGCCGGAGGTTTGCGTAGAGGTCGAGTTCTTTTCGGATGCGCACGATGACACTCCGGTAGTCAGGAGAGGGAGGGGTGGTCACCGCCCCGAAGAGTATGGCATCGGCTGACGCAAACTCCCGGAGTTCATCGTCTGTGATCGCCTGGCCGGTCCGCTCCCACCTCCCGTACCCCACTTCGACCGGGAAGAACTCGATGTCGGGGCGGAGCACCTCGAGCGCCCTCTTTGCAACCGGGATGACCTCGTGCCCAATCCCGTCGCCCTCGGCCACGGCGACCCTCATGCCAGTTCCCTCCATTGTTCGAGGAGGCTGCATACCGCCCGGGAGATCTGGGATGGGCTTGCACCCCAGTGCACGACGGCTCCAAACTTCCCGTCGTAGACCCCGATGCCCTCGCGCTCCTTCCGGCAGCACCTGGCAATGAACGGTTCAGCGCGTACCATCTTCAGGGGGCAGATCTCGACCATCCCGAAATCGTCCCCGTAGCACTCCCGGGCGAGCATCGCGCCGGTCATGCACCCCGCGACCGTCTCTCCTCCCCGCAGGGGATCGGCATCGAGGGTCCGGGCAAACCCTGCGGCCCTGCACGGGTAAATGTCTGCGCCAAGGCTTGAGATGTCCCGCAGGGAGTGCGCGAAGACGACATCGAGGTCGCCAAAGAGCCCTGCTGCTTCGAGCTCGCGGATCGCAGCGGAGAGGCTCGGCCGCGGGGGGGTGATATCGTAGACGTGGACCGTCTGGAATTCCCTGATATCGGGATCCATGACGAACGTCATGTGCTCATCGAGGCCGGTGAATATGGTGCACCGGGTCCCGGACTCCATCGCCAGCCTGACCAGCAGGGCGCGATCATGGATCTGGACCTTTTCTCTGTGGACCGTCACCTCCCCGGGAGCCGCGAGCACCCGCACTTCTCTCACAGAGCGCATCAGGCCGCCTTCTTCCTCTTCGGGGAGGACCTCCAGCAGTTCCGGGCCTTCTCCCGTCTCGTGGACGAGGTAACGGGAGAGGAAATACACCTTCTCCCCGCATGGGCGCGTTGACGCATGCCCCACTTCCTTGCACTGGCGGGGGAAGATCACCGCCTGCCCCTCCAGTATGCGACCAGCCCCCCGGCTGAGAGTATCTCGAGCATGCGGGGTGAGAGCGGGCGCGTGTGATACGTGTGCGTTCCGATCGTCACCGCTCCGGTTCCCGGGTCTGCACTGACTGCCTCGTTGTCACTGCAGGTGCATTCGCACTCGATGACTGGAAGGCCGATGTTGATGGCGTTCCTGAAGAAGATGCGGGCGAAACTGGGCGCAATCACCCCTCTCACCCCTGCCTCCTTCAGGGCGATGGCCGCCTGCTCGCGGGAAGAGCCGCACCCGAAGTTTTTGCCGGCGATGATCACCGTCCCCTCCAGGCGCTGGGCAAGGGAGGGGTCCAGGTCTTCAAATGCGTGCCTTGCCCACTCCGACCTGTCTTTGGTCCGCAGGTAGCGCCCCGCGATGATCACGTCGGTGTCGATATCCAGCCCGAGGCAGAGTGCACGCCCCTCGATCTTCATGGCGTGGCCTCCGGGGCCGCGAGGAAACCCGCGCGCGCACTCGCCGCGGCAGTGGCAACGGACCCGAGGTAGATCTCGCCGCCCACTCCCATGCGGTTTTTGAAGTTACGGTTCGCAGTGGAGAGGCAGACCTCCCCCTCGCCGAGCACCCCCTGGTGGGCGCCGAGGCACGGCCCACACCCGGGCGGAAGGATGGTGCAACCTGCCCTGACCAGGGTCGCGAGGATTCCCGTTTCCGTGGCCCTTTCAAGGACGCTCCTTGACGCGGGTGCAATGAGCGTGCGGACCTTCACCTTCTCTCCCCGGATTAGCGCGGCAAACCGGGAGAGATCCTCGAACCGCCCGTTGGTGCAGGTGCCGACGAATACCTGGTCGAGCGGCTTCCCTTCCATCTCTGCGACCGGTTTTACGCAATCTACCCTCGGCGGGACCGCGACGACCGGCACGACCTCTCCCAGGTCAAAGTGGAGTTCCCTCTCGTAGCAGCACTCTTCCGGCTCCTGCGGATTGACCCGGTGACCGTAGGCCCCGAGGTACCTGCATGTCGAGCCGTCTGCGTAGAAGAGACCGGCCTTCGCCCCGGTCTCGACCGCCAGGTTGGAGAGGGTCATCCGGGACTCAATTGAGAGAGACGCGACGCCGTCTCCCACGAACTCGAGTGAACGGTAGGTTGCGCCGTCCATGGAGAGCCTGCCTACGTAGGTGAGGGCAAGGTCTTTTGCCTCCGCGGGCCCGGACAGGGCTCCCCGCATCCGCATGGCGATGGTCTCGGGGACACGAAACCATGTCCCTCCCTCTGCCCAGATGGCGGCCATGTCGGTTGCACCGACCCCCGTGGCAAACGCCCCGAATGCCCCGAGGGTGCAGGTATGCGAGTCTGCTCCCACCATGATCTCGCCGGGGAGCGCGATCCCCTCGCCCATCAGCTGGTGGCAGATCCCATCCCCCACGTCGGTAAAATGGAACCCCTGCTGCCGGGCAAACATGCGCAGGTCGTGCTGCAGCCCGGCAGTGACCGAGTTGTTGGCCGGCACGATATGGTCAAAGAGGACATAACAGCGCCCAGGCCTGGCCGGCGCTCCGGCCTCCATGGCCCTCCATGCCTCAAGCGTCAGGACGCCCGTCCCGTCGTGCACGTAGGCACGGTCAACCTGGCGGTCCACGTAGTCCCCTGCGGGTGCCCCGAGTATCCGCTCCGAAAGAGTGCTCACAGCGGCGGCCCCCCCATCACCTGCTTGATGAGGTCGATTAAGGTCTCGTCTGTGAGATCGACCTTCTTCTCCCCGCGGTCCTTGACCATCTCGAGCACCTGGCAGAGCTGCTTCTCGGGGAGGTGGTACCCGAGGCGGGCCACCTCGTGCTCGAGCGCCTTCTTTCCTGTGTGCTTGCCAAGGGTGAACTTCCGGGTGGCCCCGACGAGTTCAGGCGGGAAATACTCGTAGGTCTCGGGGTCTTCCAGGATCGCGGCGATATGGATGCCGCTCTCGTGGCGGAAGGCATGGTCGCCCACCACGGGCTTCAGACAATCAACCTTGACCCCGGAGTAGTGGGCGACCATCTCCGAGAGGGAGGCGAGGTGGGAGAGGTCGTAGCGCCGGACCCCTCCCTTCATGTAGAGCCCGACGAGCACCTCCTCGAGCGCAGCGTTCCCTGCCCTCTCCCCGATCCCGTTCACCGTCGTGTGAAGCTGGAATGCCCCTGCCTCGGCGGCGGCAAGGGTGTTGGCTGTCGCCATCCCCATGTCGTTGTGGCAGTGTGCGCAGACCGGCCTGTGCACGGCCTTCACGATCTTCTTCATGGTCCGAAACATCTGCAGGGGGGAAAGCGCACCGACGGTATCTGCAAAGGAGAGGAGGTCGGCCCCGTGCTCTTCGCCCTGCCTGTATACCTCCAGGAGGAACGAAAGATCCGTCCTTGAGGCATCCTCCGCGGCGAACCTGACTTCGAGCCCGTGATCGTGGGTGTAGTCCACCATCTCGAGGGAATCCCCAAGCACCTTCTCCCTCGGTGCATGGAACTTGTGCCGGATGTGCAGGTCAGACGTGGGCATGAAGATGCTCACCATGTCGACGCCCGCCTCGATCGCGGCGTCCACGTCTGCCTTCCGCGCCCTTGCCAGGCAGCAGATGCGGGCATCGAGCCCGAGCGACGCAACCGCACTCACGCAGCGCTTCTCGTAGGGAGAGGTTGCCGGGAACCCGGCCTCGATGACCTCCACTCCTATCTTGTCCAGTACTTCTGCAATCCTTGTCTTCTCCTCGCACGTGAAGGAGACCCCCGGGGTCTGCTCCCCGTCTCGAAGGGTGACATCACATATCTCGATATGCCACGATCTCATGTTCCTGCCCCTCCGGGCATGTTCCCCTGATCACGACCACTCTGGGCCTTGCGGCGTCCTGCAGCAGGTCCCGTATTCTTCCCGTCTCATGCACCTCGACGAATTGCGGGGCTGCCCAGCCGAGGTACCGCTCGACAGGGAGCGAGGGCTGCTTGCCGGTCATTGCGGCACAGCGGTTATCCAGGATTACGCAGAGGAGGGGAAGCCCCTTCTCGTACACGTCCATCAGCGCGTTGATCCCGCTGTGGAGAAACGCGTAGTCCCCGGTGAGGGCAACCCCCGTGCTCCTGGCCGCCACGCCCACGCTCGACCCCATCCCGTAGCTCGCCACCCCGATACGATAGGGGGGATTCATCGCCAGCACAACGCACCCGGCATCGCAGACCGGGCGCATCCCAAGGTCCTGCATGAGCGCGATTACCGGCTTGAACGGGCAGTCCCGGCAGAATGTCCGGTAATACCCCCGTTCCTCAAGGGTCTGGGGTGACGCCCTTCCCTCTTCGTCGGGGAGGATCTGGTGCCTGCAGTGATCTTTTACGAATGTGAGGCCTGCTTCCCTGACTTCTCGGTACTCTGCAAGCCTTGACGGCGGCGGGAAGACCGTGACGACGCGGCTTTTTCCGGGCTTTGGCCCCGCTCCCACCGGCTCGCCCGCCCAGGTGTTCAGCGGCGAGGCATCCGACCATCCCTGCATCTTCCTGAAGAGGGCGCGGGAGGCGGTTACCCTCCCGTGCATCGTGAAGCTCCTGTCCGAGAGCCGGCCCTGGAAATCCCTCCGGGACACGCGGCTGTCGGTGACCTCCGCCTCGAGGAAACCGGGGGTCACCCGGAGCATCGCCACCCTGGAGAACTCCTCTGACGCCTGGAGCGCGGCCTCCACCGCCCGGAAGGCCGTGCCCGCATCCGGCTCGATCACGGGAATCTCAGCGAGCTCCCCTATGATCCGGGTGTCCTGCGAGGTCTGGGAGCCCACTGCATCCGGGTCGTCCCCTGCCACCAGCAGCACCCCCCCGACGAGTCCCTGGGCGGTTGCCTGGAGGAGCGGGTCTACGCAGGCGTTGACGCCCACGTTCTTCACAATAAGCGCTGCCCTTCTCCCCGCAAGCGAATCGCCGAGTGCATACTCAAGCCCGGTCTTCTCGTTGATCACCATCTCTGCCCTGGTGAGGGCCGAAAGCTCAGTGATGGGATAGCCGGGGACCATGTACTGCCGGTCTGTGGCTGCCAGGATCGCCTCTGCAAGTGCTTCGTACCCTCTCATGTATCGTCCCTCCCCGGGACCAGGTCGCACCCCGTGCACGCAACGCACATGGTCATGGCCGCACCCGGATCAAGGCCTGCCCTGTGCAGTGCGTCTGCGTGGATACGGTTGACCGCGAGGATCCGCTCCTTCGACGGCCGCCGGTATCCCCTGCACCCGGCCGCCGGCGAGAGCGGGCGGATCACCGGGATCACGCCCATCCGCGTGAGGGCGTGTATGCAGCCCCCCACCTCTTCGTCTGTCTCGCCGAGGCCGATGATAAGGTTCGAGAAGACGTGGTTTTTCCCAAAAAGGGGAACGGACTTTCCGAGTGCCTGCCATATGTCGTCCCGGGAGAGTCCCGGGCACATCCGCGCAAAGAGCGCGTCGGTTGCGGTCTCCACGTTGAACTTCACCTCCACGACACCGAGGGCATGGAGCCTCTCTGCGCTCTCTTTGGTCGGGTAGATCGAGACCCCGATGGGGATACCGAAGCGAGCGAGCCTGCGGACGACACCGAGGACGTATTCCTCCTCCTCCTCCACGCTCCCCATCACGCCGCTTGTCAGGGAGATGGCATCTATCCGGTCCGCGACCCCTTCCACCATGGCCACGATCTCATCGACTGACTTTCTCCGCTGCGGGTGGCCGGGGACCTCGCAGTACCTGCAGGAGAAGATGCACCCGCTGCTCACCGTGAGGTATGCCTGCCGCGGGCAGTGGAGGGCGATTGGCTCAATGACGCCTTCTATCTCTTTCCCATCCACATAGAGCGTCGCAAGTCCTGCCCCCCTGTGGAAGATGCGGATGCTGCTCTCTGGGTCAAGGGCCAGGCGGACACGCTTCCCTCCGAGGGAGAAGAAGACCGACCCGGGGCCTCCTGCACCGGGTCCCGCGGTGGATGCCGAGACATACCCGTTGCCGGGTACACCTTCAAGCCGGGCGGTCCCCTCCGAGAGCAGCCGGGCTTTCAGCATCTTCCATCGCACAGCTGCAGCGCCTCCTCGTAACGGGTTGAGAATGGTATGGCCGCGACTGCCCCGATGACCCCCCTCCCCTCCATGATACGCGCAAGGGGCAATCCTCTCAGCGCCGCGAGGCGGTCCGGGTTCACCTCCCCGCGCTTGACCGCCCACCCGTAGTCGGAAAGGGGAGCGGGGTCGAAGCCGCAGAAGACCGCCATCCCGGTCTTCTCTGAGAGAGTATGGCGTTCGAGGAGCCGGTGAAAGGAGGAGACCAGGCGCGTCGGATCACTGCTCGCGAACTCGCACACCACCGCGACGCAGTTCTTGGTCCGGTAGGGGACCGGGAAGAGCTGCACGATAGTATGGGAGAGGTAGCGGGAGTACTCGTCCTGGACCGCACGTGCGATGTTGTGGCAGAGGGTCCACGTGGCCCCCTCTTCAGGGGTGTCGGTGTCGTCGACGCCGATGAGGATGCGTTCGCGGCGCGGAAGCCATATGGTGGCCCCCGCCTTCTTTCCGCCTCCTGATGGGTCGCATTCCGTGCGGATCACTCCCCCCGCGAGGGAGCGGCAGCCCGAAGCACCCACGCCGCCTCCCCCGAGCCCGATGTAAGAGATTGCAATCTCGCTCTCCTCCACCTCAACGCCGCAGATGCCGGCCGGGAACCGTGAACCCTCAAGCGCGAGGTCCACCCTTCCGGGGGAGAGGAGGTACCGGGTACTGCCCCCCACCGTGCGGACCGAATGAACGAGGGGGCTCTTTGCATAGTGGAGGCGGGCCCACATGGCCCCGCCCACGCACTCGAAGAACTCCACCAGTTCCACCTGGTGCCCGTCACGCGAGGACAATGCCACGATCTCGGGATACCGGATGATGTACGGGTCACTGAGGCCCTCGGGATCTTCTCTTCCGGGATTCTTCATGATCCACCTGGGGGACGGTGCCCTGTGCAGGTCTGCCGGACACAGGGGAGTGTGTCGCGGTCCTCCACCCCTTCACGCCCGCGAGAGGGGGATGTTCCCCTTCCGTTGCGGGGACGCCCCCTTTTTTTTGAGGCACGGACCCTGCGGGGTATCAACATGGAGGTCGCAAACAGCGGCTGCTTTTTGTCACCGAAATTTTCGTGAACAAAATATCCGGCAATAAGCTATAAAAAAAAATCGATCGAGTTCAAACGAGAGAAAGAGAGGGGGTCAGAGGATCTTGTGCAGGTCGATCCTGAACGGCCCGAGAGAGCCTCCGAAGTTCCCGGCGCTGATGAACTTGACTCCCGGGACTTTGACGGCAGCCTTGATCCCCTTGGCCATCGCCTCGGAGACGGCCTTCTCGTCAAGGCCGTCGATGACGATCTCATACACGGCAGTGATCCCCGCAGGCACCTTGCTGTCGGGTACCTTCTCGCGGAGGGTGGGACAGTACTTCTCGTTCGTGCTCGCTGGCATGAACTTGTACTTGTTTGACCCCACCTTCGAGCCACTCGCAACAACCCCTCCCGGGAAGCTCGTGATGACCCCTTTCACACTTGCAATTGCGTCCGATGCCGCCTGGGCCCCCATGAGGGCCGCCATCTGGTTCTCCCCCATCACGAAGAAATTGCCGCCCGCGACGCCTTTGACGATCCCGAATTCCTCTTCGCCGACATATTCACCCTCCATGATCGGGATGACCCAGCATTTGCGGCCTCCCACTTCCTTCTGGTACTCGTGGCCATCGCCGAAGAAGTGCAGCTTGACCGGTATCTTCTCTTCGGTGCCGGCGAGCCCGTTGAAGACTGCGGTGGTGGGAGAGGTGAGGACGCACTCCGCCAGGCGCTCGACGACCTGCTCTTTGAGTTTCTTCTTTGATGCGCAGATGAGGATCGATACCCCCGGCCTTCCATCAGGCGTCTCGTCCGGGCGGAGCACCGATTCGATCCCCGCCTCGCAGGGGCAGCCAATGGCGGACGTGGCAAAACCCGTCGCCTCGGTGGCCGCTTTCTTTGCCCATTCCTCTGTCACCGCAGTGATGATCACGCGGGCAATCCATGTCGGAAACGCCTCCGCGTACGTGTCGTCGATAGTTACACCGTTCAATTGCATGCAATTATTCTCCTTATGGAGAATGGGTACCATGATGATTGCAGAAGAAATTTTCTAAATAGTCCCGCACAGGGCCTGATGGATACCGGATTCAACCGTTGAGGTCACGGGACCTGGGGTTGGGACTGGCTCAAAAGCGAGGGATTTTTTCATTCAGGATAAAAGTTTCCCTCACCAATGGTAACCCTGGCTATAAACATTTTTATTTGACTTTTTGAATAGTCATGACCGGTGAAAACGCAGCAATTTACGGGGTTTTTAAGATTTTTGTTGTTGATTTTTGAGATGAGTTAACTCTTATTTTTTACCTTCACATGCACGTTTTTCCCAATTCGGCCGGAAAAATCAGACAGGTTTATCTATATACGTTAACTATTGTTTTTTAGTCGATTTTTCAATCGATTGAAAGCTGGTGCGTGAAAAAGAATGGCATTTGCATTACACGTGAACATGGACCGTTGTACCGGTTGCAACAACTGTGTGGTGGCATGCCCCGTCGATGCACTCGAACTCTTCACCGTGGATCCCGCAACAAACGAGAAGATCTACAGGGTGAGGCACGGAAAGGCCATGATTCTCGATTTTAAGTCAGAGTTGTGCGCCGGATGTGGAGTCTGCGTCGAAGCCTGTCCGCATGACGTGATAAGGCTGGCAGGCCGGGGAGCGGTGCCCTCAGAGGCCAAGGTATGAACGTGTGACTACAGGAGAATCGTGAGGATACCCCATGACACTGTTTCCAAAATTCAAGAAGATGAGGGATGGCGTGAACGTCATCTGCGAGCAGAGACTTCTCCAGCAGGTGAACAACCTTGTGCTCAACTCCGAGGTCTGCACCGGGTGCGGCATCTGCGTGGAGGCCTGCCCCGAGGAGGCCATCGCACTCGGGCTCGTAGGTGCGACCCGCCGTGGAGCGGTAGGGTACGCAGCACCTGTCGACATCGACGAGGTGAAGTGCTCCTACTGCGGCGTTTGCGTGGTGATGTGCCCGTTCAATGCCCTGACGCTCAAGATTGACGGGGAAGAACGCCTTCCCATCGTGGAGAAGGAAGGATTCCCGCAATACGACATGGTGGCCGACATCGACGACGAGAAGTGCGTCCGGTGCACCATCTGCGAGGAGGTATGCCCCCGCGAGGCCATCGTCCGGGACGTCCCCGAGTACGAGGGGGCGAAGGAAGGCGCAAAGGAGCGCCAGGAGGCACTGAAGAGCAAGATCACCTTCAAGGTCGACGACGAGAAGTGCACCCTCTGCGGCATCTGCGGTGCGGTATGCCCCGCGATTGACGTGAAGCACAAGGCGTTTACCGCAGAATCAGGCAAGGTCGAGGGCGAGGTCGTCTGGGACGAGAGCCGCTGCGATGCATGCAAGGTCTGCGTCGAGCTCTGCCCCGAGGAGTGTATCACTGTCGAGCGCGAGGTCATCGAGGGGAAGAAACTCCCCGGAGAGGTGGACATCGACCAGAAGATGTGCTGCACCTGCACCTGGTGCTCCCGGAACTGCCCGACAGAGGCCATCACCGTCGAGAAGCTCTTCGAGGGCGACATCGAGTTCTTCCCCGAGAAGTGCCCCGGAGGCTGCTCCACCTGCGTAGAGGTCTGCCCCGCGAATGCCATCTACCTGCCGACCCCCCCGAAGGCTGCGGACTTGAAGGGCAAGATCGAGCCGACCATCGCCGTCAACAAGGACTACTGCATCCTCTGCGGTGCCTGTGTGAATGCCTGCCCCGGTGAGGACATCATCCGGCTTCACCGCACCGGTGTCCGGGTGAAGGGCAAGGAGACCGACCTCTTCAACAAGATCAAGGAGAAGCTGTGCACCCCGAGGACCTCCAAGGTGAAGGAGGATACCCCCGGAAGCGTCCAGCTCAAGATGATGGAGAAGGCGTGAGGGACATACATGGCCAGAACAAAAGGATACCCTGAAGCACTCGAGAAGAAACTCGCCGACACCCGTCTTTACGAGGACGAGCGCCATCCAGAGTTTACGAAGACCGTAGAGAAGATCTCGATGACCATCCCGCACATGTGCTACCAGTGCGGGACCTGCACCGCGTCCTGCCCGTCCGCACCACGCAGCTCCTACCGGATCCGCAAATTCGTCCGGAGAGGGCTCCTCGGGCTCGAGGATGAAGCCCTGACCGACCCGGACCTGTGGCTCTGCACCACCTGCTACAGCTGCACGGACCGCTGCCCAAGGGACATCGCCCCGACTGATGTCATCATGGCGATGAGGAACCTCGCATTCAAGAGGGACATCATCCCGGTCAATTTCTTAAAGACCGTCCAGGCAATCTATACTACCGGCCACGGCGTCCCCAACAACGACGTGAACAGGGCAGCCCGGAAGAAACTCGGCCTGCCCGCGGATCCGCCAACCACACACGGATTCCCCAAATACGTAAAAGGCATCCAGTATATCCTGGACTATTTCGAACTGAAAAAGAATGCAGACCGTATTGTCAAGGAAAGGGAGGGGTGAGTTCACATGCGTGAATATGCATTCTTCCTCGGCTGCATCGCCCCGAACCGTTACCCCGGCGCCGAATCGGCTTCATATAAAACTGCCGAAAAACTGGGTATCAAGCTCCTTGACCTGGAAGGTGCAAGCTGCTGTCCCGCACCGGGTGCGTTCGGGTCGATTGACCTCAATGTCTGGTATGCCATGGCCGCCCGGAACCTCGTACTTGCCGAGCAGATGAAGAAGGATATCGCACTCATCTGCAACGGCTGCTACAAGTCAATATGGGAGGTCAACCACAAGCTCAAGCACCACAAGGAGCTCCGAGAAGGAGTAAACGAGGTGCTGAAGGGCATCGACATGGAATTCAAGGGGACCATCGACGTATGGCACCTCGCAGAGCTCTTCTATGACCCTGCAATTGTCGGCGTCCAGAAGATCAGGGACAGCGTGAAAGTCCCGCTCACCGGGACCCGGATCGCAGTCCACTATGGCTGCCACCTGATGAAGCCCAGGAAGGAGCGGCACTTCGGCACCACCGAGCACCCCACCTGGATGGAGGAGATGGTCGCGGCACTGGGCGCAGAGCCGGTCGAATACCGGAACAAGATGCTCTGCTGCGGAGCCGGGGGCGGTGTGCGCGGCTACGACCTTGTCCACTCACTCGACATCACGAACGAGAAGATGATCAACCTGATGGAGGCAAAGGTCGACGCCCTCACCGAAGTATGCCCGTTCTGCCAGCTCCAGTTCGACCGCGGCCAGATCGAGATCCAGGAGAAGTTCGGCGTGAGCTACAACCTGCCCGTACTCCACTACTGTGAACTGCTGGGCCTGGCCCAGGGAATGACCCCGCAGGAACTTGCACTTGACCTTCACGGCATCAGCTGCGAGCCGTTCCTGAAGAAGGTGCTTTAAAGGGAGGTTACAAGAATGGCTGAGAAGAAGACCAAGAAAGAGCCCGCTGCAAAGAAAGAGACCAAGAAGGCCGCGGCAAAGGCAGCCGCACCCGCAACTGCCGCCCCTGCAGCATCCCCAGAGAAAGCATTGGGCAAAGACGCCCGCGTAGGAGTCTATATCTGCCACTGCGGGACCAATATCGCCGGGTCCGTGGATATTCCTGCCGTACAGGAATACGTAAAGACACTTCCGAACGTGGCCCACGTGGACAACTACCAGTACATGTGCTCCACGCCGGGCCAGAAGAAGATCGAGGACGATATCAAGGAGCACAAGCTCACCGGCATCGTCGTGGCTGCCTGCTCCCCGCGTCTTCACGAGCCGACGTTCAGGACCGCGACGAAGACCGGAGGCCTGAACCCGTTCCGCTTCGAGATGGCCAACATCCGCGAACAGGGCTCCTGGGTGCACATGCACGACCGCGAGGGGGCGACAAGCAAGGCAAAGGACGCGATCCGCATCGCCGTCGCAAAAGCCTCTCTCCTCCAGGACCTGGTCCCAAAAAGCGTCCCAGTAGAGAAGGCCGCCATGGTCGTCGGCGCAGGAGTCGCCGGCATGCAGGCTGCACTCGACCTCGCGAACGCCGGGATCAAGACCTATCTCATCGAGAAGAACCCGACCATCGGCGGGCGCATGTCCCAGCTCGACAAGACCTTCCCGACGCTCGACTGCTCGCAGTGCATCCTCACCCCGAAGATGGTGGACGTCGGCAGGAACCCGAACATCGAGCTGATGACCTATGCCGAGGTCGCTGAGGTGGAAGGGTACATCGGCAACTTCGATGTCACCATCCGCCGGAAAGCCCGCGGGGTGCTCACCCCGGCAGAAGCCGAGGCAAAGGGTATAGTCGGAGGCGGCTGCAACGGCTGTGGCGACTGCGACGCAGTCTGCCCGGTCATCAAGCCGAACCCCTTCGAGATGGGCATGAAGCCAAGGAAGGCCATCTACATCTACCACCCCCAGGTCGTGCCACTCATCTATACCGTGGACTTCGACTCCTGCGTCAAGTGCGGCCTGTGTGTCGAGGCCTGCGGGGACAAAAAGGCGATCGACCTCGAGATGAAGGACGAGCTCGTCAAGGTCAAGGTGGGAACCGCTGTCCTTGCGCTCGGGTACGAAATGTTCCCCATCGAGAAGAAGGAGGAGTGGGGATACAAGAAGTACGAAAACGTTGTCAACAGTCTCGAGTTCGAGCGGCTGATCTGCGCATCCGGACCCACCGGGGGACACCTGGTCAGGCCAAGCGACGGCAAGACCCCGATGAAGGTCGCCTTCCTGCTCTGTGCAGGCTCCCGTGACAACACCGGCGTAGGCAAGCCATACTGCTCCAGGTTCTGCTGCATGTACTCCCTCAAGCACGCCCACCAGATCATCGAGAAGATCCCCGGCTGCCAGCCCTACCTCTTCTACATGGACATCAGGTCCTTCGGGAAGATGTACGAGGAGTTCTACTACCGCATCCAGGACGAGGGTGCGAAGTTCATGCGCGGCCGTGTCGCAAACGTCCTCGAAGACCCGGTCACGAAGAACCTTATCATCAATGCAGAGGACACCCTGCTCAACCGCCCGATCAACCTCGAGGTGGACATGGTGGTCCTCGCCGCCGCTGTCCAGCCATCGGAGGACACCGACCGGACCCGGAAGCTCTTCGGTGTCTCGAAATCGATGGATGGGTGGCTGCTCGAGGCTCACCCGAAGCTCAACCCGTGCGGGACCACCACTGCAGGAGTATTCCTTGCCGGTGTCTGCCAGGGGCCGAAGGATATCCCCGACACCGTGGCATCCGCGGAAGGAGCCGCCTCGGCCGCAAGCATCCCGATCCACATGGGAGAAGTGGAGCTTGAGCCCTACTTTGCCCAGTGCATCGAGGAGAAGTGCGCAGGCTGCGGCATGTGCGTGAACCTCTGCCCCTACCAGGCGCTGTCTCTCGTGGAGAAGGACGGCAGGAAGGTCATGCAGGTGACGGAGGCCAAGTGCAAGGGCTGCGGCACCTGCGGAGGGTTCTGCCCTGGCGGAGCCATATGGATGCAGCACTTTGCCACCCCGCAGATCGTGGCGCAGATAGATGCCTTCCTCCTTGGAGGTGAGCAGTAATGGCAGAAAAAGAATGGAAACCCCAGATCCTCGGGATCATCTGCAACTGGTGCTCGTATGCCGGTGCAGACCTCGCAGGGAGCGCCCGTACCCAGTACCCCCCTGACATCCGTATCGTCAGGGTCATGTGTACCGGGAGGGTGGACCCCCTCTTCATCATGAAGGCCTTCATTGATGGCGCAGACGGGGTGCTCGTCTCAGGCTGCCACTTCGGCGACTGCCACTACCTCGAGGGCAACTACAAGGCTGCGAAGAGGATGTTCATATTAAAGAGCCTGCTCAAGAACATCGGGCTTGAGGACAAGCGGCTGCGCATGACCTTCGTGTCTGCATCCGAGGGCGCCAAGTGGGCGGTGGTCGTAAAAGACGTCGTCGACACCGTCACCAGCCTTGGCCCCAGCCCGTTGAAAGAGTTCGGGCACTGATCGGGGGATAGACATTGGCCAAAGTAGCACTTAACCTGATTACCGGCCGCTCCATACAGCAGGGAGTGGCCATGGAAGGCGGAAAGGAGAAGGACGCCTATACCAAAGCCTGCGGCATCATCGAGATGGATCCGTCGGACTTGAAGAAACTCGGCGCCTGGCGAGGGACAAACGTCCGTGTCACGAGCAAGTACGGGGATGTGGTGGTAAAGGCGGTGGAGGCCACCCAGGGCCCCCACCCAGGCCTTGCCTACATCCCGATGGGACCATGGGCTAACTCGGTGGTCAACCCGAACACCTACTCTACCGGGATGCCTACCTTTAAGGGAACCCCTATCGAAGTTGAGATCGCGATGAACGAGAAGGTGCTCAGCTCCGTTGAACTCGTTCAGAAGAAATGCAGGGGTGAAGCCTGAATGTCCCAATCAGTCACTGATGTGATCTGTCCGTTCTGCGGAACGCTGTGCGATGACCTGGAGGTCATCGTATCTGACGATGGCAAGAAGATCGAAGATATTTACAACGCATGTGCCATCGGGGCAGAGAAGTTCATGCATGCCCAGGCTGCAGGCAGGGTAAAGAGGCCC
>JADFCY010000007.1 GCA_018263335.1 Methanolinea sp. | reverse complement strand
GTCCTCACCAACAACGCGCTCGACCCCATCGCCAAGATCCCGGAGTTCAAGGCCTGTGCGGTCAAAGTCGAGAAGATTACGGAGGCGAAATAGATGGCACTCTTTGGCGGAAAACCCAGTGCAAAGAAGGGGGACATGTTCTACGCATGGACCAATGATCAGGATATCGCAAAGAAGGCTGAATGCGGCGGTGCGGTGACAACCCTGCTCAAGTATGCACTCGAGAACAAGATCGTCGATGCGGTCCTCGCGGTGAAGAGGGGCCAGGATGTGTATGACGCGGTGCCAACACTCGTCACCGACTCAAAACAGCTCAAGGACACCGCAGGATCCCTGCACTGCGGGTCACTTCTCATGGCGAAGCCTGCCGTCAAGACCCTCGAGCGCAACAAGGGATTGAAGATCGGGATGACGGTGAAGGGTTGCGACGTCATGGCCCTCCACGAGTACGCAAAGCGGAAGAAGATCGACATGAACAACCTCCTCCTCATCGGTGTCAACTGTGGAGGCACGGTGAGCCCGATCATGGCCCGGAAGATGATCAGGGAGAAGTTCGGCGTTGACCCGGACACCGTCCACAAGGAGGAGATTGACAAGGGCCAGTTCATCATCGAGTACGAGGGTGGCCACAAGGGCATCAAGATCGACGACCTCGAGGATGAGGGATATGGGAGGAGGACCAACTGCCGCCGCTGCGTCTACAAGGTCCCGCGCCAGGCTGACCTTGCATGCGGGAACTGGGGTGTCGTTGGCGACAAGGCCGGGAAAGCCACCTTCGTCGAGGTATGCAGCGACAAAGGTGCGGACCTTTTCTCAAAGGCCATGAAGGACAATGCGATCAGCACCCAGGCACCTGACCCGAAGGGGCTTGAGATGCGCGGAAAAGTCGAGGGCGCGATGATCAAGCTCGGCGAGAAGTGGCGGAAGCGCGACTTTGACGCGCTCTCAAAGGACCTCTGGGGAACGATCCAGAAGGAGACCTCCCGGTGCATCAAGTGCTACTCCTGCATCGAGAACTGCCCGGTCTGCTACCCGAGCGCTGCGAGCCTCAAGAGCAAACAGTACATGGTCAAGCCTGGGGAAGTCCCGCCGAACCCGATGTTCCACATGCGCCGGTTTGCCCACATCTCGGATTCATGTGTCAACTGCGGCCAGTGCGAGGAACTCTGCGCGATGGACATCCCGCTCGCGAAATTCTCTCATGCCATCAGGGTCGAGGCAGATTCGGCATTCGAACCGAAACTGGGGAAATCTGCTTATACCAACTGATCTCCCCTTTTTTATAAGCCCCTCCCCGCTCACATATATCCCGGTTATCCGCGCTTTTACAGAGGTTCTGCGATGAAACTGTTCTCATGCAGGAGCCCTCGAGCAACAGGCCAATATTCCATGCACCCCTGCAGCCGGAAAATCCCCCGGACACAAGGTATTTCCCCAAAGGTATGCAACGCTGTTGACATACGCATTCATGGATGTCCTCTCTATAGTCCTGATCATCGCCGGCCTGATCCTCTTTGAGACCATCACGAGCATTGATAACGCCATCATCAATGCCGAGGTCCTCTCTACAATGAAGGAGTGGGCGCGGAGGTGGTTCCTGCTCTGGGGCCTCCTCATCGCGGTCTTCGTGGTCCGAGGAGTCCTCCCATGGCTCATTGTATGGATGTCGACGCCAGCCCTCGGTCCCGTGGGCGCGCTCACCGCGACGTTCAGCAGTGACCCCGCCGTCATAGAAGCGATCGAGAATTCAGCACCCATGCTCCTGATGGGGGGAGGCACGTTCCTGGTGTTCCTCTTCTTCCACTGGCTCTTCCTGGAACCGAAGTTCTACGGGATCAGGGGGGAGCGATACATCGCCACCAAGGGGGTATGGTTCTTTGCGGTGGTCTCGATCCTCCTCTCGTTCCTGGTGTGGGAAGCCCTGCAGGTCAATCCCATGATAGCATTTGGGGCGGTGGTAGGCTCGACCGCCTTCTTCATCGTCCATGGCTTTCGCCAGAACGCCGAGGAGCAGGAGAAGAAGATGATGGGGGGGGACATGTCGGATATTTCCAAGATCTTCTACCTCGAAGTGATAGATGCGACATTCTCAGTTGACGGAGTGCTGGGAGCGTTTGCGTTCACGCTCTCGGTGCCGCTGATCATCATCGGAAACGGCATTGGAGCCTTCGTGGTGAGGGAGCTCACGGTCCGGAACGTGGAGAATATCAAGAGGTACCGGTACCTCAAGAACGGCGCCATGTACTCCATCTTCATTCTTGGGACCATCATGATCCTGGACAGTTTCGGCGCACATATTCCAAACTGGCTCTCCCCCATGGTGACCTTTGGGATCGTCGGGTTCTTCTTTTTCAAGTCCCATAGACAGATCGCGCTCCAGGGACGGGAGTAAGGGTACGCCACGAATCGCATCGAATGACCGGAATGAAGGTTCCCGGGAAAAGATACCTTTCTGAACAGCTCCTTTCCGGGACATCAGGGCAACATGCGTGGCACTTCCGCACATTCCACGATGCCTATCCCTATATTCTGCATATCAAGGACGTTTGCGTCATGAATGGCATCGGTCTTTGCAGCGACCGCGTCCCTCACCAGGAACACCCTGTAATTGTAGGCCATTGCATCAAATACCGTGGTCCTGACGCAGTTTGGGGTCTGGATTCCCGCGACAAAGAGGGTGTCTGCCCCGAGTGTCCTCAGCATGAGGTCGAGATCCGTCTGGAAGAAAGCGCTCATCCTGGTCTTTTTGACGACATGTTCCCCCGGGATAGGGGCAAGTTCCGGGATCACTTCAGCGCCCAGGGTGCCCTCCACTGCAAAGGGGGTCTTTGAAAAGATCTCTCTCCGGGTGATCTCGACATCCACTCCTGATGCCCGGTGGACCCTGATGACATGGAACACCGGCAGGCCCTTTTTCCTGAAGAGGGCGAGGAGTGCACTCACCTTTGGGATGATAGACCTGACACCGGCAACCTGCAGGGGTGCCCCGGGCCGGACAAAGTCGTTCTGCATGTCTATGACAAGGAGTGCGGGCCTGGAAGAGTGACCCTGGATATCCGTCGACATGCACTGGTCTTTCTCTCCGTCTCTCATAATATGTCCGGGTCCATGCAAGGCGAACATGCCGCCATCAAAGATTCGATGGGCGAGAAGGCTGCGTGATTCCAGGATATCGTCATCTTCAATACATTGCGCACTCCACCCCTCATGCATATGCCCCGCCCCCATGTCGTGGTAAACCTTGCGATGAGTGCCGACGGGAAGCTCTCCACAAGGGAACGCAGGCAGGTGAAGATCTCAGGGAAAGAGGACTTTTCAAGGGTAGATCGCCTGAAGGCGGAGAGCGATGCGGTCATGGTGGGAATCGGGACGGTGCTTGCGGACGACCCATCCCTGACCGTCAAGTCGCCGGAGCTCATCGCTGCGAGGAGGGCACGGGGCCTTGCGGATCACCCCGTGCGGGTCGTGGTCGACTGCAGGGCAAGGACTCCCCCAGGGTCATCGGTCCTGCGGAAAGGGCCAGGTCCGAGGGTGATCGCATGCTGCAGTGACGCAGATGATGAGAGGTGCAGGGCGCTCTCCGAGGTTGCGACTGTCATCCGTTCCGGAGAGGGTCAAGTCGACCTGGAGGCTCTCCTCTCCGCGCTCTACCAGATGGGGATCCGGCGCCTCATGGTTGAGGGCGGGGGCAGGCTCATCGGGGGTCTCTTTGCAAGGGGCCTTGTGGACGAGTTCTTCACCTTCATAGGCAACATCGTCATTGGGGGTGAGACTGCCCCCACTCCCGCGGACGGGCCGGGTTTTACCAGGGAGGAATCGTTCACCCGACTCACACTCTTCTCGGTCGAGAGGATGGATCACGGTGTCCTGCTGCGCTGGCTGGTAGACAGGAACACAGCCGAGTGACCCCGTGTGGAACCTGTGCTTGCCCCCCTGCCCCTCTCAATCATCATACTGGCAGCGGTATTCCTGCTGATCGCGATCCGGCAGGTAGGAAGGTTCCGACTGCGGATCTGGCAGGTGATGCTCGGCGGAGCGATTGCAGTCCTTCTCCTCGGGCAGATCTCTCTCATGGATGCAGTTGCCTCAATAAATCTTGACGTGATGGTCTTTCTTCTCTCAATGTTCATCGTGGGGGAGGCATTGGAGCGGAGCGGCTATCTCCACTCGCTCTCGTTCCGCCTGTTTGCAAGGGCCCGGAATGGCGAGCATTTCATCCTCTTCATCCTTTTCGGTATGGGGCTCCTCTCCGCACTCCTGATGAATGACACGGTTGCCATCATCGGGACGCCGATTGTGATTGCGTATGCCTGCCGGTTTGGGGTGAACCCAAAGACCGCCCTCCTTGCCCTCTGCTTTGCCGTCACCATCGGGAGCGTGATGAGCCCGATTGGAAATCCCCAGAACCTTCTCATCGCGACGTACAGCGGGTTGTCCCAGCCATTCCTTGCGTTTCTCTTCTATCTGGGTGTACCAACCCTTATTAACCTCGGAATCGCCTATTTTGTGCTCACCAGGCTTTTCCCCGTCGAGGGAGCCGGGTGCACCTTTGATGCGCAGGAGGGGCAGGTGAGAGACGAGCGTCTCGCCTGGATCTCCCGGGCCTCACTCGCCATCATCCTCGTGCTCATCGGCATCCGGGTCATCACCGGCCCCACGATCATCCCGCTTGCGCTTATTGCGGTCGCGGGCGCACTCCCGCTCGTGATCTTCAGCAGCCAGCGGGTAGCCATCGTGCGGAACATCGACTGGCCCACACTGGTCTTCTTTGCATCCATGTTCGTCCTCATGCAGAGTGTGTACCAGTCGGGGTTTTTCCAGTCGGGCCTCGACTTTACCGGACTCCAGTCAATCCCCCTCATCCTCGCATCGAGCGTGATGTTCAGCCAGTTCATCTCAAACGTCCCCTTCGTTGCGCTCTTCCAACCCCTCATTGCCCAGCAGGGGTTATCGATTGAGGGCGTGATGGCGCTTGCCGCGGGAAGCACCATCGCCGGCAACCTCACGATCCTCGGTGCCGCAAGCAACGTGATCGTCGTGCAGAACGCGGAGAAGAGAGGGCATACGCTCACTTTCTGGGAGTTCTCCCGCGTCGGCATCCCCCTCACGGTCGCAAACTGCGCAGTGTATTGGGTGTTCTTACGCCTCATGTGACTGCGGCCAGGCCTGGCTCGGAGCCAAACGTTCATCTATTTTGCATTAAGATATGAGGCAGAGGAGTGTGCAGGTTCAAAATTCGGCGACAGGTGGTACCGTGACAGGTCAGGAGAAGAAAACGCTGGAACTGAAGATATCGGGGATGCATTGCGCAACCTGTGCCGCAAACATCGAGAAATCGCTTGCCAGGATTGGAAAGGTGGATCGGGCAGAGGTCAATTTCGGTACAGACACGGCACGGGTTGAGTACGACACCGCACATGCAACGCTCTCGGATATCGAGCGGGCCGTCAGGGATGCCGGCTACGAGGTTGTCCACGAGGAGGCCACCCTGAAGGTGGGGGGCATGGTCTGCGCCACCTGCGTCGAGACGATCGAGAATGCCCTCTCTGCACTCCCCGGCGTCGTCAGGGCGCAGGTCAACCTCGCCACAGAGAAGGCGAATGTGTCCTACAACTCCTCTCTCACGACGCTCGAGGACATGAGGAAGGCAATCGAGGATGCGGGGTACCAGTACCTCGGACTGGCCGACCAGCTCACCGTGGAGGCTGAGGAGGAGGCACGAAAGCGCGATCTCGATGACAAGTTCCGGCGGTTCATGGTGGGGTTTGCCGTCAGCATCCCCCTCTTTGCCCTCATGTACATCCCCCTCCCACTCACCATGCACGATCTCTCGTTGCTCATGCTTGCGGTCTCCACGCCGGTCTTCATCTACGTTGCCTCCCCAATTTTCCGGGCTGCCCGGATGGCGGCCAAGAACAGGACCCTTAACATGGACGTGATGTATGCGATGGGCACAGGGGTTGCGTATGTATCAAGCGTTCTTGGGACGCTCGGGATAGTGCTCACCCACGAGTTCATGTTCTACGACACTGCGATAATGCTGGCCTCGTTCCTCATCCTTGGCAGGTACCTCGAGGCGAGGGCAAAGGGGAGGACTTCTGCAGCGATACGGGCACTCATGGGACTCCGACCGAAGACAGCCCTCGTGGTCACGGGTGACGGGGAGAGAGAGGTCCCCATCGAGGACGTCGGGGTGGGGGATATGATCAGGGTCAAGCCGGGATCAAAGATCCCGGTGGATGGCCAGGTCACAGATGGTGAAAGTTACGTGGACGAGTCGATGATCACAGGAGAGCCGATCCCGGTCCTGAAGGCAGCAGGTGCGCAGGTCGTTGCAGGGACCCTGAACACGAATGGCAGCATCACATTCAGGGCCGAGAAGGTGGGAAAGGACACGGTGCTTGCCCAGATCATCCGGCTCGTCGAGGCCGCGCAGGCATCAAAGCCACCCGTCCAGCGCATCGCGGATGTCGCGGTGAGTTACTTCATCCCAGTGGTCCTCGCGATTGCGCTCGCTGCCTTCCTTGTGTGGTACCTGGTGATCGGATCGACCCTCCTCTTCGCCCTGACCGCGCTTGTCTCCATCCTGGTAGTCGCATGCCCGTGTGCGCTCGGGCTCGCGACACCGACCGCGGTCACAGTCGGTGTGGGGCGGGGTGCGGAGCTCGGGGTCCTGATCAGGAACGGGGAGGCACTCGAGACCGCGGACCAGGTGAACACCGTCGTCTTTGACAAGACAGGAACCCTCACCCGGGGAAAGCCAGAGGTCACCGACGTGCATCCCTTTGGAATAGATGAAAAGACACTCCTTGGAATTGCGGCCGCGGTCGAGAAGAACTCGCAGCATCCCCTGGCGGACGCGGTGGTGCAGAAAGCCCTCTCAGAAGGTGCCCATGTCGGAGAGGCAGAAGGGTTCAACACCCACGGGGGAAAGGGAGTGTCAGCGCGGGTCCTCGGCGAGGAGATACTGGTGGGGAACCGCGCATTCCTGGAAGAGCGCGGGGTTCTGCTCGCGCAGGACCGCGAATCCGTAGTCCGCGACCTCCAGAGGGAGGGCAAGACCGTCATCCTGGTCGCAGTCGGAGGAAACCTCGCAGGGATCATTGGTGTTGCCGATACCGTCAAGGAGACCACGGCGCCCGCGCTGGAAATCCTCAAAGGGATGGGGATGAAGGTGGCGATGATCACCGGTGACAACCGGCTCACCGCGGCAGCCATCGGGAAGAGGCTCGGCATTGAAGAGGTGTACGCGGAAGTCCTCCCGAAAGACAAGGCAAAGGAGGTCGAAAATCTCCAGGGGGCCGGCAACGTCGTGGCGTTCGTGGGTGACGGGATAAACGATGCCCCCGCCCTTGCACGGGCCGATGTCGGCATCGCCATCGGGAGCGGGACTGACGTGGCAATCGAGAGCGGGGACATCGTCCTTGTCAGGGACGACCTCCTCGATGCCGCCGCTGCCATCCAGCTCTCACGGAAGGTCATGTCGCGTATACGGCAGAATATATTCTGGGCATTTGCGTACAACGCGGCACTGATTCCTCTTGCAGCAGGGGTATTCTACCCTGTTACAGGATACACCCTCCGCCCTGAACTGGCAGCACTCGCAATGGCGCTCTCCTCCGTAACCGTTGTCTCTCTCTCTCTCTCGCTCAAAAGGTATATACCGCCGGCGAAGCGATACCACTCCCCTAAGGTGTGAGCGCATGGCAATCGACCCTATTTGCAAGATGACCGTTGACGAGAAGACGGCAAAGTTCACGAGCCAGTACAAGGGAAAAACCTACTACTTCTGTGCTCCCGGCTGCAAGAAGAAATTCGATGCGGATCCGGGCAGATACATAGACTGACGCAAAAGGAGCGCAAATGCAGGGCCGGCATACGGGAGGGGCAAAAAAAGCCCCTCTCCCCTGCAGATTTTTCCGCTGTCCCAACCTTTATGGTTCACCCTTTCGCACCTTCTGCCAATGAAGGTGGGTGCAGAAATGGACAATCGGGGAGGTACAGTCCCGCCGGAGGGAGTTGCCGAAGGGGACTTCATGCAGTGGCAGGAGAATGACCTCGCAGGGAGACTGCCGGGGGTGATGGAGAGCAGACGCGACGCAGGCCTCGAAGGGCTTGTCGAAGGTCTCGAGGCGGTGATCATCAACACCGAGCCCGGGAGACTTGAGCCTGCGGTGGAAGAACTTCTGAAGTTCACCGGCCTTGAAATCACGGAGCAATTCGCAGACCCAAAAGCAACTACTTTCGTACTCGGGACCAGGGATTCGCCGTCCCTTCTCGTAAGGAGCAGGGGGAAAGGCAGGAATCCTTTCTCGACCTTCAACCAGGCTGAAAAAGCGAGGGCACTTCCCAATACCCGCCTCGAGACATTCGTCTTCCGGGCTCGTGACCTTGACACCTATGTGGATATCCAGCGTGGCAGGGGAGTCCGGTTCCTGACTGACAGCATCATTGATGCGCCCGATTTCCGGTTCATCCAGACCGCCCCGTCCAGGTTCACCGGGAACTCGCTCGGGTTTATTGAATGGACGGGATCCGGCCGCTCATTTGCGGGAGCAGGGGCAAAGAGACTCCCCATTACCCTCAAAAAACCCGACCTCCCCTGGCTCTCGCTGATACACGGGCTCGACCATACCGCGACGAGGGTGAGGGCGATCGAGAGGAACAGCGCCATCATAGAGTTTATCGCGCTGACGGGGTATCACTTTGATTTTGCGGTGTTCGTGAAGTCCCTCAATTCCATCACGAGCGTTGCCCGCCTGAGCAGGGACGACTTTGCGATGGTCTTTACTTCAGGGATCGCACCCTATACTGACGACGACGCTTCAGGGCCGACCGAGAAGTTCATCCGCTTCTACGGGACCCGCGTCCACCACATGGCCTTCTGCACCGAAGAGATCGACGAAGTATTCCGCGAGCTTGGCAGTCATGGCATGGAATTCCTCGTGGATCTCGTGGGCTCTCCCGGCGAAGGGCTCAAGCAGACATTCTCAATGCCTTCACCCCATACGATGATTGTCAATGAGTACATTCACCGGTACGAGGGGTTTGACGGGTTCTTTACCAGGAGCAACGTCGAAGCGCTCACCCGGGCCACCGGGAGGCAGTGATCCCCTGACATACGGCACGTATTTCACCAGGGAATGCGAAGCGTTGAGTGAAGAGTGGAAGCATGAGTAAATATTCCTGGCAGATAAAACTCGGGATAATCCTCCTGGCCAGCTCCTTTCTCATTTATTCTCTCAAGTTCTTCGTACTCGGCGACCCTGAGAACACGTATTATTACGTCTTCAATGCGCTGGGATTCCTGCCCATCAACGTGCTCCTGGTGACGCTGGTGTTGAACGAATTGCTGAGTGTCCGGGCCCGCAGGGAGCGCCTGGAGAAGCTGAACATGGTGATTGGGACCTTCTTCTCCGAGGTGGGAACAGACCTGCTGAAGAGTATCGCCCGCACGGACCCAAAGATCTCAACGCTCGAAGATTCACTCCGGGTCAGTGGAGACTGGAAGGATGAAGACTTTCACCGGGTAAGAGAGACCATGGAAAAATACACGTACCAGGTGGATTTCAGCAGGATAGATCTCGGATTGATGAGATCGTTCTTGAAAGAGAGGAGGAACTTCCTTCTCCGTCTCCTTGAAAACCCCCTCCTCCTTGAGCACCAGGCATTTACCGAAGTGTTGCGGGCGGTCTTTCATTTCACCGAGGAGATCGAGAGGAGGGACACCCTCTCCTGCCTCACGGAAAAAGACTGTCTCCATCTCAAAGGGGACGTGGAGAGAATATACCGTCTCCTCTCCCTCGAATGGCTCTCCTACATGAAGCACCTCCATACCCACTACCCATACCTCTCGTCATTGGCGATGCGGACAAATCCATTCGACAGCAACGCGTCGGTAGTCATTCGTTAATCCCCCACCTTTTTTATTGAGATCTCCATAAACTGGGGGGAGAATCGCCGGGAGCAATTGGAGGTTCCCTGATGTGTAAAGTGACAGTCACCCCGGACCGAGATCGATTCACGCCGCCATGGGAACCGATGGACATTCCCGGGCAGGGAGGCATGAACCAAACCATTAAAGCCCTTCTTGGTCAATACCACCATGTCTTGGAGGAATACAATTGTTGAAGAAGAGTATTGAAGAAGCACTGAACAAGCAGCTCAATGCAGAACTGTTCTCATCGTACCTCTACCTGTCCATGGCCGCCTACTGCGAGACGATCCCGATGAAAGGGTTTGCCAAGTGGCTCCGGCTCCAGGCGGACGAGGAACGGGCGCATGGAATGAAGTTCTTTGACTATATCATAGAGGCCGGAGGGACCGTAAAACTCGCAAAGATCGATGCGCCGAAGACGGAATGGAAGTCTGTCGGGGATGTCTTTGACCAGGTCTACGAGCACGAGAAGAAAGTCACGGGACTGATTCATGCCCTCATGGACCTCGCGACGAAAGAGAAAGACTATGCCACCATCAATTTCCTCGGGTGGTTTGTCAAGGAGCAGGTTGAAGAAGAAGCCAACGCAAGTGAAATCCAGGCCCAGATCAGGATGATGGGCGATATCGTCGGGCACCTCTTCTGGCTGGACCATGAACTCGGGAAGAGGGAATAACCTCTCCATTCTTTTCTGGAGCGAGGGGCATGCCAGGAATATCCTGCCACCCCCCCACATACCGGCACCATGAGAGGCCGGACGGGCAACCTGCCCAGCCAAGTGGGATAATCCTATAAAGAAGGTGGATCCCACTTCTGATATTGAGAGGATGAGTGCAAGGAATGCCAAAAGAAGTGTATTTTGCCGCCATGAGGGCGCGTGAGCCCGGTCAGAATACCCTGTCAAAGATACAGCGACTTTTTGATGCGGCCGGGTTTCACCGGATGGTCGAACCCGGAGACCTCACCGCGATCAAGTTGCACTTCGGGGAATGGGGAAACGAGTCTTATATCAACCCCGTGCATGTCCGCTGCGTTGTGGACAGAGTGAAGCAGGCGGGAGGAAAACCGTTCCTGACCGATTCGAACACACTCTACCGCGGGAGGCGCAGCAATGCGGTGGACCACCTCTGCACGGCAATAGAGCACGGTTTTGCGTTTGCGGTTGTTGCTGCGCCGTTAATCATTGCTGACGGCCTCCGTGGAGGAAATACGAGGAGCGTGGAAATCCGCTCGAAGCATTTCGGGAACGTGCTGATCTCCGGGGATATTGCCGATTCCCAGGCCATGATCGTCCTCTCCCACTTCAAGGGGCACGATGTGGCAGGGTTTGGTGGTGCGATTAAGAACCTGGCGATGGGGTGTGCCCCTCCGGCGGGAAAGCAGGCCCAGCACTGCGCCCGCCCCCTCAATCTGGAAGAGAGGTGCACCGGGTGCGGCAGGTGCGTATCAGTCTGTCCGAGAGAGGCGATAGCGCTCGCCGTCACCGGGAATGGGCAGAGGGCAAGGATCGACCATCAACTCTGTATCGGGTGTTTCGAATGCATGACCACATGCCCTTCGAATGCCATCGATGTCGATTGGGAGACGGAGATCCCCGAGTTTATCGAGAGGCTGGTGGAGTATGCAGCGGCGGTGGTGAAGGGGAGGGAGAAGAAGACAGGGTACATGAACTTCCTCCTGCGGATTACCCCTGACTGTGACTGTGTACCGTGGAGCGATGTCTCCATCGTTCCTGACATCGGCATCCTTGCCTCCCGGGACCCGGTCGCCATCGACGCTGCAAGTTACGACCTCGTGAATGCGGCGGAGGGAAACAGGGGGTCGTTTCTGCAGCAGAACCATGGAAAGGGCAAGGACAAGTTCAAGGGGACCTGGAAGAACACCGACGGTTACATGCAGGTCCGGTATGGAGAGGAGATCTCCCTTGGGCAGTCCTCCTATGACCTCATCTCCATCGATTGACTGACACTCCCGGTGAGAGATATCCTTTTTTTCCAGAAAAAAAGGACGGATAAGGTTTCGCTTCACGAAAATATCCGCAAAATATATGTAGGGGGGGAAGGCAAGCGCTTATAAGCATTTAAAATATAAAACTATGGTCAGTTTGGGGCTCTCTCCCCAGACAATCTTTGATATCATTGAAATTCTACCAGAGCACAAGGAGAATTACATGAACCTTCGACAGCCGAATGCAAATGAAGCGACGGGCACCACCAACCGCTCACGCGATGTGGCACCGGTCTCCGGGATATGCACCCGGTGCATGGATGGGTGCAAGGGAAGTTGCGAGATCTGGTTATCCTCTTTCCGTGGAAGAGAAGTTCTCTATCCAGGACCGTTCGGGGAGATCACGGCAGGGGCCGACAAGAATTACCCAATAGACTACTCGCATCTGAACATCCAGGGATATGCGATGGGGGCACGCGGGCTCCCGGAAGGGACAGAGATTGGTCCCGACAGTGCGGTCTTCTACTCTGTGAACACCGAGACAGAGTATGGATGGGACAAAAAGGTCAAAATGCGTGTCCCGATCTTCACCGGGGCACTTGGTTCCACGGATATTGCCAGGATCAACTGGGAGCATTTTGCAATCGGGGCTGCGATTTCGGGAATTACGATCGTGTGCGGCGAGAATGTCTGTGGGGTCGACCCGCAACTCGTCCTCGACAACAAGGGCAAGGTCAAGAAATCACCTGAGATGGACCGCAGGATTGACCTGTACAAAAAATTCTGGGATGGATACGGCGAGATGCTCGTCCAGATGAACGTGGAGGACACTCGGCTCGGCACTGCTGAGTATGTCGCGTCCAAGCACAACCTGGACACCATCGAGCTGAAATGGGGCCAGGGTGCCAAGTGCATCGGCGGGGAGATAAAGGTAAAGTCACTTGAGCGGGCAATCGAGCTGAAGAAGAGGGGATACATCGTCCTCCCCGATCCCACGCGCCCGGATACTCAGGCGGCCTTCAAGATGGGGGCCTTCAAGGAGTTTGAGCGACACTCCCGCCTTGGGTTTGTCAGCAAGGAGGGCTTCCTGGAAGAGGTTGACCGCTTGAGGGACGTGGGTTTCAAGCGCGTGACCCTGAAGACCGGTGCGTATTCGGCCGTTGAACTGGCAATGGCGATCCGCTACGGGTCGGAAGCAAAGATCGACCTCCTCACCATCGACGGCGCCCCGGGTGGGACCGGCATGAGCCCCTGGCCAATGATGAACGAGTGGGGAATCCCGACCTTCTACCTCCAGTCCCTGGCAATAGAGTACGCCGAGCTGCTCAGGAAGAGGGGGCTGAGAGTTCCCGACATGGCCATGGCCGGCGGATTCTCGGATGAACCCGGAGTGTTCAAGGCCATCGCCATGGGGAGCCCCTACTTCAAGGCAGTGTGCATGGGTCGTGGCCTGATGATCCCTGGGATGGTAGGAAAGAACATCGAGAAGTGGATAAAGGAGGGCGACCTCCCGAAGACCGTCTCAAAGTACGGATCAGTGCCGGAAGAGATCTTCGTCACCTGGGAGGAGCTGAAAGAGAAATATGGCTCCCGGTTCAAGGAGATACCGATGGGAGCGATCGGGATCTATACCTACGCCCAGAAGTTCAAGATCGGGCTGCAGCAGATAATGGCAGGGAACAGGAACTTCACCCTGCAGTCAGTCTCGCGCAATGACCTGATGGCCCTCACCGAGGAGGCTTCACGCGTATCGGGCATCCCATACGTCATGGATGCATACGCTGACGAGGCGCTTACGGTGCTCCTTGACTAAAAAATGTATATGGCTGGATAACCGCCCCCCCCCTTTTTTCCAAGTCCACAGAGTTTTGGCAATTTGAATTGATTCTGGCAATTGGGAAGTGTATTCTGGTTTTTTAGGAAAACTCAAGGAAATGATCACCTAATTGAACTGCAACTTGTTTCCAAGGCATATATCGAACCCAGGTGAGAAATTGGTGCCTTTATTGGGGAAGATCGCGCCTTTAAACAAGGCCCTATCTCAGGAGGCGACAGGTGATTTTGTAAAGGAAGTGGTGTACAAAGGCAACAATCCCAGGGCAAAAGGCCTGGGGGGACGGCACATCCGGTTCCTGAATAGACCTTTTTTGGCAGTGGGCCATTCCCTGATCAATTCACCTGGGGGAGAACGCGTCGAGTATCTTTGAGGTGATCCTGGATCCAAGGCTTGGGCCGAGTGATTCGAGCCAGAGGAAAAACCCTACCCTGGATGGGGTGAAACGCTCGAACTTGAAGTTTCCGTCCCTGTCCTGGACCATCTTCAGGTACTCTCTCTTCTGGTTTGACCGAAAATACATGAGCGGCTCATACCCCGGCAGGTCGGTTGCGAGGACGACCTTGGAGAACTGCTTTTTAATCTCGTCAAAACCGATCTTTTTGCCCCGTATCGAGAATTCGTACTCCTGGCATACGGTGCGGATGGCCGAGGGATAGAGTCCTCCGTACAGGATCTTCTTGACAAGCATCGAGGTCTCGTGGGGATTTGCGGTGCTCTTGACGTCTACCTCGTTTGAGACGCTGGAAAATACCCAGTTCCGCTCCCAGTCATGAAATTTCTGGTAATCAAAGGCGCGCTTGAACGTAAAATCGGACGCTCTCACCATCTTGGTGTGAGGCAGTCCGGGTTTCCATCCATGGGGGGGCCTCTGCCTTCCATTGAGGCCGGACTTGATCTCCTCGCAGGTCGCAGTCTGGAGATGGATGGTGTGGGGGGTCCTGAGGATCCTTCTCCCGGCCGAGTAGTTCGAGACATTGAATGATGCGACCATCAGGAATGGCACCCTCGGCTGGTCAAAGAGGTATCCGAGCAGGCTCCTCTTGTAATCGATCTCTGCCTCAAATTCCTTGAGATCAGAGGGAGAGGTCAGGACCTCGGCGAAAGTGACCTGGTTATCCCCGTCAACCATCAGGAGATCAAACTCTGCCAGGTCCTGGCCATTTCCGCGGATCGTGATGTCACCTGACCTGGAATAGAAGATGCCATTCTGCCCGAGCCGTGCATTTCTTCCCCCGCGCGGTGCGTCCGCTCCTTTCAGCGCAAGGTAGCTGATCGCATCCGTTTTTTTCGAGATCTCAACGAAGAGCTCGTAAATGATGGCCTCGTACCATCGCCCCTCGGCGGTCCGCATCTTCTCAAGGTCTGGTGAGAAGAGCTTCGCCCGCTCTGCCTTGGAGAGGTGCCTCGTGGCATTCAGCGCCAGGGAAGTTTCAGGACAGAATGGTGGCGAATTTTTTGACAGCCACGCGGAAATCTGGTTCATCCTTTGTACATTTATATAACCTTTTTGGTTAAAAAATATACCCGATCAGGATAAATCCCCACACAGAATATTGGGGTGGCAGGTGGGAACGTCTCCAGTCTTCCGCTGCCACGGTGGCGATTTGGCCATGGTGACTACAATTCTCCTTGTAGATGACAACAGGTTCATCGTGGAAGGGCTCAAGGCGATTCTCGGGAAGAAAGGATACCATATTCTTGTCTCAGGCAACGGGCTTGAGGCTCTCGATACGCTGGAACGGGTGATCCCGGATCTTATCCTTCTTGATATCTCCATGGAGCCAATCGACGGGTGGGAGACCCTCGAGCGTGCAAGGAGACGGCCCGGGTGTGCACATATCCCTGTCATCATATTCTCCGCGAGAAAGACTCTTTCAGAGGAGTCCCGCAGGGCAGATCTCGGGGTCTGCGAGATCCTGTCAAAGCCAATCAATACCGGATTGTTGATGGCTGCCATTGAGCGGGCCCTCAAAAAGGACATGCCGTCGGCTCCCCTTGAATTGAAGCCAAATATATCCGATTTTCATATTAATATAGGTTTTGAGAAACACCTGTCAGAAGAATAACCCAGTCGGAAAGACTCCCTGCGAAGCATGAAGTATGAAAGAAAAAATGCAGAATAGGTAAATATGTTTATATAGTTTTCTCGCATTGTAATAATGCTGCGTGTAAGTAGAAGGTGGGCTCGTAGCTCAGTTAGGTAGAGCGCCTGGCTTTTAACCAGGTGGTCGGGGGTTCAAATCCCTCCGGGCCCGCTGCCGCGGTCACAGCCAGCGGTGTTACCGGTGATGTCCCTGCGAGCAATCGAACATCCTAAGGACGGGGGTTTGGGTTGAGTTTAAAATTGAATGTACTGGAACACGTAATGGTTCCGGATCACCAGATCATGAGCGAAGAAGAAGTCCAGCAACTCTATTCTCTCTACACCATTACGAGCGAACAATTACCTAAAATCTACCACGACGATCCTGCTGTGAAGGTTATCGGAGCCAAGGTGGGGGACGTTATCCGTATCGTCCGGACATCCCATACGGCCGGAAGGGCCGAATCGTACCGGCTGGTCATAAAAAGGCCGAAAAAATAATTCAGGCGGGGCTGATCTTTCTGATTGACAGGAGCGTATTATCTAAGGCATATTTCTCCCAGGAGCATGTGGCGCGCCACCAGCTCGACTCTTTTAACAATTTTCTTCTGCAGAACCTGCAGAAGGTAGTCAATGAACAGCGGGTCATCGAGACCGACATCGAGATTCGGGGAAGGAGCAATGACCCGGTATGGGTGGAACTCGGCAAAGTAGAGGTGAAAAAGCCGCTGGTGAGGGAGGCGGACGGCTCCCAGGGGGATCTCTTCCCAAGCGAGGCGCGGCTTCGCAACCTCACGTATGCCGCACCAATTCACCTGGAACTGACCCTTGTGCAGGGGGGCGAACGCCAGGACCCGGTCATCACCACGATCGGGCAACTGCCCATCATGGTGGGGTCGGCGGCATGCAACCTCTACGGCATGAGCCAGGACCAACGGGTCTCCCATGGGGAAGATCCGTTGGACCCGGGCGGGTATTTCATTGTGAACGGGACCGAGCGCGTCCTGATGACCCTTGAGGATCTCGCGTCCAACAAGATCATGACCGAGTACACGGAGCGCTACAACGAGCGTATTTACGTGGCGAAGGTCTTCTCTCAGTATCGCGGGTACAGGGCGCTCGTAGTCGTGGAGCGGAACAGGAAGAACCTGCTCGAGGTCTCCTTCCCCTCGGTTGCAGGGCACCTGAAGTTCGTTGACCTGATGCGTGCGCTCGGGATGGTCAGCGACCATGACGTGGTGAGCGCAGTCTCCACCGACGAGGATATCCTCACTTACATGATGCAGAACCTGGAGGAGAGCGATTGCGACAGCGTTGACGCGGGGGTCATGTACGTGGGCAAGAAACTTGCTCCCAACCAGACCAAGGATTACCAGCGGAAGCGTGCGGAGTTCGTCCTTGACAACTACCTCCTCCCCCACCTCAACTACCTTATGCCGACAAATCTCAAGGAGGGTGACGAGGGGTACCGCGAGGCCGTAGCCGAAGTCCGTCTGGCAAAGGCCCATTTCCTCGGGCGCATGGCAGAGGCCTGCTTTGACCTTGTACTCTCGAAGAGGAGGATCGACGACAAGGACCACTACTCAAACAAGCGGCTGAAACTTGCGGGGGACCTCATGGAGGATCTCTTCCGCATCTCCCTCAACAGGCTGACAAGGGACATCAAGTACCAGCTGGAGCGGGCAAGCATGCGTCATCGAGACCTCTCTATCGGGACGGCGGTGAGAGCGGACGTGCTGACCGAGCGCCTGCTTCACCCGCTCGCAACCGGGAACTGGGTGGGCGGAAGGACCGGCGTCTCCCAGCTGCTCGACAGGGTGGACCACATGAGCGTCCTCTCACACCTCCGCCGCGTCATCTCCCCCCTCTCGCGCTCGCAGCCTCATTTCGAGGCCCGTGACCTGCACCCCACCCAGTGGGGCCGGATCTGCCCGAGCGAGACCCCTGAGGGTCCGAACTGTGGCCTGGTGAAGAATTTTGCCCAGATGGTGGAGATCAGCAAGGGAGTCCAGGACGAGGATGAAGTGATCCGTGTCCTCTACACCCTTGGAGTGGAGCATATCAAGGGGGATGTCAGATGAAGAAGGCACGGGTGTTCGTGGATGGAGCCCTGATAGGGCTCGTGGAGGACCCAAAGGCGCTGGTCTCCCAGGTGCGGGCAATGCGCCGCCAGGGCGTCATTCCCACGGAAGTGAATATCTCTCACAAAGAATTCAACAACGACGTCATCATTCATACCGACAGGGGCAGGGCCCGGAGGCCACTGGTGGTCCTCCAGCAGGGAAAACCCCTCATCTCGGCAGAAGATGTTGAGAAACTGAAGAAAAAAGAGATTGAATTCGATGCGCTCATCAAAAAAGGCTTAATAGAGCTGATCGATGCAGAAGAGGAGGAGGATCTCCTGATTGCCATCAACCCCTCTGATATCACCCCTGCCCATACCCACATGGAGATAGACCCCTCGCTCATCCTGGGCATCGGGGCGGCGCATGTGCCGTTCCCCGAGCATAATGCAAGCCCGAGGGTCACCATGGGTGCGGGGATGGTCAAGCAGGCCCTGGGGTTCGGGGCCGCGAACATGAAGATCCGCCCCGATACCCGGGGGCATCTCCTCCACTACGTCCAGAAACCCCTGGTACATACCCAGACATCAGACCTGATAGGTTCAGATGACAGGCCGGCCGGGCAGAACTTCGTCGTGGCAATCCTCTCGTTCGAAGGGTACAATATCGAGGATGCCCTCATCTTCAACAAGGCGTCCATTGACAGGGGGCTTGGCCGCTCCCATTTCTTCCGCACCTACGAAGGAGAGGAACGGAGGTACCCCGGCGGGCAGGTCGACCGGATCGAGATCCCGGACGAAGAGGTGACAGGAGCCCACGGCGCCGAGAGTTACAAGAACCTCGATGACGACGGCGTGATCAACCCCGAGACCGTGGTCAACGAGAAAGACGTCCTGATCGGCAAGACATCCCCGCCCCGGTTCCTCGAGGAACCGACAAGTGACCTCATCACTGTCGAGAAGCGTCGCGACACCTCGGTGACAATGCGGAGCAACGAGCGCGGGATCGTCGACACGGTCATCATCACCGAAGGAGAGAACAGCTCCCGCCTGGTCAAGGTCCGGACCAGGGACCAGCGGATTCCCGAGGTGGGTGACAAGTTTGCGTCACGCCATGGGCAAAAAGGAGTCATCGGCCTGATCGCTCCCCAGGAGGACATGCCGTATACAGAGTCCGGGCTCACCCCCGACCTTGTGATCAACCCGCACGCCATCCCGAGCAGGATGACGATCGGGCACATGCTCGAGATGATCGGTGGCAAGGTAGGTGCCCTCGAGGGGCGGAGGATCAACGGGACCGCGTTCTCGGGCGAACGCGAGGAAGATCTCCGGGCCTCTCTGAAACGTCAGGGATTTGCCCATACCGGGCGTGAGGTGATGTACGACGGCATCACCGGGAAACGGTTCTCTGCAGACATTTACATGGGTGTGATCTATTACCAGAAACTCTATCACATGGTCTCCTCGAAGATGCATGCCCGGTCAAGGGGCCCGGTCCAGGTGCTGACGCGCCAGCCCACGGAAGGGCGGGCCAGGGAAGGTGGCCTTCGGTTTGGAGAGATGGAGCGCGATGTGATGATCGGCCATGGAGCCGCCATGGCACTCAAGGAGCGTCTGCTGGACGAGTCCGACAAGGTGCAGGAGTACGTCTGCGCCCGGTGCGGGATGGTGGCCATGCTCGACCGGAAAGCCAATACGACCAGGTGCCTTGCCTGCGGCGGTGAGACAGACATCTACCCTGTCGAGATGTCGTATGCATTCAAGCTGCTCCTTGACGAGATGAAGAGCATGGGAATTGCCCCGAGGTTAAAACTCGAGGATGTGGTGTAGGAGGGAGTGCCATGCCAAGCCCAAAGAGAATTGGAAAGATAGAATTCGGACTCCTCTCCCCAAAGGAGATCCGCACGATGAGCGTGCGAAAGATCATCTGGGCTGACACGTACGATGATGACGGGTTCCCCTATCCCCAGGGGCTGATGGACCTCAACCTCGGGGTGATCGATCCCGGGCTCAGGTGCAAGACGTGCGACCAGAAGGCAAGCGAGTGCCCGGGCCATTTCGGGCATATCGAACTTGCAAAACCGGTGATTCACGTCGGGTACACGAGGCTTATCCGGAAGCTTCTCCGTGTGACCTGCAGGAGCTGCAGCCGGCTCCTCCTCTCCCCCGAGGAGATTGAGAAGGTCGTCGGGACCGAGGACGACCTGACGGGCGATGTCCTCTCTGAGAAGGATATCAAAAAGGAGAGGCTCTGCCCCCACTGTGGGGAGCAGCAGCTCAAGATCAACTTCGAGAAGCCGACGACATTCTCAGAAATCTTCATCGACGACGGGAAGAAGATCGAGCACAAGCTCACCCCCGCAGACATCCGTGCACGGATGGAGAAGATACCGGACGAGGATCTCAGGCACCTCGGGATCAACCCAGACGTCGCAAGGCCAGAGTGGACGATTCTCACGGTCCTCCCTGTCCCACCGGTCACGATGCGCCCCTCGATTATCCTTGAGAACGGTCAGCGATCCGAAGACGATCTCACGCACAAGCTCGTGGATATCATAAGGATCAACCAGCGTTTCAAGGAGAACCAGGACGCGGGTGCACCGCAGCTGATCATCGAGGACCTCTGGGAACTCCTTCAGTACCATGTCACCACTTACCTTGACAACGAGGTGGCAGGCTGCCCGCCGGCCAGGCACAGGAGCGGGCGTCCCCTGAAGACTCTCTCGCAGAGGCTGAAAGGGAAAGACGGGCGTTTCCGTGGCTCTCTCTCAGGCAAGAGGGTCAACTTTTCTGCCAGGACAGTCATCTCGCCCGATCCCAACCTGAGCGTGATTGAGGTGGGAATACCCCTGGCGGTCGCAAACGAGATGACCATCCCCGTCCAGGCAAACCCGTTCAATATCGAGGAGCTGCGGCAGATGGTGAGATACGGCCCCCACCGGGCTTCGCTCTCGGACCCGTGTGGCGCCAATTACGTCATTCGTCCTGACAAGCGGCGCCTCCGGCTGGCAGAGGGGAACCTTGAGACCGTTGCCGAGATGCTGGAACCCGGGTGGACGGTAGAGCGCCAGATCAGGGATGGCGATATCGTCCTCTTCAACCGGCAGCCCTCGCTGCACAGGATGAGCATCATGGCCCACAGGGTGAAGGTGATGGACGGCCGGACCTTCAGGTTAAATCCGGCGGTATGCCCGCCGTACAACGCGGACTTCGATGGCGACGAGATGAACCTGCACATCCCCCAGACCGAGGAAGCAAGGGCGGAGGCGGCAATTCTCGTGGCAGTAGAGGAGAACATCCTCTCTCCGAGGTTCGGCGGACCCATCATCGGAGGCATCCACGACCATGTATCCGGCATCTTCATGCTCACCAACCAGCTGAAGTGGCACAGCAAGGAAGAGGCGCTCTACCTCCTGAAGAACATCGGCGTGGAGCACCTCCCCGCCCCTGGAAAGCAGGAGGAAGGCCGGCCGCTCTGGAGCAACAAGCAAATCTTCTCCACCGTCCTGCCGAAAGAACTGAACATGGTGTTTCGGGCCAGCAGCTGCCAGAACTGCGAGACCTGCAGGAGAGAGCTCTGCGAACGCGATGCCTACGTCAGGATCATCGATGGGATTCTCGAATCCGGGACGATTGACAAGAAGGCGATCGGCGCATTCGACGGGCAGATAGTGAACCGCATCATCAGGCAGTACGGCATGAAACGGGCAGCGGAGTTCATCGACGCCATTACCCACCTCTCGATCCGTGCCATCATGATGAACGGCTTCTCGTTTGGGATTGACGACGAGGACCTCTCAAAGACCGAGTATGGCCAGATCGAAGAGGTGCTCTCAAACGCGGTCAACGATGTGCAGCGCCGGATCAAGATCTATGAAGACGGCCAGCTCGAAGCAATGCCCGGGAGGACGCCAGAGGAGACACTCGAGATGCAGATCATGCAGGTGCTCGGGAAAGCCCGTGACCGGACCGGGGAGATCGCGGGGCGGCACCTGGGTCTCGGCAACAGCGCGGTGGTTATGGCAGTCTCAGGTGCGAGGGGCTCCATGCTGAACCTGACCCAGATGGCAGGGTGTGTTGGCCAGCAGTCGGTGCGTGGGGAGCGTATCATGCGCGGGTATGACGACCGGACGCTTCCCCACTTCAAAAAGGGCGACCGCGGATCCGATGCCCACGGGTTCATCACCCACAGTTACAAGTCAGGGCTGAACCCGACAGAATTCTTCTTCCATGCCATCGGAGGCCGCGAGGGGCTCGTTGACACTGCGGTCAGGACATCCCAGAGCGGGTACCTGCAGAGACGCATGATCAATGCCCTCCAGGACCTGAAAGTGGCGTATGACGGGACCGTAAGGACAACGGGGGGGCGCATCATCCAGTTCTGCTACGGCGAGGACGGGACAGACCCCATGAAGAGCAGTTTCGGCGACCCTGTGGACGTGAAAGGTATCGTTGAGAGCATCCTGAAGGAGGAGGTATGAGATGAATCCGGAGTTTGAAGAGGCAATTCGGGACGCCAGCCTCCCTGACAAGACCAAGCAGCAGTTGCGAACCTTCCTTGAGGGAAAGGAAATTACCAGGGAGCAGTTCTCTACCATCCTTGACAGGGTAATAAACGAGTACATGAACACCCGCATCGAAGCCTGCGAGGCAGTCGGGATCATCGCGGCGCAGTCGATTGGAGAACCCGGCACGCAGATGACGATGCGTACGTTCCACTATGCAGGGGTGGCAGAGATCAACGTCACGCTCGGCCTGCCGAGGCTGATAGAGATCATGGATGCCAGGAAAGAGCCGAGCACCCCCACCATGACCATCTATCTCCAGGAGGAGTACTCAGGTGACCGGGACCGTGCGAGGGAGGTGAGCTGGCAGATCGAGGCTGCGCCTTTGCACGAGTTCGGGGACATTGTCATCGACATGGAGAACATGCAGATCGTGGTCCAGCTCAACGCTGCCGTGTGCGACAAGAGAAAGATCTCGGTTGCTGATATCGTCGAGATCGCACCGAGGAAGATCAAGGACCGGCGGCATTACCGCGATTTCGATCACGAGGTGGACGAGAAGGGCGCGGTCATGTACTTCATGCCAAAAGACAAGGAGAGCTACCAGAACCTCTTCCAGCTGGCCGAGCACGTGCGCAACGTCATCGTCCAGGGCATCGATGATATCGAGCGCGTCGTCGTAAGGAAGGAGAGCGGAGAGTATATCCTATATACTGAAGGGTCCAACCTTAAAGACGTGTTTGAGGTTGTTGGGGTGGATACCACGAGGACCCGCACTAACAACATCAGCGAGATCTCCCAGGTCCTCGGCATCGAGGCAGCCAGGAATGCCATCATCCACGAAGCCCTCTCTACGCTGAACGAGCAGGGGATTATGGTGGATGTGCGGCATATCATGCTGGTTGCCGACATGATGTGCATGGACGGGGAAGTAAAACAGATTGGCCGGCATGGGATTGCCGGCGAGAAGGAGAGTGTCCTCTCCCGTGCGGCATTTGAAGTAACCGTCAATCACCTCCTCGATGCGGCAGTAGCCAATGAGGTGGACGAACTCTCAGGAGTAACAGAGAACGTGATCGTGGGCCAGCCCATTCAGCTTGGTACCGGTGACGTGAAACTCATTGCAAAACCATTGAACTAGGAGAATTATAATGGATTTTAATGCTTCTTTACGAAGAGCGATAAAGACAGGCGAAGTCCTGCTCGGCCAGAACATGACCGCGCAGTCAATCGACAACGGCAGTGCCCAGATGGTGGTAGTGGCTGGGAACTGCCCGGAAAATTTCAGGGAAATGCTCAAATCAAAGGATAACCTCTTTGTCTACACGTTCGAGGGGTCCAGCGTGCAACTGGGGAAGGCATGCGGGAAACCATTTATGGTCAGCGCCCTTGCAGTCATCAACCCTGGCGAATCGGATATCCTCAGTCTCAAGAGGGCATAAAACCATGGCGGAAGTGCTGTTGAACGAGGACTGCATGCGCCTGATATCCCAGTTCGAGAAGCTGACCGGGGCAGGAAGCAGGGACTGCGTGATCGACGACCGGAACAACCGGATCATATTTGTGATCAACCCTGGCGAGATGGGGCTTGCGATCGGGAAGAGCGGGGCCAGCATCAAGAAGGCAATGGACACCATGGGCAAGAAGATCGAGGTGGTGGAGTATGCAAACACGCCCGAGCAGTTCTTAAGGAACTGTTTCCTGCCCGCAAAGGTGACGGCCATCGAGTTCGAGGGCGAGGGGGATTCCCAGGTTGCGCATGTCGAGGTCAGGGACGAGGACCGTGGCCTTGCCATCGGAAAGGAAGGCAAGAATATCTTCAAAGCAAAGAAGCTTGCCCAGCGCCAGCACAATATCAGCGATGTGCTCCTGGTCAATAACCAGGCCGAATAACCTCCTCATTTCATTCTTGCAAGGGGAGCGGAGATATTACAGGGTTCCCCCCATCCCTGCCGGGGGTTACGGTCATTTACACATCCTCTTCTGTCTGCATCCCCCCGGCCCCCTGGATGCACAAACCCGGCCAGATCAGAGCGGCACAGACTTGTGAGGGTCCTCGCGAGAGGAGAACGAGTCAGGGAGCGGGCATATCTGCCCGAGGGAAGCCTGGATCTCTCTCAAGCGCCCCGTGATCTCGTGCAGCTTCTTATCAAGGCTGGAGAGGTCATACTGGATCTCCCTGATGTCGTTCTTGATACTCTCAATGTCATAAAACGCACTCTCGATCTCAGTCATGGTGTTCGCGATCACCATATTGGCATGGGTACACTTGTCAGGCATTCGTGGCTCCCAGGAGATATGTGGTATTCCCCCCTCTTGAAAGGTATCGTTCAGTGTTAAAAATTCCTGTGCAAAACATAATACCACAGCCACTGTTTGTGAAGAGGAGAAGGGGTGGTCACGGGCCTGGAGGGATTCGAACCCTCGACATCCGGGTTAGAAGCCCGGCGCTCTATCCTGGCTAAGCCACAAGCCCCCTGGAGCGTACATATATGTGGGCGGGAGGTAATTAATCGTTCTTCACGGGGAAGGAACCACACGAAGGAAAATCCCTCGTCTCCCCCAAAAAATGAACCTGGTTCATGCGAAAGGACAGCGCCTGGCAGAAAAAGATGGCGGGTTGCCAAAAAAAGGGGCGTCTGGAGGCCCAGGGTTGTCATCCTGCATGGTAGCAGGCGGATTTCAGCACTTCTACGGTAATCGGCTGGAGGATCCCCTCGGAAGTGACGCTCCTGACGGTGGAAGATCCCACGCATTTGACTTTTATTCTGGCAGACATCCGCTCACGCTCCTCGTAATGCAGGCCATGGGAATATTCCATGATCCGCTTCATCGTGATGCTCAGCGCGAGGATCTCGACGATGATCCCGGAATCGCCGGGAGAAACGTCTTCCATGTCCACGGAGGTCATGAAGACGAGTGATCCGGCGGGGATGCCGGCAAGGGTTACCACATTGTGCGTACTCTGTAGTTCCAGGGTCCTGGCCTTTCCCTCCTGGAGCTCTCTGATCACCTGCGGGGAAATTCCGGTTAATGCAAAGCACTTCATGAGGGTCACCCGTACATTGGAAGCTGTTCTTTCTTGGGCATCGTCTCTGCAGTCTTCACCTGCTCAGCGAGCTTCTGCATTGTCGACTCGATCTCTTCAGCCTGTTCGATCAGGGGCTGGACGTCGAGTTGTATCTCGTACATCTTGTTCAGGACCTCTATCGCAGCCGCTGACGCCCTTGGATCCGGTGCATTGATGGTCTCTCCTAGGAGCCCGTATGCAGGGATGTTCCGGATCTTGCACTCGGTAAGGACGCTGCTTGCGATCCCGGAGATGCTCCCTACGGGGAGGATGATGGTGGAGTCCTGTATCCGCGAGAGGGCCTGCTCGTTGCTTGCCACTCCAAAGACCCTCTTTTCAGGCTCATTGGTGATGATTCCCGCGATCGTGACGACCTCTTTTACGGAGAAGGGCTCCAGCCAGTCCATGATCCCGTTTGCCACCTCGTAGCAGATCATGGGGTGAATTGGGATATCTGCGACAATCGCGGAGAGATCTCCCTTTTCGTAGATGCGCACCGGGACATTGATGACTCCCTTGTTCATCATGGCCAGGGGAGGGAAGTATTTGCTGTTGATGCTCCCGATCTGTTCGAACTCCATCTGGTCGACCATGTACTGGAGCGCAATGCTCCCCACGAGGCCGCTTCCCGGGAATCCCATGAGAACAGAGGATCCAGGCCTGGAGATGGGCCGGGAGAATATCTTGATATCGGTGTTCGGTTCAGGCGACATTAGTTTAACATATTCCATCTACCTAAAAAAGTATTATGCAAGAATATCCGGTGAAAAGGGGGTATACGAAGGATCTCATTGCAAGGATGGAATCAAAGCTCGTGGAATGCTTTGGAGTGGAGCCAAAGAAGGTTGGCGGGCACCTCCAGATCACGTATGGCGCTTTGAAAGTCCTTGACGTCTCAACAGGGAAGGATAAAAAGACGCTGGTGGTAGATACCCGGTCTGACAGCAGCGTATCCGACGAGGTCATCCTGGACACCAACAGGCGCTTCCGGAGATACCTGGACGAGGTCACAGGGTATTCCACAAAGGAGCGTGTGAAGAAGGCAAAAAGCGTGGAGCCCGAGTAGGCTTCACTCTATCACGATAGCGGGTTTGAGGGGAAGCGCAACTGCGGCCCTCGGGTGTCTGCTCTCCTCCGCATCCACCACCCTGACCGGGATCGCGCATTCCCTCTCCAGGAAATCCCTGGCATTCTGGAATATCTCCAGCTCGTTGATCCCACCTTTGAGATACTGCTCGATGAATGCCGGTGGCAGGCGATGAATCAGTGTGATGCACTGCTTCGTTGTCTCTGTGGCTTCTTTGCCACGCTTTCTCATCTGCTCGTCCTTCATGATCTCGCGTATAACCGTGTTCCTGTCCGCCGCGGTAGCGACGGCCGAGAAGATAGCCCTCTTCCATGAAGGGGCCACGCAGAGCGTGATCGAGGAAGGGGTGATCTGGAGGACCCGCCTGATCGAATCGATATCCTCAAGCGTCCGGAGAAGGAGCTCTTCGGCCATTTCAAGGTCGGCATCTGCCTTGTTTGGGTCAGCAACGGGCCAGGGTGCAAAAGAGACAAGCCCCTCTCCCCCAGTATCCGTCCAGAGCCTCTCGCACGTGAAGGGTATCACAGGCGCCAGGAGCCTCGTCCATATCTGGCCAAGCGCCCGGTATGCGCTGCCCCCCTGCATCCCAGGCGGCAGGCGCCTCCTGTACCATTTGAGGTCGGAATCGATGGCATAGAAGGCTTCCTGAAGTGCCTGGCGGGTCTGGAAGCGCTCCAGCGCCTCCGTGGTCTTCACGATATGTGCCTGGAGCCGGGAGAGGAGCCAGCGGTCTGCGTCGGTGGTCTCTCCTCCCGCAGAAAGGCTCTCCTGCACCATGTTCCAGAACCGCTCGATCTGCTTTTTCGTCGAATGAACGAGATCGTTTCGCCAGTCAAAGTCCTGCCAGGGCTCGGCGCTCCCGACGAGGAACATCCGAACGGTATCCGCCCCGAACTCGTTGATCGCGTCCTCGAGGAGGAACACGTTGCCCTTGGAAGAGGACATCTTCGCCCCGTTCAGGAGACCCATGCCGAACACCACCATTCCTTGCGGCATGCTCCTGGCCGGGAAGATGGCAGCGTGGTGGAAGAGCTGGAATGTCAGGTGGTTTGAGATCAGGTCCTTCGCGGAGAACCGGAAATCGTAGGGATACCAGTATTCGAACTCACGCCGCATCGCATCCAGGCGCTCCTTCTCGGGGTGTGCGGGCGAGCCCTTATTGAGGAACAGGTAATCGAAGACCTCGGGGGTGAGCTCTTCAGGCCTGTACTCCTTCAGGTGGTGGGAGATGGTATAGTATGCCATGTAGATGGTAGAGTCGCTGAGCGGCTCGATGAGCCAGTCGGGGTCCCAGGGAAGCCGGGTTCCAAGGCCCACCCTGCGGGTGCAGGCCCAGTCCTTCAGCCAGCCAATTGTCCGCTCGAACTCGGTGCGGACCTCGGGAGGGACGAGGGTCATTTGGGCCAGGTGTTCGGAAACCTGTGATTTCCATGCAGGGTCGCTGTACAGCAGGAACCACTGGTCATGGAGGATCTTGACGAACACCTGCCCGCCGCACCTGCACACAACAGGCCTCGTATCGAACTCGTACATCACGGTGGAGCGATATTTCTCGCACATCAGCGCGGCAACGCTCTCCCTGGCCTGCCTGACAGGTTCCCCGCCGTATTGCTCGAAGAGGATTCCTGAGGAGAACTCGGCGCTGTAGACTTCCTGGGTGAGGGCTTCCATGGCAGGGTCAGTCTGGTGGCGGATCCCTGCACGCTCAACGGCGTCCTTCGCCGGGAAATCACCGTATCCCGGGACTTTGATGAGCGCAACGGGCGAGATCGCCGTGTACCGTCCCTCTGCCTGGAGGTCCCTGAGCGCGATGTAATCGAATGGTGCGTGTGCGGGGACGCTCATCACCACTCCGCTCGCCATGGCAGGATCCACGAACTCGGCGGGGAGTATTGGCACCGCGCCGCACAGGGGGTGGCTCACCACCTGGTCGATGAGGGAGGCGCCGGGAATCTCGGCAATGACGGTCACTTCGTGATCCTGGAGTGCGAGCTTCTCCGCGGCCTCCCTGCTGACAACCCAGGAAACCCCGTCCACGCGGGCCTTCACATAGGTGACATTCGGGTTCACCCACAGGTTCGTCACCCCATATATGGTCTCGGGCCGGAGTGTGGCAGTCGGGATGAGCGAGTCACCCCACTCGAACATGACCAGGGTGAACTTCAGGATCTCGGCCTTGTCCCCCTCGAGAAGGTCATGGTCCCCCACAGGGTTGTCGCACTGCGGGCAGAACCGCACAGGGTGTGCTCCCTTGTTCACGTGCCTGCCCTCGTGCAGGTGCAGCCACTGCCATTCGATGAACTTGCTGTATTGCGGATCGACAGTCGTGAAGCGACGCCTCCAGTCGATCGAGAGGCCGCATGCGGTCATCACTCTCCGGTACTCCTCGGAGAAGTGGCGCACGATCTCCAGGGGATCAGTGAATCTCTCCAGCGTCTCCGCAGGGACCCTGTAAAGATCACGATACAGGCGGATGGCCTTCTCGTCGCCTCTCGCAATCCTTTTTGAGATACCGATAACCGGGGCGCCGGTCACGTGGAATGCCATCGGATACAGGACCTGCCTCCCCCTCATCCTCCAGAACCGTGCGATCACATCCGGGACGATATAGGTCCTCCCGTGCCCCACGTGCATCGCGCCGCTGGGGTAGGGATACGCGACTGTCAGGTAGAACTTCTCTCTGGACGCAGGGTCCGGTTCAAATGCATGCTCCCATGCATGAAGGGCAGCCTCCTCCAGCTGCCTCATATCAGGTAGGCTCACGTCCTGTCACCTTTCTCCCGTGCAAAATAAAGAAAAATGTCTATACTGGCCTCAATTTAATGCTGTCGCCCTCGTTGTACCGCTTGATGAGCTCCTGGGCGATGGTAGAGTTCTTGGCAAGGTGTATCTCGCCGGAGTCGTTCACCGTTGCAGTGAAGAGGTATTCCTTCCCGGAGAACACATCGACGATCTTTCCGCTCTGCTCGGGGCAGATTATGGCCAGTTGCTTCTTGTCGATCCTTATCTTCACCCCGCCTCCCAGCTGGAGTTCCTCCTCCTGGGTGGGTGCGGCGGGAACCTTCTCAAGCTCGGTCCTGGGCCTAATATCGATCCCGATGCCCACTTTGTTGACGATCGCGGCGATGTTCTTTCCTCCCTTTCCGATGGCGGCGGGGACATCCTTGTCCTCTATATATACCACGGCTTTTGAGTCAGAGAGCATGTGCACGTCCACGTACCCCTCCGTGTAGCGCCCGATCTCCCTCTGGATCTCCTTCTCGAGAATCTTCCACTGGGTGTTCTCCTCCTCCTTTGGGACGGAAGGGGCCTTCAGTGGTGCGGGGGCCGTCCCCATATTCATCACCGGCATGACAATCGTCTCGCCGTCATACTTGAAGATCTCAAAGACCAGGTCCCCTGTCTCGTGGTCTGAAACAGTGGTCACAGGCCGAAGGTTGATCTCCGATGACATTCCCTCGGGCACCTTGATCGTGAACCCGACATCGTAGATATTGGTGATCTCACCTTTGTCCACGAATATGATCGTGTTGATGATCTGGGGAAGCACGCCGAAATCGACACGGTCTGAGAAACGCTGGAGGGCATCGTGGGCCCCGATCGCATGGATGACCCCGATCATCCCGATTCCTGCCAGGCGCATGTCGGCGAAGACGCGGAAGTCCTCGTTCTTGCGCAACTCGTCAAATATTACGAAGTCCGGGCGCACCAGCAGGAGCACATCCGCGGTGTTCTCCATGCTCCCGTCAAGGGAAGTGTACTGGGTGATATGATCTGGGACCTGCAGCTCGCGGGGGGCTTCCATGGTCTTGACAACGTACCCGTGCTCTGCGAGGTACGTGGCAATGCTCTGGGCGAGTGTCGTTTTCCCGCCGCCAGGCGAGCCAGCAATCAGGAGGCCCCGCTTGTCGCCGACGATCCGGTTCTTGATGATGCTGGCCTTGTTGAACTGTTCAAGGCTGACATCAGCGATGGGACGGACCGCGGTGATCTCCATCCCGTCGGAGAACGGTCTCCTGGTGATGGCAATCCGCATGGAACCGATCTGTACCACGGTCACCCCACGCTTCTCAAGCTCGATGAACCCGTCGGGGTCCCGCTTCGCCCTCTCGAGTATCTCCTGTGCAAGGCCCCGCAGTTCGTAGTCCGTGCAGAACTGATCCCTGATCTTCATCAGCCGCATCTCTTTCACGGTGCCCTTCTTGGCCATTGGCGGGACTCTCTCCTTGAGATAGACCGCAATGGTGTGCTCGTCAAAGAACTGGTCTATGCCAAGAGGGGTGAACCCCTCTACCTGGGGACGAAGGTAAATCACGTCCAGTCCCTTGGCCTTGGCCACCTCTGCCTGCACGACATCGCTTGTGATGAACTTGGCGTTGTTCTCGATTGCCGCGTGACGGATCAGTGCGTCTATCTCTCCGCCGCTCGCCAGTTTTACCTGTTCGAGACTGGGCCGCACTCCCACAAACCTGAGTTCAATGGTGCCCTCTTCCGCAAGCCTGCACAATGCCTGGAGTTCGGTAAGCCCTGAAAACCCAATCTCCCGTCCCTGGTTTGCCTGGGCCTCGAGCTCGGCGACGACCGCTTCCGGTATGATTATTGATGCACCCTTATATTCTCCGGTTTGTATCATGGAGGTGATTCGACCGTCTATGACTACGCTGGTATCCGGTACTAATTTCAAAATTTTCACCCTTTTTTGTTTTATATTGTGGATTAAGGCACATTTTAGGCGTATTTTGGTCACTGGAGGTATCTATGATCAGCAGTGTATCGTGCCCCCGGGCCTTCATTATAAGGTCCACGATCATCATTTCCCCCGGAAATACATGAAAGTTCTGTCACCTGGAGGGGAAGGCATTGCATGAAAAAACCGGAGGATGCCTGTTCATCCAATTTTCCCGTGCCCCGGTGAGCGGACAGCTGCCAGGGATTGGGTGGGCAAGGGCAGGATCTCCACTCTTCCGGCAGTGTGGCATGCCTGTGGTCAGGGAAAATGCCCTATGCCCTCAATGGAGCCGTAAAAGTCCCGGGGCACAGAGTTTTTCAATCCCCGTGTGTGGTCTTTACTCGCTCTTTCTCGTGTATACGGTCTCCGGGTCGAAAATTCTCTCTGCCACGATATTTCCTTCAATCGTTCTGAAAAAGCAGGACCGGTATCCCATGTGGCATGCCGCCCCTGCCTGTTCGACCTCGTAGAGGAGGCAGTCTTCATCGCAGTCCACGAGAATGCGAAGCACCCTCTGAAAGTGGCCGCTCTCCTCTCCCTTTTTCCACAGTTTCTTCCTGCTGCGGGAGAAGTAATGCGCATATCCCGTTCGCCTGGTGAGATCGACTGCCTCTGCATTGGCCCAAGCCACCATCAGTACATCCCGCGTCTCTGCATCCTGCACCACCACCGGGATGAGTCCGTCTGCATATTTCAACGTGAGCATATTATCCACCGATTATCCATTTCATCAGGAAGTACAGGATATCCCCAAAGAAGAGCGCGGTCAGCAATCCCGCGGTGAGAGGGACGATAAACGGTATCCCGTAAGAGATCCAGACCGTCCCCGCCTTCTGGAAGAGTGCCATCTCCCGTGTGTAATCGCCGGGATGCAGCCTGAGATCCCTGGTATAGATCCTCTTCTTCCCGGATACCATCCTTTGTATCGCCTCCGCGGGCCTGACAAAGCGCCTCATGAGAGCACCGTCCTCGTCTTCTTCGATCTCCTCCATGATAAATCCAAATGCCCCTGGCAGGTCGTCTGCACGCACTGGAAACCCAAGAAACATGTAGGGAAATGGAGCCCTCCTTCGGTGCACCAGGTTCTGAAGGCCCAGGATTAAGGGGGTGAGCAGGTTCAGGAGGAGGGCGTTGACGAGCACGGAGAAAGGAAAGAACCCTGTCGGGGGATATCCGGAGAGCGGCTCTATGGGAAATGCAGGGACACTCACCGAGAGGAAGATCAGGGCCCATGCATCCGCCCCGCCGAAAAGGTTCAGCCAGGCGAACATGTAGAACACGAGAGAAAATACCCCCGTCATCGCGAGAAAATAGGCAAGGACCGTCCACTGGCCTCCCCCGATCATCATGAGATAAAACCATGCGGCCATAGGGATGGTGACCGCCAGCATTGGATACCATGTCCGGAAAGGAACCCTCCGTTCCTTCAAATCCCTGCAAGATGCATATAAAAAGGTACATGTCACTGCAGCCGCACTGATTGCCAGAGGAATTATCATGGATACAGGTACAACTGAGTCGTGCAGGTTCTTATGCCTGGCCCCGGCGGGAGGTGCCTGCGGCACGACCCCCCCCAAAGAGAGGGACGCGGAACGTGCCTCCCTTTGGCCAATGGCGCCTGAAGCATGATGAACCAGATACCAGGTGGATCTGATCAGCGATGACAAATGTTGAGATCATTGAATCCCTTATCGCTGCATCGGCAGGAGAGGGCCCCTCATCCGTGCAGGATCTCCTCCAGACAGCCCGCGCAAGGGGGTTGTGCGGCATTGCCCGTTCTGTTCAGAAGGACCCAAGGTGGTACATCCTCTTTTTGGCCGGGGAGCCTGAGGGCGCAGTGCTCAATGAGAGCAAGGGGATGCTGTTTGGCAATACCGCCGTGTATCTCCTCAAAGGAACGGAACAGTTCATTTTTTACCCATCAGACAGACCGGTTGTCGAGAGGCTGATTCTCGGGTGCCGCATCTATGACAGGAATATCCTCAACCGCATGCTTCCAAGCGACATCCCCCAGGTGGCACCCGCAAAAGAAGGAGGGGCCGGAGTATTCTCCATGAAGGTCATGAAAGGGGATGTTCCCCTTCACGGCCAGAGGGTCTCCATCAGGAAAGGGGGCCAGGTCGTGGGGAATGATTTCACCAGCAGGGAGGGAAAGGTAAGTTTCCGCCTCCTTTTTGGCCGCTACGAATGCGTGGTGCACCTCCGCGATCTCTCCACCAAGGTCTATGAATTTGAATTCAATCCCGATCTTATCGGCCAGGTAGTAGTCCTCGACATCACGTGACAGTGTTTGGATATTACTCCTGCAGGAATTTTTCAAAAAAAGGTGCGGCAGGCCACAAATTTATAGTGAATGCACAGCTGATAACAGGATTGCGGAGTAGGATCCGATGGATAAACAGGATTTTGAGGCTATCATCAACAAGAGCAAGGACATCACTTCTTTCATGCAGATGAACCCGCTTGAGGGGGTCACCACATGCTTTGGGGTCAGGACGGCAAGCAACCCGAATTACCTGGTAAGGGCCCTCTATGAGATGTACGAGGCAAATCTCGACCGGAAGCTTGCCAACAAAGCGATGCGGAAGCTCTTCCGTTCGGTCGGGCAGGGTTCGGTCGGCCTGGACAAGCTCTTGAAGAAGCTTGGGATGAACCTGAAGCCTGAAGAGTTCCTCATGCTCGTCTTCACGCTCCAGCACCAGCAGGGGTGGGGAGCACCGCTCGAGCTTGTGGAAGCGGGCGAGAAGAGGATTGTGGTCCGGTGCAAGAAGACGTTCGAGTCCGAGGTGCTCAAGGACTGGAAGATGCCCGTCTGCGGTATCCACCAGGGCTGGATCGAGGGAGTCCTCAAGGCGGTGACAGGAAAGACCTGGTTCTGCCTCGAGAAGAGCTGCCATGCAAACGGCGACCCTTACTGCGAGTTTGTGGCAGACCAGGTCGAGCCGAGCTGGAAGTTCAAGGCAGAGGCGGTAGTGAAGGGCGAGTCCGCCATCACCGAGTTCATCGAGCATAAGCCCCTTGAGGGGAAGATCCAGCTGATCGACGAGCCGGTCGTGATGATGCCACGGTTCATATTCACCTCGATGACACAGTCACTCAAGAAAACGATGGGCGAAGCTCCTGCGAGCGGTGTCAATTACCGCGCATACATGGACATGGGAAAGGAGAACGTCGAGCATTACAAGAAGATGGGCATCACCAACCCGAACACCCTCGCCGACATGGCCTTTGCATTCTATTCCCAGATGGGGTGGTTCAGGATCATCAAGACGGAATGGAACGAGGCCGAGAAGACAAAGACCATCACCCTGGAACATACCGTTGAATCAGAGTCGATAGGAAATACCGGGAAGAACGTCTGTTTCTGCACGGCCGGCCTCCTTGCCGGAATCGTGGAGGGCGCCTTTGGCATTAAGGTCCAGGGAAAGGAGGTCAGCTGCCGGTCAAAGGGTGACACCCACTGCGTATTCCAGATCAAGAACCGGGGAGGAGACGCCTGAACAGTCCCGCCTTGGTGCTACCGCCATGTCGGCTGACCCGGTGTCCGGCCGGTGACCGGGATGCCATGGATACAGAGATTTTCTCTGGCCCAGGGCCCGGGGGGTGGAGAAAGAGGGAATACGGGGGGGAAAATATTCTTTTTACGATTGCCGTCGCCCCGGGTTCCCCAAAATGGAAAAAATTCGGGAACGTTCCCTGTTAAATTTTCAGGTGTCCTATCTCATCCACGTTCTGCATCAGCGCATCGAATTCTGAGTCTGTGACCATTATCTGCGACTCCAGCAGCTCGAAGTCACGGATGAGCTGTTTTATCCTGATATACATGAATATCACAAGGATCAGCAGGAAGAGGATCACCACGCTGCTGATGATCAAAAGGATCATCTCAGGGGTCATTTTCTCCCCCTGAAGAGCACTTTTGCGAATCGCTCGATGAAACGTTCCTGGCTCTCCATACCGCGGTGCTCGATGGGGATCCCTGCAAGTTCAGCGGCCAAGTTCTTGATCGCAACCGATGAGGGGGAGAGGGGGTATTTAATCACGACCGGGGTCTTGAACGAGGCGGCCTTCCGGACGTTTGGGTCTTCAGGGATGGTCCCTATCACCTTCACGCCGAGAACTTTCTCCATCTTCTGCTTGACGACCTCGGTCTTCTCGATACCTGCACGGTTGATGATAACTCCGAGCACGTGTCCCCCCACCACCTCGGTGAGGATCTTCGTCTTGAGGGCGTCGACGATAGAGGAGAGCTCGGGGTTGACGACGAGAATTACATCGTCAGCAATTGCAAGGGGGATTACGCCGTCGCGGCTGATTCCTGCGGGGGCATCAATGAGGAGGAAATCACAGACCTCGACAAGTTCTTTCAGGACATCCTTGAGCCGCTCGGGATTGGCCTGCTGAAAGCCCTGGAGGGAGATGCCGCTTGGGACCACTTTCATACCTCCGGGCCCGTCATACATGGCATCATGGACGTTGGCTTTCCCCGCGAGGACTTCGTGGAGCGTGACCGGGACATCCTCGAGTCCAAGGGCGAGACCCATGTTTGCCATACCGATATCGGCATCCATGATGATGGTATTTTTCCCAAATTGGGCGAGGCTTGTCCCAAGATTGACAGTTACCGTGGTTTTTCCCGTCCCCCCCTTCCCTGACGCAATCGTAAAGACTCGGACCATTCAACCCTCCATTAAGTAAAATGTCACCGTGTGTTTATATAAGGTTAATGAGCCGCACCGAATGAGGGCTTCTCTCAAATCCATCGCTCGAGCAATTTCACCAAATCTTTCTGGAGGGCATCAAGCGAGGCACCTGGGGCATTCCCGGTGCTTCGGAGGATTCCCACCAGGGGTGTACCGCCGAAATCGACTGGGAATACCTGGACCCCGCTCTCCTTGACGGGTGTTCCTGTCATGAAGGAATAGCTGTACTGTGCGGCATCGGTGACGGCATCTGGATGACCTGAAGATGCAATTACCAGTCCATCGGCCGAAGAGACCGTCAGGGAGGAAAGGCCATACCTTCCGCAGAGGTTCTTCATTCCTGTCGGGATGTCCGGCGCATCCCTCGACGGATCAAATGCGATCTCCTGTACTGGCTCCGGGGGGCCAGGGACCACAACAGGTGCGGCCTCCCCGGGAATCTCCTCCTTCACCCTGGTTTTTTCCGGGGTCGGCCTGCCACGCTCCACTTCCAGGAGTTGCCTCCCGGCGATATCCCGGGACAGCCTGATGACGTAGAGCGCAATCACGAGCGAGAGGAACAGGACTATCCCTACGAGGATGAGCAGCACGAGGAGGAGAAAGGTATCAATACTGACGGAATCCATGCCTCTCTCCCTTCAGCTCCCCTGGTCATCGATGAGGTGTTCAAGGTGGAGTTTCTCTATCATCTGCTTGCAATTCATGCGGATTTTCTGGCTCATGGTGTCAAGGTCCATGGCATCCAGGGCCTGCAGGTCCCTGTCCACCATCGTGGACTCGTCACCATCGGGTGCGAATATGTCAAGGGATCTTGCGTCATGTTTCTTCGCAGGTGCAGGGGGTGTCGGGGCTGCAGGTGTCTCCGGTGGGGAAACGCGAATTTCAGGAGTTTTTTTCACGTTATCCTGAATATTCTCCGGTTTGGGGGGAGTAAGAGGGGGCTCTCTGGCCCGGTGACTCACCTGGCCTCCAGGGGAGGGGGGAGGGGTTATTTTAGCAGATGGACTCCTTCGCTGCACCCTGCATTCTGCGTTGAACTCGAGCGTGAGTTTCAGCTGGGCAGGCGTAAGGGTTGAAAGCAATGCATCCGCAATCAGATCCCTCTGCGTTTCGATGAATTCCATCGCTGCATCCCCGCAGGCAGACTCACCGCTTGCAAGCATGATCAGTCCGTCCTGATAGACAAGACCGAAGGACTCGTTGCCGCAGACAAGGGAACAGGTTCCCGAAAAATGTTCTTTCTTGAGATCTTCCAGTATAGTGCCCAGTTCCAGCCCTTTTTTCATGGAATGGAAGGTACCACGGGGAAGTTGCATCAGTACAGATCATTACTCGTCCATTCATAAGGTTATTGGTGCAGGGATTGGTAAAAATGGGGAAGAATAAAACTGCAAAAATCTTCCGGCCGCCTGTACAGCCGGTATAGCAAACATTTTTATTTTTATATATCCACACAGATGCTTTATATAAGTAGGTGGCATGAATGCTCAAGCAAATTCTTGGAGAGTTTTTGAAGATAGATGGGGTCACTGCGGCAGTCGTGGTGGGGCGTGACGGGTTTGTGATCGAGAGTGCTGTCTCGGGAAAGATGGATATCGATGCCCTTGGAGCAATGGCATCGACCGGCATGGGGACTTCAGAAGCGATGGGAAAGGAGCTTGGCAAGGGAGAGCTGCACCAGATGCTTGTCGAGCTTGACCACGGACCCATCATCATGTCTCCCCTCTCCGGTGACGAGCTTATCGCGGTGGTAGCCGGAAACGAGGCAAATATAGGTCGCATCCGCTACGAATTGAAGAAAAACAAAGAACGCCTTGTTGCAGCATTATAGTGCATGAGTCTCCCCGAAGGCACGTATGCAGGTGTTTCGGCGGATCCCCTCAGGGAGGACCACCCGGACGGGGCTCGTCCTTTCACCGGAAAGGTTGAGGTGCGCACGGACGAGGGCAAGGGGTTCCTGGTCGTGGTGAATGGCCAGGTCACTGCAGCCTGTTACGGGGACAGGGAAGGCGATCACAGGGGGAGGGATGCGATCACATACCTGCTCAATCGCTCGCGGGAGATAGATCTTCCTGTGCGGTATGCCCAGTATCGCTATTCTCATGACGAACTCAGGGATGCGATTGAGATCTGCCGTGGGGAGGGACTGTTCCTCAACGGAGAGGACAGGAGTGCGAGGGAGCCTGCGGCGTCCGGAACCGATGACACACTCCTGAAGCGGTTGTCCGGGCAACCCGGAGTACGTGCAGTCTCCGTCTTCTTCGAAGGCTTCCCAGTCCAGTCAGCCGGTGACGGCGATTTTGAACAGGTGGCGGCAATGGCAGAGGACATTCTACGGGCCGGCAGGAAGGTGGCAGAGAATCTCCGGATGGGGGCACTTGACCAGATAACTCTTGAGAGTGACCAGAAAAAATGCATCATCGCACCCTACGGGGACCTCTCGCTCTGCCTCCTGACCGACCCTGATGCGAACCTCGGCCTTATAAGGCTGGCCATGAGAAGTATTCAAAGAGAGATGAATGAGAAGGGGTAGGGGAATGCCAGTGCGGCAGATTCACGGAAGGGACGAACTCACGAATGGGGGTATAGAGCGATGACTTCAGACGACAAAAAGGGCCTCTCGATCAGGAACCTCTTTGGAAAGAAGAAAGAAGATGGCTCCCCTGCAAAGACTGGCAAGCAACGCCCCCCAGAGGAGAAAGGGGCATCGATCCCTCCTGTGGAAGGCGAGGATCTCGACGGGTTCATGAAGAGAATCGGCCTTTCGCTAGAGAACAAGAAAGGACCCCAACCAGACACAGGCAGGAAGGAAGTATCTGCCCGGCAACCGGACGAGGGGCAACCCGCCGGGGATGCGGTGAGTGCGACCATCCCGGATGCGGGTGCCGGAAAAGAAGCTCCCCCCATTCGCACTCCCCCCCAAAGTCCACACGGTGCGGAATTGGAGCCGGCCCCTGATCACAGGCCTCCACGTTTTGAGCCTGCAAAAAAGACCGTGTGGAGCGAGAAGAAACCAGTCCTCGAAGAGACAGTGATATCCGTTGACCAGATCAACGACCTGTCAGGGCTGATCCTTCCAAAAGGCGCCACGTTCCAGATTGACGAGATCAAGATCCAGGACCGCAGCAACATCTTTTCATTCAAGAGAGAGGGAGGTGCAGTTGCAGGAAAAGACCTCCAGAAGGCCGACCTGCTGGATTCGGGCATCAAAAAGGTGTCCGAAGCCGCCGCCGAAGTCGAGGAGGAATCAGGAAAAGGGGGACTCCTTGCAAGGCTGAACCCCATAAACGTCATCAGGAAAGTCCCCCTTGAATACAATCCGAGGACCCACGGCCCTCTCGTGGACCTCACATTCCGTCCAAGGCCCGGCGTGGAACAGACGGAAGTCTACCCGGTAAACGAGCCCTATGCATATGTCCGCATCACGTATGACAATGCCACCCACGAATACCTGTACGAGGTCCTGGAGCCAAAAATGACTCCTGCCGAGGTCGACCTCTTCCGTGATATCAAGGAGAGGATATTCGAGCGTCTCGATATCAACACCCAGAACGTGCTCGATGAGGTTGCGAAGAAGACGCTCCGTGATGTCACCGACGATATCATCCACGATTACGGGATCTCGCTCACTCCGGTACAGAGGGAGAAGATCCTCTATGCCATGTATAAGGAATTCCTCGGAAACGGGATGATAGACCCGCTCATGCACGACCGTTACATCGAGGACATCTCGTGCGATGGCGTGAATGCGAACCTCTTTGTCTACCACAACCGTTACGAGTCGATGCGGACGAACCTCATCTACAAGAACTCTGACGAGCTCGACTCGTTCGTGACCAAGCTTGCCCAGAGGGCCGGGAAATACATCTCTATCGCCGAACCCATGCTCGACGCCACCATGAGCGACGGGTCCCGTATCCAGATGACGCTCGGGACAGAAGTGACCGCACATGGCTCCACCTACACCATCAGGAAATTCAAGGACGAGCCTATCACCCCTACGGATCTCATCGAGTGGCGCACCTTCTCTCCCCTCTCGATCGCGTTCTTCTGGATGGCAGTAGAGAGCGGGAAGTCATGTATATTCGCAGGAGGGACCGCTTCAGGAAAGACGACCTCTCTCAACGCGATCTCGCTCTTCATGCCTCCGCTGGCAAAGATCGTCACCCTCGAGGATACGCGTGAACTCAAGCTCCCCCACCCGAACTGGATCCCGAGCATCACCCGGACCTCGTTTGATACGAGTGGAAAAGGGGAGATCGACATGTACGAGCTCCTCCGTGCTGCACTGAGGCAGCGCCCGGAGTATATCCTTGTCGGAGAAGTCCGAGGAAAGGAAGCCCTTACCCTCTTCCAGGCGATGAGCACGGGCCACGTGACCTACTCGACTATCCACGCCGACTCCGTGGCAAGCATCGTCCACCGCCTGGAGAACCCGCCACTGAATGTCCCAAGGAACATGCTCTCCGCGCTTGACCTCGTATCGGTCCAGGTCCAGGCCCGCATCGGAGGCCAGCGCATCAGGAGGAACAAGCAGATCATCGAGATACTCGATATCGATCCCCGGACAAACGAACTGATCACAAACGAGGTCTTCAGGTGGCACCCGGCAACCGATGAGATCACCTACTCGGGGAAGTCCTATGTCCTCGAGGAGATCATGGAGTCAAGGGGATGGGACGAGGAGAGGATGAGAGAAGAGCTCAAGATGCGCCAGGAGGTCCTGGAGTGGATGCGTATAAAGAAGATACGCAATTTCAGGGACGTAGGAAACATCCTTGTACAGTATTACCGTGACCCTGCAGGGACCATGGAGAAGATAAGGGCCGAGCTGTATGGAGAAGCATGAACGGGTATGAACGTCTCGCCTTCAGGCTGATGGGGAGGTACGCGGAGAAGAAGAGAGATTCGTATTCCGCGCTCAGGAACGACCTTGTCACCGCACGCATGAAGGTCCCGTTCGAGGTCTATCTCTCGACTGCATACATGAGTTCGGTCATTGCAGCGATTGTGGCATCGATCCTTCTCGGGCTGGTCACCTACCTCCTGAACATCCCAGGGATGATCAAGTACCAGGGGGCAGTCCCTGAGTTCATGCTTACCATCAACGAGTACAGCCTGATCATCGGGACTATCCTCGCCGCAGTCATCTCGTTTGCCGTGATCGGGGGCATCACGTTTCTCATCTTCCTCGTCTATCCCAGCGTGATGGCAGGAAACCGCTCCAGGAACATCGACGCAACGCTCCCCTACGCGATCAATTATATCACCGCCATGTCGACGGCGGGAATTCCCCCGGCAGAGATCTTCCGGCAACTGGGGAGCAGCACGATGTACGGGGAGAGCGCGGTCGAGGCCCGTTTCATCACCATGGAGATCGATCTCTTCGGGCGGGACCTGATCGATGCACTCCGGCTCATCTCCGCAACAACCCCGAGCATGCGCATGAAGGAGTTCCTCCAGGGGGCGATGGGGTGTATATCTGCCGGGAGCAGCCTGACCGAGTATTTCCGGACCAAGGCAGAGCAGTACTCCCTTGAGAACCGCCAGAGCCAGAAACTCTTCCTTGACACCCTGGGGCTGATCTCGGAATCGTATGTGACCGCGATGGTTGCCGGCCCCCTCTTTCTCATCATCCTCCAGTCCATCATGGCCATACTCAGTCAGTCTTCACAGCCGATATTCCTCTACCTGATCATCTACCTGATGATCCCCTTCGGGAGCATCATGTTCGTGATCCTGATCAGCTCGATGACGCCGGAGGGATGAGATGGGCATCAGGGACTCTTTCAAGGGGATGCTGCCAAAAAAGGACCAGGGCAAAGGCATTGAAAGTGAAAAGAAGACTGAATCGCCTCCAGTCGCACGGGCGGGATCCACCTCCTCCCCCCCCAAAACGTCCCTTCCAGTGGGAGGCACTCCCCCGAAGAGACCAGGATTATGGGGAGTACTAAAGGGAGAGAAGCCATACTCCGTGGATCTCAGTCCGGGAGAGATCGGAAAGTTTGCCCGGGAGCAGGTCGAGATAAGCAAAAAGCTGGAGCGGCACCGAAGCCAGCGTTCGGGCTGGCGAAGGGTGCTCAAGCACCCTGTCAAAGTACTCCTTGAGAAACCGCTCAATATCCTCATCCTGACCCTTCCGCTGGCAGTCATCTTTTTCCTGATAGGAACAGCCATCGTCATCAGGGACTACGGGATGAGCGTGCTCTTCACCACCACCCTCGTCGACGATATCGTCATCATCTCCATCCTCGTTGCGATCGTACCCGTTGCAATCATGGACTTCCGGGAGAGCAGGCGTATGAAGAACCTCGAGGAGGCCCTCCCGAATTTCTTCCGCGACCTCGCGGGAATGAACGATAGCGGAATGACACTCCCGAACGCCATCCACCTCGTTGCCCAGGGCGAGTACAGCACCCTCACCCCGTTCATCAGGCGCCTTGACAACGAGATGTCGTGGAATACTACATTCATCGAGTCGATCCAGCGGTTCCGCACCCGCCTGGGAACTCCCCTGTCAGACCGGAGCATCGACCTCATCGCCAAGGCGAGCAAGGCGGGCGGTGACGTGAGCGAGGTGCTCCGCGCGGCAGCCCGTGACACCTACGAGGTGCTGGCCCTCAGGTCAGAGCGGAAGAACAACATGCTGATCTACGTGATCATCGTCCTGATCTCGTTCCTGGTCTTTGTCTTCGTGATACTGATCCTGGTGAGCACCTTCCTCTCGACAATGGCAACCGCGGGTTCAGCGGCATCCGCCGCAGGTGCGGGCGCGGCATCATTCATCGGGAACGTTGACCTCTTCTTCTACACGAGGCTCTTTTCCCATGCCGCCATGATCCAGGGGATATTCTCCGGGCTGGTCGCCGGGCAGATGGGGGAGGGGCGGGTGGTCGCCGGGCTGAAATACTCGGCAATCATGCTCACCATCGCGTGGCTGGTGTTCAGGTTCATGGTCTGATGAGGGATGAGCGGACGGGTTTGCCGTGGGATAAAGGGAAATCCCCCGGGTGACCCGCGTCCTCTCTCGTGATCTTTTGATTTTCTGAAGAATTACCGGAATCAGGCGCCCCCACCCTGCCTGGCCCGGCCATGCAAGACATCCAGGCATTCTACGAGAGGATTCCCATCTCAGTCAGCCTGCGGGGAAGGTATTCCCTTGTCACGAAATCGAGGCCTCGGGCCGCGAAGGCCTGCTGTTCTGACTTGAGGTTGAGTTTGAGCTGCAGCTGTATCTGTGTCCTCCAGTACTCAGATGCAAACCTCGGGTCGGAGATCTCGCTCTGCAGTGCGGCAATGTCCTTCTCTGTGAGAGTGTCAGAGGGGAGGTTGTAATCGCGGATGTCGCTTGGCTGCACCCCGATGAACTGCGCCTTTGGCGTGGCCAGGAGTTCCGACATGTGGGCGCTCTTGATGGCTCCGTACGCAACGCTGGCGTATATCCGGTAGGACCAGGGGTCGCCGTCAGTGAATACCAGCACGGGGAGCCCGAACTCCTCGTTGATCCGGTGCAGCATCCTGCGTGTGGAGCGGGCCGGCTGCCCTTTCAGGTGGACAAGGATCGCCTGGTAGTCCTGGTCAAAGCCGTTCTCTATCAGCCGGGCGTACATGCCGCCTGTCTCGATGGCGATGACAAATCGGGCATCGTGCTCGAGGAGATCGATGTTCTCGACGTTGCTTGGGATCTGGTACCCTGCCTCCCCCACGTCCTCCTGGCAGTGGATCACCCGCTCCCCTCTCCGTGTCATCTCCTTGAGCCTGAGCGGGCCGAAGATCGTGGCGCCGTCCTCCTCGGGCCTGAGGTGGAATGCCTCCCGCTGGAGATCGGTGAGGATCTCGAGGTCTTCTATCAGCAGGTTGCTCTCGTCCTGGGCAGAGAACTTCGCACGTTTCCAGCCCTCCGATATGTAATACAGCTCTCTCAATGTCGAGGAGCGCTTCTCGCGAAGCTGCGTCTTCAAAAACGAGATGACGTACGACATCTTCAGGAGGTGCAACGCGCTCTTTGCGGTATGGGCCGACCGGACACTCTCCCGGTCTCCGTACTTCCACACCTCGGAGTCATCGTCAAACTCGATGTTCTGCTTGGTCCTGGTCGGCAGGGAGATGGAAGGGATCGTGTTCTCCCTTATCTGGTCATACCATCGCATCGCGATGGAAACCAGGCGTTCCTGCGTCTTTTGGTCCATCTCATCACTGGGCATCGAGATCCACCACCACCACGTGCTCGGGGGGCATCCCCCTTACCTCAAGACTCCCTCCCCCTGCACCGCGGTATTCCGCACTCCATGAACCGCCGGGATCGATCTCTACCTGCCAGACCTTCGTATGCTCCCCGTCAAGTTCGGTTACGATGGCCGGCTTTGGATCTGCACCCTCCCCGGAGTCGCGAGAGATGTCGTAGATGGTGAGCGCGCCAGGCTGCGAGGTGTAATTCTTCACCTCGAGCCTGACACGCCCGTCCCGCGACATCTTCTTTACTACCACTTTCCTCATGATCCTCCCCTCGATTGCGGAGGTGTCGGGCACCGGGAGATCGACGATCTCGGCGACTTTTACCGCAATCTCAGGGATGATTGAGCACACCGCCCTCGCCCTGTCCTCCTGAAGCCTGTTTTTGTCGCGCCGGGAGAGGTAAGTCTTGAGCTCCCGCCCGAGTTCCTGGAGCACAAGGGTCACCTCTCTCTCGATCTCCGGGATCGCAGCGATTGCATCCTTGCTCTCGCTTGTGAAGGGAACGTGCGTTGAGGCGACATGTACCAGGATGAGGAGTGGACCGGTGGGAAGGCCCGCCTGGGATACATTGTAGTTCTTCCATGAGACCCCCGCCACGCATCCCGTGATGGCACATGCTCCCTGCTGGTAGAGGAGGGGGACCCTGTTTGCAAACCGCAGGATCTGGGCGTTCCCGTCCGGGGGGAGTTTTCCCCCGTAGCCGATTGCGGCTTCCACGAGGAAAGGGTGACCGGAATACACAGAACTTGGCCTCGTGCGTGAGCGCACAAAATCCATCTGGAACTCCTTCTCAAGACCCCTCGCGATGAGTTCCTCTCCTATGGGGGAGAGGCATGTCTGTGTTGGTGGTGCAGGGACCTTTGCCCCCTGCATCGCGCCAAGGAGCTTCTTCTGTTCGGCAGGTGAGAGGGAGACGGCCGGGATGGCGGGAGAGATGCCAGCGTTCCTGCAGATCTCTTCAGCGGTCTTCTTCCCGACCCTCGTGAAGTTCTCGACCAGGAACTCTCCGCAGGTGCCCCCTGCCGTCCCGAGCATCCGCATCAGCTGGCCGATCTCGATTCCGTGAGGGTGGGGCTTGATTGCCTGGGGGCACGCGATCACCTCGTCGCTCACCCGTTCGAAGAGATATGTCTCGTCATCGAGTTCCACGCGAATGCGGGCATGGGGGTTCACGACAGAGGTGTACTTGAGGTATTCGAGCAGCCGCTTCTTTGCGGCCATGCTGCTCTTGAACTCGATCTGCACCCGGGTACCATGCGTCCTGTCCCATTCAACCTCTGTCTGTTCCACGACCTCAGGCTCGTTTGTTTTGATATTGATCTGGAGGAGAAAGCGGGAGGCCGGGTAATCGGGCCCGGTCCTTGATATCACAAGGGTAGGAAGCCCGGTGGTGAGCTGCGCATAGAGCACCGCGGCACTGATCCCAATCCCCTGCTGCCCCCGGCTCTGGCGTATCTGGTGAAACCGGGACCCATACAGGAGCTTTCCAAATACGAACGGGACCTGTGCCGGGATGATCCCGGGGCCGTTGTCCTCGACCGTAATCCTGAAGACGTCGCTTTCGGTCCTCTTGATCCCCACGAATACATCGGGGAGGACCATTGCCTCCTCGCACGCATCCAGTGCGTTGTCTACCGCTTCCTTGATGGTGGTGATGATCCCCCGTGTGGGGGAGTCGAACCCGAGCAGGTGCTTGTTCTTCTCGAAGAACTCTGCGACACTGATACTGCGCTGCTGCCGGGCAAGTTCATCAGCGAGGGTCACCACCGCTCACCTCGCTTACTGCGTCAGGGAGTGAAAGTTCCCTCTGTGTCCCGGCCCGGAGGTCTTTCAACGTGACACACCGCTCATCCCGCTCCCTTGACCCAATGATCAGGGCATAGTCAGCGGTCCGGGAGATGTGCGAGATCTGCTGCCCGAGGGACTTTCCTGAGAGGTCGAGCATCGTGAGTATCCCCGCGTTCCTGAACTCCTTTGCCACCGCCAGGGCCCATTCCCGCCCTTCAGGTGTGAAGGCCACCCCGACCGCGACTCCCCGGGGCAGATCGCGTTCTCCACGCGCAACCATGACCCTGTCAAACCCGACAGCAAACCCGCAGGACGGGGTGTCCTCCCCGCCAAAGAGGTGGGCAAGCCGGTAAGCCCCCCCTCCGAGCACCTGGTTCTCGGCTCCGAGTCCCTCTGCAAATGCCTCAAACACCATCCCCGTGTAATAGTCGAGGCCGCGGGCAATCCCGGGGTTCAGGGTGTACCGGACATCCGACTGGTCGAGGATACGGAAGAGATCCGCGATCCTCTCCATGTCGGGGCTCGCGCCGGTGATCGCAAACACGTCATCGAGGTCGCGACAATCTGCAAGGGCGACGAGCCTTTCAGAAAGCCCGCCATGCCCACGCGAAGAGAGGTAATCCTCGAGGCCTCGCCTGTCCTTCTTGTCAAGGAACATCCGGGCTTTCTTCTGGTCTCCGGGTTCGAGCTCCCCGAGTAGAGTCCGCATGAACGAGAGGTGGCCGACATGGAGGGAGAACGTGATGCCGGAGGCTGAGAGGATCTCGTTTGCGAGCATGATGACCTCCGCGTCTGCGAGCGCGGAGTCGGCCCCTATCAATTCCACACCGAACTGCCAGAACTGTCGGTAGCGGCCCTTCTGGGGCCGCTCGTACCGGAAACAGTCAGCGAAGTAAAACCACCGGAGGGGTTTTGGGAGTGTCCGTCCCTCGTTTACGTACATGCGGAGGACGGGAGCGGTCAGTTCGGGGCGGAGCGCAAGCTGCCTCCCCCCCTTGTCCTCGAACACGTACATCTCCTGGATTATCCCTTCTCCCGAGCGGATGGTGAAGAGCTCGAGCTCCTCGAACTCCGGGGTGCAGATCTCCCTGTACCCCCAGGTGCGGGCAACTTCCCGCATCCCGCGTTCGACTTCGCGCCGCGATTCCATCTCTTCTGGGAGAAAATCCCTTGTCCCCCGTGGTTTCTGAAGCATGGAAAAAGAACTCACCCCTTTCGTCCCTCTGCTGCCTTCTTTTTGATCTGGGCTCTCCCTGAAATGCGGTCCAATGCGCCTTCATTTGAAAAAACGCGTTCCCTTTTGACCTTCCCCTGGAAGTAAAGGGCCGCAAGTATGATCCCAAGGCCGATCAGTTCCGTCGGGAACCGTTCCGTGGAGGAGAACGTAAACGCACATCCGAGGATTGCCAGTGCCCCATGCAGCACCCCGCGGTACGAGGCATTCCGGTATCCTGCAAGCCCGGTGCGCAGGAATATCCTCACGTCACGGAGCCACAGGAAAAATACTGCCAGCGTCCCGAACGCGGCAACGTAAATCAGGTAACTCATGCAGTTGCATCACTTATTATACCCAGGCCCATATCTTAATTATCACAGCATGCCATCGAATCACCGCGTGGAGGAGATCCTTACCCTGTGGAAAGAGGGCCGCATCCCTCTCGAAGAGGCTGTCAACGAGATCGCGGGGCTTCGGATAGAGGCCGTGGCAGATCTTGCCAATCTCGATATGGGGAGAGTGGCAAGATGCGGGATCCCCGAGGTCATCCTCGCGGAGGGCAAGTCCCCCTCGCAGCTTGCCGCGATTGCCCGAAAGGCCGCATCAAGAGGGGGGAGGGTGATTGTATCCAGGGTCTCGGGCGAGCAGCTCGAGGCAATACGGGCGGTCTGCACTGACCAGGGGTTCCTTCTCTCGTTCCATGAAGATGCAGCGATGGCGGTGATATCCCAGGGTCCGCCACGCGTGCCGGGAAAGGGAGTGGTTGCCATCATCACTGCAGGGACCTCGGATATCAGGGTGGCCGAGGAGGCCAGGGTGATCGCAACAGAGATGGGCTGCCGGGTCAAGACCGCCTACGATGTCGGTGCCGCAGGGATCCACCGACTCTTCCCTGCGCTCAGGGAGTGCCTCGGTGCGCATGTGTATGTGGTTGCTGCCGGAAGGGAGGGGACCCTTCCTGCCGTCGTCGCAGGGCTTGTGGACCGCCCGGTCATCGGCGTGCCGGTCAGCACAGGATACGGGTATATGGGTGGTGGCAGGGCCGCCCTTGCGAGCATGCTCCAGTCATGCTCCGTCATTGCTGTTGTCAACATCGACGCAGGGTTCGTGGCAGGGGCATTTGCAGCCCAGATCGCCAACATGGCAGGTGAGAGATGAACAGGGGATTCTACATAGGGAGATTCCAGCCGTATCACAACGGGCACCAGTATATCCTTGAGAAGATCGCAAGAACCTGTGACGAGATCATCATCGGGGTCGGGAGTGCACAGCTCTCCCATGAGCCGGCAAACCCTTTTACCGCGGGAGAGCGGGTCCTGATGATTACGCGGGCACTCAAGCACCTTGGCTGCCCGCTCTATGTCATCCCCATAGAGGACATCAGGCGAAATGCGCTCTGGGTGGCGCACGTGCGTTCAATGGCTCCCCCGTTCGACACCGTGTACTCGGGAAACCCGCTGGTAGTCCGTCTCTTCGAGGAGGAAGGGGTATGCGTCGAGTCACCGGCCATGTACGAGCGCGACTCCCACAGTGGGACAGAGATCAGGAGGAGGATCCTTGAAGGGGAGGAATGGGAGAGCCTGGTTCCCCCGGCAGTTGAACAGGTGATCCGGGAGATCGACGGCGTCGGAAGGATCAGGCAGATCGCAAGGAATGACGGAGACAGCAGGTCTCCCTGGTGATCTGGCATGTTCCGAAAGGTAAAGGACCTCTTTGGCAAGAAGGAATCGCCTCTGGTGGAGGAGATCGGGTTCGCCGACATCCCGGCCCTCATATCAGACCATGAAAAGGAGTGGGATGCGGAGTTATTGCAGGCGGCATCCGTCTCAAGGGAGAAGGTACTCTCAATACGGGACAGTCTTGAGGCCGCAGTCCGTCGGCTTTCCGAGAGCAAGAGGGATGCCGCGTTCCACCCGAAACTCGAAAAAATTGTGCAGAATTCCCTCCCCCAGTTCGAGAAAGCAGTCCTCTTTGCTCTGGGCCGCCCGTTGCCGGAGGATGCCGATGAGTTCTACCAGGCCTGCACGGAATCCCTGAAAGGGTGCGTAAAGGGGCTTGCCGGACCGGGAAGGTACCTCCGGAATGTCTTTCCCGAAGAGATGAAGGAAATCCGCGTGATTATCGACGAGTTCGGAAAAGAGGTCAATCTCCTCACACCTGTTATTGCGCAGTCAAGGGCAAGGCGCGAGAAGGTCCGCCTCGTCCTTGAAGCACATTCGCGTGCCCGCGAGATGGATGCCACACTTGACAGGCTCTCAAAAGAGATCCCAGGCATTAAAGAAGAGATTGTGGCCCTCACGAGAAGGCGCGACGAGAGCCAGGCTACGATTGAATCCTGTGACCGCCGTATGGAGAATGACCCTGCATTCAAGGAAGCAGCTGCCCAGGTGGAACATTCGAAGAAGGAGATGTCCGGGATCCTGCGGAAATTCCAGGGGACGTCCTCCACGCTGGTCCACGTGCTGCGAAAAGCCGAGAAGATCACCCAGCGGTCAGAGACAGAGAGTCTTGCCCGGGACATAAGGAGGGTGATCGGGTTACTCTCCTCAAGAGAAGTCCCCGCCGCCGAGGATATCGAACGGGAGGCAGGGGCCATCCTGCCGGCGGTTTCACGCATGATTGCATCGGGGGAAGTCCAGTTGAAGAACCAGGAAGAGAAGGACCTCTTCTCTTCCCCTGAGAAGATCCCCGGGGTCCTCTCGAAGATGATACGGGAGAATGAACGCGCCAGGGAGACTGCCACGATGGCAGAAGCACGACTGGCAAGCGATCCCAACAGAATCCAGCGCGGGAAGGCAGAAGAAGAGTTGAGATCGATCCTGTCAGAACTCAGGGAGAAGGAGCGGCATCTGGAGGAACTCATTGGAAGGGAAAAGGAGATGCGGGCTGAATACCCGCGGCTTTCCCTCCAGTTGGAAGCGCACCTCTCTTCCCTCCTCGGCGGCAACTGGCATATCCCCAGGGACTGAACCGCTTCTTTTTTATATGCAGCAGGGCATCTCGTCGGGATAAAATCGCACTTATTCTGGGAAAATTGCCGGGAATGCCCGACCATTTGTGCCTGGTGCGGACCGCCTGAAGAATTTTTTTTAGTGCAGTGAAGACTCTCTCGGGGAAGGAAAGGGCGCTCAGGCCATTGGTTTGCATTACAATGCGAATGGCTGGGAGACCCTTTTCCACACGAGATTATCCGGGACTGGAGGGTAGATATAGATCGAAAGTGAACACATGGAGGGAGAATACTGATGCCGGAAGATGAATACCGGGTCCTCGAGGTGCACAAAGGGAAGGTCCCCTGCCTCCCGGGGAAGGAGGAGACGATCGAGCATTGCAGGTTCTGCGTTCATTCCAGGTATTTCCGGGTGAGAGGAGAATACGTGAAGTCACCAGCCCTTGCCTACTGCCTCCGGCACCGTGATGCGAACGAGGTTGACCTCGCCGCAGTTGAAGCCGTAAAATGCGGTGACAGGAGAGGAGAGGGCTACCGGAGCATGATGAGCATCATCGGTTGAAGAGGGGGACCATTCCGTCCGGCGGAGGTCAACTTTTCCAGAACTCGTACCACCGTCTGCTCTGGTATGGAACCCCACGTATCTCCTTTGTCCATTCTACCTCGATGGTGTGGTGCATCAGCCTGATCTCCTCTGCAAGGTTCTCAAGAGATGTCTTCATGTCCGATATCGCCTGCTTGAGGTCATTGTATTCTTCAAATGCCCTCGTCTGGGTGAAGCTGACCGGGGTCCCGTCGGTGAGCCGTGCATAGCCTGCTTCTATACATTCGAGTATGGCCCGGTTCCTGTCAAGACCGTGTTCCTTGCCGAATTTATCGACAAGGTCCATGGTGTCCGGGTCAATGGTGATTGAAACCCTCATTGGCATGGTAGTTCCTCATTCCAACCTTCTCTTTATGTGGGTTTGTGTCTCAATCCTCAAATATCTCCCTGTCTATTTCCAGGGCCGATACCAAAGGAAGCATTTTTTTGCAGAGGCCCCTCTTCCCGCGTGGTCTCATTCAAAAAATGGAAGGATCAGATCCATCCGCACGTGACGCTCGAAGTTCGCTGCCAGGTCCTCGTATGGATCGCTCTCCTGAAGGGAGGGCCTGTAGCAGAGGCCTTTTAAAGAATAGAGGAAGGAGAGCAGGGCATCGGCCGCCCGAGGGTTTGAAAAGAGGCCGTGAAGATATGTGCCAAAGACAAGCCCATCGCGTGTAGCGGCACCTTCCCCCACAAATGCCTCGACTGCGCCTACACGTTCAGTCTTGCCCATGTGGATCTCGTACCCCGATACCTTGCCCATAGAAGAGAGCACCGGTCCGATTGGCCGTGCTTCAAGGGTGACCTGCTTGGTCTTCTTCTCGTAGCGGTCAAAGCGGGTCACCACCTCAAGTATCCCGATCCCGGGATGGGATCCCTCGCATGACTCCACCCCCGAATCGATCACCTCGAGGCCCAGCATCTGGTAGCCACCGCAGATGCCAATAATCGGGATGCCTCGTCCCCAGGCCTGCCGTATCTCATCAGCCGTCCCCGACTTCCAGACCTGTGCAAGGTCATCGACAGTATTCTTGGTCCCCGGCACGATGATGCAGTCGTAGTCTGCCAGAGGTGCCCCGAGCGGAACGTAGTCAACTCTCGCGTCCCTCTCCAGCTTCTCGAAATCACAAAAATTGGAGATCCTGGGAAGCCTGATGACGGCGATCCGTACCGGGTGATCCATTGACTGCTTCTCTCCGATCGAGAGCGAGTCTTCGCTCGGGAGGTCCATGCTGATAAAGGGAAGCACTCCAAGTACAGGGACACCGCAGATCTCCTCGATGATCTTGATCCCCTGGGAAAAGATCTCCGGGTCTCCGCGGAACTTGTTGATGATGACCCCCTTCACGAGCGGCCTGATATCGTCAGGGAGGAGCGTGATGGTCCCGTATACCTGCGCAAACACGCCCCCCCTCTCGATGTCGGCCACGAGGATGACAGGGTACTGCAACGCCCTGGCGAGGAGAACATTTGCGATGTCCCGCGGGTACAGGTTGACCTCTGCCGCACCGCCCGCCCCTTCCACCACGAGGTGCCCAAACCGTTCTTCCAGGGCACGGGCGGCAGACACTGCCTTTTCGAGCAGGAATTCCGTCTCAAGGTAATATTCCCTCGCAGGGACATCCCTGTAAGGATGGCCCATCAGCACGACCTGGGATATGGCGTCCCCTTTTGGCTTGAGGAGGATGGGATTCATCTCGGGCATCGGCTCGAGCCTTGCGGCAAATGCCTGCATGGCCTGAGCAATCCCAATCTCGCACCCATCACGCGTGACATAGGAGTTCAGGCTCATGTTCTGAGATTTGAACGGTGCCACACTGGTCCCCCTGTTGGCGAGCACCCTGCAGAGTGCCGCCACCACCGTGCTCTTGCCGGCATGGGATGAGGTGCCCAGCACCATAAGGGACATGTGCATAGAAATATGCATGAATTTAAATAAAGAGCATTCCTCTCTCTCGTGATGGAACTCTCTGAACCGGCGAAGGTATTGCTGGCAAGCCGTTACCTGCTCCCGGGCGAGACCCCGAGAGAGATGTGCATGAGGGTAGCCCGGGTGGTCGGAGGGCAGAAGACAGCCCGGTTCGCCAGTATTATCGAGGATTTACTGTTCCTTCCAAATTCCCCCACGCTGATGAATGCCGGCACTTCTTCCGGCCAGCTCTCCGCATGCTTTGTTCTCCCTGTGAAGGATTCTATCCGCCAGATCTTCGCGGTGCTTGGCCACATGGCGCTCATCCATAAGAGTGGAGGTGGCACGGGGTTCTCGTTCTCCCGGGTACGGCCCCGCGGCGACGAGGTCGCCGGAACGGCGGGAGTGGCAAGCGGACCTCTCTCCTTTATCCGTGTCTACGACGAGGCCACGAATGCACTCCGGCAGGGAGGAAAACGCCGGGGCGCCAACATGGGCGTGCTTGCAAGCAGCCACCCTGACATCATGGAGTTCATCCGGGCAAAGGAGGGAGGCGGCCTGCAGAACTTCAACCTTTCCGTCGGGTTTGACGCGGAATTCTTCACATGCCTCGAGGCGGAAAGGAGATATCCGCTGGTAAACCCACGTGACGGAGCGGTCTGGGAGGAGGTCGACCCCGCCTCCCTCTGGGGTGCACTGGCGCAATCGGCATGGAAATGCGGTGATCCAGGGGTTCTCTTCCTTGACAGGATAAACGAGACGAACACGGTGCCGGGTCTTGGGGAGATTGAGGCAACGAACCCCTGCGGTGAGCAGCCGCTTCTCCCATGGGAGAGCTGCAACCTTGGAAGCATCAACCTCTCACGCTGTATGAAAGGTGGGGAGATTGACTGGGATACCCTCTCTGCGACCGTATGGCTGGCGGTTGAATTCCTTGACGCCGTGATCGATGTGAACCGGTTCCCGGTTCCCGCGATCCGCGAGCACACACTCCTGACACGGAAGATAGGGCTCGGTGTGATGGGGTTTGCTGACGCGCTGATCCGGATGGAAATTCCCTACCAGTCAGAAGAGGCGCTCCGGGTCGGCGAACGAATCATGCGCGTTGTCCAGGAAGAGTCTCATGACGCGTCACGAATGCTTGGGGAAGAGAAGGGATCTTTTCCGGCCATTGACGAGAGCATATACAAAAATCCGATGAGAAACGCCACCGTGACCACCATTGCGCCCACAGGGTCGCTGCACCTGATCGCCGGGACGAGCAGCGGGATCGAGCCGATATTTGCATGGGCCGGCGAGAGATTGATCGAGGGAAAGGCCTTCCGGATCCTGCACCCTGCACTTGAAGGAATACTCAAAGGACTTCCCCATGGCAGGGACCTTCTTTTGGAAGTGGAGAGGACAGGGAGCGTCCAGGGCCTCCGGGTGCCAGAAGAGATCCGCGAGGTCTTCCGGAACGCCGCGGAGATAGACCCTGCCCACCACGTGAGGATGCAGGCCGCCTTCCAGAAACACGTGGACAACGCGGTATCAAAGACCGTGAACCTTCCCGAAGATGCCACGCCCGCGGATATCTCCCGGATATTCGCGCTTGCCCGGGAACTGGGCTGCAAAGGCGTGACCGTGTACCGCTACCGCAGCCGCAAGGACCAGGTCCTCTCGAGAGGGTGTGATACCTGCAGGGTGGACTCCCTTCTCCCATGAGCCACGCAGAAATAACCGGATTCCCTCCATTTTTCCAATAACGAAGGGTTCTGGTGATGCCAACAAATATATAAGCAGAACTTGAAGGTACTTGTAATGAACGGTGGGATATGTCCGACGTGTGGACTGCCAAAAGAGTTATGCATCTGTGAAGAAGTCGCAAAAGAACAGCAGCGTATCAGCGTGAAGGTCGACAGGAGGCGTTATGGCAAAGAAGTCACCGTGATCGAAGGCCTGAACCCGACGGACATCGACCTGGAAGACCTCTCAAAGTACATGAAAGGGAGACTCGCCTGCGGTGGCACGGTGAAGGGTACCTCCATCGAACTGCAGGGCAATCACAAGGAGAGGGTCAAGGACCTGCTGGTGCACAAGGGATACAGCGTTGACAATATCAACTGAAATGAGATAACATACCCTATTTCCTGTTCTTTTTCTTTTTTGGCCTGACCATTGAGAGGAGGTCCACCAGGTAGCTGCCCTCCCCTTTCCCCACCCCGACTACACGCTCGTCGGAATTTGCCAGCTTCTCGATGTTGAGCTCGTACGTGCCGGGGGAGACGATCCGGATGCTCTCCAGTGGTTCGTGGCCAGGAGGGAGTTTTGTTTCCTGCGTCTCCACCACACTCTGCACCTTCTCCCCGGTTCCTTCTGTTGGGACAGGTTCTTCCTCCCTCGACCGCTCGACAAGGGGCACGAAGATGAACTTCTTTCCGCCGCATTCCCTGCAGCCCTTGAGGATCTCGCACTCGTTGGTGCGGTATTCCCGTCCGCAGTTGACGCAACGGTGTGGCATGGGTGCTCACCTCGTCGAGACCCAGGCGCTGATGATATCCTTCTCTTTCTTGATCATCCGCAACTGGTTTGCCGGACCAATTACGGTCAGGCGCGACTCAATCGCCGTTCTCCCCAGCAGTTTCTGGAGAAAGCCGGGACTCTGGTCCTTTGATGGATACGTCTCTATCTCGATGCCGTTGAATCCGTCAGGGAGGATCTCGCGCATGGTCATCTCAATCAGGGTGCTCTGCTCATCCGGAGAGAGGCCCCTCTCGAGGATGATGATTGATCCCTTGCGCACGTGGTCGAGGATGAGATGGATCTTCTCCATCGAAGTGAGCGATGCAAGTTTCTCGGATGATATCAGGTCTATCTGTATTCCCTGCATGCTCCACTCCTATCCAAAATGCTCCACCATCTTCTCGTACAGGTCTTCGATGTTCTTCCCCTCAAGGCAGGAGATAGGAACCACAGGGTGCTGGGGAAAGGCGCTCCGGATGCGCTGCGGGGATGCATCGGGGAGGTCAATCTTGTTTGCAACGATGATTACCGGCAGCTTCCGGCTCTCAATGATCCCGATCATCATGATGTTGACCTGCATGAAGGGGTCTTCGGTGGCGTCTAGCATGTACATGACGCCGTTGATATCCTCACGAAGCCAGTGCATGGCCTCTGCAACACCCTCAGTGGCCTCCCTTGCGCGGATCACCGCGGTCTCCTTGTCCATCCCGTATTCAAGGAAGTCCTTGTAGTCGATCTTGGTGGTGACACCGGGAGTATCGACGATGTCGATGGTGATGTTGCTGCCGTTCGAACCCGAGATGCTGATGTCGGTCTTTCGTACCGCCCTCCTCGTCTCGTGGGGGATCTCGCTCACCAGGCCCACATCCTCCCCAGTCCAGTCCTTTGCAATACGGTTGGCGAGTGTGGTCTTGCCTGCATTTGGTGGGCCGTATATTCCGATCCTGGCCTTTTTCTTCTTGAAGAAGGCCATCAGGAACTTCGAGAGACGTCTTTTGGTCTGGACCAGGATATTCATGGTACACCTCCACGTGAACAGGGAGAAGCGCCGAATCCCCCGGCATCACGCGGATCCGTTATTATCCTTCTTAGGGGAAGGTGGTAATTAGGTTTATTATATACCGTTTGCCGTGTTTTTGCGAACTGCAGAAAGTATATAGACTCCACTTACCGTATTGGTAACTGCAATACACCCAACTTCTCTCAACAACATGGAGGTGATCGATTGAAGAAATCATCCGATACCATCCGCTTCGATACCCGGGTGCCAGTAAGGGAGGTCATGCGGCGCAACCCCACCACCACAGGATACGATGGAACGGTTGCCCGTGCGGCCATGCTTATGTGCCGGGATGAGGTGGGAAGCTGCATCGTGCTCGGCAGGGATAATCTCCCCGTCGGGATCGTGACAGAGGAGGATATCAACTGCAAGGTGGTGGCCAAGGATCTGAAGCCGAGCACCGTCCAGGTCAGCGAGATCATGAGCACTCCTCTCATCACTATCAGCGCAGACAAGTATGCGAAGGATGCAGCACACATGATGATTAAGCACCGCGTCCGGCGGCTCCCTGTGGTTGACGACGAGAACAAGGTGATTGGCATTGTAACAGTTCGTGACATTCTCACGGTATCCACAGAGATCAATGAGCTGATGAACGACCTGGTAGAGATCAACCGCCTTGATGAGGTAGAGGTGGGTCTCTGCAGCAGGTGCAGCCAGATGTCTGACGATCTTCGGCGGATAGACAACCTCATGCTCTGTCCGTCATGCCGTGAGGAGGAACTGTTACAATGAAAATTGCCCGGGACTTCATGGTGGGAGTTCCACTCCTTAAATATGATGAGAAAGCAACCCGGGCAAGGCAGGTGCTCCGTGACGATGTGTACCGCGAACTTTTTGTTCACGACGGGAAGCGCCGGCTCATGGGATGCGTCGACATATCCGGGATTCTCAATGTCACGGCAACGCGTTCAAACGTGACTATCGAGGGGTTCATCAGGGAAATCCGTCCCGTCAGCCCCAATTCATCTGTAGATGAAGTCATAAAGGTCATCCGGGAAAATGGGACAGACAGCGTGCCGGTTGTGGATGAAGAGGGGCAGGTCCTCGGAGGTGTGCTTCTCTCTGACGTGTTTCCAGTGATCATCACACGGCACAGGATCGGAGGCCTGGTAGAGAGATACATGTCCAGGAAGGTCGTGGAATGCCAGGCCGACGAGCCGGTCCACCGCATTCACACTCTCATCACGGAGAGCGGCTTCTCCGCATTTCCGGTGGTAAAGAAGAAGCGGCTGGTGGGGATCGTCTCCCGCCGCGACCTCCTGAGGGATGGGCGGTGGAGGACTTCCGTGGAGAGTGCATCGAGCACTCCTGTTGCGGGAGTGATGACCACACCGGTTATTACTGTATCTCCCGGCGAGAGCGTGCAGAAGGCAGCCGAGATGCTGGTCAGGCATGATATCAGCCGCCTCCCTGTGATCTCCGGGGATGACCTGGTAGGAATCATCGACCGGCACGATGTGCTGAATGCGATAATCGACTGATTTGTGGAAGGAAGATCAATCCCGGCGGTCAATCTGCACCGGGATGTAACGACAGGAAATATCGGGGGCAGGTATGGTGCACCACAGTGACAAGAATTACAAACAGAGTGATAAACTTCTGAAAATGCCCGGAAAACTCGATCGGGGCCCAATCGAATTCAAGTCAAGGGTTGTAGAGCAGGAGGGCGAGATCATGGCGATCGCAACCCTGGACGTGGTCTCGGTGCCGCAGACGATGAGCATCATTGGTGCGGTGGAGACCATGACCCGGTGCGGGTTCCGCAGGCTGCCGGTGGTGGACGCGGGCTCAAGGAAAATGCGCGGAATTGTCACTTCGGGTGACGTGATCAACTTCCTTGGTGGCGGGGACAAGTTCAACCTGGTACAGGTGAAGCACGATGGCAACCTGCTGTCGGCAGTAAACGAGAGCATCCGAAGCATCATGACAAGTCAGGTGACATCGCTTCCCGACTCCGCGTCGCTCCAGGATGCAATCGATATCATCAAGGGCAAGATGATAGGCGGGATCCCGATCCTTGATGAGAATGGGGCTCTCACCGGAATTGTCACGGAACGGGATGTCATGACGGTACTTGCGAACGAGAGGGTGACCTGTACCGTCGAAGAGATCATGAGCAGGTCACTCCGGGTCACCGATCCGGACTGCCCCATTGGAAAAGTCACGAAGGAGATGACCAGGTACCGGTTCAGGAGGCTGCCGGTGGTGAGCGACGACGTGCTCTATGGGATCATCACCACGACTGATATCATGAAATACCTTGGAAGCAAGCGGGTGTTCGACCAGCTGGAGACAGGAGATATTGCAGAGGTGATGGCGCTTCCGGTGAGGACGCTTGTTTCAGGGAACCTTTACACTATCGCCCCTGAGAAGAGCGTCAACCAGGCCGCAGCAGAGATGGTGCGAAGGAATGCGGGCGCGCTCCCGGTGATCGAGGATGCGAGGCTGATTGGGCTCGTAACCGAGTTTGACCTGGTCAAAGCCCTCTCCATGGGGTGAACCGAATGCTGGCACAAGACATCATGACATCCCCGGTCTACGTCGTCGGACCAGGGGAACACGTGGCGTATGCGCGCAACCTGATGCTGAAGCACAAGATCTCCAGAATTCCGGTGATGGATGCAGGGACTCTTGTGGGCATCCTCACCAAGAAGGACATAGGATATCGCCTCCAGCAAAGCGAACCGATCTGGAGGCGGCGCCCGATCGACAAGATCCCGGTGAGCATACTGATGACGCGCGAACCGCTGACCATCTCCCCATCCACGACGATACGTGAAATTGCAGCCCTGATGATCCAGTGGGACATCAGCGGGTTGCCGGTAGTAGACGCGGGTGAGATCGCGGGAATCGTGACCAAGTCTGATTTCATGAAGTCTGCGACGATCAATGCGCTCTCGCAGAGCGTGGCGGATGTCATGGAAGACGCAATCACTGTCAGCAGATACCATTCGCTCGATCATGTCGTTGACATCATGAAAGAAAGGAATGATAAGGTTATCGTGGTCAATAATGATGGCACGCTGGCAGGGATCATCACGGAGAGCAACCTTGCATTCTACCTCTATGAGACAGAAAAGAGGGAACTCCCGCGAAAAGACGTGACAATGCTGCGCCGTGGGGAATCAGGCGGAAGGAAGCAGTACCGGCACGTGATTGAGATGGCTGCCGTTGCCGAAGACCTGATGTCCCGCCCGGTCATCACCGTCGAGGTGGACGCGAAGCTGAAAGAAGCCATCGAGATTATGCAGGCGAATCATATCAACAGCGTGGTCGCAGTGGAAGGCAACGAGATCAAAGGAATTTTAAAAAGAGACGATATTATACGGGAAGTGGCTAAATGAACGACGATATTCTGGTAAAGGACATCATGTCCAGGCCAGTCACCATCTCCAAGTCCGCACTCATCACCGATGCCCTTGATAAGATGCTGGACGAGGGCATCGATCCCCTTATCGTGGTGAACCACAACGCGGTGGTAGGCACCGTGTCGCGGCAGAGCGTGGCAGACAAACTCGGGACAAAGAGGAACTCCTCCATCTCCCCCACCTCCATACATGTGGCAAACACCGTTGAGGAGGACTTCACCACCGTGTACCCCGACCAGGACCTCGACGTCGTCATCCCCCTGCTCCAGGCCTACAAGCTGGTGGTGGTCTATGACGAGGATCACCGACTGGTCGGCCAGGTCTCCGCAGGGGATATCCTTCGCGTCGTACGGCCGCAGGGCAGCCTTTCTGACGTGATGGAGCCGGCATGCACCATTGACGTCGACGAGCGGGTCGTACACTGGAGGAGGCGGATGATAGACGACAATCTCCATCGCTGCGTGGTCACTGAGAACGACCGCGTGGTGGGGATCGTGACTGAAACGGACGTTGCAGTCGCGATGCGGCGATTCCGCGAGATGGTCGAGGACCGGCACCAGGACCACCGAATCCGGAACCTGCTCGTAAAGGATATCATGACAAGCCCGGTGCTGACTGTCGATGTGGGCGCAGGCATAGACGAGGTGGTGGACCTCATGCTCTCAAAGGGTATCAGCTCTGTTCCCGTGACCAGCGGGGGGAAGATCGCCGGGATCGTCACCAGGGCGTCACTGATAAAAGCCCTCTAACTCTCTTTTCTGCCGCGGATCCCAAAAGTCAGGCATCGCACACAGCCCCATTCCCCATTGAAGTGAGGGGAGCAGGGATAGCGCATATTTCTTATCAATTGCCCATCCACCTATCTGCAATGGCAGGGAAAGAAGAAGAGCGCTCAGGGCAACCGGGGGGGATCGAGACCATAATGGGAGGTCCCCTGAAGGGAGGCGACCGGCACGGTATGCGGACTACCCAGCCGGTCGTCCCCTCCGCAGACGTCGCACAGCTCCTGGCAGGTATGGCAAGGACCGGGTTCCAGGGGCGAAAACTCGGTGAATCGGTGGAAGTATGGAAGGAGATGCTGCGCGATCCCGAGGTGACCATATTCTTTGGCCTCTCCGGGGCCATGGTCCCGGCGGGCATGCAGAAGGTCCTGATCGAGCTTGCCAGGCGCCACTATATCGACGTGGTGGTCTCCACGGGGGCAAACATCTTCCACGATGTCTGCGAGCACCTCGGGGTCTGCCATTACCTTGGCCACCACCATGTCAGTGACGCGGATCTCTACGAAAAGGGAATTGATCGGATTTACGATGTTTTTGCATTCGAAGAGGAGTTCCGCTGGGTGGACAGGGGATTTGCCAATTTTGCCGAGAAGATAGCTCCGTTCCGGGGCTCATCACGGGAATTTTTACAGCGTTTCGGCGAATGGCTCATCAGGGAAGCTCCTGGCAGGGACTCTTTCCTCGCGACGTGCGTGCGGGAGAAGATACCCGTCTTCGTTCCCGCCCTCTGCGACTCCTCGATTGGTATCGGTGCACTGATTGCGAGGAGGAGAGGTGTGGAGATCGACATCGACCAGATCGCAGATACCGACGAGGTCACCTCCATTGTCGAGGAGGCAAAAAAGACCGGGGTTGTCTACGTGGGGGGTGGCGTCCCAAAGAACTTCATCCAGCAGACCCAGGTGATCGGGTCCATCCACGAGAAAGACCTCGGGGGACATGATTATGCAATCCAGTTCACGGCAGACTCTCCGCACTGGGGAGGGCTCTCCGGTTGCACCTTCGAGGAGGCCATCAGCTGGGGAAAGGAGTCCACGGCAACGAGGCATGTCCAGGTTCACGTGGATGCGACGATCGCGCTGCCCATCGTAACCTCGGCGCTCATCGGGAGCGGTGCGAAGAGGCCTGGAAGGAATTTCGCAAGGAGGAGCAGGGTATTCCGGCAGGGAGTTGATTGAATAAGACTTTTCTGCCCTGTTATGTTCGTGCCGGCGCAGTATATTACGGCATTTTAAGGAATAAAGTATCATGCCGTGCTATTGTAGGGAGCATATACCTATCCATATCCCATGAGAAAGGGTTTTTATAACTGGCACACCTAATAATAACGCACCATTCATGGAGCAGCACCCGATGGATGCTGCGAGTATCGAAAGATGCGAGATTCTCTGTTGAGGTAGCCAAGCCTGGTATGGCGCAGGTTTGCTAAACCTGTGTCCCCCTGGGACTCGAGGGTTCAAATCCCTCCCTCAGCGCTCCAGAAGAAATCTCACAAAAGAGAGGTATTGGATGGCTCAGGAAGAAGAGATACGATATTTCGTACGGATCAGCAACACCGACCTCGACGGCACCAAGCCGGTGCTCACCGCACTGACAGGGATCAGGGGCGTGGGAAGGCACACGGCATCAGTCATTGCTGCAATGGCCAAGGTCAACGGAAGAGAACTGATGGGCAGGCTCAAGGAAGAGGACGTGGAGAAGCTCCGCGCAGCGGTTGAAGGGTATGCCCAGAAAGTCCCGGGGTGGATGGTCAACCGCCCCAAGGACGTATACACTGGCGAAGCACGGCACCTCCTCGGGACAGAGGTCTCGACTACCCTCGACGAGGATATCAACATCATGCGAAAGATTCGCAGTTACCGGGGTATCCGCCATGAGACCGGCCAGAAGGTGCGGGGTCAGAGGACCAAGTCCACCGGACGCACCGGCGCCACTGTCGGCGTGAAGAGGAAGAAGGAGTAATCAACAGGTGAGTCTTCATGGGATACCCGGGTAAGAACCACAAGCAGTACCAGACTCCCAAGCGGCCCTTCGAGAAGACCCGCATAGAGGAGGAGAACCGCCTTATGATCGAGTATGGCCTGCGGAATAAGAGGGAGGTCTGGAAGGCGGCAAGCCACCTTCGCCGCTACCGGAAGGCAGCCCGCGAGCTCCTGGCCCTGATGTCCACGGGGACTGACACGGCGCTGTTCGAGGCGAAGAAGGCCGAGCTGATCGGGCACCTCCAGCGCGCCGGGCTCCTCGGCCCCGACGCAGACATCGACAACATCCTCTCGCTCAAGGTACAGAGCCAGCTGGAGAGGCGCCTGCAGACCCTAGTATACCGCCAGGGTCTCGCACGGTCCCCGAAGCAGGCCCGCCAGATGATCACCCACGGCCACATCGCTGTCAACGGCAAGCGCGTCAGCATCCCAGGATACCGCGTATCGAGGGCCGAAGAGACGGCGATCTCGTATTACAGCCGGTCGCCGGTGGCGAACGCTGATCATGCAGAGCGGGCCCGCATTACCAGGACAGGGAGGTAAGCAATGGCAGGCGAGAAAGAAAAATGGGGAATCGCGCACATATTCGCGTCATTCAACAACACCATCATCACCGTGACTGATCTCTCCGGAGCAGAGACGGTGTGCAAGAGCAGCGGCGGCATGGTGGTCAAGCAGGACAGGAACGAGAGTTCACCGTATGCTGCCATGCAGATGGCGTCGAACGTTGCCCAGACCGCAATGGAGAAGGGCATCGTCGGTGTGCACGTGAAGGTCCGGGCCCCAGGGAGGGGGAAGCAGCGCAGCCCGGGTCCGGGAGCCCAGGCCGCAATCCGGGCACTGGCCCGTGCCGGGATGCGCATCGGGCGCATCGAGGATGTCACCCCCGTGCCACACGACTCAATCCGCCAGAAGGGTGGCCGGAGGGGAAGGAGAGTCTGATGGAGATAGTATTCTCGAGCATCAACGACTCTGCGGCCAGGTTCAGTATTACGGGAACCAGCCAGCCGTTTGCCAATGCACTGCGGCGGGCAATGATAGGAGAGGTGCCCACGCTCGCGATCGAGGACGTGCGTATCTACGACAACACCAGTGCACTCTTCGATGAGATGCTCGGGCATCGCCTCGGGTTGATCCCCATCAGGACAGACCTGGATTGCTACATACCCCAGGAGAAGTGCAGCTGTGAGGGGGCCGGATGTGACAGGTGCAGCGTCATGTTCACCCTCTCGGTCGAGGGTCCTGCGATGGTGTATTCAAGGGATCTTATCCCCCAGGACCCCCGTGCAGCTCCTGCCGTGGACGGAATACCCATCGTGAAGCTGACGAAGGACCAGAAGGTAGTCCTCGAAGCAAGGGCGGTCCTCAACAGTGGCAGGGTGCATGCCAAGTGGCAACCTACCACCACCTGCGGGTTCAAGAATTATCCCATCGTGGAGATCAGCGACAGGTGCGATGCATGCGGACAGTGCGTCGAGGAATGCCCGCGCGGGATCCTCGTGGTGAAGGGAGGAAGAGTCACGGTGGTAGAGGGCCGGCTCGAGGAATGCTCGCTCTGCCGTCTCTGCGAGCGGGCCTGCCTGAATACCGGGATCGGAGAGGAGCCTGCAATACGGGTCAGGTCAGATGATTCCAGGTTCATATTCGTCGTGGAGGGAGACGGCTCCCTCCCCGTAAGAGAGATAGTACAGAGGGCGCTTCTCTACCTGAAGAGCCAGTCTGACGAGTTGTGCGAAAAGATAGGTGAAGTATCGGGAGTGACCGGAGATGAAGAGGAGAACGAATAAGAAGACCAATCCACGCCTGGTAAACCTTATTTCCCTGCTGAAGGATACTTCCCGGCAGAACGAGGTGAACGTGTGGCGGGACGTAGCAACGAGGCTTGAGGCCCCGGCGCGAAATTATGCGGAGGTCAACCTGAGCAAGATCAACCGCTACGCGACCGATGGAGAGATCATTGTGGTCCCCGGCAAGGTCCTCGGGAGCGGGATGCTGGAGACCTCAGTCAAGATTGCGGCGCTGACGTTCTCTGCGTCCGCGGCGACGAAGATCCTTGAAGCGAATGGCCAGTGCCTGACGATCGAGGAGCTCTTGAAAGACAATCCAAAGGGGAGCAGGATAAGGATTCTCAGGTGAGGCGGGATGACTACAATTATCAATGGTGAAGACCTTCTCCTCGGGAGGATGGCCAGTATCGTGGCAAAGCGCGCCCTCAATGGGGAGACTATTGCGATTGTCAATGCCGAGAAGGCCATCATATCCGGGAGCAGGGCAAGAGTGCTCTCACTCTACGGCAAGAAGAGGAGCAGGGGGTCGCGCGAGGGAGGACCGTTCTTCCCCCGGAGACCTGATCACATCGTCAGGAGGACGATCAGGGGGATGCTTCCCTACAAGAGGGCACCCGGAATGGAAGCGTTCAAGAGGGTGAAAGTCTATGTGGGGGTTCCCCTGGATCTCGCAGGAAAGGAGATGGAAGTCCTCGAGGATGCGCATGTGAACCGGCTGAACAGTCCCAAGACCGTTACGGTCGGCGCGGTGAGCACTTTCCTCGGAGCAAGGTATTAGGAGTGATCAGAGGAATGGCTAAGATAATCAATACCAGCGGAAAGAGGAAGACCGCGATCGCAAGAGCGACAGTACGGGCAGGAAAGGGAAGGGTCCGGATCAACTCGGTTCCCCTCGAGTTCTATCCAAACGAGATGGTGCGGCTGAAGATTGCAGAACCCATCCTGCTTGCGCCAAAAGCCGTCGAGGGAATTGACATCTCCATCGATGTCAAGGGCGGGGGCATGATGGGGCAGGCTGAAGCGGTCCGCACCGCGCTTGCCAGGGGAATCTACCGGTGGTCAAACGACCCCCAGATAAAGGACGTCTTCCTCTCGTACGACAGGACGCTGCTCGTCAACGATTCCCGTCAGAAAGAATCGAAGAAACCCCATGGCAGGGGTGCGAGAAAGAAGTTCCAAAAGTCTTATCGTTGAGATATGGAAATTAACTGGGAGATCATACCGGCATGATACCCGTACGATGTTTCACCTGTGGGAAAGTCATCTCCCCTGCATATGATGAGTATAAGCGCCGCAAAGAGGCCGGCGAGGATCCCAAAAAGATCCTCGATGACCTCGGCATGGAGCGCTACTGCTGCCGCAGGATGTTCCTTGCCCACAAAGAGATAATCGATGATCTCAATCCGTACCAATGAGGGGTCGTGGGGTAGCCTGGACCATCCTATGGCGTTCGGGATGCTGTGACCTGAGTTCGAATCTCAGCGACCCCATTTATCACACGTGGATACATTTTGAGGGTATATGAAGGAGACTTATACTCGGTATGAGCGGGCCAGGATCATCGGAGCCAGGGCACTCCAGATATCGATGGGTGCCCCTCTGCTGATCAGGACCAGCAAGATCGATCCGCTGGAGATTGCTCTTGAAGAGTTCCAGCAAAACGTCATACCTATCACGGTGAAGAGGAAGTAGTCAGCCATGACGGTCATCCGCAGTATTCAACTGCGTACGATACTGGACAGCAGGGGTAACCCCACGGTGGAGGCGGATATCTTCACTGAGTCAGGCTTTGGGAGATCGGCGGCCCCGAGCGGAGCCAGCACAGGCCTTCACGAGGCAAAAGTGAAGGACCCGAAAGACGCGGTCCCGTTTGCGATTGCAAATCTTATCCCTGAACTGACCGGGATCGACTCGCGGGACCAGGTGCTGTTCGATTCCATTCTGCGTGAGGAGGATGGGACCTCGGATCTCTCGAACATCGGGGCAAATATCGCTGTCGCACTCTCCCTCGCGAATGCGAAAGCCGCGGCATCCTCCCTCGGGATGGAACTGTATTCCTATATCGGGGGAGTGTTCGTTCCCGAGATGCCGCTTCCGCTTGGCAACATCATCGGGGGGGGTGTGCACGCGAAAGGCGCGACCGATATCCAGGAGTTCCTGGTGGTGGCAACCGGTGCAGGAGGTCCCGCGGAGGCGGTCTTTGCCAACGCCCGGGTCCATAAAAAGGTAAAAGAGATCCTGGAGGCATCCGGGAACGCCTGCGGTAAGGGCGACGAAGGGGCATGGGCTCCGCAGATCAGCGACAGTGAGGCATTCGAGATCATCCACCAGGCCGTGGGGGAGGTCGCAGACGAGCTCTCTGTCTCCCTCTCGATGGGGATAGATGTTGCCGCAAGCCAGATGTGGGACGAGGATTCGAGGTGCTACGTTGACAGGAACGGGCGTCACACCACTGAAGACCACATCGCCTCACTGGCCGAGATCGTGGACCGCTATGGCCTGGTCTACGTGGAAGATCCGCTCTACGAAGAGGATTTTTCCGGATTTGCAGATTTCACGGAACAGGTCGGGGACCGGTGCCTGGTGTGCGGGGACGATCTCTTCGTCACCAATGCATCCCGGATCGCCGAGGGGATCGAGACGGGATCCGCAAATTGCGTCCTTATCAAGCCAAACCAGGTCGGGACACTCACCGATACCTTCGAGGCAATCCACCTTTCCCACATTCATGGCATGGACACAGTCATGAGCCACCGCTCCGGTGAGACAACCGACACCACCATTGCGCACCTGGCAACGGCGTTCGGTTGCGTATTCTTAAAGACCGGGACCGTTGGCGGGGAGCGAATCGCAAAACTGAACGAACTGATACGAATCGAGGAACAGATAGCATGACAGAGACAGAGATGGAAATTGAACTGAAAGAACCGCTGGTTCCCGTGGAAGAGTACCTTGCCGCGGGAGTGCACATCGGCACCCAGCAGAAGAGCAAGGACATGATGAAGTTCATCTACCGGGTGAGGGGAGATGGACTGTATATCCTGGACATAAGGGAGACTGACGAGCGGATAAAGACATCTGCAAAGTTCCTCTCCCAGTTTGATCCCACAAGCATCCTTGTGGTCACTTCCCGCCAGTACGGGCAGTATCCTGCAAGGAAGTTTGCCGAGACCATCGGGGGCATGGCGGTGACGGGCCGGTTCATCCCCGGCATGCTTACCAACCAGAACCTTGACAATTACATCGAGCCCCAGGTCCTGGTGGTCACCGATCCGATAGGCGATGCACAGGCAGTGAAGGAGGCAGTCCAGAGCGGGATCCCAATCCTTGCGCTCTGCGATACCAACAACATGACAAGCCTCGTGGACCTCGTGATCCCCACAAACAACAAGGGGCGAAAGGCTCTCTCGATGATCTACTACCTGCTCACCCGGGAGATGCTCCGCCTGCGTGGGATCAGCACCTCGCTCACCCCGGAAGATTTCGAGACCGAACTCTAATATAGGTGAGATGCGAGAGGGTAGATCCGATGAAGACTCGGAGATGCGGGGTTGCCGGCATGTTCTACCCCAGGGACCCTCACCATCTGGAGCAGTTGCTGGAAAAGTTATTCTCACTCAAGGAGGCGGGGGTTGACGCGATGGGGATTGTCTCTCCCCATGCAGGATATCCCTACTCAGGGGAGATATCGGCCCTTGCATACACTGCAATCCCTGCGTCCTTTGCGGGAACATTCGTGGTGATAGGGCCAAGCCACAGGGGGTACCGCACCTGTATGTCGCTCATCCCATGGGAGACTCCCCTTGGCATCGTGGACACCGATGTGTCGTTTGGGTCCTCGCTTGACCTTGATGAAGACGAAGTGTCGCACCAGGAACAGGAGAACTCACTTGAAGTGCAGGTTCCTTTCATCAAGTACCGGTTCCCGCGGGCACGGATCGTCCCCATCCTGATGGGAGATCAGGACATCGGGGGTGCCCGCGAGCTCTCGCGTATACTGATCCAGGGGATCAGGGTGAGCGGGCGTACTGACATCAGGATCGTGGCATCGAGCGACTTCTCCCACTACGTCCCGGAAAAGGTGGCAAGGGAGAACGATCTCTACGCGATTGCCGCCCTCGAGCACCTCGACGTGGGTGAGTTCTACCGCCGCATCCGCTCCCGGAGGGTGAGCGCATGCGGGTACGGCCCGGTTGCTGCCATGTGCCTGGTATGCAGGGAACTTGGAGCGACCACCGGCCGGCTGTTGCGGTATTCCACCAGCGGTGACGTGACTGGGGATCCCGAAGTGGTAGGGTATGCGGCCATTGCGGTGATGTAGGGTGGCGACCTGGAGTGCCCCAGGCAAGGTCTTCCTGTTCGGGGAGCACGCGGTGGTATACGGCAAGCCCGGCGTGGCAATGGCCATCCGGCCAAGGGTCTTTGTGACCGTGAGGAAGAGCAAATCCGCACATCATGCGCGGTCGCCCTACATCGACAGCTGCTTTGACGAGATGGGGGTGAAAGGAAGCGTCTACGTGAACTCCCAGCTTCCGTCCTCATCCGGCCTCGGGTCCTCGGCAGCGGTGACCGTCGCAACTCTCTCTGCCATCAACGATGAATTCGGGAAAAAGCTCACCATGGAAGAGATCGCCAACATGGCATTTGCAATCGAGAAGAAAGTCCAGAAGGGGAGGGCAAGCCCTACAGATACCAGTGTATCTACGTTTGGGGGCATTGTCCTGATCACCGGCACCCAGCGTCGGCGGCTCCCTCCCCAGAACCTGCCCCTGGTGGTGGGAAACACTCTCGTGTCCCACAGCACCTCGAAGATGGTTGAGAAGGTTGGGGATCTCAAGAGGAAGAACCCGGAGATCTGTGACCCGATTCTTGATGCCATAGGCGCAGTCTCGCTCTGCGGAATTCGCCACTTCTCTGATCCCCACATGCTCGGGACGCTGATGAACATGAACCATGCCCTCCTCGAAGCCCTCGGCGCAGGGCACCCCTCCCTCTCCCGCCTGGTCCTTGCGGCAAGGGCGGCCGGCGCGTACGGTGCAAAGCTGACGGGCGCCGGGGGAGGCGGTTGCATGGTTGCCATCTGTCCCAAGCACCTGAAGAGCAGGGTAATGGGGGCAGTCGAGGCGTGTGATGCCAAGGCATTCATCACAAACCTTGACACGGAAGGGGCAAGGAAGGAGAAGGATGTCTGAACGGCTTCTGCTCAAAGTCGGGGGCAGCGTGGTGACGGAGAAGGGCATGCAGGGGGTTGCAAGTCCCGGCGCTATCGCGGCGATCGCGTCGGAGATCGCGGCATATTCCGGGGGGTCCCTCTGCCTGGTGCACGGCGCGGGATCATTCGGGCATCCCGAGGCCAAACGGTACGGCCTTGCCGCAGGTGCGGACAGGACCAACCGGGAGGGGATCGCGCTCACCCATGAAGCGGTCTGCCGGTTGAACCAGATGATGGTGGAGGCCTTGCGGGGGGCCGGGGCTGATGCAGTTGGCATCCATCCCCTGGGCTGCTCGTGGGCCAGGGCAGGGCGCCTGGTCAGTCTTGAGACCAGGCCACTGCAGCACCTGATGGACATGGGAATTATTCCGGTGCTCCATGGCGATGTGGTGATGGATGAGGTCCAGGGGGCCTGTATCGTGTCCGGCGACCAGATCGTCAGCTTCCTGGGGGAGCGTCTTGCGTTCACAAGGGTCGGCCTTGCCACCGACGTCCCCGGGGTACTCTCCGCGGGAGGAGAGGTGATCGAGGAGATCCCTGCCGATATTTCCCCCGAAGTGTTTGCAGGAGGCTCAAGGAACACCGATGTGACGGGCGGGATGGCCGGAAAGGTCAGGGAACTCCAGCAACTCGCGTCCCTCGGGTTGCCGTCAGATATCTTCCACCTCTCAAGAATTTCGGACTTCCTGCACGGACGGCCGCACGGCGGGACAAGGGTTGTGGGTAGAATGAACTATGGATAAGAACCTCTTTACATCAGGCAGGAAGCTTGATCACCTTCGCATCTGCGCAGAAGAGGATATCGAGCGAGGTTTTTCCGGATTCGGCGATATCCGCCTTGTCCACTCTGCACTTCCGGAGTGCGATCTCTCCTCTATTGACCTTTCAACGAGGTTCCTCGGGCACAGGGTATCCTCTCCCCTCTTCATCGCAGCAATGACGGGGGGTCATCCCGGTACCACGGAAGTGAATTGCCGACTCGCCAGGGCAGCCGAACGATACGGCCTTGGCATGTGCGTCGGGTCACAGCGTGCGGCACTTGAAGACCCCCGCCTTGAAGAGAGCTTCCGGGTGGTGCGGGAGGAAGCCCCGCATGCCTTCATCTCGGCAAACCTGGGAGTTGTACAGCTTCGTGATCACGGGCTGGAATGGGCAGAAAACGCGGTATCGATGATCGACGCCGATGCCATCGCAGTCCACCTGAACTTTCTTCAGGAGGCCATCCAGCCCGAAGGGGACCATGATGCCACCGGCTGCTACGAAGCCCTCGCGGCCCTCTGCAGAGAGAGTAACGTGCCGGTGATAGTCAAGGAGACCGGAAGCGGAATGTCGGCCGAGACTGCGCGTTCCTGCTGGGGGGCAGGAGTCCGGGCAATTGACATAGGCGGCTGGGGAGGGACGTCCTGGGCTGCCGTTGAAGGGGTCAGGGCAGAGCAATCAGCTGCACCTGCGGGCTCAGGGCTTGTATCCCTCGGCGCCCTCTTCGAGGACTGGGGAATTCCCACAGCGGTGAGCCTGTGCGAGGTGGCAGGCACCGGAGGGCCGATCATCGCCACGGGGGGTATCAGGAGCGGGCTTGACATGGCCCGAGCCATGGCGCTCGGCGCTGACCTCTGCGGCATTGCGCTGCCCCTGCTCAGGCCGGCGATGGAGAGCGAAGAAGCGCTCTTCTTACGAATCGAGACTTTTCACAGGGAATTGAGGACTGCAATGTTCCTCACGGGGTCTGCAAAGGTAGCGGACCAGAAACGCGCCCGGGCGTACATCACCGGGAAGACCCGGCAGATGCTGGAACACATACACGGAGGAAAATAATGGATATTGAAATAATCGCGGTGGGCGGGTACGACGAGGTCGGGAGGAATATGACCGCCGTCCGCTGCGGAAAGGACATTGTGATTTTTGACATGGGGCTTCGCCTGGACCAGGTGATGATCCACGAGGAGGCAGAAGTCGAGAACATGCACTCCCTGGATCTCATCCAGATGAAGGCGATCCCGGACGACACCATGATGAACACGGTGGAAGGGAGTGTGAAGGCAATTGTCTGTTCGCACGGGCACCTTGACCATATCGGTGCAATTCCCAAGCTCGCCCACCGGTACAACGCCCCGATCATCAGCACTCCCTATACCACGGAACTGATTCGCCAGCAGATTGCAGGGGAACAGAAGTTCGGTGTGAACAACAAGTTGTTCGCATTGAAAGCAGGCCAGAAGTATACCCTCTCCCAGAATCTCACGCTCGAGTTCGTGCGCATGCAGCACAGTATCATCGATACAGTCACTGCGGTACTTCATACTCCCAAGGGTGCGATAGTCTATGCCTGCGACTACAAGCTGGACCGGACCCCTGTGATAGGGGACCCCCCGGACTTTGCGCGCCTCCGCCAGATCGGAAAGGAAGGGGTGCTTGCCCTTATCGTGGAAGCGACCTACATCGACAACAGGGGCCGTGCCCCGAGCGAGCGGGTCGCCCGTGACCTCGTCCGGGACACCATCACGAGTTACGAGGACGACAAGTCCGCAATCATAGTCTCCACCTTCTCCTCTCACATCGCGAGGGTGAAGACGATTGCCGAATGCGCCCACGAGATCGGGAGGAAACCTGTTCTTCTCGGCAGGTCGATGGAGAAATACTCATCCACCGCTGAGCAGATGAAGATCGTCAGTTACCCGGACACGATGAGTATGTTCGGGAACAGGAGGACCGTAGACCGCACCCTGCGCAGGATGATGAAGGCAGGAAAGGAGAAGTTTGTCCCCATCATCACCGGCCACCAGGGTGAACCGGGGTCGATCCTTACAAGGGTTGCCCTTGGAGATACTCCGTACAAGGTTGAGAAGGGGGACAAAGTGATCTTTTCCGCAAAGGTGATCCCAAACCCGATGAATATCGGGCAGCGCTACATGGTCGAGGCTCACCTGAACATGGCGGGTGCCCGCATCTTCCCTGACCTCCACGTGACAGGTCATGCCTACCGAGAGGATCACTATGAGTTCATCCACATGCTGAACCCACAGCATGTCATCCCTGCGCACGGGCATATCCGGATGACATCGGGGTATGCGGAGTTCACCGAGGCGATAGGGTATACGCTCCACAACGACGTGCATATCCTCTCGAACGGACAGCGGGTAAAGATGACATAATTCCTGAAAATGAGGAGGAGGACGAGATGGAACTGAACAGCTACCTGGAACAGACCGCCAATCAGGTCGACTCCCTGATTCACCGGTATTTCGGATCGTCTTGCGATGACCTGGGCAGGGCAAGCGCACACCTGCTGCTCGCAGGGGGCAAGCGGCTTCGCCCTGCTCTCCTGCTGCTCTCCGCGGATGCGGTGAACAAGGGGAGTGCCATTGACGTGGTTCCTGCTGCCCTCTCCCTTGAACTTACCCACAGTTTCACCCTCATCCACGACGACATCATGGATGGCGACCTGGTGAGGAGGGGGGTGCCCACTGTCCACACCAAGTGGGATGAGCCTACCGCGATACTTGCAGGCGACGTGCTCTTTGCCAGTGCATTTGAGTTTCTGAGCCTTGCCGACGCCCCGGACAGCGCCAAGGTGAGGGCCACCTCCATGCTCGCACGGACGTGCGTTGAGATCTGCGAGGGGCAGCACATGGACATGTCCTTTGAGGTGCGGGACGACGTGGGCGAGGGCGAATACATGAAGATGGTGGAGAAGAAGACCGGGGCGCTTTACGCTGCGGCAGCGGGGATTGGGAGCATCCTTGCCGGGGGAAACCCGTCCTACACGGATGCCCTCTACCATTTCGGGCAGGGTATCGGAATGGCGTTCCAGATCCAGGACGACCTCATCGACCTTCTTTCCCCCCCGGAGTTGAGCGGAAAGGACCAGGCATCCGATATCCGGGAGGGGAAAAAGACTCTCATCCACATCAAGGCAAAAGAGAAGGGTTTTGACCTCTCTCAGTTCAAGAGGAGGCTCTCTTCCGCAGAGATCGAGGAGATCATCACACACCTCCGCGAGATTGGCGTGATATCCGAGGTGCAGGAGACTGCCCGCAACCTCGTTGTGACCGGTATCCGGCGGATATCGATTCTCCCTCCGAGCGAGGAGAAAGATCTCCTCATCCAGATGGGTGACCATTTCATCAGCCGGAGTTCCTGAGATGGAAGACCCGTTGAGGCGGGCGCTCCTCGTGTTTGCCCTCCAGAACGCGGTGAAGCACCAGAGCATCCCGAAAGCAGGGACCGTGATCGGGATGGTGATGGGGAAATACCCCGAAATGAAGCCGCGTGCAAAGGAGGCGACGGCCCTCGTGAAGGAGGTCATCGAAGAAGTCTCCTTACTCTCTCCCGTTGAGCGTGCCCACCGCCTCGAATCGATGGCCCCTGAACTCGTGGAGGAGATGTCGCGCCCCCGTGAGCAGATCCGGGTCCTGCCCGCTCTTGAGAAGGCCGAAAAAGGGGTCGTCATGAGGTTTGCCCCCAACCCAAGCGGCCCGCTCCACCTCGGGCATGCCCGGGCAGCGGTCCTGAACGATGCCTATGTCCGGCGCTACGGCGGAAGATACGTGCTTCGCATCGAGGACACCGACCCAAAGCGGGTGGACCCGCAGGCATACGACATGGTAAGGGAGGACATCGAATGGCTCGGGCTCGCGATACACGACGTGGTATACCAGAGCGATCGTTTTGACCTGTATTACCAGTACGGCCGGGACCTGATTGAGAGGGGCGGCGCCTACGTCTGCACCTGCGACAGCGAGCGGTTCAGGGCCATGAAGCTTGCGAGGAAGGAATGCCCGTGCCGCGGGCGGAGTATCGAAGAGGACCTTGAAATGTTCGAGAAGATGCGCGAGGGGGAGTACAGCGAAGGGGAAGCCACGCTCCGGGTAAGGACTGACCTTGAGCATCCCGATCCCGCGATGAGGGATTACCCGGCGTTCAGGATCCTAAAAAGCCCGCCTCACCCCCGCATGGACGCATGCCTCTATCCGCTGATGAACTTCTCGGTTGCAATCGATGACCACCTGCTCGGCATCACGCATGTGATCCGCGGGAAGGACCACATCGCAAACACCCGGAGGCAGCGCTACATCTTCGATTATTTTGGGTGGGAACCTCCCGTATACCGTCATTATGGCCGGATGGGCATCGAGGGAGTGGTCCTCTCAACCTCCCAGATGCGGGCGGGCATCGCGGCGGGAGAGTACCAGGGATGGGATGATATCCGCCTCGGCACTCTGCGGGCCATGGCTCGCCGGGGGATCGCGCCGGAAGCGGTCCGGGAGGCAGTCCTTGACATCGGCATCGGTGAGACAGACATCTCATTCTCCTGGGAGAACCTCTTTGCGAGGAACAAGGCGGTCATAGACCCGGTGGCGAACCGTTACTTCTTTGTCCCCGATCCCGTCCCTGTAAAAGTGCAGGGTGCACCCGACCACGTCGCTCATGCCCTCCTCCACCCAGCGCACCCGGAGAGGGGAACCCGGGACCTCCATTTCACTGGGCAGATACTGCTGCCCCGCGAAGACCTGGAGAAGGGAAGCGGGATGATAAGGTTGAAGGACCTCTTCAATATCGAGATTTCAGGGCAGGGAGCGGATATTTCCGCATGCTTTGCCGGCGAGTCACTTGCCGACGCGCGTGCCAGGAAAGCGCCCATCATCCAGTGGCTCCCGAAAGGAGCGGGGATTCCATGTACACTTGTCACCCCCGCCGGGGACCGCGCAGGGATGTGTGAACCCGGTGTCGCGGAGGAGTTGGGTTCGGTGGTTCAGTTCGAGAGGGTGGGGTTTGCCAGGATCGATGCGGTGAACCCGGAAGGTATAATCGCATATTTCACCCATCGTTGATGGGATGAGGGACCAGTGCCCTCTTTCACAATCGCACCCTCATGGGCGTGATCACATGATAACAAGGTTCCGCCGATACGGTCAGATAGCTGATATCCTGTTCAAGTACGGATTCGGCATCGTGATCCAGCGTCTCTTTCCAGGAGTGCATAAGTTCCGGGTCTGCCGCACCTGTACTTCGGAATCTGCCGCAGGCGACTTCCAGCGTATCAGGATGGCGCTCGAGGAACTTGGACCGACGTTCGTGAAGTTCGGCCAGATCATCAGCACAAGGCAGGACATGCTCCCCGTCGCCCTGGTAGAAGAGCTGAAACTCCTCCAGGACCGCACCAACCCCTTGCCGTTTGAAGTAATCAGGGAGACGATCCGGGAGTCCTGCCCGGGTTACGAAGAGCACTTCTCAACGATCGAAGAGACGCCGGTTGCGTCTGCATCTATTGCACAGGTGCACAGGGCCACGCTCAAAGACGGCACCCCAGTTGCCCTGAAGGTGCAGAGGCCGGGCATCGAGCAGATCATCGAGACCGACATTCTGATCCTCGAATCGTTTGCACGCCGTGCAGAGAGGAGCATTCCCGAATGGAGAGTCTACAATCCCCGGGGAATCGTGAAGGACTTTGCGGCACAGATACGAAAAGAACTCGATTTCGTGAGGGACGGGAAGAACGCCGACCTGCTGCGGATGCAGATGCAGGATCTCTCCGGGGTGAAGGTCCCAAAGATTTTCTGGGAATACAGCAGCCGACGAGTGCTCGTGATGGAGTATATCGACGGTGTCCGGGTCGACAATATCAGCGCCATCCGGGAGTTCGGCCTCAATCCCAGAAGAATTGCGAGGAATGGCTTTGTTGCCTATATGACCCAGATCTTTGAGCATGGGTTCTTCCATGGCGATCCCCACCCCGGGAACCTGCTGGTCACACGAGAAGGGACGCTGGTCTTCCTGGACTTCGGCATCGTCGGGATCATCAGGCCTGAACGCCGTTTCTGGTTCGTCCAGCTCCTGAACGCCATGGTGCTCCAGGACGCCGGGATGGTGTTGAAGTCGCTTGAAGGTCTCTCTGTTCGGGTCCCGGAAGACTCGAGGGAAGCCCTCCGCGACGAGATCTACACAGCGATGCTTGAGGCTGAAGGGACCTCGATCGGCCAGTTCAACTTCACCACGATGACCAATTCGTTCACCACGATCCTGAGGGAGTACCGCATCCAGGTGCCGGGAAACCTGATGCTGATGCTGAAGGTGATCATCATGGTCCTCGACGTGGGTATTGCACTCGACCCTGCGTTCAGGTTCAGGGACGAGATCGAGCTCTTCATGGTCCGGTTTAAGAAGCGCGAATCGCTGATTGACCAGATCCGGTCCCGTGCAGGGGGGTCCATGCTCGAGACGATGGACGGTCTCCTCGACATGCCGAGGAATATCAATCAGATGCTCAAACAGCTTGGGACCGGAACAATCAAGATCGACATTGTGGATACCGACATCCGCCGTCTCCAGGTCTCGCTTGACCGGACCAGCAACAAGGTGCTGATAGGCCTCATCGTGTCAGGCATGGTGGTGGGCTCTTCATTCATCCTGCGCGAGGCAAGCCTCCCCCTCCCTGAACTGGTCTATTACCTGGCAATATTGGCATACATTACCGCGATCGGGATAGGGTTCTATGCCATCTACAGCGTCCTCTCCACCGGAGTCGAGGGGAGGGAACGTTAGAAGCGTGACCGGGTACGGACGGTGCCCTCGCCTGGCAGGGCAAGGGCGCGAGGCTGAAGTCTTCAGGAGTCCAGCGGGCATCCTCAGCGGAAGTACAGCTGGCAGTGGCAACTGCCATCCTGCGCAATCTCGTCCGCGTGGAAGATGCAGGGGCAGATGATGTCCCGGTCCTTCTCGGGGTCACCGGACCGGAGGCGGCATGGGCAATAACGCTCCCCGAATTTTCTCTGGTTCCGTGCAAGTCCCCGGATCACGATGTCCAGTTTTCTCTGGTCCGGGTTGAGTATCCACCTGTGCTCCTTGGCGTATTTCCTCGCCCATTCAAGCAGCTCGCGCTCAAGATCATCATCAGTCACAGTCATCCCTCTCCCGCGCATATCTTCTCTGCCACACGCCGGTATACCTCCATCACGTCTCCCTTTGAGAAACGATACACGTCCTTATCAAGCGACTCCCCGGTGCGTTTGTCCCAGAGGCGCATCGAGTCCATGCTGATCTCATCTCCGAGCATGATCTCTCCATCTGCCTTACCGAACTCCAACTTGAAGTCCACGAGTGTGATGCCCAGTGACGAAAAGAACTGCATCAGGATCGAATTGACTCGTAGCGCGATATCCCTGACCCGCGTCAACTCTTCCGGGGTGAGGATCTTCAGTGCGATGATAAGGTCGTCGTTGAGCATCGGATCGTGCCGCGAGTCATCCTTGTAATCGATCACGATGACAGGCGGGTTGAGGGGCGTTCCTTCCGCAATGGGATAGTTCCTGCTCATGGAGCCGGCTGCCACGTTCCGCACAATCACCTCGAGCGGGATCATATTGAGGGCCCGAACACGCATGAACCGGTCCTGCAGGAGCTCAATGAAGTGGGTGGGAATCCCATGTTCCATGAGGAGACGAAAGAGGGAGGCCGATACACGTGCATTCACGCAGCCTTTCGTCTCCAGGGAATCCTTCTTTCCCCCGTCGAATGCAGTGATGTCGTCGCGGAACTCCATGAGCACCACCCCTTCATTCTCGGTCCTGTATACCGATTTCGCCTTTCCCTCGTAAAGCAGGTCACCCTTCTGCACTGCGATCGCTCCTCTGATGTATCATTTGGTTCAAATGGCTTATAAGTGGTGCGAGGCGTGGCGGGTACCACCCTTTCTCGATGTATCTCTGGTAGATGCACAGGCGCTCCCTGAGTTCTGCGTCGCCGACGAGGCGCGCAAGCTCACGCAACTGCGGCCAGGGATGCTCGGGGTTGACATAATCGATGGTGAGGGGGGAGACTCCGCCAAGGTCATCGACACCGCAGGGGATGAGCATGGAGGCATCCGCGAGGTTCGGAGGGATCTGGATGGCGACTTCATCAGGAAGGATATCCCTCGCGATGCGGATCGCAAGGCAGATCTCCTCCGGGGAGACGGGGGAACATCCGGCCATGGGTGTATTGTCCTTCGGGCAGAAGTTCTGGATGATCACCTCCTGGATGTGGCCGTATTTTTTATGGAGGTCGCGGATGACCATGAACGACTCTTCCCGATCGTCCATACGTTCCCCAATTCCGAGAAGAACGCCGGTGGTGAACGGGATACGGAGCCGCCCGGCGTCCTCGATCATCCCGATTCGAACTGATGGGTCTTTCCCGGGAGAGTTCCTGTGCGCGGGGACAGGGGCAGTCGTCTCCAGCATCAGCCCCATGCTCGCATTCACACGAGAAAGCCGCTCCATCTCCTCGAGAGTAAGGATCCCGGCATTGGTATGGGGGAGGAGCCCGAATCCGATGGCCTTCTCGCAGAGGTCAAAGCAGCAGTCCAGGATATCCCGGTATCCCATCTTTTCGAGGACTCCTGAGAATCCCGGTTCGAGACCGGGCCGTTCCCCGAACGTGAAGAGTGCCTCGGTGCATCCGAGCGCAGCACCCCTGCGCAGGGTATCTTCCACCTGCGGTGGAGGGAGGATGCATCCTTCTGTAACAGGTGTGCGGAAAGAGCAGTATCCGCACCGGTTGTGGCAGACGGTGGTAAGGGGGAGAAAGACATTGCGCGAGTAAGTGATAATCCTCCGTGGCATCTCTGTTCTTATGTTCAATCGGTTTCATGACTAATGAATTGACCATATACGGCAGTCATCACGAACATCCTGATCAAGAGGTATTTGAGGTCATGCACACAAAAGGGAAAGAAGCAGGCATGCCGGTCAACGCGCTCATACCCTTCAAGCCGGTCAATCCCAAGACACGCCTCTCCTGCGTGCTGGAGAAGGAGGAGCGGGAGTCTTTTGCAAGGATGATGCTTGCGGACGTGGTCGAGGCAGTCAGCGGTGCGGGTTGTTCACCGAGGATCATCTCCACAGAGCCCTACGAGTGCAGGGAAACGAGGGTGGAAGTCATTCCCGGCGGGCTCAACGAGACCCTGAATGCACTCCTTTCCGGGCAGAAGGGCCCGGTTCTGATCATCATGGCAGACCTCCCCCTCGTGACACCGCAGGCCGTGATGCAGCTCATATCCTCCCGGCATGAGATTGCGATCGCGCCAGGGAGGGGCGGCGGAACCAATGCGATTTACCTCGCAAAGGGTTCTTCCTACCGTGTCGACTATTACGGCGCAAGTTTTCTGAAGCACAAGGCTATCGCACGCGAGCGAGGGCTCACCTGCGAGGTCATCGACTCGTTCCGCCTGCACACGGATGTCGACGAGAAGGAAGACCTTGTCGAACTTCTCATCCATGGACAGGGAAGGAGCAGGGAGTACCTCGAGAGCCTCGGCTTTACGCTGTCTACCGAGAAGGGAAGAGTGGGAGTCGAGAGAAGAGGCTTCCAGGGTTGAAATCACCTGAACGAACTCAACTATACTTTGCGTGGATGGGTTCTTTTGTGCGATTCTGAATTTTTATGCGTGTGTCTCGACGAGGATCGTCTGGTTTTTCACTCATCCGGAAAACCGGGAGCTTGAAGTGTTCCTCCATGGAATACGGAGGATGCCAGGTTCAGAATCATCTGGAAGTAGATGAAGGAGGCCTCCGGTGGCTCTCCTGGTTCAGCAACCCCATGAAGAGACAGTCCTTGGCATCGATGGTGTCGATACCGGAGGTGTCCGTGATGGGGATCGCAAGTCCCCTGATGAGGGCGGCAGGAGTACGTTCGTCGGCCTCCCCCATCACCACCTCTGCGGCAGAGGCGAGGTTGTCCGCGAGCGCGAGACGGGTCACCTCAAGCGGCCTGCCGAAGAGGTCAGATCGGCCGCGTGCATCGATGACGGAAGGTATCCCTGCGCATCCGATGGCAACCCCGCTGCATCCCACGCGCATGGCATGTGTCCGGCTGTCGGCAATGATCACCGCCACCCGGGCCCCAGTCAGCTGCTCAACCCTCTCCCTGATGCGCGACGCACTGGCATCTGGATCGGCAGGGAGGGGGGTGACGCACCCGGGCGGCGCATTGGACGCATCAACACCGGCATTCGGAAGGAGCGTTCCGTGCTTCATGCAGAGGAGGAAACCCGGGATCCCTCCGACGACTTCATCGCTCTCGTCAAGGATGCACTGCACGAGCGGGGGGTCCATACCGTAACGTCGGGCAAGGCCTATCGCCCGCTCCCCCGGAACCAATGAACCGAGGCTGATGATCCTCCCCTCCGCAGTCGAGACGGCAGTCTCTGCCACCACCAGGATATCGCCATCCTGCAGGGTGCCTGCAGGTGTCTCCCCGATGGCCCCCGCGAGTATTTCGGCGATATCGTCTCCAGCCCTGATAAGGGGTGTCCGGATGCCGGACGTGGTGTAAGATTGATTCATTGATCCCTCTTCATTCGTTCGGCGACGAGGATGGCATCCCGTGTGTCAGCGACATCGTGGGTGCGGATCATGTCTGCGCCGTTGCAGACCAGGAGCGCGGCCATGGCAAGGGACGCCGCGAGCCTTCCGGCCGGGGCCTTTCCCACCAGTCCCCCAAGAAAGGACTTCCTGGAGACAGCTGCCAGCAACGGGCGCATGTAAGTGGTGAAATCCCGGAAATTCCTGCAGAGTTCCCAGTCGAGGTCCAGCGTGCGGTTGTTCTGCCACAGCCCGATCGCCGGGTCGAGGATGTACTCAGTGACACCAGCGGCATGTGCTCTTGTCTCCACCATCGAGAGCGCCAGGTGAGTCTCCTCAAGCGTGAGCGCGTCCCCGACTGCTCTCCGTGACGCCATCAAGAGTGCGGGGAGCCCGGATTCAGAGACTATTGCGGCGTATTCGGGGTTGAGGAGACCGGAAATGTCGTTCACCGCCGCGACGTCATATTCGAGGCAGGCCTCCAGTACCACGGGGTCCATAGTGTCGACGGAGACCGGGATGCCCGATCCTTCCAGCCCCGAGAGGGCCTGAACCATCCTCGCGGTCTCCTCATCCCGGCTGATGGGCGGGGCCCCGGGGGCAGTGCTCCGTGCGCCCAAATCGACGATATCGGCCCCATCTTCGACCATCTGGCATGCCTTTGAGAAGACTTCAGCGGCAGGGGTGTAGGATCCTGAGTAGAATGACTCCGGGCTGCAGTTGATCACGCCCATAAGTCGGACAGGGGCCCCGCCACCGATGGGAAGTCCGCTTATCGTGCACCGGAACATGACTGCAGCCTTGCCGCGAGGAAGGTGTTCTCCATGAGAGTCGCGATCGTCATGGGCCCCACCCCCCCCGGGACAGGGGTGATTGCCCCGGCCACGTCGCGGACCCTGTCAAAATCGACATCCCCGCAGAGTTTCCCCTCCACCTGGTTTGTGCCCACGTCGATAACCACGGCACCATCACGGACCATCTCCGGCCCCACGAAATGGGCTTTTCCTACCGCTGCGACAAGGATATCGGCCTCTCGGGCGATCGAGGGGAGGTCGCGGGTCCTGCTGTGGCAGATCGTCACCGTTGCACTTGCGTTCAGGAGCAAAGCGGCCATTGGCCTGCCGACCTCGATGCTCCTCCCGATCACCACCGCACGCATCCCTTCGGGTTCGACCCCGTATTCCTGGAGAAGGGTCATGATACCTCCCGGGGTGCATGGCCTGTAGACAGGGTTCCCCGAAAAGAGCCGCCCGAGGTTTGAAGGGTGAAAGCCGTCAACGTCTTTTTCAGGCAGCACCGCTTCCACTACCCGGTGCGTATCGACATGGGAGGGAAGCGGCAGCTGCACCAGTATCCCGCTGACGTCCGGGTCACGGTTAAGGCGGCCGACCTGGTCGAGAACCTCTTCCGTGCGGGAAGTTACAGGAAGCGCAACGCCCCGTGACCTTATGCCTACCTGTCCACACGCCCGATGCTTCATGCGGACGTACATCTGCGATGCCGGGTCCTCTCCCACGATGACTGTTGCGAGTTCGGGAGTAAGGCCCGATGCCGCAACCTCTTCCTTCAACCGTGAAAGGCGCGCTTCTGATACTTTCTTCCCATCGAGGATCATGTCACTCCGGGTAGAGGGGGAACTTTCCAGCCATGGAGGCGACCTCCTCCCCGATCCGCTTTATAGCCCCCTCGTTCCTGATATCATGGAGGATTGTCCCGATCCACTCCCCAATCTGGTGCATCTCTTCTTCTTTCATGCCCCTGCTGGTCACCGCAGGAGTGCCGACGCGAAGGCCGCTCGTGACAAACGGGCTGCGCTGCTCGTTCGGGATGGTGTTCTTGTTGACGGTGATGTGCGCCCTCCCGAGCGCAACCTCTGCCTCGAGACCCGTGATGCCGAGATCGCTTAAGTCGAGGAGTATGAGATGGTTGTCGGTGCCCCCGGAGACAAGCCTGAGGTTCATTTCATGGAGCGTCTCTGCCATCGCCTTCGCGTTCCTGATTATCTGACGATTGTATTCCTTGAAGGACGGGCGGAGTGCTTCCTTGAAACAGACTGCCTTGGCAGTGATAGTATGCATCAGGGGGCCGCCCTGCATCCCGGGAAAGACGGCCTTGTCAATTATCTGTGCATGCTCCGCATCGCACATGATCGCTCCGCCACGAGGTCCCCGAAGCGTCTTATGGGTGGTGGTGGTAGTAAAATCGGTCACCCCGACGGATGTCGGGTGGAGGCCGGTGGCGACCAGCCCCGCGATATGGGCGATATCGGCCATGCAGTACGCATCAACCCCGTCCGCGATCTCCTGGAACGCCTTGAAATCGATGATCCGCGGGTATGCGCTGGCCCCGCATACCAGCATCGCCGGACGCTCCTTCCTGGCCATCTCCTCGACCACCCCGTAATCCAGCGTCTCGGTTTTTGGGTCGACTCCGTACTGGGCGACACGGTAGAACTGCCCCGTGAAGCTGACCGGCGAGCCGTGGGAGAGGTGCCCACCCTGGGAGAGCTTCATGGAGAGCATCAGGTCCCCAAGTTTCATCGTGGCAAAATACACTGCCATGTTCGCCTGGGTTCCGGAGTGTGGCTGCACGTTCGCATGCTCTGCCCCGAACAGCTCTTTGAGCCGGTCGCGTGCGAGGTTCTCAGCCATGTCATGGAACTCGCATCCCCCGTAATATCGCTTCCCGGGATATCCCTCCGCATATTTGTTGGTCATGACAGAGCCCATGGCTTCGAGCACTGCACGACTGACCAGGTTCTCGGATGCGATAAGCTCCAGGCCGTCACGCTGGCGCTCCATCTCTCTCCTGACGATATCGGCAATTTCCGGATCCGTGGTGGCCAGATTGGACATGTATAAAAAGGTTGATTTGATCAGGTAATACCTTTTCTTCTCCTGTGCCAGAAAAACCCGAGGATATTGATGCTTCTCACAGTCGGACTGGAAAATGCGCTGTTCGGGGAAAATGGGAAAGGAGTGCGCAAAGTGAGTCATATGCCCCTTTCAATTCCCCATAACGAGGGATATAAGAGAAAATTTGGGAAAAATCGCCTCAACTGGCAGCATAATTATTATAGGGGAATAATTCATGATTATCAATGAGGGCTCTCCTATAATGCCACCCACCGCCCCATCACCGGTATGAGACGCGGACCAGCCCCGAGGAGTCAGATATGGAGATCATAAAGGACAAGGACCGGAGCCTTGCACCCGTTGACGAACGGGTCGCGGCGCTGGAGAAGAAGATGAGGGAGATCGAGGCCATGGTCAAGGGGCTCACCGAGGAGCTGCTGGACCTCAAATCCGTGACAATGAAGCTCTCCAAGGCAAGTGAAGAGCGCACGAGGGCAGAGATGCGCATGGGAAAGGCGGCAGTACCGACCCCCGGTGGTCCCGTCATCCTCCAGAAGAAGCCCGTTGCCACGCCTCCCCCGCAGAGACCTGCCCCGGCCCCGGTTGAGACCGCACCCGAGAAGATGGACATGATCATGCAGCCGAACGGGACCCTTGCGCCCGAGAAGCGGAAGAACAGCGATTATATCATTGCATCCGCAGGGTTCTCCAAAAAGAAGCAGAGCGCCGCAGGCCCTGGAAAGAAGAACGACCTCATCGTTGCCGAGGATGAGGAGACGGATTCTGCACACAAGAAATAACGGGGCATTGGTCTTTGCACATCACCGAGCTTGAGATCGACAATTTCAAATCTTTCACAAAAAAGACAAAGATCCCGTTTTACGAAGGATTTTCCGTCATCTCCGGGCCGAATGGATCAGGAAAGAGCAATATCATCGACAGCATTCTTTTTGTCCTCGCACTTTCAGGGTCCCGGACTCTGCGGGCCGAGAAACTGACCGATCTGATCAACCTGAACTCGGGCCGCCATACCGCGGAGGTCACCCTCACCTTCTCGGACGGCACGAAGATTCGGCGGCGCATCAAGAGAACATCGGGAGGATATTACAGCTACATCTACCTGAACAACCGTCTCTCAAAGCAGGTCGAGGTGACGGATTTCCTCGCAAAGCATGGGATCAAGCCGCACGGGTACAACGTGGTCATGCAGGGTGACATTACCCGTATCATCGAGATGAGCGACTATGAGCGCCGGAAGATCATCGACGAGATTGCAGGGGTCGCAGAATTCGACCAGAAGAAAGGCCAGGCACTCATCGAACTCGAAGTGGTGAGGGAACGAATCGAGCGCGAGGAACTCCTGCTGAGGGAACTCTCGCAGCGCCTTGAGGAGCTCGCGGCAGAACGCGAGCAGGCAATGAAATTCCGGCACTGGCAGGAGAGGCTCCAGAACCTGGAAGGGCTCAGGGCTGCTGCCACCCTCCACGCAAGGGAGAAGGACCTTGCCGCGCTCTCCAGGGTGATAGAAGACGAACGCGTGCAGCTCGACAGGGTTGTCTCTGACCGCAGCCTGGAGGAGAACGAACGTGAATACCTCAAGAAAGACCTCGCGGATATCGACACCCAGATCAACCAGAAGAGCGGGGCCGAGTACCTCCGGCTGATTGCCGATCTCGAGGAGGCAAAGGGGACGATTCGGATCGCGGAGCAGACGATATCCAGGTTAAAGAAGGAGAAGGAGACCGGTCTTGAAGGGATAAGCCGCACGTATATCGACCAGAAACGGGCTGAGACCCGGGTTACAGAGTGCAGCCAGGCGATCCGGGAGATGAATATCGATCGCACGAACCTTGCGATGGAGCTGGCGACCGCGACCGCCCAGAAAGAGAAGATAGAGCAGCAGATACAGTCGCAGAGCAGGGATGCAGAGGGGGCGCGGGACGAGCTCTTTGCCCTGATGCAGAGCGTCGAGGAGAAGAAGAACGAGCGTTCCTCATTGCTCCACCAAAAGGACATGCTGATCGAAAAGAGCAGGATGAGGACTTCAGAGAAGGAGCGGATGGAGGAGCGGCTGATGGCCCTCGCTGCCGATGAGGCAGGAAAGGAACAGAGGCTTTCGGAGAGTGCCCGCGAGATGGACGCACTCAGGAAGGAGAAGGAGGACCTCGACCGCGCCCTCTCGGAACTGGAGAGCAGCGTGTTTGCACGCCGGACCACCCTTGAGCGGGTGAAGGAGGAGTACCGGTCACACGAGCAGGAGGTCATCAGGCTGGAGGCGCAGCAGCAGGCACGAGGAGAGGCAGGCAGCCGCACGCTCGATGCAGTGCTCGGGATGGACGGGGTGTTCGGGACAATCGCGCAACTCGGAAAAGCCCCGCCCGAGTATGCAACAGCCCTCAACGTTGCGGCAGGGTCGAAACTGCACTACGTGGTGGTAAAAGACGATGCAGTTGCCACACGGGCAATCGAGTTCTTGAAAGAGCAGAAGATGGGAAGGGTCACGTTTCTTCCCCTTTCGCGGCTGAGGCCACCAGATCTTCCCCCAGTCAAGGAGGAGGGGGTGATCGGGTACGCGGTGCAGATGCTTGAGTTTCAGCCACAGTACGCGGATGCCTTCCGGGTGGTCTTCGGGGGGACTGTCGTCGTGGATTCACTGTCCCGGGGGAGGAGAATGCTTGGAAAATACCGTATGGTAACCCCTGACGGTGAGCTCCTTGAGAAGAGCGGGGCGATGACCGGTGGTTCGTTCAAGAAACCGGTGAGGGGTTTTGGGGCCGCAGTCGAGGACGAGATTTCGCGCCTCCGGTCCCGGATGGAAGAGATCGCAAATGAGATTGCCGATATTGAGCGGTTCGTCAAAAGGGGCACCGAGGAGATCGATGCAAAGAGGGCGAGGAGAGCAGAACTCGATGCCGCGATCTCGCGCATCTCTGTGCTGAACGAGGAGTTCTCCCGCCAGGAAGAGGTGACACTTCGGGAGAAAGCGCAGATCGGCGAGGTGCTGGCGGCCCTTGCAGAGGAGATGCGATCAGGGACTGCGGAACTTGCGGCTCTCGAGGCAGCGCTCGATTCGATCACCGATGCGATAACCCTGGCACAGAAGAAGATCGAACAGGTAAAAAAGAAGCTCGAGGACACCTCCATCCCTGTCCTCTCGGAGCAGCTCGAGAAGAAGAAGAGGGAGTGCGAGGACACCGAGCGCCGGCTCCGGAACAAGGAGGCGGATATCAATGACCTGCAGCGGGAGCGGCAGCATTTTGCCACGAGGATCGAGGAACTGAAGGCTGAAGTGACGAGGATCCAGGCAAAGAACGAGGAGATCGATCGCGAAGTGAACCAGGCACTCTCGCAGATTGAGGCAAGCAAGGGCAGGATAAGCGAGATAGAGGAGCGCCAGAAGAAGTTCTCGACGGAACTATTGGATCTCCGGAACCGGCACTCGGAAGTCTCTGAGGCAATCAGGGAGTCTGGTCAGAAGATACTCGAATTCGATGCGGCGGCAGAGCGGCATAAGATCCAGCTCTCTGCCCTGAACGAGAGGTTCACCGCGCTCTCGGCAGAGGTAGAAGTGCTGCGGCGCGAAGCCGGCGGGACCGAGACAGACCTTACGCTCCGTGAGATCGAGGACGGGATGGCCGAGGCATCGCAGCAGATCAAGAAGCTCGGGGCGGTGAACATGCTCGCCATCGAGGAGTACGAAAAAGTGGAGGGGAGGATCGCAGAACGAGGAGAGAAAAAAGAGGTGCTCTCCCGGGAACGGGCCACGCTGCTCGAACGGATCGAGAAGTTCGAGAAGATGAAGTACGAGGCGTTTATGACCGCGTTCAAGGCGATCGACGCGAATTTCAGGGAAGTGTTTGCCCGGCTCACCAGCGGGAGCGGGCACCTCATCCTCGAGAACGAGGAGGACCCGTTCTCTGGCGGCCTCTCGTTTGCCGTCAAGCCCCGGGACAAGCCCGTCCACCACCTCTCAGCCCTTTCAGGGGGGGAGAAGTCGCTCACCACGCTTGCCTTCATCTTCTCGATCCAGCAGCATATCCCTGCACCCTTCTATGCATTCGACGAGGTGGACATGTCTCTTGACGGCTCAAACGTTGAGCATATCGCGGCAATGATCAGAGAACTGTCGCACACGTCCCAGTTTATCCTCGTATCCCTGCGAAAACCGATGATCGAGGGGGCTGACCGCATCCTCGGGGTCACGCTCCTCCCTGACAAGAGTTCCTATGTGACCGGGATCAAGTCGCATGCCTGAAGAACCTGTAGAGATCCTGGTGCAGATGGCGGAGCGCGGCGAGATCGATCCCTGGAATATCGACATCGTCGAGGTCACGGACAGGTTCCTCTCGGAGCTTGAGAGGAGAAAAGAGCTCGATCTCCGGATATCGGGGAGGACTCTTTTTTACGCCGCGCTCCTCCTCCGTATGAAGTCAGAGATCCTCGAACAGGCAGAGGCCGGTGAGGATGAAGAATTCGATGACGATGAGGGCATCCCGGAGGAGGAATTCGGCCCTGACGCGGAATTCGACCAGGACGGGAATGCGCTCGGCCCCATCGAGAGGCTGGAGCGCGAGATTCGCCGCCGCCTTGACAGGAAGCAGTTGAGGAAGCGCCCCATCACCCTCTTTGAGCTGATCCTGGAACTCAAGGCAGCGGAGAAGGAGCAGAGGCGCAGGCAGCGTTTTATCAGCCCGTTCGATCCCCGGCTCATCGAGGTGGAGGACGTAGTGGGTATTGCGCACGACGAGGGATACCGCGAGGCGGCCATGGCGGTGCTCTGCCAGTGCGAGGAGAGTCTCGAGAAGCACGGGATCATGACCCTTGAAGAACTTGCGGAGCTGATGGGCAAGCGAATTATCGACGTGTATATCCCTCTCCTCTACCTCATGTTCGAGGGGAAGCTCTCGCTATGGCAGGACGAGTTCTTCGGCGAGGTGTTCGTCCAGGTCTGGCGCGCAGAAGATATTCCTGCGACAGCAGAGGATTAAAACCCAAATTAGAGATCTATACAACGGCATCAAAAATTGCATGGGCATTCTCTCTCCCGATGGCCGAATTGAATCACTTGTGCCATTTTTTTGTCATTTAAACCTCTCTTTATCGCGTAACTGGGACAGACGGATCTCAATTGTCAAGACGGTGGTTGACAATGAGGGATAACTTTGATATACTACTGCGTGCAACGTGTATTCCCTCAATATCACAGTGAGGAACCGGACAACGGGTGCATGATCCGGTTCTGAGGATTGAGACCGGAAACGGGAAAATCCCCTCAATGCCCCTGCGGGCTCCGAGATGGGATTGCGCTGTTCCGGGGTGTATCCGCCCGGCAGGGCGGGTGGTTGCAGACCGTGATTCCCGGCAAAGGACCGGCATCAAAAAAGGTTAAATAGCAACAACACCTATATTGTTACCCTCTGTGATGGAGAACCAAACACGACTGAACAACCGTTCTGTCATTGGTTCTGACGTTGGTACTGGCAATGCGGAAATTTGTTTGGTAACCGCTAATTCCTCGAAGTAAACGAACGATAGTGTGCTGGATTTAACGAGAATTCTGGTTGATCCTGCCAGAGGCCACTGCTATCGGGGTTCGATTAAGCCATGCGAGTCGAGAGGTGCAAGACCTCGGCGCACTGCTCAGTAACACGTGGATAACCTACCCTCAGGAGGGGGATAACCCCGGGAAACTGGGGATAATACCCCATAGATCAGGGATGCTGGAATGCCCCCTGATTCAAAGGTCCGCCGCCTGAGGATGGGTCTGCGGCCGATTAGGTTGTTGTTGGGGTAACGGCCCAACAAGCCATTGATCGGTACGGGTTGTGAGAGCAAGAGCCCGGAGATGGATTCTGAGACACGAATCCAGGCCCTACGGGGCGCAGCAGGCGCGAAAACTTTACAATGCGAGAAATCGTGATAAGGGAACCCCGAGTGC
>JADFCY010000006.1 GCA_018263335.1 Methanolinea sp. | reverse complement strand
ATGTCGAATATTGGGCCACTGATATCCTAGATGCATCAGAATCAGACAGAAGAACATTCAAGGACTGTGGATGGAATATCGAAGAATATCATCGGGGTATTAAACAGTGTTGTGGTATTGAGAGGTGTCAGGGTCGGAAAGATGGGGTTCAACGCGGCCATATTTTCCTTGCGTTACTCGCATTTCTCCGATTGGAATCCAATCGATTAAAAACGGGTACGAGCTGGTATGAATCAAAACGGGCAATTCAGCGATCTGCAACTACCCTCTTTGTTGCCCAGCCCTCTTTTTAGGGTAATTTCTTTTCCTAGTTCCTTATGTCAGGTGTTACAACTTTTCCTGGTTAACTCAACCGCGTAAGTCCTACTCCTTTCGAGATCGTGTCGATGTCATCCACCATCGTCTTTACGGGTTTTGCGAGGTACCGCGATAGGACGATGGCCATTCCCGCACTCGTGATGACCGCGACCAGCGCAATGATCAGATGGTTCAGCACCAGCCTCGACAACTGTGCCTGCATCTCTGACTGGTCGTATACAAGCTCGATTATCCAGCTGGTATCTGATGCGTAGCTCTGCTCCGCCATGTCAACAAGGATGTATCGTGTGAGGGTATGGTTGGCCGGGTCCTCGAATTCAATCGACTTCCTCTCCGCGATGACCTGGCTCAGGGCGGCCGGGGCTTTTCCTTGGGCATTGCTTCCTTTCCCGAGCAACCGGCCGACGGTATCAAATGCCCGGTAACTAATGACGTACGGGTTGTTGAAGGCCATCTCGCGCAGGGGTTCCTGGTAATGGACGGCAGGCCGCTGTCCTATCCCCTTTTCAGTCAGGCCGAGCTCGAGGATGTACCGGTGGTCGGGAGTCGGCATGTAGGCATATTTCCTCAGTTTCCCGGATGAGACCTCGTATACCACCCGGTCAGGGAAAAAACCGTCTTTTTGAATGAGATCGTGTAAGAATTTGTAGGAATGCGGCCACTTGCTGAAATCGAGGCCCAGATCAGGTTCGTAGGTGGTCGCCTCGACCATGATCGACTCATTGATGATATAGAGGTCCATGACGTCCCCCATCTCCTCCTTCAGGGAATGAAGGTCCATACGGGAAATGTCTCTCCCCGCACGCTCGTAATCGCGGAGGAACAACGAAAAGGCATTCATCATCTTGACATTGAGGGTCGCATCATAGATCTGGTATGCAGAATCGACAATCCTGATCGTCTTTGCGATATCATCCTCTGTCTGATCCTGCATGGCACGGGCACTCTTCTGGTAGGTCTCTTCGGCCTGGCGATAATCAAAGTAAGTGATCCCTGCGGCAAGGATACAGATGAGAAAGATCATGGAGAGGAAGAGCAAATGCGAGAAGGAGAAGAGATACCTTCGCCTTTTCCCCCCATCATCACTTGCTCCGGACATGGCACTCTCCAATCGGGACAGGCATATCACATCTCTCGTATCGGAAGGTATCAGCGGCGAGCCAGCGTGGATCGCATGTCACCGGGTTTTTTCCCTGGAGCGAAATGTGTACTCCAGAGAAATTTGGTACACAGTTGTCCCCCTATATCCCCCTGCCTGTCCATCTCCAGGTGTTCTGTACTTCTCTTGTGACGGATAAAGGTAATCCCCCCGGGGCAGGAAAGGGTGTGGCGGGAAGGGACAATTCAATGAAACGCTCCCTGATGCGGGTGAGCCCCAAATGCCGCAGGGGTCATGCTCTGCCCAGTTCAAGAGCAGGTGCAGAAACACCATTAAAAGATGAGAAGGGGGAAATGCCTCGTCAGGCTTCCATATCGACCCCGATGAGGAACACGGGTGCGTGTTCGCCGGTTTCGACGGGTGCATACCCTGAATAGAACGTTCCCCACTTGTCTGTGTAGGGCCCTGCCCCAATTGGAGCGGTGACGGGGCTCTTCAGTTCTGGGGCAGCATCCTCATAAACCTCGAGGTACTGGGAAGCTTCTGGTAACCCATGGTGGGAGTCGACGATGAACCAGACCGTCCCGTTCTGCTGGGCGAGGGTGTAGACGAACTTGATGCGGGGGTCTGAGAGCCTGAAGTCCCGCAGCTGGCCGAGCACCTCGGCGTATGCGGTCGAGTTCGGACCCTCCTGGTATGCGGCCGCCAACGTGCTGCCGTTTATTTCGCCGGCGAAAGTTGCGGCAATCCCGGCCAACTCCGTCTTGAGGGTCTCATTGGCGACGGGAGCCGCTGGGGTGGAGGTAGGTGCAGTGGGGGTCGGTGTGCCGGCAGGAGCCGTGGCGGGCTGCGTGCACCCTGAGAAGAGGAGAATCAAAGAGAGCACGATGAGGAGGACTCCGAGTTTCGTTCCTGAATGTATTTCCATGGGGGAGTTCTCAGAAGTCCATCACAATAGGCTTTTTGATCTCTACCGGCAGGCATTGCGGACCTGGACAAAAAGGAGAAGGGCGCTTCTGCCTAATACCCGCCCGGATCCACCGCGTCCCACCGCCTCATCGCAGCCTTCACGAACCACCACCCGGGGAAAAAGAGCAGAACGGAAGAGATAGCAAAGAGGGGGTTTGCAAGCGCCACCGCAGAGAAGAGTGCAAACACCACGCCGTCGAGGACGAGGTAGGTGGAGAGCACCTTCACATCATACACAAGCACGCTCGGGGAGAGGCCGCAGAGGTATGCCATCACGCCTGAAGCGTAAAATGAGAACGAGATACAGAGCGCCAATGCCGGGATGAGAATCTCCGAATTTCCGGAGAGGACTGCCACACTCACAATGAAGGCCGCCGGGAGGACCTGGAGGAGCACACACGTCGTCATCTTGCTTTGTATCAGTGTGCTGACTGATACGGGGAGGCATGCATAGGGCCCGAACGAGTCAAATTCCGTTACCCACGTGTACATGGTCGAGGCTATCACCCCGGTGATCATGGCAAAAAAGACGATAACGCCGTGGGACGGGAGAAATGATCCCGCGAGTGAGAGAAAGAACCAGATCACGACGAGGGGGATGGCAAACGAGAAGAGGGCCTGCCCGATGCCTATTCCGCTCCGATACAGGTCGATGAGATCCTTTGCGACAAGGGGGGATTGGGGGAGCCACGCGAACCTGCTCTCGAGAGGGGTGAGGAGGTCCCCGTGCACACTCGTTGTCCCTGTCTCTTCCGCGCAAAAGAGCAGGATAGAGAGGGCAAACAGTACCGCGAGTATCGCACACGAGGAGAGGAGGATGCCCCACGAGAACCCGGAATAGATCAGGTAGGGGGGGAAGAGGAGCACAAGGGCCGGTCCCGTCGAGAGAAATGATGCAATGAGGAGCAATCCGCCAACAATGACCAAAACTCCGCATGCTACCCTCGACCTGACGTAGAGGGAAGAGAGGAGAAAGACGGTGCAGAGCCCTGCCATGAATGCAAGCGCCAGGGTGAACAGGAGCAGGAGGGCCGAGGGGAAGGATGCCCCGGTGAACGGCGCGGCCGCGAGATACCCCGCACCGAACGGGAGGACCCAGAGGAAGAAGTAGTAGACAGTGTCCTTGACAACGAAATTTGCGAAGATGAATCTCCCGGAGAGTGGCAGGCTCCGGGCCGAATAGGCAAGGAGGCTTACCTGTCCGAACCGCCGGTTCATCATCTCGTTTCCCATCAGGCCAAACCCCCCGACCATCGCCCCGAGGACAAGGAACATCGCGTGGACGGCGAGTGCCAGGTCCCCGACGGGCAAAGCTGCCCGGAGATGGGGGAGGAGGAAGGAACCCATGAAGGAGATCCCAAAGATCATGACAGGGAAGAGCGCAAACGAGACCTGCCCGAAGATTGTGGAGTGCATCCGCCACTCCTCCTTCATCATCCGCATGAAGAGTTCAGGCATGGGTACCCTTCCGGACGAGCGAGAGGAAGAACTCCGGGAGGTGCGCTCCCTTTTCGGTCAGTTCGGCGACTGGGCCCGAATGGAGGAGTGTCCCCCTGTGAAGGATCGCAAACGAGGAGCATATCTCCTCGGCCACTTCGAGGATGTGGGTGGAGAGGAAGATCGTCTTGCCAGATTTGACGTAGTCTGTCAGGTACTCCTTCACAAGGTCCTGCATGATAGGGTCAAAGTTTATGAGGGGCTCATCGATCAGGGCAAGGGCCGGCTCGTGGATGAAGGCCTGGGCAAACATCAGCTTCTGCCGGGTTCCGCGGGAGAGGTCCTTGCAGAGGACGTTTTTCTTGTCGCCGAACTCAAGGTAGTCGAACCATTCGTCAGCCCGTTCCCTGATGTCCGGGATCTTCCTGACTTTCCCGACGAACTCCAGGTACTCCATGGAGGTGAGAAAGCTCGGGGGCGACTCCTGCTCTGGGATGATCCCGACCCTTTCCCGGATGCGGAGCCCTTCATGCGCCGAATCGAGGCCGAGGACCCGTGCAGACCCACTAGTCGGCCGGATCTGCCCTGTCAGCACCTTTATCATGGTAGTCTTCCCTGACCCGTTCGGGCCCAGGAGGCCAAAGAGCGCCCCTTCCTCGACCGAGAGAAAGACCCGGTCGAGCGCGGTGACATCGCCATACACCTTTGAGAGACCCGAGACTTCCAGCACTGCGGACATTCTCCACCCCGTTTGTCCCCTGCAGGGCTCGTGGCAGTGGACAGAACATGAGAGTGGTTCTCTCTCCATCCCAATAAACCTGGGTTTTGCCCCTCCGGAAGGCCAGAGGCACGAGCAAGTGCCAGGGCTCAACGGGGGAAGATGCGAAACTTCATGCCCGTCTCTCACTCATATGCCGTCAATGAACCTCTCTCGCACTTCCGCGATTGCGATCTTTGCCGTGGCAGTGCTCATCGTCACCGGGGTGTATGTCCTGTCAGGGGGGATGCTCGATTCAGGAGGAGATGCCGGTTCTTCCGCAGGCGGGCAGGAGACCGTTCCACCGGCACCCGTGCAGACCACGGTGGCAGGCACCACGATCATTCGGACCACGATGCCAACCCCCTCCCCGACCGCACTGTTTGCTCTGTCCTCCACGACGAGCCCGACTCCCACCCCGCAGAAGAGGCCTGTCATGTTCACCCTTTTCTCGGGGACACCTGTCAATTGCGGTCTTACGTGCCGCGAGACTTCAGCGACGATCACGAATACCGGGGACGAGGTTGCACATTCCGTGTGCGTGGTCCTCGAGGTGTTCAACGAGAACGGAGAGCGGATCTTCATCAACTCCGCCCCGTCAATAGAGCGCTGCCTCGGGGACATCGGGGGCGGAGAATCGAGAAGCGAGACGATCACGATCCATGCAGACTGCGGCTTTCTTGCAGGCAAGTGCATCGGCCATACCCTGATCCTGAAGACCCGGGCAACGTCGATTGAGAGAACCCAGGCGTTTCAAGACAGCTACATCGTCGTGTGAGTGGAAGTGAGGAGTTCCGTGGGGGGCGCAGTCCTGCCTCCGGCAGATCGTCCCGGTGTGCCGGATAAATGGAGTTTTAATGGGAGAATCCGGGCCTCCCTGCGGACCCCCTGGGTCAGACAAGCGGGTCGGGCTGCTGGTCCCCAAGCGAGGGGAGCTTCGTGGTCTTGACAAGGACCTGCTCGCGCCCCCGCCTGATCTTCTCGATGATGAGCTCTTTTCCCCTCGAGGAGACGGCAAATACCGGGATGGCGATCCCGGCCTGAAGGAGCGCTTTTTTCCCGGCAATCTCCCGGATCGGCCCTGATGCGCATGCCGTGACGAGGTCCGAAGAGGCGACGATCACCTCTGACTCTTCCCTTGAGAGGCCGGTCGTGTGGACCGCGAAAATGGTCGCATCCGGATGGGACGTGCGTATCCTCTCTGCCTCTCCCGGCAGGGCTACCGTCACCGCGACCCTGCGATGCCCTTCACCGTATGCACGCCTGGTGCCGGCTTCCTGGTCGATCCTGGCATGGCGCCTGTCGACAACGATACCCCCGCACTCCTCGATACGCCGTATCACCTCAGGGTAGGGTGTCGTCGAGACGAGCCCGGACATCCTCCCCCCGATCCCCTGGACGAGGGAGGGGGTGGTCACGACCACGGTCCCCGCGCCGTCGCAGGCAAGGACCACCGCGTCGATGAGGCCGGCGTCAAGGCCAAACGCGAGGATCTCGGATGCGCCGAACCCGACGAACTCCCTTGTCTCATGCACGACCCGCCCCGGCGTGCACATGCCGAAGGAGGCGATCCGGTGCTCGATGTTCGCTCTCACCGACTCCCGGTCGATCGAGGGGATGGGGCAGGCAAACCGCTTCGCGAGGGGGCAGTCCCTGATTGCGGGCTCGCCGACCTCGACCACTCTCCCGTTCCGTATCACGATGCGGCACCGGCCTATCGCCTCGATGACATGCTCGTCTGTTTCCCCCGCCATCTTCAATACCGCCCCCCCAATTTTCCTGTTCGTGTGAGACCTGTCATGGAAGGATCATGGGAACTTTGCGGCGGCTTTCCGTGCGATCTCCTGCAAGAACCCATAATCGGCAGTCCCGTCACCGGTCATGGTGGTGACAATCTGGTAGACGTCTCCTTTCCCAAATATGATGGTGTATCCCGAGAGCGTTGTCTCTGGGTAGGCGAAATGGTATGCGATGCTGGCCTCCCCTATCCCGGGATCAGGAAGGGGTGAGAGGGGCCAGCGGGAGAGCTCGGGGTAGTTCTCGGCAAAGATGGTGGCAAGGCGTTCATGTGTGACCGGCTCGTCGTAGATGAGGATGATCTGATCGACAATCTCTCCCGTGGGAAAGTCCGCGCTCTCGTTGCTGACGGTTACCGAGTATCCTCCACGGTAGGATGGATCGGAGAGGAGGCTACTCTCCGAAGGGGGCTCTGTCTCCCCCGCGTAGATCAGCTCAAAGCCTTCCGGGTAAAAAGAAAGGTCAAGGGCGAGACGTGGGAGCGAGAGGGGGGAAGTGCCCCCCGAGGGAGTTGCCATCGGCGATACCCCGGCTGCCGTGGCGGGGGGTGCGGGTGCCTGGGACGTGCACCCGCATGAGATGAGCACGCCTGCCAGCAACCCTGCCATGAGAATATACCACACCGGTCTCATCACGAACCACTCTGATCACCTTGAAATCTCCCACCCAATAGTGGTTTTGGTTCATTCCAACAGACTGAATCGGCCAGAGAGCAGCGGGGTTTTTTCCCGGGCAGTCGGGAAGTATCTGCGAGTAAAAGAGGAGAGGCGAAAAAATCCAGGTGAGTGAATCGATAAATGCAGAATCAGGAAAAATAACCACCCGGACATTCTCTTTTTTCGGGCCGGCGGGGGGATTTGTCGTGGGGTGCGCACGATCTTCCTGCAGGGTCTGTGAATGCAGACCTCGGGGCTGTTCCCTGCCGAAAAGGGGAACTATCAATACACCCTGGAATAATGAAACAATAGAGCAGAACCCATGATAACTGTCCTCTATGTGGATGATGAGCCCGGGCTTCTCGAGGTGGGAAAGCTGTACCTGGAAAGGCACGGTGAATTTCACGTCGAGACGGTGACATCTGCAAAGGATGCTCTCCGGGTCATAAGAACGGGGAATTACGATGCGATCATCTCCGATTACCAGATGCCGGAGATGAACGGGATAGATCTCTTAAAGGAGGTCCGCGCCTCGGGAAATCCGATTCCCTTCATCATCTTCACCGGGCGGGGTCGTGAAGAGGTCGTCATCCAGGCTCTGAACGAAGGGGCTGATTTCTACCTCCAGAAAGGGGGTGAACCCGCATCTCAGTTTGCAGAGCTTGTCCACAAGGTCAGGCAGGCCGTCCACCAGAGGAGGGCGGAGATCCGCATCAGGGACCACGAGCGACTGGAGGCAGATATCCTCAATTTCCTGCCCGACGCGACGTTTGCCATCGACACGAGAGGCGTGGTGATTGCATGGAACCGCGCGATAGAGAGGATGACAGGCATCGCGGCCGAATACATCGTGGGGAAGGGCAACTATGAATATGCCCTTCCATTCTACCACGAGCGACGACCGATTCTCATCGACCTCGTGTTAAGAGACGACCCGGCTACCGCCGAGAAGTACCCGTTCATCCAGCGCGAAGGAAACACGCTCTTCTCCGAGATCACGATCCCGCATTTCAACAATGGCCTCGGTGCAGTCCTCTGGTTCACTGCGTCCCCCCTTTACAATACCCGTGGGGAGGTCATTGGCGCCATCGAGTCGATCCGCGAGATCACTGAGAGAAAAAGGGTAGTGGAAGCGCTGAACGAGAGTGAACGGCGATTTCGCGAACTTGCGGAGATGTTGCCACAGGTCATCTTCGAAACGGATACCAGTGGGATGTTGACGTATGCAAACCGGATTGCGTTTGAGATGTTCGGGTATGCCGAGGACGATCTCCAGAAAGGGTTGAATGCCCTCGACATGATCGCGCCCGAAGACCGGGATCGGGCGGTTGCCTCTTTTTTCGAAATATTGGAAAAGGGCTCTATAAAACAGGAACAAAGGGAGTACAGGGCTCTCCGGAGAGACGGGAGTACTTTTCCCGTCTCCATCTATTCCTCACCCGTGGTGCGGGATGGAAGCATTGCGGGTGTGCGGGGGATCATCGTAGATATCACCGATCTCAAGCGGGCTGAAGAGAAGCTCCGGGAGAATGAACAGAATTACCGGCTGCTCTTTGAGACTGCGACTGAAGGAATACTTGTGGCGCAGGGAGACCGGATGGTTCATGTCAACCCCGCGCTCGTACGGATTCTCGGATATCCTGTTGAGGTCCTCACCTCAAGGCCATTCACAGATTTTATCCATCCCGATGACCGCGAAAAGGTCATGGCCCGTCATATCCAGCGGATGAGCGGAGGTGTTCCCCCCACAGGGTACACGTTCAGGATTCTCAGGGCAGATGGGAGTGTGCGGTGGCTGTGGATCAACTCGACCTCCATCACCTGGTCAGGGAAGCCTGCGTCATTATCGTTTATCACTGATATGACGGAGCAAAAGAAGGCCGAAATGGACCTCCTCTCTACCAACAGGGAATACGCAAACCTTCTCGACCAGATACAGGATGTCTATTACAGGAGCGATAATGACGGGCGTCTCACAAAGGCAAGCAAGTCATGGGCGACACTCCTTGGATACGATGATCTCTCATCGTGCATCGGGAGAAGTATTGCAGACGATTTCTATGCAAATCCCCCGGACAGGAAAAGTTTGCTCGATGATTTGAGCACCCATGGCAAAGTAACCAACTACGAGGTGATGCTTAAAAAAAGAGATGGCAGCCCCGTCCTTGTCGAGACAAGCTCTCACCTCTTTTATGATTCCGACGGGAATATACTCGGGGTAGAGGGGACATTTCGTGATATCACGGAGCGAAAACGGCAGGAGTCCACGCTACGCACACAGCTCTCCCTTGGACTCGCCCTCCAGAAAGTCCGGAGCTTGGATGAATCGTTAGAGATCAGCCTCGCAGCCGCAATTGACATATCCGGGATGGAGAGAGGTGGGGTGTATATTGTCGACGACCGGACCAGGGCAGTCGATCTCAAGGCCTGGAGGAATCTTCCGGAAGAATTGACCAGGGAGATCTCCCACTATCCACCGGATTCCTCTTATGCCCGGATAATACAAGGCGGGCAGCCAATATTCCTCTCGCGAAGCGATCTTGAATCCGGTACACACCGTTTTACCCAGGAGGGAGGTGTTCAATCCCTTGCGATCATCCCGATAATGTCAGGAGGAAAGGGGAGTGGATGCCTTTATTTGTCATCGCTTACCGACCGGGAGATCCCCGGCCACAGCCGGGTCGCCCTTGAGACGGTTGCCACCCAGATCGGAGCCGCGATCGAGAGGATAAGGGCTGAAGAAGCACTCGCAAAGAGTGAGGAACAGTACCGGAACGTGGTCGAAGACCAGACAGAACTCATCTCACGCTTTTTACCTGACGGCACCCATGTCTTTGTCAACGGTGCCTACTGCAGGTACTTTGGATTTTCCAGGGAGGAGATACTCGGGCACAGGTTCAAGCCCGTGATTCCCAGGGAGGATAAGGAACGTGTACGGCACTTCTTCGAATCACTGACAGAGCAAAACCCTGTGGGAAGTATTGAACACCGTATCATCATGCCGGATGGGAGCATCCGGTGGCAGAGATGGAGTGACCGCGCGATCTTTGACGCGAAAGGAGCGATCATCGAATACCAGTCGGTAGGAAGGGACATTACTGAAATCAGGGATGCCCTGGAGGCGCTGCACGAGAAGGAAGACTGGTACCAGGGACTCTCCCAGGTATCCCCCGACCTCATCTTCATGGTCGACCGGAATGACCAGGTCGTGTACGTCAATTCTGCCGCTGCGAGGATGCTCGGAAAAGATCCCGCAGAGATCATCGGCCACGCACGAAGCAGCCTGTTCCCCCCGGAGACCTCGGGACCCCAGAGGTACGCGATTGACCATGTATTCAAGACGGGAGAGCGGTTCCGGAGAGAAGGGGAGATGCATATCGGAGGATCGACGCGGTGGTACGACCACATGCTCTACCCTGTCAGGGACAGGCAGGGGGATATCATGTGGATATTTGGCATTTCCCGGGATATCACCGAGCAGAAGAAGACAGAGGAGGAATTACGCAGAAAGAGCGATGAGCTCGACAGCCGTAACCGGGTCCTCACGACCCTCCTTGAGACCGTCCCGATCGGCATATTCATGGTTGAAGCGCCGACCGGAAGACCGATCGTTGCCAACCGGGAGGCAACCCGGCTCCTCGGCAGGGGGATCCTGCCGGATGCGACTGAAAAGAACCTCGCGGAAGTGTATAAGGCCTTCAAGGCAGGCACGTGTACAAAATACCCTGCCAACGAGATGCCGATAGTACGGGGGATGAAAGGGGAAACGAGTCACGTTGACGACATGGTGGTCGTCCGGCCCGACGGTACACGGGTACACCTTGAAGTGTTCGGTACCCCCGTCCTCGACCGGAATGGCAATGTTGTCGCAAGCCTCGTCAGTTTCCTTGATGTCACCGAGCGCAAGCGTGCGGAGATGTCTCTCCGGGAGATTCACAAGAAGGTTGCCCTTTTATCACGCATTACTCGGCACGATATCGCAAACCAGCTGATCATCTTACAGGGGTTTGCGCAGATTGCAATGGAAACAGTGACTGACAGGGATGTCATGGCTCTCCTCGAGAAGATTGACCATGCAGCCAGCATGATCGCCCGGCAAATAGAGTTTACCCGCAGCTACCAGGACATCGGGAGACATGAACCCACCTGGTTTTCCCTTGGGGCTATCATTGATAAACTGCAGCCTCTGGAAGTCCCTCTGATCAGCACGTGTTCAGATGCAGAGATCTATGCAGATCCAATGATTGAGAAAGTGTTCTCAAATCTCTTTGATAACTCGATGCGGCATGGAGGTCACGTGACCGCGATCTCAATCCGGTGCGAACAGAAATCGGATCACCTCGCCATCATCTATGAGGACGACGGAATTGGCATCCCCCCGGACAGGAAGGAAAAGATATTCGATCGCGGTTTTGGGAACCACACCGGACTCGGACTCTTCCTCTCACGGGAGATCCTCGGGATCACGGGAATCTCGATTATTGAGACCGGTGTGTATGGCAGGGGTGCCCGGTTCGAGCTTCATGTGCCGGCAGGGGCATTTCGGAATGCCTCCTGTCCCCTTCCCGAAAGAGAAGAATTCCGGCAAGATCCACTCGAATAATGTGAAATCTCACGGCACCTTGAGACACTCTTGAACTCTTTATTCTCGCATCCTCTCCCCGGATCACTCCGAGACCGGCACCAGCCTCCCTTTCAGGCGCGATTCGAGATCGAGCTGCATCAGTTCAACCACGTTCGAGACCACTCCCCGGACATCGTCCCGGATCTTTTGGTCGTTTCTGAAAAATTCCGCGTCCGTGCTGCTGTTATATGCCGATCCATGAGTCCTGAACGCAATGCCGAACGGAGCGAGGATATACCCCATCTGTTCAAAGATGAGGGAGATGTCAAGTGCGGTCTTGACCGCGCCGTCCTCGTGCCCCGAGATGAGGATGCCGACCACTTTTCCCTCTGTCAGCCCTGGCTTGTCCAGGTGAAAGAGGTTCTGCATGCAGGTGGTCCGGTCGAGGAAGTCCTTGAGGCGCGCGGACATGTTATTCCAGTTGATGGGGGAGGCAACGATAACCGCCTTTGCTGATGCGAGCATCTGGTGAAACGCAGGCATGTCGTCCTGGGAATTCCTGCAAGGGTAGGTACAATACTCGGCCTTTATGCTGTAGCAGCACCAGCAGTGGTCGATCGAGTACTCGCTCAGGTTGAACCTCCGGTAGCTCACGCCCCTTGATTCGAGCTCTCTCTCCGCGAGGTCCACCATGTAGGAAGTATTATGGGCGCGGTGCGTGCTCCCGTTGATAAGGAGGACGTCGAAGAGGCCGCCATCGTAAGTGAGCCACCCCCGCTTCTCGTCAGGGATAAATTCGGGTGAAGGGCTCCCGCACCTCGGGCACCCCTTCGGAGGGTGTCCACCCCTGAAGAGAAATCCACAGACTGTGCATCTCCATGTAGTCTCACCTCTCCGGCCCTCACCCTCGCCTGTTTGCTGTGGTGCCTCTTTCATGCGGTCTTACGTCCCCTCTCTAATCGTGAGAGGGAATGGGAAGTGAGAAGGCATATAGTTTGAGTCCCGGGGATTGTGCCCGAAATCTCCCGTTGGCAGGATCCCGGAACCAAATGGTTAAGGTGCAGATACTATCAGTATTCCCATGTGGAAGGGTCTGGCCAGGGGACCCCCAGGACTCACCAGGGATTGGCGGGCTCCATACGACCGGAATCCTGTCCGGGGGGCCAGAGTGGCCTGATCTCTCCAGGATCTTCACAGGAGAGGAAAACCCGCGGATTATGACCGTGGGCGAACCCTGGAACGGATGGGCCAGGGGAGAGCGTGCGGAGGCGCAGGGCCGCTTCTGGGTCTGCAGAAGCATGACGGCTCTCCCGGGACCCCTTCTGCACCCAGGGCAAATGACGGTGGTTTTTCCCAAAAGAGAGCGGTGTCGGAGGCGCTCTGCGCTCATTCCCTGACCCGAACCCCTCGATCCTGCACCCGGTTGCAGGGTCGCGAGAGGAATCTTCAAATCACCGCAGGGGATACACGCATACAACGGGAGGAGATGACATTATGACTGACGAGAGCAGGTCTCCGGCCGCAGGCGGGGCGCAAAAACCCGCAACCGGCCGAAGCATGTCCATACGTGACTGGTGGCCGAACCAGCTGAACCTGAAGGTTCTTCACCAGCACTCTCCCCTGTCCAACCCGATGGGCAGGGAATTCAACTATGCAAAAGAGTTCCAAAGTCTTGACCTGGCGGCGGTGAAGAAGGACCTCCGGGCGCTTATGACCGATTCGCAGGACTGGTGGCCGGCTGACTTCGGGAACTACGGCCCCCTGATGATCCGCATGGCATGGCACAGCGCCGGGACGTACCGCGTTGGTGACGGGCGTGGCGGCGCAGGTTCAGGCCAGCAGCGCTTCCCGCCTCTCAACAGCTGGCCTGACAATGCGAACCTCGACAAGGCGCGGCGCCTTCTCTGGCCGATCAAGCAGAAGTACGGCAGGAAGATCTCGTGGGCCGATCTCATGATCCTCGCGGGCAACGTCGCCCTTGAGTCGATGGGCTTCAAGACGTTCGGCTTCGCAGGCGGGCGCGTGGATGCCTGGGAGCCCGATGAAGACGTCTACTGGGGGCCAGAAGCAGAGTGGCTCGGGGACAAACGTTACACGGGCGAGCGGGAGCTCGAGAACCCTCTCGCTGCCGTGCAGATGGGCCTGATCTACGTCAATCCCGAGGGCCCGAACGGCAACCCGGACCCTGTCGCGGCTGCAAAAGATATCCGCGAGGTCTTCGCCCGCATGGCGATGAACGACGAGGAGACGGTGGCGCTCATTGCCGGCGGCCACGCGTTTGGCAAGACCCACGGTGCCGGGCCGGCCTCATGCGTGGGACCGGAACCCGAAGCGGCCCCTATCGAGGAGCAGGGTTTGGGGTGGAAGAACCGTTTCCGCACCGGGAAAGGCAACGACACGATCACCGGCGGCCCGGAACTCATCTGGACCCAGACGCCGACAAAGTGGAGCAACAACTTCCTCCGGAACCTCTTCTCGTTCGAATGGGAACTTGAAAAGAGCCCTGCCGGTGCGTACCAGTGGAAGCCAAAGGGCGGGGCTGGCGCCGGCACCGTGCCAGACCCGCACGACCCGTCGAAGCGTCGCGCACCAGGGATGCTGACTACCGACCTTGCCCTCCGGTTTGACCCCCATCTATGAGAAGATCTCGAGGCGCTTCTACGAGCACCCGGACGAACTTGCGGACGCCTTCGCCCGGGCATGGTTCAAGCTGACGCACCGCGACATGGGGCCGCGTGCACGGTATCTCGGCCCGGAGGTCCCCGCAGAGGAGCTCATCTGGCAGGATCCCATCCCCCCGGTCAACCACCCGTTGGTGGATGCCCAGGACATCGCCTCCCTCAAGAGAAAGATCCTCGCGTCCGGACTGTCGGTGTCTGAGCTGGTCTCGACTGCATGGGCGTCGGCGGCCACCTTCCGTGGCTCCGACAAGCGCGGCGGCGCAAACGGCGCCCGGATCCGCCTTGTGCCACAGAAGGACTGGGAAGTCAACGAGCCTGCCAGGCTCTCGAAGGTGCTGAAGGTCCTCGAAGGAATCCAGCGCGAGTTCAACAGCACCGCTCCTGGAGGCAAGAGGGTCTCGCTCGCCGACCTGATCGTCCTGGCGGGTTGTGCAGGCGTCGAGCAGGCCGCAAAGAATGCCGGCCACAATGTGACGGTCCCCTTTGCCCCCGGAAGGATGGACGCCACGCAGGAGCAGACTGATGCGGCCTCCTTTGCCGTGCTCGAGCCGAAAGCAGACGGGTTCCGCAACTACCAGAAGGCCCGTTATGCAGTATCGGCCGAGGAACTGCTTGTCGACAGGGCACAGTTGCTGACACTGACCGCGCCCGAGATGACGGTGCTCGTTGGCGGAATGCGCGTCCTGAACACCAACTTCGGACAGACAAGGCACGGTGTCTTCACCAGCCGCCCGGAGACGCTCACCAACGATTTCTTTGTGAACCTGCTTGACATGCGGACCGAATGGAAGCCGGTCTCAAAAGACGCCGATATATTCGAGGGCCGCGATCGCAGGACCGGGGAACTCAGGTGGACAGGCACGCGCGTAGACCTGATCTTCGGTTCAAATTCCCAGCTCCGGGCCCTGGCCGAGGTCTATGCAAGTGCGGACGCCGGAGAGAAGTTCGTCAGGGACTTCGTGGCTGCGTGGACCAAGGTGATGAACCTTGATCGATTCGATCTCGCCTGGTCGTAATCTCGACACCATTGATAATGGAGAAATCCCAGGAGTGGGGAAAGAACGAGACCAGGTGCAGGGCAGATAGGCTGAGGTGGTGAAGGGTATATTCCACGAAAAGCCACGACTTGTCTCATGGAACATCACGCTCCGGTGCCCCCTTGCGTGCGCCCACTGCTACATGGACGCGGGCGATCGAGAGGCAGAGGGAGTGCTCTCACGCAGGGAGGCATTCGGCGTCATCGACCAGCTCTGCGAGGCCGGAAGGCCGGTCGTCGTGCTGAGCGGGGGAGAACCCCTCCTCCGAGACGACATCTTTGAGATCGCCCGCTATGGCACAGACCAGGGACTGCGGATGGTGATGGGGTCAAGCGGTGTCCTGATTGACCGTGCAGCCGCAGCACGACTGAGCGAGGCCGGGATACGTGCCGTTGCCATCAGCCTCGACTCTGCGGATCCCACCGAACACGATTCGTTCCGTGGTATCCCCGGCGTCTGGGAGAAGGCCGTGCAAGCGATCCGGTACTGCCGCGACGAGGGGATGGGTGTTCAGATCAACACCTCTGTGATACGGTGGGATATTGATTCAGTGAACAGGGTGATCGCCATCGGGAGATCTCTTGGGGTCCGCGATTACCAGGTCTTCTTCCCTGTCCCTTCAGGGAGGGGCCGGGACGTCAGTCCAGGGAGGCCGGGAGACTACGAGAGGCTGATCGCCGAGATCCTCGTTGGCTGCCGTGACCATGATATCAATGTCCGCCCGACATGCGCCCCCCAGTTCAGGCGCATCGCTGACACCCTCGGGATACAGGACCCCTCTTGGGGCAGGGGCTGCATCGCGGGGATCAGCTACTGCCGGGTGTATGCAAACGGGGACGTGACCCCGTGCCCCTATCTCCCGGTGAGTGCGGGGAACGTGCGAGACACTCATTTTACCGAGATTTGGCAGAGATCGGAGATATTTAAGGCGCTTCGCGACCCGGCGAAACTTTCGGGAAAGTGCGGGCGTTGCGAGTATCAGGCGGTATGCGGGGGGTGCAGGGCCAGGGCGTACCGTGGGGCCGGGGCACTCTCCACCGGGTGGTGTGACGGGCTCGCCATGCCGGAGTCATTGTGCGGGGAGATATGCGGGGAGGACCCGTTCTGCCCCTATCAGCCAGGGGGAGGCGCATGACAAAAGGCGCGTATCTCCCTGATGAAACCGATATCGCGATCCTTGATGCACTCCAGGAAGAAGTCCCGCTTGTCTGCCGACCGTGGGACGTGGTTGCCGAAAAAGTCGGCATCACGTCCGAGGAACTCCTCATCCGGATGGAACAACTGAGGGATGCCGGCATACTCAGGGGGATCTCACCAACCCTTGAATCTAGGAGGTGGGGGCTCCCTTCGGCCACGCTCGTCGCTTTGAAGGTGCCTCCCGGCAGAGTGGAGGAGGTTGCCGCACTCGTCAGCAGCTACCCCGAAGTCTCCCATAATTTCCTGCGGGACCACCCCTTCCCGCTCTGGTTCACCCTCTCCGGGAGGGACGAGGGTCACGTGCGGGCCCTTCTTTCCGATATCCTGGAGAGGGCAGGGCTCTCCGAAGAGGACGCACTTGACCTCCCGACAGAAAAGAAGATCAAAGTTGACGTCCGGTTCCGGTTCAGGGCCGGGATGCACGGGGAGGGTGCCGGTGGACCCCTGTGACGTGAGGATCCTTGCGGCCCTCGAAGAGGGACTCCCATTCGTGCGGGAGCCGTTCGAGGAGGTTGGAGTGCAAGTGGGCATGACGGGAAGCGAGGTGATCGCGCGAATCCGGGCGCTTTGCGATGAAGGGATCATCAGGAAGTTCCGGGCCCGCATCAACCAGAGAAGGGTCGGCATCACGGCAAACGCCCTCGTGGCATGGAGGCCGGGAGAGTCCCCCAACGGCGATGTGCGTGCACTGCTTGCATCGTTCCCCTGCGTTACCCACTGCTATGAGCGCCGCCCGGTCCCGGGCAGGTGGGAGTATACGCTCTACACGGTCCACCATGGGTACAGCCGCGAGGAGGTGCGAAAAGAGGTGGAGGCTCTCGCTGGTCTGACCGGCATTCGTGACTATGTCGTGATCTTCAGCACCGAGGAGTTCAAGCGGGTCCCGAACGTGAGGATACGCGAGAACGGGGGCATCAAGCCATGAACCGGATCACCCAGTGCGTCCACGGGCGGGGGACAGTGAGCGCCGTTATGAAGCACCGGGAGGGATCACCCGGCGAGGTCCCGAGCCGGTTCCTCGCGTTCTCTGGCATGGAGAGGCCTGTAGTCTTCTGGAACCTGACGAACCGGTGCAACCTCCACTGCGAGCACTGCTACAGCAGGTCCGGGCCGACATCGGAGCCAGGGGGAGAACTCACGACCGCGGAAGCGATTGCACTGATCGACGACCTTGCCGAGATGGGAGTCCCCCTCATCCTCTTCTCGGGAGGAGAGCCCCTGATGCGAAAAGACCTCTGGACCCTCGCATCGCATGCACGAAAAAAGGGGATAAAGACTGCACTCAGCACGAACGGCACCCTGATCACATGGAATACCGCCCGGCAGATCAGGGAGTCGGGGATCGAGTATGCGGGGATCTCGCTTGACGGCGCCAGGGCTGCGACCCACGACCGGTTCAGGAACTCCCCCGGTGCGTTTGAACGGACGGTCGCTTCATTCTCCCACTGCCGCGAGGCCAATGTCCGCTGCGGGGCCAGGGTCACCCTTACAAGGGAGAACTTTTCCGAGCTTGAGGACATAATCGACCTCTCACTTGCACTCGGCGCCTCCCGTTTCTGCCTGTACTGGCTCGTGCCGTCCGGGCGAGGCATGGACTCGTACCACCGTCTTCAGCTTGGCGAAAGAGAGGTGACCGCCGCCCTCAACCTGCTGTACAGGAGGGCGCAGGAGACCGATCCGGCCAAAATGGAGTTCCTGACCGTCGATGCGCCGCAGGACTGCATCCACCTGGTCCGGTCAATGGAACGCGACGGCTCTCCGGATCTAAAAGACGCAAAGATGCTCCTCTCCTCGATGAAGGGAGGGTGCAGTGCAGGCGGGCGGGTCGCAAACATCGACCCCTGGGGGAATGTCTATCCCTGCCAGTTCGCCCGTTCTCCGGCGTTTCTGGTCGGAAACATCCGTCACAGGCCATTTTCGGAACTCTGGGGAGATGACCTCAACCCCGCGCTCTCGCTGTTCCGGAAAAAAAATGACCTGATTGCCGGAAAGTGCAGGAAATGTGAATATTTCACTCTCTGCGGGGGAGGGTGCCGGGTACGGGCGCACTCCGAGACGGGGGACTTCAGGGCCCCGGACCCCTTCTGCTTCGCGGATCAGTAGCAGGGATGCCGGGAGTATACCCCCTCATTGCCCGCAATCTTCCTTTCTTTCCAGAGGATCACCTTCACGATAAAGGAAAGAATGGACTTCGCCCCCGATGTTTCACCGTCCATGGAGAATCCCGGGCACAGTCCTGATTTTCGCCTTCTCTCTCTCACACCGCAACCCCTCCCACAGCGCGTGGGTGTTCGTTCCCCCCGGATGAAGAAGAACCCGTAAAGACACGGGGGGTGCAAAGGATTTCCCACAGGGGAGTCTGCCGCCCGGCTATTTTTTGCGGTATCTTTCCGGGGGCAACCATGAGATCACCTCCGGGAAAGATTGGGCCTCTTCTGAGGGGAGAGCAGGAAGGTCCTCATCCTCCCGATGCAGCCCAGGTCTCATGGGAGAACCCGTACCCCTTCTGGAGCGCCTGGCCGCAGACGTCGGCCTTCTATGACCAGACACGGTTGACGACCCAACACTTATCTTCTGCAGATCGGCGATGATTACAGCATCCTGGTCGACGCCCAGGTGCGGCCATGTCGACACGGCTGAAGTCACGCGTGTCGATAGCGGTCTTCTTCTACTCGATGAGTCGTCTCCGGTTCATGATCTCACCGGGGGATATTCCACCGCATGCCAGGGCAGGACCTCTCTTCCTTTTCTCCACTCATTGCCCGTCCTCTTTTCCACGGATCATAATAAGCGCCATCTTGAACCGGGAAGTGGCCGAGACTGCGTGCGGGGCATGTGCGGGAAAGATGATGGTCTGGCCCGTCCTCATCGTGTGGGTCACGCCGGCCACCCACACCTGGCACTCCCCGTCAAGGATCATCACCACGGCATCGTAGGGTGCGGTGTGCTCGGAGAGCCCCTCGTCCTTGTCAAACGAGAAGATGGTGATACTCCCTGCCCTGTTGTTGATGATCATCCTGCTCGAAATGGTCCCTTCCTGGTACTCAACAAGGTCCTTCATCTCAAAGACTTTCCCAAGGAGTTCTTCTTTCCTCTCTCTTGTCATACCGATCCCAATCCAGGGGGTATTTCCCTGACTGCACTCCCCCCGTAGTGCAATGCCCCGTCGACGGGGCATACGTCCATGCACCTCCTGCAGAGGTAGCATTCGCCTTTCAAATCGGTGCGTCCCGCTTCGCGGGTCGGGCAGACTCTCTCGCATTTCCCGCACTCGATGCAGGCATCAGTCCTCCGTATCTTCCACCGGGCAGGGGTGGCAACGAGCTGGAAGATGGCCCCGACCGGGCAGATGAGCCGGCAAAACGGCCTGTAGATGAAGAGGGAGAGCGCGATGATGGCAAGGAAGACGACAAACCCCGCAGAGAAGACAAGCCTGAAGAACTCCTGGATCCCGAAGAACGCGAGTATCGAGATCGAAAAACCGAGACCTGCGGCAAGAATGAGGGCGAATACGAGTCCCCTGACCAACGAGAGCACCCTCTTCCAGGGGAGCCTCGCCTTTGGCGTGGGGGCTGTATACGCGAGTTCCTGGACGGCTCCTATCGGGCAGAGGTACCCGCAGAAGTGCCTCCCGAAGAGAAAAGTCAGCAGGAAGAAGACGGTCATCCCGATCGCGGCCCCCATCAGTGCAAATCCCACAAAGTCTCCCGACCTGATCACAAGCTGCTGGAAGTTGTGGGGTATCATCGGGGAGAAGAAGGCAAACCCGACGAGAGAAGTCACAAGCAGCAGAAGCAACTTCAGGTTCCGCGAAAACCTCCCTGTCCTCCAGAGGAACGCTCCGATGAGAAAGAAGATGACTGCATACGCGATTCCGATCAGCTGTGTCGTATTTGGACCCGGCCCTGGCACAAATATCCCTCCCTGGCACTCTATGGATCAGGCCATGGTATTAAGATGTTGACACCCCCGGAGTCACATCAGGGAGAGACCTGCTGGATTATGAAAAAGGGGTCTCATGGAATACGGAGCACGGGTGCACGCTGCCCCGGCCGGGATAATAGGAGGGGACGCCCCACACATCCACGAGGTGAGCAGGGTCCCGAAGGCCATGGGTATAGAATAGCCTCCGGGCTTTTGTGGGCCGCGGCCTCATCGAGGTCCAGCAGAAGTCCCCGCTCTTCATGGATGAGATCTTCTCATGGACCTTCACCAGGAGAGATGACAGAGGCGTTAGCCTTCTTCAGGCTCGAGGGCATCATCCACTGCAGGATGAACAACGGGAGGATGGCAGTCATCGTTTTGGTTCCGTTCATTCCCGGATTCCCGGATTCCCGGGTCTCCTCTTCGGGCAGAAGTGCCGGTCTTCGGATCCGATAAATCCCACGATGCACGAAGTGAGATGAGGATGGTCGTTATGAAATGCACAAATGCCAGGTCGATCTTCTCTTAACCTGCCCCCCCAAATGAATGCCCGGAGGATATACCACACCCCGCACGCGGTGGCGGGGGAATCACCCTGCAGCCTGGCGAGTCCATACAAAAAGAGGTAACCCCTCATGGGCGTCTTTCTTTTCTGTTCTGGAAGAGGCCGGCACGGGAGAGAGTTGGCAGAAGAGGGTGACCTTCGGATAGGACACGCTCGGAAAGAACCTGGCAAAGATCCCCCACAGGTGGATCAACGAGAGAAGCAATGTCTGCCGCGGGTCCCGGGGAGGGAGGTGGCCCGGCCGACGGAAGGGATAACAATCCTGCGAACTTACTTCAATCGGCAGCATTTTTTCCCGGCACCGGTAAACGATGCGGTCGGTTTCTGCCAGAATTTCATCTCACAGGCAGGCTGATGAACCCCCTCGTCTCAATAGAATGGGAGAGCTGGTACTGATACCATGATAGCGGTCGATGCCTTCCTGTTTGATATCCTCATCGTGATTGGCCTCTCCACCCTCGTCCTCTTCCTCGGCAACAAGTTCAGGGTCCCCGGGATCGTGGGATTCATCCTCGCAGGGATGCTCGCCGGCCCGTACGGCCTTGGGCTTATCGAGGACCAGGAGGTCATCAGGTTCCTCTCTGAGATCGGCGTGATCTTTCTTCTCTTCTCCATTGGGATGCAGTTCTCGTTCCGGACACTCTACCACATGAAGAAGATAGTCCTGCTTGGAGGGGCCCTCCAGGTGGGGCTCACGGTCATCGCCGCTGCGGCGCTTGCATATGGGCTGGGCTTCCCCCTCCCGACCGCAGTGTTCCTTGGGTTCCTGATCTGCCATTCCAGTACCACCATCACGCTCCGGGTCTTCCAGGACCGGGGCGAGCTTGACAGCCCCCACAGCCGGACGACGCTTGGCATCTCCCTCTTCCAGGACCTGATGAGTGTCCCGATGATCCTCGTGCTCCCGGTCCTCTCGGGGCAGGAGATGCACCCTGGCAAATACGCCTTCAGCCTTGAGATCGCGCTGGTTGCGGCCCTTGTCATCGTGCTCGTCCTCCTTTTCTACCTCCTCCCCCGCCTGATGGATACCATCACGAGGACCCGGAGCCAGGAGCTCTTTCTGCTGACCATCCTCTTTGTCTGCCTTGCCATCACCTGGATCACATCGAGCATCGGGCTCTCGCTTGCACTCGGGGCGTTCCTGGCCGGGCTGCTGCTCGCGGAGACGCCCTATTTTCACCAGGCATTTGCGAGCATCATGCCGTTCCGGGACATCTTCACCAGTTTCTTCTTCATCTCGATCGGGATGCTCCTGAATGCGCACATCCTTCTCACCACCCCCCTCCTGATCCTGGGCCTGATCGCGGGTGCGATCACGCTCAAGGCCACAATTGCCGCACTCTCATCGCTTGCGTTACGCCAGTCACTCAGGACTTCGGTGCTCGCAGGGCTCGCACTCGCAAATATCGGCGAGTTCTCGTTCGTCCTCATCCTCGCAGGGATGGAGTTCTCGTTCCTCTCAGAGTCATCGATCCAGGTCTTTCTCACGGTTGCGGTGTGGACCATGGCCATCTCCCCGTTCCTCATCTCAGCGGGTCCCCGGATATCCGACAGGGTCTGTGCACTCCCTCTTCCAAAGAGTATCAGGGTTGGCTCGGAACCTCAACCCGGCCTCACCTCACTCTCTCTTCGTGACCACCTCATCATCGTGGGATTTGGACCCAACGGCAGGAACCTGGCGCAGGTTGCAGAGATGGAAGGTATCCCCTATATCATCATCGACATGAATCCCGACACGGTAGCCGAAGAGAGGAAAAAAGGTCAGCCAATCTTCTTTGGTGATGCAGCAAACCCCTCAATACTGCACCATGCGGGGATTGAGCATGCGAGAATCCTTGCCATCGTCACGAACGATCCCTTTTCCAGCAGAACCATCACCGCGACTGCAAGGAAGACGAACCCTTCTATCCACATCCTGATCAGGACACGGTTCCTCCGCGATATCGACCAGCTGCGAAAGATAGGCGCCGACGAAGTGATCGTGGACGAGTTCGAGACGTCGATCGAGCTCATCTCCAGGGTGATGAGGAAGTACCTCGCCCCCCGCATGGCGATAGACCGGGTCACGTCACGGATTCGAAGTGACATGTACAAATTATTCCGGCAGCCTGCCCCTGTCCAGGGGGTACTCTCAGAGATTGCGATCCGTATCCCTCAGGTGGAGGTCCAGACACTGGAGGTGATCCCCGCATCACGGGTGAACGGAAAGGATCTCAGGGAACTCAAAGTCCGCACCGAGTACGGAGTCTCGATTCTCGCGGTCGAGAGGGGCGATGAGATCATCGCCAACCCGGACGGGGAGTTCAGGGTACAGGCAGGAGACCGCCTGGTGGTGATCGGAAAACCCGAACAACTGGCGTCATTTGCTGAGGTGGTCGAGGCTGAGGGTGCCGGAGCACCCGGCGCCTGACCACCGGCAGCCTGCAGAATACAGAAAGGATTGTTATATCTCGGGGGCAGGTTCGCAGTACTCTTCCTTGTAGAACCAGTTCCGATACACGATGGGAGTGATAAGGGTGGTGATCAGGCTCATCAGGATGATGATCACGAACACTTCCTGGCCGATATATCCCTGCTCGAGCCCGATGAGGGCCACGATCATGGCAACCTCCCCCCGCGGCGCCATGCCAAAACCGATGATAAGTGAGTCTTTCGTGCACATCCCCGCCATTCGGGCAGGAACGGCACAGCCCACGACCTTGGTCGCGATCGCAACCACCGTCAGGACCACGAGGAATGGGACGATCTCCGGCGTGATGGCCTTGATGTCTGCCACCACCCCGAGCGAGACGAAGAAAATGGCGGCAAAGATAATTTTGAGGTACTCGGCTCCCTCCTTCACGTCAAGGCTCTTGCGGAGGGAGAGGCGCTCGAACGAGATGCCTGCGATGAAAGCCCCCACGATTGCAGAGAGCCCGACAAGCTCGGCGATCATGGCATAGAGGAACGCGAACATCATGGCGAATATGAAGATAAACTCCGGGTACTTTGCCACGAACGAGGTCTGGTCAAGGCGGACCAGGAACCTGCTGACAATGAAGATCCCGAATGCCCCTGCGGCGACCAAAAAGATCGCAACCTTCAGCAGGATGAAGAATATCACTTCAGGGGAGAACGCACCTGCCACCACGTCTCCGGTGATGGCGAGTGCGACCAGGCTGAGCACGTCGTCGATGACCGCTGCACCGATGATCGCCCGTGCAGGGCCTGTCTGGAGCTTGTTGAGTTCCTGGAGGACGTTTGCGGTGATGGCGATGCTCGTCGCGGTGAGGGCTGTCCCGATGAAGAGCCCGCTCGCGAAGTCCATCCCTGCCCACATCGCCGTGGCGAATCCCCCTATCCATGGGACGATCACCCCTATGAGTGCTATCAGGGCATAAGAAGGCTTGAGGATATCCTTGAGCTTGAACTCAAACCCGATGACAAAGAGGAGCACCACCGCCCCGAGGTGTGCCAGGCCCCGGACAAATTCATTATAGGAGACCAGGCCGAGGACACTTGGACCGATAAGGAGGCCGACAAGGATGATTCCCACGACGGCGGACTGGTTGATCCGGGATGCCAGCAGGTATCCCCCGAGCGCGGCGAAGAGGAGGAGGCTCACCTGGAACTCGGGGGTGGCAATGATGCCTTCCATGCAGATCTATTGGAAGCGCAGCCAAAAAAAAGACTTCCTCGAGTCTCGCAGGAAAAAAGTCCCGGGACCGAGTACTGGATGAGGCCGGAGGAATTCCTGCGCCCGTCTCTTCAGTCTGGTGCAGTGAAAAGGGGGAGTGACTCCTCGATCTTCTCAATGGTGCCAGTGAGGACAGTGATGTCCCCTGCCCTGATTGCACAGGTTCCGTCGGGGTGGGGGATGAGGGCGCCGTTCCGCCGCACCGCAAGCACCGTAACACCGTACTTCTTCTTCAGGAGGATCTCGCCGAGCGTCTTCCCTGCAATGGGTGAGCCCTCCTCAACGGTCACTTCCCTCACATCCATCCCCGGGATATCAAGCGACCCTTCGGATGGGGGAGCGGCAGTGCTGCGGAGCGCCTGGTAACTGTCCGCACGGATATCCTGGACCAGGCGCTCGATCGAATCTGAAGGGATGCCGTATGCCTGCAATACCCGGGTGAAGATCTCAATGGAGGTCTCGAACTCTTCGGGAATGACCTCGTCGGCACCGATCTCCCGGAGCACGGGGACCTCGATGAGGTAGCGGGTCCGGGCAACGAGGAAGATCCCTGGGTTCTTCTGCCGGCAGAGGCCGACGATCCGCCTGGTCGCCACCGGGTCATTTATCGCGACCACCGCGATCCGGGCGGTCTCTATCCCTGCATGTTCGAGCACCCCCTCTGTTGTCGCGTCACCGTAGATGATCGGTTCCCCTTCATTCCTCGCCTGGCGGATGGAGTCGGGGTTCATGTCAATGATCGCATACTCGATCCCCCCGAGTTTTGCAGCCCGTGCGAGGTTCTTGCCGTTCACCCCATAGCCTATGATCACGAGGTGCCCTGAGCGGACCACTCTCTCCTCCCGTGCGACCCACTGGCACCGGGCAGGAAAGAGCCGCATGAAGAGGGAGTGAGAGCAGATGAAGCCTGCAAGGGAGGGCCCGCTCGCGATGAGGAAGGGGGTGAGGGCCATGGTTGCGAGCGCGACAATCAAAAAGACCTGGTACACCTCATGGGAGAGGATCCCGAAGTCGAGTGCGCTCTTGGTGATGATGAAAGAGAATTCCCCGATCTGGGCGAGGGCGATCCCCGCAAGGATGATGGTCCTCATCTGGTACCCGAGGATGACCGGTGCCGCGGCTGAGGTCAGGAACTTGAGGAGGAGGATGATCGCCAGGAAGGCGAGTACGAGTCCCACATGGTCGAAGAAGAACCCCACGTCAAGGAGCATTCCTATCGAGACAAAGAAGAACGCGGTGAAGATGTCCCGGAAAGGCACGATCCTCCCTATTGCCTGGTGGCTGAACTCGGATTCAGAGATGAGAAGCCCGGCAAGGAGCGCGCCCATCGCAAGGGAGAGCCCGGCAAAGGAGGCAAGCCACGCCACGCCGAAGCAGACCGAGACCACAAAGAGGAGGAAGAGTTCGCTGCTCCTTGTGCGTGCGATCTGGAAGAGAAGCCAGGGCATGACCCATTTTGCTGCCGCGATGAGGATGATCACGAGGAGGAGATCCTTGAGGAGCACAAAATACAGTGGTTCGGTAAACCCGTCCCCCACCTCCGCGAGGAATGGCACCGCCATCATCATCGGGATGGCGACAAGGTCCTGGAAGATCAGGATGCCAAGCGAGAGCCTGCCATGCGGACTGTCCAGTTCTCCGCGGTCATGGAGGACCTTGAGGACTACCGCGGTGCTCGAGAGGGAGACGACAAACCCGAGGAGCACCGCCTCGTTCCAGGGCCGTCCTATAATGAATGCAATGGCAATGGTGAAGGCGGCTGCAAGGAGTACCTGGATCGAGCCGCCCTTCAGGACGAGCCCCTTGATCTCCCAGAGCTGGCGGAACGAGAACTCGAGGCCGATCGAGAAGAGGAGGAGGATGATTCCTATCTCCGCGAGTACGTCCACCTGGGCAGGACTGCGTATCAGGGAGAGGACCGAGGGACCGGCAATGGCCCCCGCGACGATGTACCCGATCATGGGGGGGATACGGATGCGGCTGAAGAGGAGGCCTACGAGGAGGGAGAGGCCGAAGATGATCAGGATATCGTAGAGTATTGCAAGTTCCATGCCCTGGCCTCAATGCAGGTGGATTCTCAAGTGAGGGGCTGGTTCCATGAATGGAATCCCCTTCTGGTGATGTACTTACCGTGTGGATCCCACAAAAAGCATGCACCCCCTGGGGCCTCCTTTTGTGTACAATTGAGGGTTGTCGAACCCGATCGCACCCCTTTCTTTGGGAACAGGATGATCGGCCGGGGCATCGTGCGGGTGCGGAAATGTAGCCCTGGTGTGGACACACCACCGGAAAAGTGCTTTATATCCGCTGGATCATATCCCTGATGCGAGCAGAATACTGATTTGTTGGAAAAGAAGAGGAGAGGAAGAGACGATGGTTCGTGTCAAGGACATCCCCATGCCCACCAGGTGGGCGATCGCCACCCAGGCACTCACCCACCTGGTGATGGCCGCGGATCCGAAACAGTGTACTGCCAATCCCGCGTATCTGATGGATGAACTGGGGGAAGAGATACGCGGGATTGCCGATAGGTACCAGATGCCGAGGGAGGATGCAAAAGGCCTCGTCCAGACTCTCGGGGCAATATCGGTGATCCTCTTTGGGCCGGCCTTTGAGACCCCGTTCATCGAGGGATTCCACGAGGAGTCGGTGATTCGACTCTCAGAGTGCGCGATGTTTCGCCATGAAGAGGAGAAGAAGAGGGATCCTTCCCACGTGAACAGGGTCTGCACCACCTACGTGAAGAGCGCAATATCTGCCCTGAATCCCGAATATACCATCAGGGTCTCGCGTGCCCGGTGCAAGGGCGACTCGTTCTGCGAGATGATCATCGAAAAGAAGAAACGATGATACGGCCTGCCTGCCGGCGGCAGCGGTTCTTCCTTCCAGGGCGGCTTTGCCCCGGGGCCGGAGACAGCTGATGAGAACAGAGGATTCCGATACAGGAGGAATGCAACATGAAGAAGGAATATGATCACGTCGAACACCCCGCCCCCCCATGGCATGCCCTTCCCATCGAGCAGGTATACGAGACACTCAGGTCTGACGAAAGCGGGCTCTCGCGGGAGGAAGCCGCCAGGCGGCTTGTGCAGTATGGGAAGAACTCTCTTCCTTCCCGGAAAGCGCCGGGAATCGCTGAGATCGTGCTCCACCAGTTCAAGAGCCCGCTCATCTACATCCTCCTTGCAGCAGGCATCATCTCGATCCTGATTGGCGATGTCAAGGATGCAGGGTTCATCTTCCTTGTGGTGATCATCAATGCCGCCATCGGCACTGCACAGGAGTGGAAGGCCGAGCAGAGTGCAATGAAGCTCCAGAGCCTCCTCCAGGTGATGTCCCGCGTCATGAGGGGAGGGACATGGCAGTCGCTTCCCGCAGAGGAACTCGTGATCGGGGACGTTGTGCAGCTCGAATCAGGGATGCGCGTCCCGGCAGATCTCCGACTCCTCCATGCAGCGAACCTTGCGGTCGACGAGTCTCTTCTTACCGGGGAGTCGGTTGCGGTGCAGAAGACCGTCGGGGTCCGCGAAGAGAACATCCCCGTGAGCGACCGGTCAAACATGGCGTATGCCGGCAGCACCGTGGTCACCGGCAGGGGATGCGGGATCGTCACCGGCACGGCGACCAGGACAGAGGTGGGCATGATCGCCGAGGCGGTATCGGGGACAGAGTCGGCAAAACCTCCGCTGATCATACGCATGGAGGCATTCTCGCAGAAGGTGGGCATCCTCATCATCGCCGCAAGCATCGTCATGGCGATCGTTGCCCTGTCAAAGGGAATCCCCCCAATAGAGGTGTTCTTCCTTGCGGTTGCCCTCGTGGTGTCGGCCATCCCCGAGGGGTTGCCGGTTGCCATCACCGTTGCCCTCTCCATTGCGGCCTCGAGGATGGCCAGGAGAAATGTCATCGTCAGGAAGCTTGCCGCCGTCGAGAGCCTCGGGAGCTGCACGACTATTGCGACTGACAAGACCGGGACACTGACGGTAAACCAGCAGACAGCCCGCGTACTCTTCATCCCTCCAGGGGCATATGCCGAGGCAGACGGTGTCGGGTATGACCCCGGGGAGGGGCGAATCACCGCGGAAGGAGCCCCCCTTCAGGGACCGCTCTCTGATGCAGTGATAAGGCTTGCAAGGACTGCGGTCATCTGCAACGAGGGGGCGCTCTTCCGCGAGGACGGCACCTGGGTCCACCACGGAGACGCGATGGACGTGGCGTTTTTGACCCTGGGCTACAAGGCGGGCCTTGAGCCCGACGCGGTCAGGAACGCGATCCGGACGGTGGCGACGGTCCCATTCGAATCTGAACGGATGTATGCGGCAGTCTACTACCGGGAGGACAATGGTGTGCAGGGAGCGCCGGTGAAGATCGCGGTGAAAGGTGCACTGGAAGCGGTCCTGCCCTCCTGCACCACGATGAGCACACCCGAGGGTCCGGTCCCCCTCGATTCGGCCGCAGTTGAGGAGCACATGGGCAGGATGATGGAGGACGGCTACAGGGTGCTCGCGGTGGCAGAAGGCGAGTTATCCGGGCCACCCGGGCAGAACCCGGAACTCTCCGAAGTCAGGCCAAAGCTCACCCTCCTCGGCCTCGCAGGGTTCATCGATCCCCTGCGTCCGGACGTGAAGGAGTCGGTCAGGCTTGCCCACCAGGCAGGAATCGACGTGATCATGATCACCGGTGATCACCCGAGGACTGCGTTTGCCATTTCACGGGAGCTTGGGATCGCCCAGTCGTTTGAAGAGGTGATGACCGGCCAGCACCTTGCCTCGATGGGAGATCCAAACCTGCCGGCATTCGCGGAGGCGATCGACAGGGTGAGGGTATTTGCACGCGTAACCCCGGTACAGAAGATGGAGATCGTCGACACCCTTGTCAGGAGGGGTCATTTCGTCGCAGTCACGGGGGACGGGGTGAACGACGCCCCTGCACTCAGGCGGGCAAATATCGGGGTGGCCATGGGCTCCGGCACCGACGTGGCAAAGGATACTTCCTCGATGATCGTGACCGACGACAACTTCACCTCGATCGTTGCCGGAGTCGAGGAGGGGCGGTTTGCCTACGACAACATCCGGAAGGTGACGTACCTCCTCATCTCGACCGGTCTCTCTGAGGTGGTGCTCTTCATCCTTGCCCTCATTGCAGGGCTGCCACTCCCGCTCCTCGCCGTCCAGCTCCTCTGGCTGAACCTCGTCACGAATGGCATACAGGGAGTCGCCCTTGCGTTCGAGGCAGGGGAGGAGGGGACCATGCGGAGGAAGCCCCGGGATCCGAAAGAGGGGATATTCAACGGCCTGATGGTAAAGGAGACGATGCTGTCGGGGATGACAATAGGAGTGGTTGCATTCCTCTTCTTTGGGTGGCTTATTGGGAGCGGTGTCGAGGAGTCGATCGCGCGAAACCTCCTGCTGCTGCTGATGGTGCTCTTCGAGAACTTCCATGTCTTCAACTGCCGGTCTGAGTACCGCTCCCTCTTCCGCGTGCCGCTTCGGAACAACGCATTCCTCGTGATAGGGGTTGTCCTGATGCAGGGCCTGCACATCATCTCCCTGAACATCCCCTTCATGCAGGACCTGCTCAGCCTCGCGCCCGTGACACTTGACCAGTGGTTGCTCTGCCTCGTCATTGCGGCAAGTGTCGTCGCAGTGATGGAGCTCTTCAAGTTCATAGGCCTTCGGAGCACGCCGGATGCGGCATCTCGCGGAGGGGTCGCAGGGTGAGAGGAGGCGATCTCTTCCCCCTTCATCCTCTTCTCCCATTGAGTGCAGGAAGCGCATGGAGCCACGTGCCGGACAACAGTATCGGGAGGATACAGGAGTAAATGATCCCTGAACAGGAACACTGGTCTTCGGACGCCGGGTTTGTCCTTGCCGCCATCGGTTCTGCGGTCGGGATCGGAAATATCTGGCGGTTCTCGGCAGTCGTGGGCCAGAACGGGGGTGGCGCCTACCTCATCCCGTATCTCATTGCGGTATGTGCCTTTGCCATGCCGCTCATGATACTCGAGCTCGCGATGGGGCGGCACTTCCAGGGGACGGTCGTGAGTGCGTTTCGTTCCGTCAGGCGCAGGTTCGCAACGGTGGGCTGGCTCCTCTGTGCGATCATATTCCTCGTGCTCTGCTATTACCTGGTGATCGCCGGATGGACGGCCGCGTACGCCCTCTTCTCGATCACGGGGGACACCGTGGCGTTCTCGGATTTTACGGGGGGAATGCTCCCCATCGTCTTCTTCCTCATCACCGCCGCGATCACGGCGGCGGTCATCTCGAAGGGGATACAGAAGGGTATCGAGCGGCTCTCCACCATCCTCATCCCTGTCTCGGTCGGGGTCCTTGTGATCCTGGCCCTCTACAGCGCCACGCTCCCGGGGTTCTCGGAGGGGGTGTCCTTTCTCTTCACCCCTGACTTCTCTGTCCTCTCAGACCCGCTCCTGTGGGGTGCGGCGTTTGGGCAGGCGTTCTTCTCCCTCTCTGTCGGGACCGGCATCCTGCTCACCTACGGCTCGTACATGGAGAGGGGGATGCATATCCCCCGGTCTGCCCTGGTCATCACCATTGCAGACCTCTCTGTTGCGTTCCTCGCAGGGATGGTCATCTTCCCGCTTGTCTTCACGTTTGGCCTGACTCCTGCGGCGGGCGCCGAACTGGCCTTCTCTACCCTGCCCAAGGCGTTTGCCGCGATGCCCGGGGGCGTGTTCTTTGCCGTGGCATTCTTCCTCGTCCTCTTCTTTGCAGCCCTCACTTCCTCGGTCTCAATGCTCGAGGTGAGTGTATCCTCGCTCCAGGAGTCCACCGGGTGGACCCGGATGAAGACCACCCTCCTCCTTGGATCAGTCATGGCTGCCGTGGGCCTGCCTTCAGCGCTGAGTTACAGCTCGGTAAATCTCACCTTCAACGGGATCAAAGTCCTCGATTTCATGGATGAGACAGTCGGGACGCTGGGCCTCCCTCTCGCCGGTGTTTTGCTCGCGGTCGCATTCACATGGTTCCTCCCCCGCGAGGTTCTCTCAAAGGAGATCGGGCCTTCGCTCTCAAGGGTTGTATACCCCCTGTGCCGTTACGTCATCCCACTGGTCCTCCTCGTGACCACTGGTGCACGGCTGGTGGCAGGGATCGATCTCGCGGATCTCCGTCTCCTGCCAGGGAGCAGGTGGATCGGGACGCTCATGCAGGTAGAAGGGATGGCGGCACTGCTCATCATCGCCGTCCTGGTGATAGTCCTTCTCTGCCGGTTCGGGCGCTGCCCGCTCGGGCGCCGGATGCGGAAGAACAAAGGAGAATAGCGTCTTTTTCTCAACGCGCCATCCAGGGAAATTTCAACGGGCCATTGGACAGTATTCCTGCGGGCTCATCTCCACCCCTCCATCGTGAAAAACGCAGCGGGAGAGAGCAAATACTATCAGAATCGAAGTCACACTCTCCGGTATATGGGGGTCACGAGGGAGGGATATGCTTTTACAGGCGGCGTCATTGCGCTCTATACACTGGTCACCGTCGTCGTGCTCCTTTTCCCATCGCTTGCAATCCCTGATACTGCGGTCAGGCTGGCTGCGCTCCTTGGACTCCTCTCCCTCTCGATTGCCGTGATCACGGTCCCCTTCATCCCTGTGATGACGGGATGGCTGGGCACGCCGTTTATCAGGATACACCACTCCTTTGCATGTGCAGGGCTCCTTGGTGCCACTCTTCACCCCCTCCTGTATGCATGGAGCGTCGCGAGTGCGGCGGTGTTTCTTCCCCTCTATGGGTCAACCTACATCTTCCTCTCGACTGCAGGGAGGGTTGCCCTTCCCCTCATCTATCTGGCTGCCGGCGCAGCCCTCTTCAGGAGAGCAGTTCCCCGCTACTGGCGTTCACTCCACCTCCTCATGTACCTGGCCCTCTTCCTTGCGGTCGTCCATGGCAACCTCATCGGGACCGATCTCTCTCACCCGGTCGTCATGGGAATCTTCAATGGGCTGGCCCTCGCCGCTGCAGGAGTCTTTCTCTTCAGGAGATACCCAAAGGGGTAATTCAATCGGGAAAACGCCCCCCGGCAGAATTGGCATGGAGCGCCTGTCTCCTGGTCCCAAACTTATAGATCTCAAACCAGACCACGCTGAGTCCCGCAATCGCCGCGCAGCCACCAATGGCCTCGAATGGAACGGGAGCGAACCGGAAGAGGTCCCGGAGTGCGGGAACGAAGAGCACCAGGAAGAGTGCGGTGAGGGTCCCCGCAAGAACCCACCAGAGCGCCCTGTTTGGGTACCTGAGCGTCGCAAAGATGGATTCTTTCCACGACCTGTTGATCATGATCAGACCAAGGTTTGAGAAGACAATGGTGACGAAGGTGAGCGTCCTGGCCTCACCGGCTCCTGCCCCGGAAAAGAGCGCCCAGGTGTAGACCAGGAGTATGGCTGCAAGCACCATGCATCCCTGCAGAAGGCTGATCGCAATGGTTGCCCTCGAGAACAATCCTTCATCCCTCCTCCTTGGAGGGCGCTCCATGATATCCGGTTCTTCACGCTCCGACTCAAAGACGATAGAGCAGGCAGGATCGATGATCAGTTCGAGGAACATGATGTGGGCCGGGAGGAGGAGAAGAGGGAACCCGAGGAGGACCGGGATCAGCGACATCCCCACGATCGGGATGTGGACCGAGATGATATATGCCATGGCCTTCCTCAGGTTGTCAAAGATCCTCCTTCCCAGGCGAACCGCCGCGACGATCGACGCAAAGTTGTCGTCAAGGAGGACGAGGGATGCCGATTCACGGGCCACGTCGGTGCCTCTCCTGCCCATCGCAATCCCGATGTCTGCGGCCCTGAGGGCGGGGGCGTCGTTTACGCCGTCGCCGGTCATCGCAACCACCTCGCCGTTGGCTTTCAGGGCATCGACGATCCGGAGTTTCTGCTCGGGAGCAACCCTGGCGAAGATGGCGGCCGACCTGATATCCTCTGCAAGGTCAGCGGCACTCACCTGTTCCAGGTCTGTTCCGGTGAGGATCCCTGCCGTATCCCTGATCCCGACCTCCCGCGCGATGTGCCGGGCGGTCAGAGGATAATCCCCCGTGATCATCACCACTCTCATGCCGGCGGTGTAGCACTCGGATACTGCGGGGGGGACATCCGGCCGGACAGGGTCTGCAAAGCCTATCAGGCCCAGGAATTCGAAGGAAAACGCGTGCTGGTTGTCGGGGAGCGTGGGATGGCGGAAGGAGGCTTTTGCCACGCCAAGGACCCGCAGTCCGTCCGCAGCCATGGCCTCGATCCTTCCAGAGATCTCCCCCACGCTCTCAGCATCGAGGTGACAGAGGTCCATGATCGCCTCCGGGGCTCCCTTGGCGGCGATAATATACTCAATACCGTCCGGGGATCGCCAAACATTTGACATCGCAAGAAGATCGGAGGAGAGGGGGTACTCGAGGAGCAGCTCCCAGTTTGCGTGCACATGTTCAGTCTGCCCAAACTCTCCTGTGCCAAGGCGCAGGAGTGACCTCTCCATGGGGTCAAACGGGTCCTTCTTGCAGGCAAGGATCGCATATTCTGCGAGTTCATGACAGGGCTCGGGGACAGGAGTCTTCTCCGATTCGTCGAAGTCGCACATCTCCCCCCTTGAAAAGAACCTCCGGACAGACATCCGGTTCTCGGTGAGCGTCCCTGTCTTGTCCGTGCAGAGTACCGTCGCCGATCCCAGGGTCTCTACCGCAGGGATGTGCCGTGTGAGGACGTTGTTTTTTGATATCCTCCATGCGCCGAGCGCAAGAAAGACAGTCAGGACGACAGGAAACTCCTCAGGCAGAATGGCCATCGCGAGCGTGATGCCCGCAAGGAACCCCTCTACCCAGTTCAAACGGGTGAGACCGTACACGACGACGATGACCGCACAGATTGTGATGCCGATGATGGCAATATCCCGCACGATGCGGCCAATCTCTTTCGAGAGTGGTGTCCTGTCCCGCCTTACCTCACTGAGCACCGATCCTATCCTGCCCATCTCCGTCCGTGGTCCCGTCGCGGTGACCCGGGCGAGCCCCTGTCCCTGGACTACCAGGCTCCCCGAATAGACGAAGGGAAGATCGTCGCCTCCAGGGCGCCCTGCTTCCGTTCCCTCCCTCCATGCAGTCTTCCTGACCGGGACTGATTCACCGGTGAGCAGAGACTCATCGACCATGAGGGCCTGTGCATAGATCAGGACCCCGTCGGCAGCCACGCGGTCTCCCTCTGAGAGGATGAGCATGTCCCCGCGGACCACCTCTCTTCCCGGTATCCTGAACTGCTCCCCATCCCTGATCACAAGAGCCCTGGGGCTTGAGAGGTTCCGAAGGGCCTCGAGGGCGCGTTCCGTCTTCTGTTCCTGGTATACCGTGATCCCGATGATGAGAGCGACGAAACTCACCATCATGAGCCCTTCCTCGCGATCGCCGAGCAAAAAGTAGATCGCGCTGGCCGCAACCAGGAGGAGGAATATCGGTTCGCGGACGACACCGGAGATCACTTCGGGGATGTTTCGCCTGCCTGATTGCGGAAGCTCGTTGAACCCCTCTTCCTCGAGCTGCCGTTCCACTTCCGCCGCAGAGAGGCCACTGACAGAGTCGATGGCGTAGACCTGCATCAGAGAACTCCCCTTCGAATACCCGCAACAACTCCGCATCTCTCTCCTGCCTGGAGAGGCAGGATGGGAGGGGATGGCTGTCCCCGGTGTTTTATGACGGCGGGTAACACTGGGGGGTTCTGTCTTCTCATGATTTCTCCAAGGTTTCTGTTGAACCTATAAAAACATGGGATACGGTGTCATGTTAGGGACGGGGGGGACACGAAACCTGCTGAAATACCGTTGGCGCACTTTTTCACCCGGGTGCCGGGCGGGTTCTCCCATGCGTGCGGGGAACGTTCTGCCAGGCCCGCAATTGCCGTCCCGTCAAATTGCCGTTTTCTTTGCGAGTATGCAGACCGACCACGCACAGGTTCGGGAACAGTCTTTACTCATGCAGTTCACTGAAACGGCGCCGCAGCAGGAGATAGATGACAGCGCCAAAGGAAACGACGGCAATGGCAACCCCGAGGCCGAGGTACAGGTTCTCGAGGATCAGCCTCCATATCAGTTCGGATCCCAGGGCAAACATAAGGCACTCGGCCGTTGCGCCGATCCCGATTGCGAGGAGTATCTTGGCCGGTGAGAGCCCTGCCATCATCCCGACGATCGTCGCCCCGACACCCCCCGTCCCCTGGAGGGGGAGGAACACGAAGAAGGCGACGCCGATGACGGACCACCGGGAGAGCCAGGGATGTTTCTGCATGAACGTACCCCCGGTCGAGAGGAACCGCGAGATCCATGGCCCAAGGACGGGGATACGGAGTGCGAGGCCGAAGTTGAGGATCATGAAGAGGCTCGTGATGACATCGAGGAGCGCAAGAGACGTTGCCATCATCCACCATGGGATGCCAAGCCCTATTCCAAGCGGGATTATGGACTCCTTGCCCGCAGGAGGGATGTAGTAGACCATCATCAGTCCCCCGAGGATGAGGGACTTTTCTGGGGGGAGGACCAGGAAGCTGCCAAAAAAATACGCGAATGCCAGGAGGACGGGAAGCGACAACCGGAGTATGGTGAGCGGAAGGGGCATGCATTCCCCGGGTCGTAACAGAGTGGAACCATCCATATTACGGAATTCCTGTAAGAGTAAGGTCAGGACAGGTACATATACCCCTTGCGTTCCGCACCCGGGCGGGACTTCGCTGCCGGTGAGCCCGGAGAGGGGCATCTCCCGGAGAAGAGAGGCAACTCTTGTCCCCGGAAAAAGAGAGATCAGTGGCCAACCCCCCCGGCCCACAGGACCCCCGGGCATTTGGAAAGAATGGCAGGAAACCCTTCGATGGGGAGAAATGGGCACGTATTGCTCGATGAACGGATCGCAAGGGGACTGAGACACGGAGCGCGACAAGGTTACCATTATGTGCAAAAATGTCAAATACCACTGACATCCGGATCGCATGAAACAGAATACCTTTTACCTGCTGCTGGGAATAGTCGGGCTGATCGAGGTGGGGCTGTTCTGGCTCTCGGTCGTTCTGCGTAACCCCCTTATCATCACGGCCGGGTTCATCATGGGTGTGGGCCTCCTCTACGTGGCCAGGATGACTGTCACCGACATACGTGAGGATGAGCGGGCGGTGCTCATCAGCCAGAAGGCAGGCTCAAGGACACTCGAGGTCTTCTGGGTTCTCTTCTTTGCAGTCAGCCTCGGGAGCGCGGTCATCGGCTTTGGCACTCCTCTTGGCATTCCGCGCCCGAGGGAGTTCCCCAGGGACTTTCCACGAGACGAGCCGCATCTCGGTTACTTTGGCATATTCCAGATGATCATGCTCTGCTGTATCGCGTTCCTGTATATCGGGTTCCGTGTATACTATGCACGCAAGTACGGGGAATGGGACAGCGATGAAGAATAAGATAAAGGTATTCCGGGCCATGCATGACCTGACGCAGGAGGCGCTTGCGCAGGAGCTCAAGGTGACCCGACAGACTATTCTTGCCATCGAGAAGGGGAAATACGATCCCTCGCTCGAACTCGCCTTCAAGATCGCACGGTTCTTTGGCGTATCCGTGGAAGAGGTCTTTCTTTACGATTGAATCGGACCCTGATCCCAGGAAAAAAGGTTTTTCCCCTTTTCCATGGGGGATCCCGATTCGGGTGGATACCTTCTCCGTATTTTTCATGCACGACCGTTACAGTAAAATTAATATAACATATAGTAAAATATACTTTACGTCGGTCGAAAGCCGACATTACGACCCGCACATGGAGGAACATATGAAGACATTCGTGAAAACCGCCGCAATTGCCGCAGTCCTTGCCGTCATGTTCATTGTGGCGGTACCGGTCCAGGCAGGAGGTGGAGGAACCCATCCTGCCGTCATGAAGAATTCCGGCGGGATAGGTGACCTGATGCAAAAGCCCCTTGACCATCTGGAAGCAGCAGGGTATGACGTGGGGGCTATCCGTGCCGCAGTCGAGAGCGGCGACATGGAAACTGCCCGGACACTGATGCATGAGTTGATGGAAGCGCACAAAGAAGAGTTCCCTTTTCCCTCGGAAAAATGTGGCCGGATGCAGAAACAGTCAGCCGAGAGAGGGAACAGGATGGAAAACCATCTCGATCGGCTGGAAGAGGCCGGGTATGATGTGATCTCGATTCGCGCCGCAGTGGAGAGTGGCGACATGGAAACGGCGCGGACGCTGCTTCAGGAGTTCATGGAGGAGCACAAGGACGAGTTTCCCGTTCCATTCAACGGAGAACGACCCGGCATGGGAAGAATGAAAGCGAGAGCAATGGCAAGTACGTGAACGGAAGTGCCACCCTGGAAACTGGGGGACCGGTCACACCCGCGACACCCCCTTCGGACAGGGTGACCCCGGGGAAACTCCCCAATCGAACACGGAGAGGGCAGGCGACCAGGAACAGGAGTTCTCACCCTGGAACACTCCTGCGAAACCCTGAACATTCCTGTAAAAAATCCTCTCTCTCACATTTTCTCCCATCATGGGGTTAAAAAACAATCTCCTCCCCGCAACTCATCCTCGAAACGTCTTTGCCCCCCGCCGGCTTTTTATCAACCGGGAAAAGTTCCCATGCGGGCCTCTTCTCAAGGCAGCCTGGGATTATTGGCACGAGGGGGAAGTTGGAAGGAAGGCTGTTGCCCCATTCATTGTCATGCGAAAGGGAGACAACAGGAAATACTTGTACGCCTGAAAAAGGGACAAAAACCTGGAGATCAGTATGCCCGCTCACCGTGCCGGCAAAGTCCAGAAAGCCCATCGCTGCTGCCCACCCTCCCCCCATATCCAGTGCGCCACGGGAGAGGAGACAAGGGTCACCCAGAGAAACGCACACAGGAGGAATGCATCCAGCTTTATCCGCTCCGCCGTGCCCGACCTGACAATTGCGACGGTCACTGCGGCAAAAGTGAGTTGAAAGAGCAGAAGAGAAGTGGGGGATATGCGATGTCAGATTTGAAGGGCACATTATTCAGCCCGATGCAGTCAGAATTTCCGAGCAATCCGAAGATATCTCCACCGAATGCCAGGGAATAGCCTATCACTACACCACTGGAATATCACCAGTGGGAGGGTGATGAAAGAGAGCGTGAAAATGGAGATGAAACTCTTCTTCCTGACGAGCCCGCCGTAGAAGAAGCCCACTCCCGGGGTCATCAGCATGACCAGGGCACTCACACAGAGGATCCAGGTGACTGTTGAACCATCGGTATTCATGCCTCATCCCTGTCCGTAAAGGGGGAATCCAGGTGGTATCCTGCTGTATATCGCAAGGGGGATGAGTTCACGTTTTTAACTTATATTTATTAGAAATAGGAAAGAATAGTTGTTCCTTGCAGCAAAAATTAAATGATTTGATTTTGGGGAGTGGATACCTGCATGACGAATGATATCAGTCTCACAGTCCTCCAGCACGTGGAAGAAGAACCCGCAGGGGTGATCTTTGAGTATGCACATGCAGCAGGCATCACATGTGAGGCAGTCCCCGTCTACGAGACAAACGAAGTCCCGCCCTTCTCTTCGACTCACCTCCTCATCCTGGGAGGCCCGATGAGTGTGAACGATGGTGCATCCTACCCTTTCATCGAGCAGGAGAAGAGGCTGATCCGGTCGTGGATGGCGAAGGGACGGCCCCTCCTTGGCATCTGCCTGGGCGCCCAGATGATCGCCGCAGCCTGCGGAGGAGAGATTGCGTCCTGCACGAGGGAGATCGGCTGGTTCCCCGTGGAAGCGTGCAACACGGGGATCCTTCCGGGTTTTCCCCGCGTATTCATGGCATTCCAGTTTCACGGAGAGACATTTTCACTTCCTGCAGGCGCGGACCTTGTCTGCCGGGGAGCACAGGTCCCTCACCAGGCCCTGGTGTCCGGAAGCGCGCTCGGGCTGCAGTTCCACCTGGAACCAACACCCGGCATGATAAGGCAATGGATATCTGACCTCCCTTCAGGAGAGCAGGCGCGGGTCATGGAAGAGACCTCCCGGCATATACAGGGATCGCACGAGCGTTGCCGTCTTCTTTGCGAGAGGTTCTTTCACGCGTGCCCCGAGGGATTCACCTGGCGCCCGGGGTGAGCGCGTCACCTGGCAGCATGAAGCGGGTAAGGGAGAGTCGGATAGCGGGATTATCGGAAAAGCCATTCACATAGAGAACCGATACCGCTGCCTGACATGACCTCCCCAACTCCGGGGGGGACTGTCACTGCCGGGGAGTCTTCCGGTATACCATGCCCTGAAAGAGCGCGATCTTCTCTCCGGACTCGTCCGTTACCTCCACGGTGTAGGTCGCGAGCTTTGGGTTTTTTGAAAACTCCGTGGCCTCGGCATACAGCGTCCCGCTCCGGGCTGACTTCATGTACGCGATCGTCGCGTTGATGGCAGCTGCAGGGATGCCGTGTGAATTTGAAGCGAGGGCGAATGCAGCGTCCGCGAGCGTGTAGATAGCCCCCCCGTGCACCGTGCCGTGGCTGTTGGCATGCACCTCTCCGATCTCCATTTTGACGCGGGCCCGGCCAGGCCCGACCTCCAGCAGCTCGACTCCTGCGTGTCGGGCATAGGCGTCCCTCTCAAAAAAAGCCCTGGTGTCTTCCATGGATGGGAGGTATGCCATCCAGAGGGTTAAAATTGCTCATGCAGCATACGTGCCGGGAATGATGGGGGTATGCCCCTTGCGTGTGCGCAGCGTTCTTGTGACAGGTGGAATGCTGTTGCCGGAATCAGTCGCGGCCTGTTTCGTGCTCGATCATCCGGGATTCTATCGTGCTCCGTACCTGCTCAGCGTGGGGGATATTTTCCATCACCATCTCGAAGCCGTCCTTTCCCGCGGTATTGATCGAGATGGTACCGGTCCGGGTCAGCCTCCCGAGGAACGACTGCGCGAGGTGAAGATCGGTGATCTGTGAATAGAGCACCGTGCTGCTTCTCCTCGAGAGAAGACGGCGCTCCCTGATCAGGCGCCGGGAAGTCAGGGAGTACGTCGTCCGCCGCCGCCGCATCTCGGTATATCCGGCGTAAAACACCCCTGCCAGGATCGCGATGATCCTCCCTTCCACGAGTGGAATGAATACCCCTCCTCCGACAAGCAGCACCCCAAGCAGGAAATGCCAGGCATAGCCCCACCTTGAAGGGTGCAGCACGAGCAGGACCTCCTCGCCGGGAAGGAGTTGCCCCGGGGTCGATGGGGATGGGTGTGTATTGCCCATGGATATGAGTGAGGGGCTCTCAAGAAGATTTAACTTTTTCCATCGGGAGGAATGCAGCAAGAAAGAGGTGGATTTCCCCCTCTGGTGTCCTGTATTATTTTGCGATCCCACTCCCGGCAACCAGCTGCGACCCCGCTGCGAGGTCCCTTTGGTTTTCGCAGGGTCGTCTGAATTCTGCAGGGCGAAGGGGACCAACCGGGAAAAAAGTGGGGTCACGCGTTCTTGAGCGCGACGATATCCTTCACCCCTACGAGTTTCCACACGAGGTTTCTCTCCTCTCCGAGTATCTTCTCGGGCGGGTCGCCAGGGGAGTGGCCGAGCGCGGACATGACGGTGGGAGAGAGCCTCCGGCTTCTCATCATGTCCACGAACCGTCTCCGGACCTGAACCGAATCCGACGGGTCCTCGATCTCCTCGAGCCTGCCCTGGAGACTCACAAAACGGAACGTGGAGAGGTCCGGCGAGTACTGCTCTATCTCGACCGACACTGAGGGGTTGCTTCTGTAATACTCTATCTTTCTCCCGTACCTGGTGGAGAGGAAATAGAGGTACTTACCATCGAACACGTACAGGAACGGGGCGATGTAGGGAAAATCGGCGCCTTTGAATGCGATTCGACTGACGTGGCATTCCCTGATAATCTGGTCGTACTCCTCCTTCTCCATCTTTGGAATCTTCAGGATCTCCATGCTATGGAATCTCGGGGAAGAGATATCAAGATTCTGAAAGAGGACAAAATTCGGGGGCTGAACAGGTGGCCCTCCGCTCTTTACTCACACCGGTAACCCCGCCGGGCGAGAAGGAAGGGGATGTGGTCTTCGGCCTCCTCCTGATCTGTTGCAATCTCTGCCTCCACTTCCTTCCATGCCTCCCGGAGGAGGGGGTCATCGCTGTGGAGCGCACGGGTCCCCGTCACGTATCCTCTCTCGACCCCTTCCTGGTTGTATATCCTTGCGATGACACAGCGATAGGCCTTGCACTGCGCCGGGCTTGTCTCGTGGATGGTGCAGACTATCCGCGCTCCCGAGGGGCGGAGGAATGGGCAGGCAGAGGGATGGCGCTCAGACCAGGCGAGGTCCAAGAAAAGTTCCTGCTTGTCGGCATCGACTCTCGCAAGAAACCTGGTGCCCGTGGAAACCGAACACCCGAGGAATGAAAAAGGTCCTATCTGGCGTTCGATTGCGATGTAGTCACCCATGTACATGCAGCATCTGCCGCACTGCCTGCATTCGAATGGCATTATCAGTACTATTCTCATGCGAATATCCCATAAATGAAAGGGATCCATCCCATTGGAAGGGACTGCCGCCCCGCGAAGGGTTGCTGGGTGCGAGAAATGAAAGAGAGATAAAGGGGGATGAAGTACTATTCCTGCAATGGGAACCAGGAGAGGGGAAGACCCGGAGAGTATTTTCAGTTCGGACTCCGATGAGGCCGATGGCTGCCTCCAGTGCGGGCTCTGCTGCAAGATATTCGGGGACAGGATCACCCCTGCTCCCGAGAACCTCTTCTCATGGATGGAGGAGGGGAGGGACGATATTCTCCGGTTCTTCATGGCCTGCCTCGATGACGGCAGGTGGGTCTGGTGCAATGAACTCTCCCCCCGGGACATCTCCGGGATCCATGCAGTAGAGATGCGGGACCCTTCGACAGGCGGGTTTCCGACGGTCTGCCCTTTCCTTCGCAGGATCGCAAAAAACAGGTATATATGCGGCATTCATGAATTGAAACCGGAGATGTGCAGGAATTACCAGCCATGGGTATGGGGCGAGACGTACTTCAACCGCTGCCCTGCTTTAAAGAAGAAGGAGGAATCACTATGGCCGAAGTGTCGGGAATGACCGGAGAAGAGTGCAGGGATTTTCACTGGTCCGGCTCCTGCACACCCTGGCAGGCCCCAGATTGGCATTCCCTTTGGGAAGGAGCGGTTGTGCCGTGGGTGTACCAATGAGAGAGGTACGGGCAGTGGTATCGGGGCGGGTGCAGGGGGTCGGCTACCGATATTTCGTGAGGGACCAGGCCAGATGCCTCGGGGTCTCGGGGTGGGTGCGGAATAACCCGGACGGGACGGTGAGCGTCTCCGCGGTGGGAGAGGAGGCACTTCTCATGAAGTTCCTGGACGCGATCAGGGCAGAGGGAGACCCCTATATTTGTGTCCGCGGGATACAAGTGGAATGGCACGAGGCGTCGAACCCTGGTGATGGATTTGAGATACAGAGATAACTGTTCAATAGATACAATCGGGCTTTCCGGCGGACCATGCTATACCCGCTTCTGACATTCCTCGTCGTAATGCTCTTTGTCACCGCGATGAGCATCCGGGTGAAGGCTCCCCCTTTTTTCACCCTCCTCTTCGGAGCCCTCTTCTTTGGCCTGCTCTCGGGCATGACTCCAGACCAGGTGGTACTGGCCGCGATCAACGGGCTCGGGAAGATATTCGCCATCTTTGCGGTCATCATCCTCTGCGGAGCCGTCATCGCAAAGACCCTCCACGCGCAGGGGCTGATCGAGGGCCTGGTATCCGACCTGAGGCAGAGGACCGGCGACACCCGTTCCCTCTCGGGCCTGGCAGGGTACCTCTTCGCGCTTCCTGCCACCTGCTGCATCACTGCGTTTGTGATGCTCACACCCATTCTCGGGAATCTGGGCGGAGAGCGTTCGGGAAAGGACCTCCTGTACCTTGCGGCGGTCGGAAGCGTTCTCTCCTACACCCTCATCTACCCAACCCCGGTGGTCATCCCCCTCTTCAGCGGGCTTGGGAGCGGCGCATCCCCGCTTCTCTTTGACCTGGTTGCAGTTCCCCTCTCGCTGCTCCTTCTCGGCGGCGTGGTCTTTGCCTTCAGGGCCCGGGCAGGCCGGGGAATGGAGGGCCGGCTTGACCCTGGAGAGAAAAGGGCGGACAACACGGTCGCAGGGAAGATCCACTGGAAGGCCTGGGCGCCGTTTCTTGCAATTCTTGCGGCAATCCCCCTCTTCTCGGTATTCTTCTCATTCTCCCACGAGAGCATGATCCAGTGCATCATGCTGGCCGGGCTCCTGGTCTGCATGGCGCTTGCAACACCTGTGGCGAGGACTGCAGGGCTTCTCCAGGGGACGCGTCATGCGGGGATCATCATGTTCGATATCTGTGGGGCAGGGGCTTTTGGCAGCGTAATCGTCGCCAGCGGTTTTCCTGAGGGAGTCTTTCCTGGCATGGTGACGGCCCTTCCTCTTGTCCTGATCCCGTTTGTATTCACTGCGGCAATCCAGGCTGCCCAGGGGTCCAGGGTGGTCAGCGCGGTGATCTCATCGCAGGTGCTTGCCGGGACCGCCGTTTCAGCCTCCATGCACCCTATCCCCCTCATCCTCTCGGTTGCCGCCGGGACCTGCGTGATCTCCTACCTCTCGGACCCCTTCTTCTGGCTGCTGCAGCGGACCACCGGGGGGAGCATATGGGAGGTGGTGAGGAACTACACTCTCCCCCTCTTTGTATGCGGCATGGTGGTGCTTGCGGTTGCGGTGGGCCTCGAGGCCGTCTTGATGGGGGGATAAACGCAGGGTCGAGGGGCCCAAAGAGCCAGTTCTTTCTTAAAAAAATTCGCCGAGGGCCCTGCGCGGCGTGGCAGGGACGGGGTCGGCATACCCCAGGCGAAAGAGCATCTGTATGGTATGGGTGGCAGGGACACCCAGCAACTCGTGGATGCCTGACCGGAGATCGGCCATATCAGGGTAATCTGAAATGGGCTGGCTCACCGGTTGAAGCGCAAGGCCAAGCGCGGATGCTTTGAGGTGCACTCTCTGATAGGCCCTGCCTGCACGCACCTGGTCGACGCGGTGGTCCCCCTTGGTAGAGAGCCACCCTATCCCCCCGGCGCCAGCCACCTGCTCCCGGGTGCTCTTCTTTGCCATGCGCGAGAAGGATTCTGGAGAGGAGGAGGCGCGCTCCCTCGAAAGGATGAACCTCCCGATGAAGAACCGTGCCAGACGCCCGTATCCTGACTGGGCGTGCCCGAACCCGTCGGATGAACTGCGCACCTCTCTGTCTGTGAACCTGAAATACCGGAGCGTCTCGCGCACTCTCTCTCTGTCTGCAAGCTCGATCTCCATTGCCTCTGCAGCGAGGTCTGCAACGCTGCGGATGAGGTCATCATCGTGCGAGAACCCGAGAGGGACCAGGGAAAAGTCGTACGCAGCGGTGAGTTCACCGGCGGCTTCGAGAGGGACCTTCTTCCCTTCGAAGCGGCGGCGGTTGGTATGCCGGAGAGGGATCTTGAGGAATAGAGGGTCGCAGTCGACCCGCCGGTCCTCTATGAGATCGACGTGAGCGACCGGATCTTCTGCAACCGTCCGCGCGTCTGGCCATCCCCAGGGAAAGAGGTCGATATCTGCGCGAAACCCCCCCGATTTTGCGGCGAGGTCGAGGTTCTCGAGGAAGGCTCCTGCTGATATGAAGGCCTGCCTGCCTATCGGGTCACACCCTGGTATCAGCCGGGTATGGTCAATCGAGAGGACGATCCTCTCTTCACCCCTGAATGCCACCCTCCAGGGCTGGGTATTGTGGGGGCTCGGGGCGAGGATGGCCGAATTGAGCACCCTGATCCGTATATCTGCGGGGTCGAATAGTATCATGGGCCGCGACTCCTGGATGTCATACCCATTCTCTCTTCATGCAGGATTAAGAGATGGGTCCATTCCACGAAGCGCCCTGAAGTTCCCTGGGAGTGGGTGATGCGAAGGCCGGGTCCCAAGCTCACGGGCGCAGAATAATCCCCCATCCAGTAGTCTCCCGGGAAGACGGGATGGGAAAAAACCAAATGGATTCGTCCCCCGACGGATCTCCGGCAGGGTCCCCCTGAAGAGGGAGCCTCTTCGTTAGGGTAAGTGAAATGAGATTGATTGGGGGGATTTTATATCTTCGGGCTCTCTTTTCCTATGATCCTCGCGATCTCGCCGAGTTCCCTGGCAAGGAGCCTGATGATATCATCCAGGGTGATCAGGCCCACGAGGCGGCCCCCCGCATCAACCACAGGGAGCCTCCGGACGCCTGAAGATTTCATCTCCTGGATTGCATCAAAGATGCCGGTGTCCTTTCTGATTGTGAAGACCTCGCGGGTCATGATGCGGGAGACCGGCGCCTGGTCCGCCTCCTCGTTGCAGAGGACATCTCTCCTGAGCGCAAGGTCTCGATCAGTGACAATGCCCACGGGTTTCTGTTCCTCTGCGATGACGACACATCCCAGGTTCTTGCTCCTCATCAGTTCGGCCACGAAACGGACCGAGGTATCAGGGGTGACATTCACCACGCTCTTCTGGCAGACGGTGTAGATGCTCATGCGGGTTCCTGCCCCCTACCATGTGCGTCTATAGGATAAAAATGGCCCTTTCAGACCACCAGCCGCTTCTTCATCAGGTGTATGGAGAGGAAGAAGAATATGGCTGTACACGAGGCGATCCAGGCAAGGCTGTAGAAAAAGAGGGGCAGGGGGGTGGCGAGGGTGAGGGAGCGTGTCACGGTCACGACCTGGGCGAGGGGGAGTACTCCTACCGCAAAGACCTGCAGGGCTTCCGGCAGCACAGAGAGGGGAAAGAACGTCCCCGAGAAGAGGAACATAGGGGTGATGAAGAGGAAGGCAGGGTAGTTCAGGGTGTCGATCCCAGGAGTGATCGCGGTGAAGCACATCGCAATGCCCGAAAAGAGGAGGCCGGCAAGGAACGAGAACGGGATGACCAGCAGCGATGAGGGGAGGGACACGACGCCGAAGGCGACAAGGACCACCAGCATCGCGGTTGCATAGATGAAACTCCGCGTGGCTCCCCAGAGGAGCTCGCCTGCGATGACGTCCTCGATCGAGAGGGGGGTCGAGATCATGGCGTCGAACGTCTTCTGGTAATACATCCGGACGAACGAAGAGTAGGTGCACTCGAAGAACGATGAGTTCATCATCGAGATCGCGAGGAGCGCGGGGGCGATGTAGAGGACGTAGGGGATGCCCTCGATCTCTCCGACGAACATCCCGAGGCCATACCCGATTGCGAGGAGGTAGAGGACCGGCTCAATAAAAGGCGGAAGGAAGTTCACCCTGTAGGTCTTGAAGAAGACATCCCAGTTCCTTCGCCATACTTTCCATGCGCAGGTGGTCGGACGGGGTATCATGGTCTGCATCAGTCCCGAAGTGCCCTCCCCGTGAGGGAGAGGAACACGTCTTCCAGCGATCCGCGGCGTACGAATACTCTTCCCGGGTTGCAGTCCGAGAGCAGCCGCGTGGCAACCTCTTTTGGCCGGTCGGAAAAGACCTGGACCATGTCCCCGTGGACCTCGAAGCGGGCACCGATCTCTTCGAGGCAGCGTACCACGCGGGGAGTATAGTCAGCCTCGACCACGTCTTCTCCGGCATACTGGCGGATAAGGTCTCCTGGTGTTCCTTCCACCAGTATCTTGCCGTGGTCCATGATGACGAGGCGGTTGCAGAGCCGCTCGGCCTCTTCAAGGTAATGGGTGGTGAGGACGATCGTGTTTCCGGCCGCCTGGAGGGCTTTTAATTTCTCCCACATCAGGTGCCGGGCCTGAGGGTCAAGGCCGATGGTCGGCTCGTCGAGGATGAGGAGGCGCGGGCTGTTGACGAGCGCCCGCGCAAGGATGAGCCTCCGCTTCATCCCGCCCGAGAGTTTCTCGATGGGTACATCTCTCTTCTCCGAGAGCTGGACAAAGGAGAGGAGCTCTTCTGACCTTTGCCTTGCTTCTGCAGAGGGTATACCGAAATAACGCGCGTAGACGAGCAGGTTTTCAAGCGTGGTGAAGTCAGGGTCAAGGTTCGTCTCCTGTGGGACGACGCCCAGCCAGCGCTTGATCCCCCGCGGGTCCCTGTTCACGTCGAGGCCAAAGACAGTCAGCATCCCCGATGTCGCAGGGGAGACGCACTCGATCATCTTCATCGTGGTGGTCTTGCCAGCGCCGTTTGGCCCGAGGAAGCCGAAGACTTCGCCCGGCATCACCGAGAAGGTGATGTCGTCAACGGCCTTCACGGTTCCAAACTCCTTGCGGAGCCCGCGCCCCTCGATGATCGGTTTCACCGGCAATTCCTCCCTTTCATGAGAAGGATTGTTCACGCGGGACAACTCTCTTTCGGTAAAGTCCACTGTTCACCTGGCCAAAGAAAGAGAAACATACCTCTCTTTTTCCCCAGTCACCCGATAGACGACGTAGGGATCCGCAGGCTCCCGATGGGCCGGCCCCTTTATAGCGTGCCGGCGGCTGTCCGATGGCTGAATGGGGATACGAAGCAATACACTCGGTTCAGTTCCCCGGACAAAAGAGCGAGGGGGCGTGTTGGATAACTACCTTATGCTGGGGGGACGTACACCTCCATCATGCCTATCCGGGAGCTTGCAGTCACGAACTTCAAGAGTTTCCGACACCTGGAGATCCAGCCGGACCAGTTCAATGTCATCATCGGGTCAAATGCATCAGGAAAATCAAACTTTATACAGGTCATCAAGTTCATCCGGGATATCGCCAAGTACGGGCTCTCCAACGCCATCTCTCTCCAGGGCGGAGTCGAGTACCTGCGAAACACGATCATCGGGCCGGAAGTGCCATTCTCCATCCATATCAGGTACGTGCTCGAGGAGCAGAAGACAGATATCGTTGCAATGAGGAGGGGAGCCCCGGTCTTCTTCCAGCCCCTCGAAATCAGCTATTCCTTCTCACTGGCGTTCCCGGAAACAGCCGAGACATTCGAGATCTCCTCCGACACCCTGGAAGTCGAGGGAAAGTTCTCCCTCCAGGAGGGTGGTGAGCAGAGGGGCGCGGGAAGGGGGACGATCACGCTCGTGAAGGCTGCAGGCCCCATCCAGTACTGCATCTGCCCTCCAAAAGGCCTCGATCTGAAGGAGAACGATCTCTTCCCCTACTATTTCCAGAGGATGAATATCGCGGAGGGCACCCTGATCATGACTCTCCCCCTCTTCGTCCCCGGTATTCCCTCTCTGGAATGGATATTCCGGGGGATGAAGGTGTTTGACTTTGACCCGCGACTCCTCAAAAAAGCGGTCCCCATCATGGGGAAGACTGACCTCGAGAAGGACGGGAGCAACCTGGCGATTGTGATCAAACGGATTCTCGACGACCCAAAGAAGAGGGAGACCTTTACCCGGCTTCTCCGTGACGTGCTTCCCTTCATCGACGACGTCGCGGTCGAGAAGTTCATGGATATGTCCCTCTTTCTGAAGCTCAAGGAGGTCTACAGCAGGGAGAAGTACCTGCCGGCATCCATGATATCGGATGGGACGATCAACATCTGCGCCCTCCTGATCGCCCTCTACTTCGAGGAGCGGCCAGTGACCATCATAGAGGAGCCTGAACGCAATATCCACCCGTACCTCATATCGAGGCTTGTGGAGATGCTCAAGGACGCATCACGTTCGAAACAGGTCATCGTCACCACCCACAACCCCGAGATGGTCAAACACGTGGACATCCATGACATCCTCCTCATCAGCCGGGACAGCGATGGCTTCTCCCGCCTCAGCCGGCCCGCGAACAGGAAGGAGATACAGGCGTTCCTGGAGGACGAGATAGGTATCGAGGAGCTCTTCATCCAGAACATGCTAGGGATCGAATGACGGAACGCCGTTTATACATCCTGGTGGAGGGGAACGATGACGAGCGTTTCTTTGGCAGGATTATCCTTCCTCTCATCGCTCACCGTTACCGCTCGGTCAGGCTGATCAAATACGCCTGCCTCAAGAGAGCCAGGGTGTGCAAGTTCGTCCAGAGCATCCGCAGGACCGGTGACGAGTACCTGCTGGTCACCGATATCGACCAGGCCCCCGGGGTGAAGGCAAAGAAACAGATGATCATCGAGAGGTTCTGCGTCGTACACCCGGCAACGGTCGTGGTCATCATCCAGGAGATCGAGAGCTGGTATCTTGCGGGGATCGAGGACCCGGACGCAGCCATACTGGGTGTGAATCCACCTGCAACCACCGATCATGTCACCAAGGAGGAGTTCAACCGAATGATTCCGCCTCAATACGCCTCAAGGATCGCGTACATGCTGGAGATCCTCTCCCGGTTTTCTCTCCCTGCGGCATACCGGAAGAACCGCTCGTTTCGGTACTTCATGGACCGCGAGCGCCTGGTGCCGGCCGGGTGGGCGCATGAGGGATCAGCAGGAGAGAAAGCCGGCGGCCCGCCTCCTGATGCCACCTTTTATCATGGTGAGCATCTACCGAATGAGTAGAGCGGAGGGGTGAAGAAGAGATGGGTATATGGAGACACAGGATACCGGTCATCCTTGAGCAGAGAGATTTCTGGATCACCATCCTCCTGTTCAGCACCTTCTTTGCGTTCCTCCTGAATTATTACAGCCTCCAAAGAGGCCTCAATCTCGTCACCCCCCACCTCTTTTACATCCCCCTTGTCATCGCTGCATACTGGTTCCCGCGAAGGGGGGTTCTCATTACGGTGGGGATTGCCATGGGTTACCTGGCGATGGCCTACATCACAGGATATCCCAACCTCGAGGTGATCACCCAGGCTACCGCCCAGTTCTATGTCTTTGTCGCGATCGGTGTGATCGTTGCATCCCTCTCGAATACCCTCAAGGAGCAGGAGGACAGGTACCACGGGATCTTCGACTATTCGGAGGCTGGAGTGTTCCTTGCCATGAACCTGCGCTCAGGTTTCGTGATCGAGGAGGCAAACGACAGGGGGGCGGACCTTCTCGGCTACAGGGCACGGGAACTTGCCGGGCGGGAGTTCCTCGATTTCTTTGTCGACGAGGGGGAGAAGGCGGGTATCAGAGAGAGAGTACTGGCGGGAGGGGCCGTGACCGAGTTCGAATGCCACCTCCGAAGGAAAGACGGCTACGTGATTCACGGGCTGATGTCGGCAGGCCCCATCCCTGGAAGGAAGGTGGTGTTCACCCTGGTGGACATTACGGGCATGAAGAAGGCCGAAGAGGCACTCAGGGAGAGCAAGGAGCGGTACCAGGGCCTTTACACCAATGCGCAGGTGGGCCTTGCCCGCGTGAGTGTGGCAGACGGCTCGATCATCGATGCGAATGACCAGATGGCGAGCATGTTCGGATATCCATCTGTCAATGAATTCATCAGGGAATTCCGGTTTCCAGAGCATTACGTGGACAGGGGGGTGAGGGAACACCTCATCGCCATGCTTGCCGACAACGAGACAATCTCCAATTTTGAGGCGCGTTTTACAAAAAGAGATGGATCAATACTCTGGGCCCGTTTCTGGGTGAGGATATTTTCGGAAAAGGGATACCTCGAGGAAGTGTTCACCGACATCACGGAAGAGAAGCAGTCGCACCGGGCGCTCGACGAGAGCGAGGAGCGATACCGCAAACTCGTGGAGAGTCTCCCGGATTATATCCTGGTCTTTTCTGGCGAACGCCTCCTCTTCGTGAATCGCTCTGGAGCGGAGGCGCTCGGACGGTCTCCTGAAGAGATGGTGGACGAGTCGATCTCCAATTTCATCGACCCCGAATCCTGGGATTCCGTGAGGAGGCACAGCAGGGAACGGGTCGCAGGTGTGAGCGTCGAACCATATGAGATCACACTCTCGACCCACGAGGGGAAGTCCCGGACGGTGCTGGTGAACGCGACTCCCATAACCTACCGCAACGAGGATGCCATCCTCGCAGTGCTCACGGACATCACGGAGCGAAAGCAGGCCGAAGAGGAGCTGAACGCCTCAAAAGACCAGTACATCGCCACGATCGATGCGATGATCGACGGTATCTTCCTCGTGAACCGTGACCTTGACATCGTCCTCGTGAACTCAACCTTCCGGAGGTGGCTGGAAAGGATTGGGATGGAGCGCGAGATCATCGGCAGGAACCTGCACGATACACTGCCATGCATTTCAGGCACGGCACTCGCGAAGGTCCGGGAGGTCTTCCTGACAGGGAGAGACCTCGAGACCACCATCGGGTTCACCCTCAACGGTCGGGAGCATATCTTTGAGACGCGACTCATCCCGGTGCTCGGGGATAACCGCGTTGAAAGGGTGATGATCATCATGCGCGATATCACCCGGTCCCGGAAGATCGAGGAGGAGAAGAGGTTTGCATACGAGCAGATCGAGAAGAACATCGAGCAGTTCGCAATTCTTGGCGACCACATCAGAAATCCCATGCAGGTGATCGTGGGGCTTGCCGATATCGAGGGAGGGCCGTTTTCCGAGCAGATACGCTGCCAGGCAAAGGAGATCGACAGGACTGTCTCCCAGCTTGACAGGGGCTGGATCGAGTCAGAGAAGATCCGGGAGTTCATCCGGAAATACTACGGGATCGGTAAGTGATTTGCGCATCCTCTTTTGAATTCTGGCACTTCTCACTTCAGCTGCGTTTCACCCCCTGATCTGACCAGGCAGACGGAGCCGGGCAAGGATCTCTCTCCTCCGGGGAGCATCTGTGGCCGGAATCTCCCCAATACATGCAGGAAAATGCCATGGAGGAGAGAACAACCGGGTAAAAGGCTTATCTCCACGGCCGATCTCATATAACAGGTAAGGGTGAACCTGTGCAGGTATCCATGAAACTGGAGATAAAGGACGCTCCCGGGCAGCTGATCGCGGCCCTCAAGCCGATCTCCGATCTGGGGGGCAACATCATTGCCGTGATCCACCAACGGGATGAGAAGCAGCGTGGCGGCATGCTGAGTGTCCAGATCGTCCTGGAACTCCCCGAACAGCGGCTGAAAGAACTCACCCGGATGATCCGGGAGCAGGGAGTCAACATCCAGCGGATAGGGCATGAACGTCTCCTGTACCAGAAAGCGGTGATGCTGATCGGTCACCTTATCCACACCGATCTTGGGGATACCGTGGACCGTATTGACTGCACCGGGTTTGCCGAGGTGACCGAACTGAATATCAGCATGCCGGCAATCACGCAGGTCTCATCTGCCCGCCTCCTGATAAAGGCCGTGAACAAGGAGGACATGGAGCAGGCGATGGCTATCCTGCGCCGTGTGGCAAGGGAGAAGGAGTTCCTCCTTGTCGAACCCCTGGAGGAGATCGAATGAGGGTCGCGGTGCTCGGCATGGGTTCGGTCGGAAGGGGCGTCCTGCAGATGATAGAGGAGAAAGACCTCGGCATATCCGTGACGGCAGTTGCAGATTCAAGGAGTGCGCTCATCGATAAGGACGGGATCAGCATCGACGAGGTGCTTGAGGCGAAGGCGAAAAGCGGCTTCTGCGGCGACCGATCCCTCACTGCAATGGACGTGGTGAAGAAGGCGGCATATGACGTGCTGATCGAAGTGACGCCGACAAATGCGGATACCGGCGAACCCGCGCTCACCCATATCCTGACCGCGCTTGAGAAGGGCCGCCATGTGGTCACCTCGAACAAGGGCCCCATCTCCAGGGAATTTTCCCGTATCAGGTCCCTTGCTGCGGCCAGGGGAGTGCAGGTCAGATACGAGGCAACGGTCGGTGGCGCAATCCCGGTCATGCACATGCTGGAGCATGGCCTCGCGGGAAACCGTGTCCTTGCCGTATTCGGGGTCCTCAACGGGACCTGCAATTTCATCCTCACCAGGATGGCGGCCGAGGGTCTCACATACGAGCAGGCCCTGCTCGAGGCGAGGGAGATGGGGTACGCGGAAGCGGACCCCACCTATGACGTGAAGGGAATCGACCCCGCGGTCAAGCTGGTGATCCTTGCCAACACCTTCTGCAGGAAACCCGTGACACTCGAAGACGTTGAGATCACGGGGATCGATCTCCTCACCAACGATGCGCTCCGGCTTGCAGAAGAGCAGCACTGTACCATCAGGCTGATCGCCGAGGCCATTCCTGACCGCGGGATCTTGAGGGTTGCTCCCCGGCTGCTCCCGCTCTCCCATCCCCTCGTAGTGGAGGGGACGCTCAATGCCATCACAATCGAGACAGACATGGCAGGGGAGATCACCCTCATCGGCAAGGGAGCGGGATCGGTGGAGACTGCGAGCGCAATCATCGGGGATCTCCTCTACATCCGGAATTTCCATGCGGAGCGTCATCCAAAAAAGACGTGAGTTCCTGCACCTGATGCGGGCCTGCACCCTTGATCGCGGCTACTTCACCGTGACCGATATCCAGGAGGGGGCAGGAGTCCCAAGGAGCACTGCCCAGGACTGGATCAATCGCCTGGTTGACGAGGGGTGCGTTCGTGTCCGGGAGAAGAAGATGGGCAGGAACCCCGCAAAGTACGCAGCGATCAGTGCGCTCCCCTCGAGCGCCTGCAGGAGGATATTCACCACGATTGACGGCGACCGGGTCGAGATCCACCATGAATGCATGAGCAGTGCGTGCGCTGCCTTCTGTGCGTTCCACCATTCCCACGCAAAAGGCGTCATCCAGGGTGTGCACAGGGACGGGACCCTGATCCGCGAATGGGCCCGCCTGGGCCGGGAGGATATCGATATCGGCCTGCACCCTTCGTCCGCGGTGGGGGTCGCAGGCGTGGAGAGAGAAGGAGACGAGATCGTCCAGCATATCCGCTGCATTGGGGGACCTGCCTACTCGCTCACCGACATGATGTCCCATGCCGAGGGGGTCTGCGAGGTGAACATACAGCGTTCAGCGGATATCGTGGAAGGGAGTGTCCGCACCCGTGCGCTGACGCACCTGATCATTGGCATCGATGACACGGACAGCCCTGAAGGGGGCGCCACCTTTGCCCTCGCACTTGCGCTCCTCCAGCACCTCGAGACCATGAAAGGGGTGCTCCCCATCAGCCATCACGTTGTCATGCTCAACCCCGCGGTGAGGGAGAAGACGGCCGGGAACTCGTGCAGTTATATCGAGGTCGCAGTCCCTCCCGGGATGCATACCCTGGTCCGCGACCGGTCACTGGTCTTTTTAGAGGATGAAGCCCTCTCTCCCGAGTGGGGAATGGCCTTCAAGCAGGGGTTCCACGTGCCATGCGGTCTTCGTGCATACGGAGAGAGAGCACGAAAAATGATTGTCACACCCGAGGAGGCTGAAGCAACCGCTGCCTTTCACCAGGTCGAGGTCATCGGAGGCAGGGGCATCGTCGGGGCACTCGCGGCAGTTGCGCTTTCGGGCCTCCCCCATGAGATCCTGCTGAAAGCGGAGGCAGAGATTCCCCCCTGCCCATTCTAGCCGTTGATCGTGATGAGGGGGATGATGGCGAGGAGGAGGACGAGGATAACCAGGAGTATCACGGTACGCCTAAGTATCGTCTTTGCTGCTGCTTTCTCTCTGTCGGACCTTGGTTGTATATGGAGGACTATCGTTGCGACGATACTCCCGGCCATCAGTCCCACGGCGTTCTGGAGTGTGAGGACGAGGGCACTGAGCGTTCCTTCCGGGTACAGCGCGAGGGAGATCCCGCTCACGAGGGCCGGGGGCAACAGCGCAGCCGCCACGGCCACCCCCGCGATACTGTCGGGGATTCCCTTTGCCAGGGCAACGATGGTGGCGAACCCGAGGAATATCGCCATGACGGCGTAGACAGGGCTTGAATGGGTCCTGGTGAGTATCTCGCCGGTCACCTCGAGAGGGATGAAGAAACCGAGGACCCAGGTCACAACGAGGGAGAAGAGGATGAACGAGGCGAGGAGGAAGAATATGTTGAGAATATCCCGGAGGACTGCAATGCCGTCTCCTGTTGCGGAATGGAGGGCAAACGCGTAGATGGGCCCGATCACCGGTGCGATCAGCATGGCCCCGATGACGATCCCCACGTTGTCCAGGAAGAGGCCGACGAGGCCCACGATGCTCGCGACGGCAGCAAGGCTGAGTATATCCGCGTCAAGTCGCTCGTAGGATTTGACGGAATCCAGCAGCTTCTCTATGGGAGAGAATTTCCTCTTCTTCGCGGCATTCGGCCTTCTCTCCTCATCTTTTTGTTTCTCGTCAAGGAGTGGATATATGGTGAAATCAGGGGAATAGACCTCGACGAGCGTATTCTTGTCCATGTACCCGAGTATCACCCTTATCTTTTCCACCACCTCGTCGAGGTCCTGGTCGGGGACCACAATGGTAAAACGGGTCTTCTCGCCCAATTCCTCGCGGAGGTGAAAGTATCCTTTCACAAGTTGCGGGATGTTGGCGGCGTCTTCGTTTCCCACGGTGATGAGGATCTTCTTCATTGTAAACTCCCTTAAAAGACCTGTATCGCGTCAACTGGTGTTCATCGTCCATTAATGTAAACCTGCTGATCAACCTGTTCAGTGGAGTCTTCGGGGACTTTGGGAGCTGCGAAGTGCGGTTATCCTGCGTTAGGTCCCGACATTTTTCGTATTTCGAAAAAAAGGGAAATTATTAACAGGCCCGCCCTTCAGACATTCACAAAAAGGTGGTTTTGAGCCTGACCGCCAAGGGACCAGAAAAACCGGTAACCGGAAAAACAAGGGAGATGATCGCGGGATTCCAGCGCGACGAGGTGACGGAGCACCACATATACCGGATGCTCGCGAGAACGGCCCGGGATCCCCACAATGCCTCAGTTTTTTTGAGAATGGCCGACCAGGAACTTGGGCATTCGCGGATATGGGAATTGTATACCGGAAAGCAGGTAAAGCCCAATACCATCAGGGTGTGGTTCTATTATCTTATCGCCCGTCTCCTTGGGTTCACCTTCGCCATCAAGATGATGGAGAATCGGGAGAACGCCGCGATTCAGGATTACAGGGTGCTGGTGGGCACAATCCCGGAATTAGAAAGAATAATTGCCGAAGAGGAGCAGCATGAGATGGAGATCATCGCCCTCCTCAACGAGGAGAGGCTCCGGTACGTAGGTTCGATAGTCCTCGGGCTGAACGATGCCCTTGTTGAGTTTACTGGAAGCCTTGCAGGGTTCACCTTTGCCCTCCAGGACCCAACCGTAATCGCGGCGGTGGGGTGCATCATGGGCATCGCCGCTGCCCTCTCCATGGCATCGTCTGAGTACCTCTCGCAGAAATCGGACAAGGACGGGAAGGAGCCCATGAAGGCCGCGTTCTATACCGGGAGTGCATATATTGTCACGGTCCTGCTCCTCGTCCTGCCGTTCCTTCTCCTCTCCAACCCGTTCGCCGCGCTTGCGCTCTCGCTCCTCACTGCCGTTGCAATCATCGTCTGCTTCACTTTTTACACGTCTGTTGCGTCTGACCTCCCGTTCTGGAAGAGGTTTTTCGAGATGGCCGCAATATCCCTCGGTATCGCCGGAATATCGTTCCTCATCGGCCTCCTGATCAGGGGTCTTTTTCAGGTGGAAATCTGAAGGTTGCACCCCCGCGAGATCAGGAGAGGAGCAATGGGTACCGCCTCCGATACTCGACGAGGCAGGCTTCGAGGTCTTTCCGGACGCCGTATTCGCCGCAGAGGAAGAAGAAGACGACCTGCCCGTCAGATATCCAGGAGGTCGAAAAGCCAGTGTGTTCGGAGAGCGATGCACAACGTGCCTCGATGTAGGGAATACGGGGCGTTCTTGGGATATGCTGGTAGATCATGACGATGGAGCCCCTGCCGGCTGCGCGTGTGACCAGTGATACCTCGGCGTAAAGAAGATGTGCGGAGGTCGGCACGGCAACCTCGAGGCCCGTATCCGGATCAAGGAATATAAGAAAATGAGAGAGCATTCGGACCTTCCTTGCGATGCGGGAGAAGTATTCCTCTCTCCCGTGATGAGTAAAATGGCTTCTCTCAATGTTGACCTGGAGCGATCTTTCCGAAAAATAGTCGCGTATCAAAAAGCAGTTCCGGGTTCTTGCATCGCGGAGACAGGAGAGGAAACCTGAAAGGGCGGAGTTCAGGTACCCAGCCTTCGCCCGCGAGTAATCCGCCCTCTCTCCATGCCCTGATCCATCGTCGGGAGTCAGCATGGTGATGAAGAATGCCTGGTCCAGCGAAGGATGGCGGGAGAGCAGCAGCTCTATGAGGTCGTACTTGAAGAGGTCCCTTGTGTCACCAAGGTACTGGTGCTTCATCCGGAAGAGTGATTTCTGCAGGAAAGGCAAGAATTCTTTTTCCCCTCAGGGGATACAACGAGAAAACATAACCGGCTACAGGCCCCCTTTCGCGTGGGGGAACACACTCTTTCCTGCAGCCGCCGGGTTACCCGGTTTTCACTTTGTAGAGGGGTTTTCGTGCGTCCTTGAAGTTGAATTTCGCCACGATCAGGCCGCTCTGCCTGAGCCTGTTTAACGCGTTCCGTATAGTCCGCGGCGAGAATGCCACCCTGCCGATTATCTCGTTCAACGTACGCTCTTTTCCATCGCGGAGCAGTGTGAACACTGCCTGTGCGGAGGAGGGGAGGCAGTCGATGCTGGTGACTGGCCCCCGGATCTCCGGCCCAGTCGCCTGGGCAGGGGTTGATGCCAGTGTCATATATCCATCCGTGTATTCATGTGAGGTCTTTCTTCGTTCGTTTCGGGGGATCCTGCCCCTCGCGCAAACGGGTGGCGAATCCCGGAATGGGGGCCGTCTGCCCTGGTTGGGGACATGGTGGCTCCCATAATGTTCGGATATATACGAACATTCTACTATATACGAACTATACTAATATATACTTTTGCCCCCACTGAGATGTAAGAAGAGACGCCATGACCGCTCCACAGGATTATCCAGGGTATCCCGGCGAATTTATACAGATTGTTGCCTCAGACCAGGGCCTCAAGTCAATCGACAGCCAGCTGAAGGGGAGGATACTTGAGATGCTGCAGGAGAGAGACATGGCATTTGACGAGATTGTCGCAAGGTCCGGGAGGGCGAAATCGACCATCTCTGCACACATGAAAGCCCTCTCTTCGGCAGGAATCACCCGCATGCGCCCTGATCCGACGGACGCGAGGAAGCGGATCTTCTCTTTGAACGGCAGGATCCTCGTCCGCGCAAATGCAAATGATCCCGAGATGCGCTGGGCTGATCGTTTCTTCCCCGACACACTCCCCGCCAATGCAAAGACGCGGGATGTTTTCCGTTTCATTCTCACATCGCTTCGCGTAAGCCTGATGTCTGAGGGGATACACATTCATCCAATCCTCGAGAGGGCAGGAAACAGAGCCGGATCTGCCATCTATCCCCAGGTCAGGGCAGGAGAACTCTCCGAATTCCTTGAAAACCTCACCCTCTTCTGGTCCCGGTTTGACCTTGGCGAACTTGAGGTGGAGAGGTATGACCCCCTGACCCTGGTGGTCAGGGACTGCTTCGAGTGCCAGGACCTGCCCATCACGGGCAGGTCTGAATGTGCGTTCGATTCGGGCCTCCTCGCGGCTCTCTTCTCATCACATTTCAACGAGAAGATGAGTGTGAACGAGACCCACTGCTATGCCAGGGGAAGCAACCTCTGCCGGTTCGAGATCTGGAACGCCAGTTGAGGGGCAATTTTTTCACTCTTTCGGGCCGCCAGGGCCCCGGATGAGGCGGGGAGGCAGCAGCCAGAGGAGCTCTCCCCGTCCAGGCTCTCCGGGAAACCGTATCCGTGCAATTGCGCCCTTTTTGAGAACGATGCCGCAGTCATGACGGTTGGAGATGAGGAGAGAGATGAGGGATGAGAGTTGCGGTTCGTGGCCCACGAGCAGAACCCGGTTTTCATGCATGATCTCCGCGATCTTCCCGAGGACGGCTGCGGGGGGGTAACCGGTGGCGAGTTCATCCCAGGAAGTGACTTCTTTAGGCTCTCCCAGTACCCGGGCTATGAGGGCTGCCGTCTCTGCAGCCCGCGGAAGCGGGCTCGATGCGATGATCGGGAACTTCAGTTGCTGTGCTCTCATCCACGCACCGATTTCTGCAATCTCTTTTCGTCCCTGCCGTGTAAGGTGCCTCTCGCTGTCACCCGGATCGCGGGGGTCAGAGGTTCCTGCCTTGCCGTGTCTTAATATAAAGAGGTCCATGAGAGGAGAGGGGAGGACCATTATAAAAACACTTGCGGGGTGGTCCATGTGGCACAGAAGGGACTCAGCAGAAAATAGAGAGGAAACGAATGGCGCATCCGGGGCTATGCGAGGGAGGGGATTCGAACCCCCGAACTCCTGCGAGAATGGACCCTAAATCCATCGCCTTTGACCGCTCGGCAACCCTCGCTCTCCTGGTACTAGGATACAGGGGCAGAAAAAACCCTTGGCAGGTTGCCGGGATGGAAATGAACGATGAAGTTTTGCGCGTCCAGTTCTCTTGATATATCCAACGGATCTGGAAATGGCTTTCGCCATCTCCCGCGTTGTCATTTTTTATCGCAAAAATATTATTCTGCGCAATCATTATATACGAGGAGATTGAATAGAAATATGCCATATATGAAGGTCTGGGAACATATACCAGGCCGCAGACCTTGTCAGATCAGCACCAGCAAGGTCATGGCATCCCGGCCAAGCGCGTGAGAAACATGGTAAGGAACGCCGTCAACGAAAAGAAAGGGCATGAGGAAGCGGCTGACTGTTCGCCACCTTTCGGTCAGCACATGCCCGATGGCGATTATTCCCTCCTACGAGCGAAGATTCTTGCCAAACTGGATGATGAGGACATACGGGATGCACTCGCAGGCCTGAACGCCAGGCCTTTGTAACTTCATATATGGTATCTTTTCTGCTTTTTATGGCAGAAAAGAGCGAAACCCTGGCATTTCGTGCAGCCCTTTGCCGGGGTGGCGTTCAGATGACCCTCCAAAACTCCCCTTTTCCTGTGTTCCCTTGAACGCCCTCTGCTGCATCGGGAACGGATCCGGAGTGTATCAGGATCCCCGCCGGCTCTTCACACAGGCGGATCTCAGGGGGATATTGTTGCCAAACCAGGCATGAGAGGGGAGAATCAAGATAATCTCCTGCTTCCAATGACCTGATCATGAAGCGGCTCGAGACCCTGGCCATCATCGCCCATGACATGGGGGTCATCTTCGAGTTCCTCGGGTTCATCACCCTTGTCCCGCTCCTTGTCCTTGTCGTATTCGGGGAGTGGGAGATGATGGTGCCGATGGCCTCCGTGCCGCTGACGTTCGTGATCCTGGGCCTGCTCATCTCCCGCATCCCGAGGAGGGAGTTCGTACCTCAGCTCTCGGTGGCACTTGCGGCAGTAGCCCTCGTATGGCTTGTGATTGCCCTGGTCGGAAGCCTCCCCTTTGTTCTCGGTCTCCAGATGAGCTGGACTGACAGCATATTCGAGGCCATGTCAGGGTGGACAGGGACCGGGTTTACAGTGATCGATACGCTTGATTCTACTCCAAAAACCATCCTGTTCTGGCGGTCTTTTATGCAGTGGGTTGGAGGAATCGGGGTAATTGCCTTTGGAATCGCAATGCTCTCACGTTCTAGTCTCATCCAGCACCAATTATACCGATCGGAAGGGAGGTCTGAGGAGCTCATGCCAAACGTGGTCTCAACAGGGAGGCGGATGTGGGTCATCTACCTCTTCCTTACCATTGTGTTCACCGGGATGGTGATGATCTCGGGTATTCCACTGTGGGATGCACTCAACCTGGTCATGGTCAGCCTTGCGACAGGCGGTTTTTCCCTGCATGATGCCGGTATTTCTTATTACAACAACGCGCTCCTGGAAGCACTCCTAATCCCGGTAATGCTCGCAGGAGCGTTGCCGTTCAAGCTCTATTTTCTCATGTACAGGGGAAAGATCAGGCCCTTTTTCCAGGACAGGGTCGTGCAGCTTATTCTCGCTCTGACGTTCGTCGGCTCTCTTATTGTAACCCTTGACCTCCATGTATTCAACAATTTCCCACTCGAGATTGCGGTGCGCCAGGGATTTTTTTGCACCATATCAGGGCTTACATGCTGTGGCCTTCAGAACTCGAATCTTCACTGGGTGGCAGGGCCGCTGATTGTGATAAGTCTCCTGATGATGATCGGGGGGGCCGCCGGGAGTACTGCCGGTGGTATCAAGGCAAACCGCGTTATTCTCGGGTACGAAGGGCTCGTCTGGTGGTTCAGGCGCTTTTTTGCCAGGGGAAGGGCGATGGTACCATTCAGGCACGAGGGAAAAGCTATTCCACGGCAGATCTCCGAGGTTGAGCTCTCGAAGAACATGCTGATTATCATGTTGTATGTCCTGACTATCTTTGTAGCCACCATTATCGGGCTCCATCTTGTCTCAACGGACTTCAGGATCCATGAAGTGGTCTTCGAGGAGGTTTCTGCAATGAGCAACGTGGGACTCGGCGTGGGATACATGACTCCCGAGAGCCCCCAACCCATCAAGTGGATCTTCATCCTCCTGATGTGGATCGGCAGGCTTGAGATCATACCTGTATTGATCCTGATAATGGGCCTTGTCCGGGGATTCGAGGCACGGGTGGGGAGGTAGGAAGAACCTCTGGTCATACTGTCAATGGGCGAATACGAACCGCAGGTCTGACCCCTGCCAAGAGGAGATTTGCGAGGCGAAGGAGGGCCACAGCTGCACCAGTCATGTGCCGGCATGGACCCAATCTTCTGCTCGTATAATAAAACCCTTTCCCCCACCCGTTTCGCCGCAATTTACCAAAATCAAAATATTATTCTTCTCACAACCCAACCACCTGTAGGTTGACGGCCCGATGGATATCTCTCTCCTGGCATTTGTCCATATACTGGTTGCAGCAGCCGTCTGCTGGCTCAATTTCATAGCGATAGACTTACTCTTCAGGCTTCCCGCGTCAGGGGGCGTGGTCGGCGCAACCGCGATCGGGAAACACATCGAGGCGAAGGGAGGTGCGCTTCCGGGCGGCATCATGATGGGAAACATCGTCTCATCCCCCGATGCCTCGGCAGGGACCCTCCTTGCCTCGTGCGGGGTCTTCATCGCGGGTATTCCGGGCGGTCTTCTGACAGCGCTCCTCGTGTTCATCGGCAACCGTATCTGCAATGACCCGGGGTACGCAGGCACCACCGGTGCCATTTCCGCGACATTCATTGTCTCGGCGTTCACTCTGATCGGGTTCTCTCCGGCTGAGTTCATTGCGGGGATGGTAATCGCCATCCTTACGATTCAGGGCATTTCGCACCGTCATTCAAGCCGACTCCTCGCCTATCTCTGGAGGGCCAGGGGAGGATGAACCCGCAGGACACCGCCCTTGCGGCATGTGCGGTCATTGCGGTATATGCCGCGATCAGGGTGGCGCTTGAGCCCGACACCCTCAGGAAACTGCCCTTCCTCAATGTGCTCTCGTTTGCCGTCGCAGGGAGCATCGCCCTCATCCTGCCCCACCCCCTCTCTCTTGTCGCCGCCGCGGCTTACTTCGTCGGCACCACGCTTGAATCGAATGCCATCGCCAGTACCTATGCAGGAGGACTGGACCGCCGTGAATGACATTGTGGTGACGGTATTTGGTGCGCTGGTCCTTGCGGGGGCGTTGCTGACTGTCGTCGAGCGTGATCCTTACCGGAAACTGATCTCGCTTGGCATCATGATCGGTGGCGCGATCCCCTTCATCGTTGACAGGGGGCTCCTTGACGTTGCCATCGCCGTGGCGCTCATCGCCCCGCTCTCGACCCTCTTCATCCTGATGGTCTGCAGGAAGGGGGAGCAATGAACCCGGAGTTCATCCTCGGGCTCGTTCTCCTGCTCGGCGGCACCATCGCCTCGGCATTTCCTGTTCCAAGGACTTACCTGAACCGGTTGATCAACCTCGAGATCCCGGCATGGGGCCTTCTCCTGCTGATGCTCTCGTACAACGAGGCACTCGCCCTCCTGACATTCGGGGGAGTCTCGGCACTCAGCGTGTATATCTTCATCCGGGTTATCCAGAAGAAGGAGGCATCGGGATGATCATCCAGAAGATCTCCAGGGTCCTCTCAAACTTTGACAACATCCTGCCGGTCTTTGCGGCGGCATGCGCTGCGATGTCGCTCTTTGTCCTCCTCACCCTCCCTCTCCCCTATTCCGAAGACCAGCTCTATCCAAAGGAGATCGTGCCAGGCAGTTCCCTCAACCCCTATGACAGGGGAGGGCCACCATTCACCCAGGCGGCCATCCACTCCCAATATCCAGAGAACTCCCCTACTGCCGGGTATGTCACCGCCTACCTCACCCCGCTCTCCCTCTTTCTCTCGGAACATACCCTTTACATGGGAACTACCATCGTGGCACACCCGGGAGGAATACTTGACGAGATACTCTATAACACGAGAGGCCTGGATACGGTCGTAGAGCCTACCATCCTCTTTGTTGCATTCGCCATTGCGGCGTATCTTTTCAGGAAGAGGGAGGCCTGACAAGGATGTGGAACGAGTACTCTGTCGGGCTTGCCGCCGCATTTGCGTGCGCACTCGTTGCATTCCTGGCGCTCGTATGGGAGAGGGATGATCTCCACAAGCTCCTCCTGGTTGACCTGGTGGAGACGGCGGCGCTCGCGGTCATCGCGCTGATCGGGACCGACCTGTCAGAAGCCCTGATCCTGCCCGGACTCGTGGTGGGGATTGCCGAACTCCTCGCGCTCTCGCAGATATACCTCGTGAAGGAAGGGTATCGGCACACGCCGGTGAAGGGATTGAATATCGAGGTGATAATGCGATCCCCGGCGACAGTCATCATTGCCACAATCCTTGCGGTGTATGGGATCATCCTCTCAGGGTTCACGGGCGGGGCCATCGCAGGCCTTGGGATAGTCTTCCTCCTGATGAGCAGGAGTTTCTCGGGGGATTTCCACATCCTCGAGATGGCGAGCGGGATCTCGTGGGCACTCTGGGTTGCAGCGTTCTTTGTCTTCATGTTCGCCCCCGAATGGTGGTACATGGCCCTGATGGGGGCCGCGGTGGGAATTCTCATGAAGGTGATCACCAAGATGTCCCTTGTCGGCGCCATGTGGGGTGATCAGGGATGAACGAGATCGGAGGGGCACCCCTCTTCTTCCTGGAGTTTGGGGACATCGTGATCTACTTTACGCCTTTCACCCTCACCCTCTTTCTCCTGGCCCTCGTCTTTTCGGTATTCGTACTGGTGAGCCGGCCCGAGCGCCAGCTCGAGATCGCGTTTGGTGGCGATGCCTACTACGCAAAGGAGATCTCGCTCTCGGAACTGCGGTTCCGCAGGTTCATGTCGATCGCATGCGGACTCGCCTGCATGGGGGCGATGGTCACGGGGGATGTCTTCGATTTCACCCTCTTTGTCTCGCTCGTGGGCATCTGCAACGTGGGGATCGTTGCGGCGGTCAGGAGCAGACATGTCCAGAACGCCGCTTACCAGTACGGGCTGGTAGCGCTCGCGGGAACGGTGCCGATGTTTGCGGCTGCGGGAATGGTTGCCGCAACGACGGGAACCCTCTCGATGCTCGAACTTGCAAAGGGGGCCCTGACAGTCCCGCTTGCCGCCCAGGCCCTCCTCGTGCTCGGCGTGATGGGGGAGGGGATGGCCCCATTCTATGCGGCCAAGGCCGAGATGTTCCGGGCCCCCGGTGCCCCCTACGTGATCATGTGCTCCCTCTCGTCACTCCTGATCTTCCTGCGGGTGACCGAGGTGATCCTCCTGATATGAGGTGATGGAATGAAGAAGCAGTATGCCCTTGCCCTGATGCTGGCCGCGGCTGTCCCGGGAGCGGGAGCAATGGTCCTCAGTTCCCAGGGCCTCATCCCATTCTGGGCCTATGCAGCGGTCCTGATCGCCGGGTTCCCCCTCTTCGTGCTGGGTCTTGGGCTCTACTGGATGGCCCACGAGGGTGAGGCCGACATCCCATTCCTGGGGTACTAACAATGATCGCCGAGTTGCTCTTTGCCACCTTCTTCGGGCTTCTCCTCCTGGGGATCCACCGGAAAGTGATCGCCCGCATCCAGAGGAGGCCAGGCCCACCGGTCTGGCAGGAGATCCTCCACATGCTGAAGTTCTCCTTCAAGACCACGTGGGTTCCCGCAACCGCAAGCACTGCCCTCTTCGTCGGCGTCGTGCTGGTCGCAATCGGTATCTGGACTGCGGCGCTCCTCGTCATCCTCTCGGGGGGAAGCCTCCTTGTGATCTTCGCCATCTACATGCTTCACAAGATCGTCGAGCACGGGTTCGGGCTCTCGTCGGGGTCTCCCTACGGCAAGTTCGGCGGTGTCCGCTCGGTCATCTCGGCAGCATCCGAGATCCCGCTCTTTGTCACTGTCGCAGCAATCGCGATCTTCACAAAATCGCTGATGATATCCGACATTGTCGCCTACCAGGAGCTCGAGGGCCCGCTTCTCGCCACCATACCGCTTGCAGCGGTGGCAATGTATGTAGTCCTCCTCTCCAAGATGCCGTTTGGGCCCTTCTCGATCGTGGAGAGCAAGGAACTCGTGAGCGGGTACAAGACAGAGCACTTCGGAGTGTGGAGGGCAGGGCTCGAGGTCTGCAATGGGTTGAAGACCTATGTGCTCCTCCTGACATTCATCCTCGTCTTTATCGGGAGCCTTCCCTTCTGGATGGTCCTCATTGCAATGGTTTTGATCACTGTCTCCCTCTCGTTCGTGTGCGCCGTCTCCCCCATGCTCTCGCCGTACGACAGCGTCACGATACAGACGCTGATTGCCGGTCTCATGGTGGCATACGTTGCCATCCTCGGGGTGATGTCATGATCAGAGAAGTATTGGTGCTTGCCACCCTGATCTATCTCCTGATAATAGCCGTGCAGTTGATAGACAGGCCGGCCCTCTGGCTGCAGAGCCTTGCAGTCGCGGCTGCGCTCGGCCTGGCAGCCGGGGCCTACTGGTTCCGCGAGGAGCTCCATCTGGGGAAGTGGGAGGCGGTTGCGTTGTGGGCCGCGGTCCTCCTCTTCGTCATATACGCCATCGCAAGGCTTGGAGGCCTGGTATGAGGGAGCCGATGTACGAGAAAGACCTCACCGCCATGAAATACGCGATCCTCGAGAGCCGGCGCCACGATGGGATGGTGCGGGAGATTGCTGCCGATATTGGCGTCCCCCAGCTTCGGATGCGGCGCTACCTCATGGACCGCTTCGACATGCTCCTCCTCGAGAACCTGCCTGCACGGTACGAACAGGGGAAGAAGATGAGGGAAGGCTCACCTGAACCAGAGCGGGCACTGGGGTCACACCTCTACACGCGTGCCGTTCCGATTATCGATGAGGGGACGATGGGGCAGATCCTCGAAGGTGTGAGGGAGATGGTCCGCAAGGGGATACCCCTTGACCAGGCAGTCAATTCCGGAAAGGAGAGGATGCGTAAGGAGATCACCGCATGACCATGCTCCAGTCCCTTAAAAACTTTGTACGGTCAAAATCCATCCACGTGGCGTACGTGGATGTCGGTTCCTGCAACGGCTGCGATATCGAGGTCCTGGCATGCCTGGCCCCGAGGTATGACATCGAGCAGTACGGGATCTTCGTGCACAACAACCCGCGGGAAGCCGACGTCCTCCTGGTAATCGGAGCGTACACTCCCGGCTGGGAGGAGAAGCTCAAAGGTCTCTGGGAGAAGATCCCTGATCCCAAGGCGGCGATCGCGATCGGGAACTGTCCCATATCGGGATGCCTCTTTGCCCGTCCGCACACCCTCGTGGATCCTCCTGTTGCAAAGCACATCCCGATCGCCGTGCAGGTTCCGGGATGCCCGCCGAGGCCGACCGAGATCCTCTCGGCGATCCTCTCGGTGGCACCGACAGTCTTCAAAGACTACGAGGTGAGGAAGTGACGAAGAGGACGGTAGACGTCTCCATCCCTGTCGGGCCGGTCCACCCCTGCTGGAAGGAACCGGCAAGGGTCAAGTGCGAGACCCGCGGGGAGTTCGTCCTCTCTGCAGAGGTCGAGCTTGGCTACATGAAGAAGGGGATCGAGCGGATCATGCGGGGGAGGCCCTGGCAGGAGGTGATGTTCCTCGCAGAGCGGGTCTGCGGGATCTGCTCGGTGATCCACAACATGGTATTCATCGAGGCCCTTGAGAAGATCAGCGCCATCCCCGTCCCCGAGCGGGCGGCACTCCTCCGGGTGATCGTAAACGAACTCGACCGCATGCAGAGCCACATCCTTGCCAATTTTTCTTACTGCTATACCATCGAGCACGAGACTCTCGGGATGTACCTCCTCGATACACGAGAGAGGGTCATGGACGAACTTGAACGGATCACCGGGGCACGGGTCACCTGTGCGTACATCGTGCCCGGAGGGGTGCGGTTTGATCTCAGGCCAGAGGATGCCCTCCATCTCAGGGCAGGCATGGATGCGCTGGAGCGCGACATTACCCGCTACATGGGCATGTTCGAGCACGGCCCCCTGATTGCTTTGAGGAGCCGGGGGATCGGCATCCTCACGAGAGAGGCCGCAAGGGAAGCCTGCGCAGTGGGCCCCACTGCCCGTGCGAGCGGTATTCCCGATATCGACCGCAGGCTCCGGCACCCCACCTACCAGAAGCTAGGGTTTGCCCCCGTTTCCCGGGAGGAGGGGGACAATTTTGCGAGGATCATGGTCAGGTTCCAGGAAGTGCTCCAGAGCATCGCCCTCATACGAAAGTGCCTCGACACGCTCCCCGAGGGGCCCATCAGGGGAGGGGGGATCCCCGGGGCAGGGGAGATCGCGTATTCGGGCGAGGCTCCACGGGGAGAGCTCTCCTACTTCATCAAAACCGATGAGGCAGGGAGGGTGGTCGAGATCTCCATCCAGACGCCATCAATCATGAACATCGAGGCATGCTGCCACTACATGCTGAAGGGGGTCGCATCACTCGCGGACGTTCCCTCGACGTTTGTCTCTTCGGACCCCTGCATTGCCTGCACGGAGCGGTGATTATGCCCCTCTCACTCGTATACTACGCAAAGGAGTTCTTGCGGGGAGAATGGGCGCGGAAGTTCTTGGCCGCAAAGACCGCCCCACTCGAGATACCTCCCTATTTCCGCAACTACCCCGAGCTTACGGGGAAGACCTGCACACATCACCTCTTCTGCATGATGGCCTGCCCGGCACCCGGCGCAATCGACGTCATCAGTACGCCCGAAGGATGGAAGCCCCGCATACATATCGGCCACTGCATCCGGTGCGGCCTCTGCGTAGAGGCGTGCCCGAACGGGGTGCTCTCGAGTGGGCGGATCCTCGAGTCGATGTTCTATGACAACACCCGGCTCTCGTTCTCGTTCCGGATCGACGTGGACCAGACGAAGTGCATGGGGTGCGGGAACTGTGCGGTTGCATGCCCGGTGAACAAGCTGATCGATGCCCAGATGTCGCACGGCGGGCGTGCATCCACCGACGATCTCCTGCTCAAGGTAAGCGAGGGGAAGTGCAAGGTGCTCCACGTGGAGAAATGCACGGGATGCAAGACATGCGAGCACCACTGCCCCAACGAGGCGATCCGCGTCGCCCGTCTCCTCGAGGCGGTCCATGCACCGGAGGAGGATATATGAACTTCCTCCTCAACACCGGGCGGACGATCGCGCAGGGGTCCACCGTCGAGCGGAAGAACTCCACGAAGTACCGCGAGGAGGCGTCTGCGGTCTCCATGAACCCGGTCGACATGTTTGAACTGATGGTGGAGCAGGGAGACCGTGTCAGGGTGAAGAGCGGCGCCGGCGAGGTGGTGATGTGGGTCAGGCAAGACCCGGGTCTCGTCAGGGGGAAGGTCTTTGTGTGCCTTGGGCCTTATGCGAACCACCTGGTCGGCCCCGAGACTCACGGCACTGGGATGCCCGACTTCAAGTCCACCCCGGTGAGTATCGAACCCACAGATGACCCCGTGCCGTCCGTGGCAATGCTGATGCGGGAGTGCGGAGGGGTTCCCTATGAAGATTGAAGACGTGGTCTGCCCCTTCTGCGGCTGCCTCTGCGACGACCTTGTCGTGGAGGTTGAAGGCACAAAGGTCGTGAACGTGGAGAACGGCTGCACACTTGCCAACGAGAAGTTCATGGGCGACCACCGGCTGAACGCACCGATCCGGCGGGCCGGGGAAGGGTGGGAGGAAGTCTCGTACAACGAGGCCATCGAGGAGACCGCCGCAATCCTGCTCGATGCCGATCGCCCGCTCCTCTATGGGTGGAGCGGGACATTTGGCGAAGCGCAGAGCGTGGGCGTCCACCTCGCCGAACTCCTCGGTGCGGTCATCGACAATACCTCGACTGTCTGCCACGGTCCCTCGATCATGGCGATCCAGGAGGTCGGCCATCCCGGCTGCACGCTCGGGCAGGTGAAGAACAGGGCGGACGTGGTGGTATACTGGGCGGCAAACCCCATCGAGGCACATCCCCGGCATATGAGCCGGTACACCACCTTCTGCGACGGGTTCTTTGTAAAGAGCGCTTTTCGGGAACGGAAAGTGATCGTGGTCGATGTAAGGGAGACTGATTCCTCCCAGGTGGCAGACGAGTTCGTGAAGGTCAACCCCGGTGGTGACTACGCCGTCCTCTCTGCGCTCAGGGCGATTGTCAGGGGGAAGCGCGACCTCATCCCCCTGAGCGTGGAAGGAGTATCGCGCGAACAGCTCTTCCGCGTCGCGGATCTCTGCATGTCGGCAAAATTCGGCGCGATATTCTTTGGTGTCGGCCTGACGATGGCGCAGGGAAAGTACAAGAATATCAGGAACGCGATCGAGCTGACTGAGGAGCTCAACCGGCATACCAAGTTCACCATCTCGCCGATGCGGGGTCACTGGAACGTGTATGGCTCAAACGAAGTCTTCACGTGGATTACCGGCTACCCCTATGCTGTCGACTTTGCGAGGGGCATCGCCTTCTATAACCCAGGAGAGACCACGAGCGTTGATGTCCTGAGGAGGGGCGAATGTGATGCGTGCCTCGTCGTGGCAAGCGATCCCGGGGCACATTTCCCGCGGGCATGCGCCGAGCACCTGGCCCACATCCCCACCGTGCAGATCGATCCGCACGTCAATGCCACCACCCACCTCTCGCGGATCCAGATCCCGGTGGCAGTGACGGGAATAGACGCCGAAGGGACTGCCTATCGTATGGATGGGGTACCTATCCGGACCCGGCGGCTCTTTTTCGGGAACTATCCGGACGACCTCGAAGTCCTGGAGAAGATATATCGCATCGTGAGGGAGGCGAGGGGATAATGGCAGGAATCCTTATAAAAAATGCCTTTGTGATCGACCCACTCTCGGGGATAAAGGGCGAGGTGATGGATATTGCCATCAACAACGGGAAGATCGTCGAGGAGGCGCCCTCCGGCGCGGAGGTCATCGACGCGGCCGGCTGCCTGACCCTTCCCGGCGGGATCGACTCACATTCGCACGTGTGCGGCACGAAAGTGAACTTTGGGCGGTACATGAGCCCCGAGGACATGCGGGCCGGAAGGACGGCGAGGAAAGGGGTCATGCACGTCACCTCAGGCTACAGCGTGCCCACCACGTTCGGGAACTCGTACAGGTACAGCACCATGGGATACACGACCATCCTCGAGGGCGCGATGGCGCCCCTCGAGGCCCGACACACCCACGAGGAGTTCACCGCGACACCCCACCAGGACATGCTCGCCAATACCCTCTTTGACGGGAACTGGTCGATCATGGAGGCGGTGCGGGAGAAAGACACCAGGAGGGCCGCGGCGGTGGTGGCCTGGGTACTTGCAGCGGCGAAGGGTTTTGCCATCAAGCTGACGAACCCCGGCGGCACCGAGGCATGGGGCTGGGGGGAGGACGTGCAGAGCGTCCACGATCCCGTTCCCAAATTCGGCGTGACGCCGGCCGAGATCATCAGCACGATGATCAGGGCAAACGAGATCCTGAACCTCCCTCACTCTGTCCATCTCCATTGCAACAACCTGGGTGTTCCAGGAAATTACCAGACCACTCTTGACACGATTGACCTTGCCCCGGACCTGAACTCCGAGCGTCAGAGCCTGTACCTCACGCACGTCCAGTTCCATTCCTACGGGGGGTCTACCTGGCGGGACATCTGCTCGAAGTCCGAGGATATCACCCGTGCCGTCAACAACAGGCCTCAGGTGGTCATGGACATGGGCCAGATCATGTTTGGCAGGACCACCACGATGACGGCCGACGGGCCCATGGAGTTCAAGCTTTACATGCTCCACCACAACAAGTGGAGCAACCATGACGTGGAGCTCGAGACAGGGTCCGGGATCATCCCGGTCTATTACGGGAGAAAGAGCCTGGTCAACTGCGTCATGTGGTCGATCGGCCTTGAACTCGCGCTTCTCACCAGGAACCCGTGGCAGTGCCTCCTCTCTACCGACAGCCCGAACGGTGCCCCGTTTGTGAAATACCCCGAGATCATCGCCCTCCTCATGAGCCGGCGGTTCCGGGAGAACGAGAGGAGGATGATCGACCCAAGGACTGAGCACTTCGTCCCGCTCTTTGCGATAGAGCGGGAGCTCGACTGGTACGAGATCGCGGTGATGACCCGTGCCGCCCAGGCGAAGGCGCTTGGGATCACCCGAATCGGGAAAGGATACCTTGCACCGGGTGCCGAGGCGGACGTCGCGATATTCCCTCTCAGGCCTGACAATGTCGATCCATCCGTCGATTACCAGCAGGTGATGGCAGGGTTCTCCCGCACACGCTACACGATTAAGCGGGGGAGGGTCGTTGCACGCGACGGCGAGGTGGTGGTCGAGGGCGCAAACAGCACCATATGGACGAAGGCCCATGTGCCGGACGCGTATGACATGGGTCTTGACCCCGAATTCAGAAAGAAGTTCGAGCAGTACTACACAGTCAGGATGACCAATTACCCGGTGCAGGACGTCTACCTGCCGCGCGGCGTGCGTATCGAGACCGAGGCACAGTTATGAGGGTGATTCTGAAGACCAGGCCACGTGAGAAACCGAGGGTCCCCATAGAAGCAGAAGAGATCATCCCGCAGAACTTCCTGCGAAAAGACGACATCACGGTCTTTCTCGGGAACAAGGAGAGATCGCTTGACGACCTCTTCTTTGTCACCATCGAGGGTCCTGCCGTCTCCCCTGACCAGGTCGAGGTGGTCCTGACGGGAGATACCGGGGTGATCAAGAGGGTTGGCGAGTACATGAACGCGGGCCGCATCATCATCGAGGGAGATATCGGGATGCACTGCGGCAATTTCATGAGCGCCGGAGAGATCATCATCCGGGGGAACGCGGACTCGTGGCTTGGACGCGAGATGAGGGGCGGGCGGATCCTCTGCGAGGGGAACGCGGGCCATTATTGTGCGGCAGGGTACCGGGGGGAGAAGCGGGGGATGAGAGGCGGCATGGTGGAAGTGAAGGGAAATGCAGGGGATTTTGCTGCCGAATACCTCTCTGGGGGCGAAGTGGTCATCCACGGGAACTGCGGAGACCTGGCCGGAGTCGAGATGAGGGGCGGGACGCTCGTCATCGGTGGGGACTGCGCACGCCCCTGCGGGAACATGACCGGCGGAACCTGCATGGTGTTTGGCAAGGCAAGCCAGTTTCTGCCAACCTTCCGAGCCAACGGGTCCCAGGAAGTGGAGTATGCGGGGAAGCGGTACCGGATGAACCTCTTCAGGGGAGATGTGGCAAACAGGGGGAAAGGGACCCTGATGGTCCGCGCATGAACACGCAGGACAGGCTCCCCCGCATCGTCTCCCATATCCTTTTTACAACTGGAAATGCATCTTTTTTAGTGGAACTCACGCGATTTCACCGTGGTATGCTATGATCTCCGTGCTCCTCGTCGATGACGAACCTGCCCTCCTGGATATCACCCAGATATTCCTCGAAAGAGAGGGAAAGATGTCGGTGACCCTCTCAGAATCGGCAGGATCTGCCCTCCGTCTGCTGGAGAGTGCGCAATTCGACATCATCGTGTCAGATTACGAGATGCCGGGGATGAACGGTATCGAGTTTTTAAAGTCGGTGAAGGGGAGAGGTCTCGATATTCCCTTCATCATCTTTACCGGGAGGGGAAGAGAGCATGTCGCCATCGAGGCGCTGAATATCGGCGCTTCATTCTATCTCCAGAAAGGGGGCGACCCGAAGTCCCAGTTTGCGGAGCTCCGCAACATGATCATGCAGGCGGTGCGCCGGAAGAAGGCAGAAGAGGAGGTGCGGCTGAACCAGCGGAGGCTCCAGGCGATGATCACGCTCCACCAGATGTCTTCGTCCGATCAAATGGAGCTCTGCACCTACGCGCTGGAGTCTGCAATCGATCTCACGGGGAGCACGATGGGCTACCTCGCGTTCCTCAATGAACAGGAGACGGTGCTCTCCATGTATGCCTGGTCGAAGTCCGCACTCTCCGAGTGCCGCGTCGCAGAGAAGCAGTTAATATACCCCGTCGAGAAGACTGGCCTCTGGGGGGAGCCTGTCCGCCAGCGTCGCCCGGTGATCACCAATGACTACACATCGCCTGAACCTGCGAAGAGGGGGTTTCCGGAAGGTCATGTGAAGGTCTCCCGGCACCTCGGAGTCCCGGTGATGGACGGGACCCGGATCGTGATGGTGGCGGGGCTTGGGAACAAGCCCCTGGAATATGGCGATGACGACATCAGGCAGGTCACTCACCTGATGGGGGGACTGTGGCAGATCCTCAAGCGAAAACGGATTGAGACCGAGCTTGTGGACAGCGAGAAGAGGTTTCGCTCTTACTTCGAACTCCCCCTGGTGGGAATCGCCATCACTTCACCCGACATGCGCTGGATGAATGCAAACCAGAAGCTCTGCGAGATGCTTGGCTACAGCCTGGAGGAGCTGAAGGGCGTAAAATGGGCAGACATCACTCCGCCGGAAGATCTCGAGAAAGAGCTTGAAGATTACCGGCAGGTGATGGCGGGGGAAAAGGCTTCGCATACCGTCAAGAAACGGTACGTCAGGAAGGACGGCCGGTATATCAACGTGGAAGTTTCTGCAATTCCCGTCAGGCGAGAGAATGGCGAGGTTGACTACTTTGTCGCCCTTATTCAGGACATCTCCCCCCTCGAGATGGCCAAGCAGGAGCTCGAGGCCTCAAACACCCAGATGGCGGCAACCCTCGAGGAGCTGCGGGCTACCCAGGACTCCATGAACGACTACTGCAGGCTCCTGGAGCAGGAGAAGGCAGCGCTCCGCAGGAGCGAGGAGAAGTTCCGGACGATGGTGGAGACGGCGCCGAGCATGCTCATCATCACAGACCTGAAGGGGAGCATCACCTACGCGAGCCCGAACATCAGGGAGTTGACGGGATATACCACCGACGAGCTCGAATCGCAGGCGCTCTCACTCGTGCACCCAGACGACAGGGACAGGGTAATCGACGAGGTTTCCCGGGCATACAGGGACTTAATAGGCCTGCGCAACCTGGAGTTCCGGTCGCAGAGAAAGAATGGGGAGGTCTGGTACGCATCAAGCTCCCTCGAACCTCTCCGGGAACCGCAGGGATCGATCGTGGGGTTTTTGTTCCAGACCATGGATGTCACGTCGCGAAAGGAGGCAGAGGGTGCACTCATGCGAAGCGAGGAGAAATACCGGGAGCTCGTGGAGACGATCAATGATATTGTCTTCTCGCTTGACTCATCCGATGTCATCACCTATGCAAGCCCTGCAGTCACCCGCATCCTCGGGTATCGGCCTGAGGAAGTGACTGGACACCATTTTACCGACTACCTGCGACCCACTGATATTCCGCAGGTGATGCAGGGACTGGAAGTGTTGAAGAAGGAGCCCAGATCGGGTCCATTCTCAGTGGAATGGCAGATAAAAACGAGCAATGGAGAAGAACGGTGGGCCCGGGTATCGCTTCGGACCCGGTGGGACGGCAGCAAGTATTCCGGCTGCACGGGAACCATCACCGACATTGATGAGCAGAGGAGATCGAGGGAGGATCTCCGCGAGCGCGAGGCACTCCTCGCTGGCATCTTCCGCGCGGCTCCCGTCGGCATCGGTATAGTGAAGGACCGCGTCTTTTCCTGGGTCAATGCCTCGGTCGCAAGGATGACAGGATACTCGCCGGACGAGATGGAGGGCAAGAGTGCACGGATGCTTTATCCGAGCGACGAGGAGTTTGCGAGGGTTGGAAGTGAAAAATATCCCCCCATGTGGGAGACGGGGGTCGGGTCAGTCGAGAGCCGCTGGGTCCGAAAAGACGGCACCCTCTTTGACGTATTGATCAGCTCCTCGCCCCTCAATCCCGGAGACAGAACATCCCCTATCGTCTTCACCGTCTCTGACATCACCGACCAGAAGAGGATCGAGGCGGCAGTCCGCGCAATGGAGAAGAAGTACCGGGAACTCGTCGACGACCTCCCCGACATCATCTATACTGCTGACCTGGAGGGGCGCATCAGGTTCATGAACAAGGCCGGGCTTGAGGCATTCGAAGTCACAGAAGAGGAGATTATTGGGCATCCGTTCGACCAGAACCTGCATCCCGACGATCTCGATGCAGGCAGGGCGGTGTTTTGGGACCTCCTCAGGACAGGGGAGCCGGCAATCAATTTCGAATGCAGGTTCGTTGCCAGAAAGGGCAAGGGGCGCGTCTTCCCGGTTCTCAACAACGTGAGCGTGGTAAGAGACGGGGAGGGACGAATCGTCGGGACCCGTGGAATTGCCCTGGAGATCACCGAGAAGAAGAAGGCCGAGGAGGAGCTGAGACAGAGGGAAGAGCGGTTGCAGATGATCGCAGAACAGGTCCCGGGATCGCTCTGGACGACCGATACCGATCTCGTCTTCACTTCCTCCTACGGTGCAGGGCTCGCGGACATGGGTATCTCGACAAACCAGGTGGTGGGGATGAAGGTCGGTGACTTTTACCAAAACCAGCCGGGGGCAATCGAGGCGGTTTCCGCACACACGCGGGCGATCAAGGGCGAATCGGTGAGTTATATCGCACATTACCGGGACCGCATCTACAGGGCCCACCTGGAGCCGCTCAAGGGAAAAGAGGGGGAGATTGTAGGTGTACTGGGAATCGCCTTCGACATCACCGATCTCGAGCACGCAAAAGACGCGCTGATGGAGAGCGAGTACCTGCTGCGCACCTTCATCAATGCAATCCCCGAACCCGCATGCCTCATCGATGCAGAGGGCCGGATAATCTCTGCGAATGATGCGTTCGGGACCCGCTATTCTGTCCCTGATACCGGCACGCCGGGGATGGCTGCCTCTGCCATTTTACACGTCGAGATGGACGAGACGATGCGCGCGCATGTAGAGGACGTCTTCTCCTCGGGCAGGGAAGCAAGGTTCGAGATGGTCCGCGGGAACTCGGTGTATCTCGTCAGCGTGTATCCTGTGCGTGACTCTGCCGGAAAAGTCACGCGCGCAGCGGTCTTTTCCGTCGATATCACCGATCAGAAGAAGGCGCAGGAAGTCCTCTCCCTCATGAACAAGAAGCTCTCCCTCCTCTCCCGCATCACCCGCCATGATGCACAGAACAGGATCCTCCTCCTGAAGAGTTACCTCGAGCTGATGGAGGAGCAGACCAAAGACCCCCTCCTCCTCACTTACATCCACAAGGAGAGGCGGGGAGTGGACGCACTCCAGGATCTCCTCGGATTCACCGAGACGTACCAGAACGTGGGGATGAAATCCCCCTCCTGGCAGGACGTGAGCGCGGCAGTCAGGAGAGCCGCCGGACTCCAGGATCTCCATCAGGTCACGGTCTATCTTGACACAAACGGCCTCGAGATCTACGCGGACCCGATGCTCGAGAAGGTATTCTTCGCCCTGATCGAGAATTCCATACGGTACGGGGGGGAACTCTCCCGCATCACCTTCTCATTGCATGAGGACGACGAGGGGCTGGTGCTCGTATGCGAGGATGACGGAGTGGGGATACCCGCGGACCAGAAAGAGGCAATATTTTCTGCCGGGGTGGGGCAGAACACGGGATACGGGCTTTTCCTGGTCCGAGAAGTCCTCTCGATGACGGGATTCTCGATCCGGGAGACCGGAGAGCCCGGGAAAGGTGCCAGGTTCGAGATCCGCATCCCGCGCGGGTCCTTCAGGTATCCGCGGTCTCAGTGAAGGGCCAAATTCTCGCGGCGATACCAAAAATGGGAAGTCTCAGGCCCTGAACTCCAGGACCTGGTCAAAAATGCGGTACCGCTCACCGTTCATCATCGTCGCAGTGACGATCACTCTGTCTCTGCCTGTAGTGCCCGGTAGTTCCATGTACCCGCCGATTGCCGGCTCCTCCAGCCGTGCAGTCCCCACAGTTCCATCCATCCTTATGATCTCTGCATCGAGCGAAGAGACCAGGCCCATCCCCCGGCCTCCGCGGAATTCAACCCTGACGAGAGGGTTGAATGAATAGGTATTCCTTGTCACCGTCACATGGACGCTGTATTCCGGGGGGACCGTGTCAGTCGGCACAGGAGAGAGGTCCGGAGGCATGACCGTGGGAGTGGGTGAAGGGGTGGGCATGGCCGCTGCCTCCTGCTGCGTGCAGCCGGCCAAAAGGACCAGCCCGCACAAAAAGAAGGCAAGGAAAACTGCCTGCAGGTTCATGCCATCCTGTATGCACCCGGGTTTAAAAAATGTGCAGGATCACTTCAGTCATACACACCCGGAAATATCCCAGGGAAAGACCCCTGGGGGGGCGGGAGTTGGGAAAAATTCGGTCTCTTGAGACAAATGAGACCATGGTAACCCCATCCCCTTGGCCAGGTCATCGGCGACGCAAGAGGGGAGGTCCCGAGGAAAAAAATAGAGGGGCATTTGAGGGTGTCCTGCCCCGGTATCCTTTTATGCTTCTTCCACGTCCTCTGACTGGCAGGAAGGACACATCGGGTGCCTCCCTACGCCTTTGAATTTCTCCCCGCAATCCTTGCACCGGTAATTCTTCCCCTTCACACGCTCGGGAGGAATGTCCATGTCAACGGGGCCACCAACTGTGCACACGCTCGTTCACCTCACCAGAAGGGATGGGGAGGAGGAGATATAAGGTTAACTCTTTTTCGGGTCGATCCCAAAAAAATCCCCGAAATCAGTGGGTTTGCAGGGCCATGGAAGCAAGAGATCTCCTCTCTTTCTCCCACAGGAAAAAACCGGGAATTACCCGGGTCTCCTGAACAGAAGCCCTGCAATGACCAGCATTCCTGCAATCCAGGCCACATTGAGAGGTACGGCAGTGGGGCCAGGGGACGACGTCTCCCCCACTCCCGGGACAGTCGCTCCGAGGGTCGTCACCGTAGTGGAGGGTGTTTTTGCAGGAAAAAGTGTTCGGGTGAACTCGACATCATCTCCTGCTGCCAGGGTTACCTCTCCTGTCTCATCGGCATACCCCTGCTTTTCCAGCCGGATCTCATACCTGGCGGGGGCAAGGCCTGAGAATACGCGGGGGGTGTTGCCCGAGTACTTCCCGTTTAAGTAGATCCCTGCGTCGGAAGGGCTTGATTCCACGTCGAGTGTCGCGGTCGTGACTGGAGCATGGAGGATGACTTCGATCTCGGCATATTTCACGCCGGAAAGTGCATCTGCGGCTGCCGGCGTGGGAGAGACGTATACTGTGTGGCTTCCCGGGGCAAGTCCTCCAGAGACCCTTCCCGTGTTCCAGGTGTATGCCCACCGGTCGTTCTCGACCATGACCTGGGTGAAGGTACCCGGCTCCCCGGTGACGACGGCCGCGTTGCTGTTCTCCATACGGGCGCCGTTTGGAGGCATCCCCGGCCCGGTCACGAAGAGATAGACCATGTCTGCGAGCTGCACGGTGCCGTTCAGGGGGATGGAATCGCCGATGGTTGCCGTGATGCTCTCTCCGGAGCACGTTGCGCACAGTGCTGAACAAGAGAGTGCCAGGACTATCACGAAAATAAAGACAGGTGAAAGTGGTCTCTTTCTCATATATTCTCCCCTTCTGCTGCCATAGGGGATGAATGATATGGTGGAAAGGGAGGAGGGGGCCCCGGCGACCGTGTATCGCGGCCGAGATCAGCGGGGCCACTTGTTCGAAGCAACAGCCCTCTTCCAGGCGTTCCGGGAGGCCAGGAGTTTCCCGGTCGCGATTACTCCCTTCCTGTACTTTTCAAAAAGGATCGCTGCATACGGGAGTTCTGCCATCAGGAGAATGTATGGGATGTCTGCCTATAGAGTCGTTGCGGGAGGGTACACGAAAAAAGTTCAGGGTTCTTTTGGAGTATTGACCGGCAACCATCCCCGCCAATCTTCACCATTCAGACTGCGGTCACCAGTTGCACCATCGGCACACAGGCAAAGACGGTGATTGCCAGTATCATCATGACCTTCTCTCTCATCTTGTTGCTCCGCTGCACTGGTTGAAGGATACAGGATAAAAAATAGCTTGATACCTGTGGTTCAAGCCCCGTGCCGCTCGTCCTCATCGCGGGCGAACCCGCACGCCCTCATCACCCTGTGGAGGAGAGACCCTGCAAATCCCCTCTCGAGGGAGAGTGCGCCTTCACTGCACATCTCGTGGCAGCAGTAGCATCGCATGCAATGGCGGGAGCGGATGCGGGCACGACCGCCCGCGAGGGTAATGGCATTGGCAGGGCATATGGTGACGCACTTTCCGCATCCGCTGCACCGGTCAGGATTCACGGAAGGGCGCATGGCGTACACCTTTCCAAGGGCGTGCACCGCCCGAAAGAGGGGAGTGACCTGTATCCCGCCCCCGCTTCCTGCCCAGGTGCGCGGCTTTTTCACGCGAAGAGTGTCGCCTGGAGGCAGGGGGTCGCCGATTATTTCAAGGTCGCTCCCATCAGGGGAAAGGAGTCCGCGTCCGATGGCACACCGGAGGTAGGGGACATCTCTCGGGTTGAGGGACATGAGCCTGCAGAGGACCATATCGAGCGCAAGAGGGCTCGGGCTTACCAGGAGAAATCCCAGGGGCCTCGGCGTGCCTGACGTGGGCCCATCCCCTTCCATGATCACGATGGCATCTGCAACCTGAAGGGACGGCCTGACCAGGAGGTTCAAATCTATCAGCATCTCACCGAATCGTTCCCCCGACTGGAACCGTGAGTGGAAGAGTGGTTTCTCGAGGCCCGGTATGAGGCCAAAGAGGTTCTTCGTTGCACCCGAAAGGAGTGTCAGGACATGGGTCTTTGCCTTTGAGACCACGACCACATGGTCAGAGGAGAAGTAAGGGCGTATGAGAGGAAACTCCCTGCAGACCTTTCCTTCCGGAAACCTCGCCGTGTCGGAACCCGTGTCGAGGTTCAAAACGCACCCAGGGTCACCGGCAAGGACTCCGTACCCTGCCCTCTCGTACTGGCGGGCCAGGGATGCCGGGGTGTATCGGATGCCCCCGCCGGGGCTGTCGGCAAGGGTGACCTCGCACCCACTCTCCTTCAGGAGCCGGATCACCGCCCCGACTACCGCAGGGTGTGTGCAGACTGCCCGGTCAGGTGGAAGCCCCTGCAGGAGGTTAGGTTTTACGAGCACATGTGTCCCGGGAGCAACATACGTGTCAAGGCCACCAGCGAGCGAGACCGCCCTCTGAAGGGCACGGTATACCAGGTCCGGCTCGTAGTCGGTACACCTCACGATGGCAACCTGGACCGGGCCGTCCCGCGCTTTCGTAAGGGGGGTCGGTATCTCATCACCTGTCTGCGGGTCCATTGTCGTGCTCTCCCTCACCTCCGGACGGGACACTTCGGGACGCATGATATATCCTCCCGGCGGTAGAGAGGTCGTGGATGAACTCAAGGAGGGAGGGGTAACGATCTTCCGGGTTTGCGGCGAGGCAGCGCTGGATGACCGGGCCGAACATGAAAAGAGCGGGGTCATCGGCAAAGAAAGGCTCCTCTCTCTCGGAAAGACGCTCTTTTGCCACCTCTGCGATGCTCTCACCAGGTAATGGGAGCGTGCCTGTCAGGAGCTGGAAGAGGATGATCCCAAGCTGGTAGATATCGGTCTTCTCCGACGTCTTTCCAAACCTTCCGGGATCGAGCTGCTCCGGTGCCGCGTAAGAGAGTGAGAATCCATGGAGAGTGGTCTCGCGAGAAATGCCGTCGTCCTGCGAGAGTCCCCAGTCTCCGATTTTTGGTTCCCCATCAGACGTGAGGAGGATATTTGCTGGTTTGAGGTCGCGGTGGATCACGCCGCGGCTGTGTGCAAACGAGAGGGCGGCGGCCACTTTCCCGACAAGGGAGGCGGCTTTTGCCGGGTCCAAGGGAAGCGTGATGCCCGCGAGGCTTCCGGGCAGGTACTCCATCTCCACGAATGGAACGGGGAGGATGTTGGCAGAGTTGACCTGGACGATACCTGGATGGACGAGCGTCTTCCACACACTCATCTCCCGGAGCATCGATCTCCCGGTCTGCTCGTTGCTCCGGATGGGGACCTTGACGGCAACCATCACCCCGTCGTCCCTGCGCCGCGCGGAGAATACCCGGGCAATTCCGCCCTGGTGAAGAAAACGCGCATCAAAGTACCTTGATGCGAGTTCCGGAGGGAAGGAGTGAGGGGAGTGCGCGGATTCGTCCTCAAAGAGCATCGTGTCGGTATAGGGGGCTGCCTGTAGAGGAGCGTTCTTCCTGGGAAGATACGCCTGAATGACGACGAGGCAGAGTCCGGCGAGGAATGTCACGGCAGGGATTGGAGTGGGTGAAGGAATGGCAGGGACAAGGAGAGACGCTGCGAATACGGCGAGACCTGCCCCGAGGAGTGCAGTATGCACGATCATGCCCACCTTCCGTTCAAGGGTATAATAGGAGGCGTAAGCCATCCCTGCTGATGAGATCGCGCTGTACGTAAGGAGGAACCCTCCCGCGACAATCCAGGCAATACCTCTGCCCGATGATATGGAACCCGTGATCCCGGACGCGACAAAGGACAGGCTCTCCAGAAAGAAGAGGGCTCCGAGCAATGCGTGGGATGCAGCCACCGCCGTGCGCCACGGCCCCCACCACGGGGTATTATCTTCGGGAGCCGCCATCTCCCGTGAGCGGACGAGGAGGAAGAGGAAGCCGCAGACGGCTACGAGGGCAAGGATGAGGAGGGTGGAGAAAAAAGCTCCCGTTGCCTGATCCCCTCCCTCCCCTTCTCCGGGCACGGCACTCTCGTTTGAGGTGGGAGTGGGGGTGACTGCAGTGGAGGCAGGAGCGGGGGATTCCATTGGCATTGGCGTGATGGTCCGGGTGGGAGCAGTCGTGGCCGTGGGAGGTGTTTTCGCAGGGGTGGACGGGTGAGGAAAGAAGGGAACACTTCTCTCTGCGATATCTTTGTACTTCTCCTGGATTGCCAGGGTCTTCTCGATGAGTTCCGTTGGGATGCCCCGTGATGAATTTTTCTCGTACGTGATTGCTGCCGAAGAGAGACCCGAGGCTACCACTGTGCAGGTGAGCAGGATGACAATGAGGAGGCTTCTCTTCCTCAAGGCTTCTCACTCCTCTCTCTCTCCAGGCTCCTGGTCGGAGAGGAAGAGCAGGGAAGCGCCGAACTCTCCCATGGAGAGCGAGATGAGGTCGCCGTCCCTGACAGCGGCTTTTTCCCGGCCCGGAATCCTCTTCCCATTGACATACGTGCCCCCGGTACTTCCGCAATCCTCGACGAAGCAGCCCCCACCTGTGAATGAAATCACGGCATGCGGCCTGGAAATCCGGGTCAGTGACCTGTAGGTGGAAGGGAAGGCCAGGATCTCGCAACCTGGCAACCCGGCTGTCCTGCCCTCTTCTGCTCTCCCGAGTGCGATGGCCAAAGAAGAGAGCGGGATGATCTTCTGGTCCCACTCCCCTCCCAGGACGACGAGGATCCTCCCAGGAGATCCGAGCTCTTCGGCGATCCTCCGTCTCACTGCCGAGACCTGGTCCTTCATCCCGGCTGCCCGGACCTGCGGGGGCAATGCTGAGAGAATGCCCAGGTCCCTCTGCAGCTTCTGGATGACTCCCGGCACCGGCGAATATTCCCATGCCGGGTGGATGCCCCTTGACGTCTCTTTCCCGAGGCCCGGGCGCCTGGTGACAAGTCCTGCGGAGAGGAGCCTTTCCAGGTGCTTCTTCGTATTCTCGTAACTTGTCCCAGTCTCGATCGAGAGCGAGCGAGCGTCCATTGGCCTGCGCTCGAGGAGGCGGAGGATGCGAAGCCGGGTGCTGTTGGCGAGGATATCGAGGTACTCCGAAAGCTCCTCAAGGAACTCCTCGTCGTCGGCAGTCAGTATGGTGGGCGGCCCCTCCTCCATGCAACTCTCCTCACGTGAACCATTCCTGTAGGAGAGGTTGGCAGGGTGTTCTCAAGAGAGTGCCGGTCGGCATCTCCCCCCACTCGCACCATCACACATCATGATGGGGGCCCTTCTGTCGCATGTCTCCAGGCAGGGAGATGGCCGGGGTTCATGCACCCTGCGGTGCAAAGGAGAGCGATGCCGAATTGATGCAGTATCGCATCCCGGTCGGTGGGGGCCCGTCGTCGAAGACGTGTCCGAGGTGCGCGTCGCACCGTGCGCACAGGACCTCGGTCCTCTTCATCCCAAAACTCCAGTCTTGTGCGAAACGGACATTCGCTGAATGAACGGGCGCCCGGTAACTTGGCCACCCAGTTCCGGAATCGAACTTGTCCCTGGAAGAAAAGAGGTCCGTTCCACAACAGGCACATCGGTAGATCCCTGCATCATGGAGATCGTGGTAGACCCCCGAGAAGGCTGGCTCAGTCCCTTTCAGCCGGGCTACGCGGAACTGCTCGGCAGAGAGCCGTTTTTGCCATTCTTCGGGGGGCAGGGTCACCCGTTCCACGGATTCAAGCCTTCCCGCAACGACGGAGAATATCAGGATTTGGGTATGATCTTTGGGGGAGTCGTTCATGCAGTATTGACGCTTCTCTTCTCTCCAGTATAAAAGCGGGGTTTGTGGCAGCCTGGGGACCACGAATGCTTTTAAGGCGCTCGCCCAAACCCCTGATCGTAAGGTGATGCATCAGATGGAGATCGCAGAGAGAAAGGAGAACGGCGTGGTAGTGCTGGTGTGCCGCGGGAGGATGGATGGTCACGGAGCGATGGTCCTGGAACAGGCAGCAAAGGGGGCACTGCATGACGATGACCGGTCCCTCGTCCTCGATATGAAAGATGTCCCATACCTCTCAAGCGCCGGAATCAGGGTTATGCTCGCCCTCCAGAAGAGACTGCGTGAGCGCGGGGGGAAAGTAGCACTCGCTGCGACCGGTGATTTTCCCAAAAAAGTCCTTGAAATGGCAGGTTTTCTCTCGATCTTTCCCGATTACCCGACGGCGCAGGAGGCCGTGCGCGTCCTGGGGAGGGCAGAGGAGCGGGCCTCTCTCCTTGCCGACCTGCAATCTCCATCCTTTGAGAAGAACGGGGCACGAATCAGCATCGAGCAGGGTTCCCGGAGGCCCTCGGCACTGAGGTTGTGGGGCGACCTGGACGCGGTGCTCCATTCCCGAATCGACGCCCGCAAGATTGCGGTGATCCCTTTCAGCGGGATGGAGTATGCGCTTGGCCTCGGGGCGCTTGGGAAAAACGCTGAAGAAGTCCTGCCTTTCCTGGGAGAGATGGTGGTGCTCCACGGCTCGATGGTCTGGCTGCCCACGGATGGGAATGATACCCCCGATTTCTTCACTCCGGTCAGGGACACGGGCGAGGTCAAGATCTTTTCAGGGTATTCTCTCTCGCTGGAGGGCCCTTTTTACGAGTTTATGATCTTTGAGAGCGTCTTGCGGGAGGGCATGCCGATTAGGGAGATATCCCGCATGCTCCTCGAGAGGGCAAGGGAAGAGTACCGCGACTTCAGGGGTGTTCTTGCCGTCGCTTGGTGGGCAGTCCTTGAGGGGCTGCAGAGCCAGGGGGTGAGCCGTTCCCCGGTGCGGGATCATGCACCTCCCACCGGCGTCTCGATCACGGATCCTTCCGTGTACGACTTGTGGTTTGAGCATGAGACGGCGCCCAGGTACAGGGGTGACACAATGGTCGGCTTTGGCGTGCTCGTCGACTTCGCACTCGCGGATCAGCACTTTGACAGGGCAACGCTTGACTCGTTCTTTGGGCCGCATCAAACGGCAGAGGAGGGGACGGCCCGGTTATTCAGCCACACTCACGGGGTGGTCTTCAGGAACGTGGCATATGACCCGGCGGCATTGTTCGAGGGCCAGGTGAAGAAGATACTCGCGCAGGGAGAGTTCGTCGATATGCGCCACCTCCTTGATGAGACAAGGATCCGGAAGGCCAAGATAGGGATTGCCCCGGTCGCACGCCTCATTACGGAGTAAAATTCACCATTCCCGTTTTTTCCACTCGCACACCCTGGGACAACACTCACGGGAACACGCGCATTCATCCAGGGAAGAGAAGAAGGGGAGAACGATGAGGAAAAAAGAGGGTGGCCGGCCCCTGAAGTCAGGGCCTTCTTGATACAAAGAGTATTCCTGCAACAGCCAGGGCACCTGCCAGGACAAGCGGGGAGATTGCAGCCCTCGTGCTCCCAGGCACAGGTGTGGCGGGATTCAGGGTCTCACTTACCAGGGTGTTTCCTCCACCCGTGACCTGGACTGCGGATATTTTGTCCTGGAACCCATCGCTTGTGAGGGTCACCGAGTGGCTCCCGGCGGGGATATCGTGGAGCACAAGCGGGGTCATCCCCCTGAACTGTCCATCGAGGAAGACGGATGCACCCGGCGGGACAGATTCAAAAGTGATGGAGCCGAGTGCCACTGGTTGCAGGGTAAGGGGAACTCTCATCACATCGTTCCGGGCAACGTTCAGCACCTGTTCGATGGGCAGATACCCATCCTTTGTCACTTTCACGGTATGCGTTCCCGGGACCACGTTGTAGATGATCAGGATTCCCGTGGGCGGTACCTCACGCGCAGGTTCTCCGTCCCAGGTGACCTTCGCATCGGGGGGACTGACCAGCAGGTGCACCCTGCTGTATTCGATCATGGGCATTGCAGTCATTGTGGCATAAATATGCAAAACCTGACCCTTTGCGGGCACGGAGTTGATCACACCATTGTAGGTGTAATATCCCTCTTTCTGGAAGGAATATGTCCGGTATGGAGTTCCCGATTCGGAGAGGGGGAGATCCAGGAGCCCGTTTTTGACCACTCCCACCATCTGTCCATCAACATACCCCTCGGCGCCTTCTACATTCACATGGAACCGGTAAATTCCCTCATCTTTTCCCGTGAGAGTATCGGCCTCAACGCAGAACGGGATCGAGAACGTGAGAACGACACAAAGAACCACACATTTCAGATATGAACGCTGCATACACTCCACCAATCAACTATATATATCTGGGGGGAGTGGCGATATTTAAATGTATCAGTATTCCCGCAGGGATGGGAGAATTCTCTCTTCCGGCAGGCGCCGTAAGACTCCAGGCAGGAGGAGAACCCTGAAATCAGGGAACGAGGGAACATTCCCCTGGATGCGCCCGTTCGCACCGTGTATCACCCGGGAAAAGCGTATCCAAAGACCCGGAAGCGAAAATGCCTGTATGCGCAGGAAAAGAGCCTGGTGGGGAATCGAAAGTTCAAGTATCATTGAGAAAGAGAGAACAATGGAGCGAGAAGTGTGTTGAAACGAAACAGAGGCGGCGGGGCAGAAGATGGGAGAGATCCCAGGCCCGGCTCCGTGTGTGTGTGCCCGGTGTGCGGGTTCCGGATGGATCGCCCCCCTGCTGTCCCCTGCTATGCCCTGCGCTGCCCCCGGTGTGAGGCACAGATGGTCCCCGGATGAGAATGCCTCATGCGGACCAGAGAAAAGCGACGAAATGACGAGGTGGCATAAGGTTCAAAAGGATTCACAAGGCCAGGGCCGAGACTCGAACCCGGGTCGGGGGATCCACAGTCCCCTAGGATAACCAACTACCCCACCCTGGCAGGATGTACCCTCTTTTATTTCACCCAGGCACTCTTTAATATATCTCCCTCCCATTCCACACACACCCAAAAGATCTCCGGTGCGTATTTAATTCCTGGTGATACATTACATTGCACAGTTGATGCATGCGGAAGGACGGCGGGCACCTCCGGTTCGCGGCGACTCGTGCCAATCCCGCCGGTATCCGACCGGACCATCCCCGTGAGGTGGAGGAGAATGACACAGAAGAAGCATATCAGGACGCCTATCGTCTGCGTGCTCGGCCACGTTGACCATGGCAAAACATCGCTCCTTGACCGGATCAGGGGATCATCTGTGGTGAGCACAGAGGATGGCGCAATCACGCAGCATATCGGGGCAACGATTGTTCCCATCGATGCAATCAGGAAGATGAGCGGGAGCATGGAGAAGGTCGCGCTCAATGTCCCGGGGCTCCTCTTCATTGATACGCCCGGCCATCATGCGTTCACCACCCTGCGGGCGAGAGGAGGAGCACTTGCGGATATGGCAATCGTCGTCGTGGATATCAACCAGGGATTCCAGCCGCAGACAATCGAGGCACTCCAGATCCTTCGCACTTACAAGACCCCCTTTGTCATTGCGGCGACGAAGATCGACCGTATTCACGGATGGAGGGTCCACAGGGACGAGGCATTCCTGGCCAGTTTCTCAAAACAGAATGACAGGGTAAAGGAACTTGTGGAGACCCGCCTTTATGAGATCGTCGGGGAGCTCTCGGACCTCGGCTTCTCTGGGGAGCGCTTTGACAGGGTGTCTGACTTCAGGAGGAACCTGGCAATTGTTCCGGTCAGCGCCCACACGGGAGAAGGGATTGCAGAACTCCTGATGGTGATGATCGGCCTTGCTCAGCGGTACATGGAGCAGGAACTTTCGCTCTCCGCCGAAGGCCCGGGGATGGGAACTGTGCTCGAAGTGAAGGAGGAGAAGGGGCTTGGAACAACCCTCGATGTCATCCTCTACGACGGGCGCCTCTCGGTTGGCGATGAGGTTGCAGTTGCAAAGCATGACGGCATTGTCGTAACAAAGGTACGGGCGCTGCTCCAGCCCCGGCCTCTCAAGGAGATCCTTGTGGAGGACCGTTTTGAGCGGGTACGTGCAGTCACTGCGGCCGCGGGGATCAAGGTGAGTGCCCCGAACCTCGAAGGTGCAATCGCCGGCTCCCCGTTCCAGGTGATAAGGGGCAACCAGGAGGAGGTGATTGCCAGGATCAGGAAGGAGATGGAGGAGGTGAATGTCCACCTCTCGCCAGAAGGGGTGATCATCAAGGCAGACACCATAGGGGCACTCGAGGCCCTCTGCAAGGAGCTCGAAGAGAAAGAGATTGGGGTGCTGCGTGCCGAAGTGGGCTCGGTGAGCCGCCACGACCTCATCGATGCCGAGACCATCAAGAACCCCTATTACCGGGCACTCATCGCCTTCTCCACCCCACTCCTCCCCGACGCAGCAGACATGGTGAAGGAGCCGGGATTCCCGGTCAAGGTCTTCGAAGGTAGGGTGATTTACAAACTGGTGGACGACTATATCCAGTGGAAGGAGGAATTGAAGAGGAAGACAGAGCAGCAGCGTTTCGAGCAGATTATCCACCCTGCAAAGATACGGGTCCTTCCCCATTGCGTATTCCGGCAGAGCAACCCTGCAGTGGTGGGTGTCCGTGTCCTCGGCGGGACGCTTCGCACCGATGTGAATCTCATCCAGCCTGACGGAAAGAAGGTCGGCCATCTCAAGTCTATCCAGTTGAACCAGGAGACGATCCGGGAGGCCCAGACGGGCGCGGAGGTTGCGATCTCAATAGAAGGGGCGACAGTGGGCAGGCAACTCAACGTGGAGGACGATCTCTTCGTGGATATCCCTGAACGCCACGTGAAAGTCCTCGAAAAAGAGATGCTTGCCCATCTGCCGGTTCATACCCAGGAGATCCTTGCAGAGTTCACCGCGATGAGGCGAAGGGAGAATCCCTTCTGGGGAAAGTAGTTTTTAATATCTCATTCATCCAATTCCATAGGTACTTCATGGAGGCTCGGGCCAGGCCTGGAGAATATGCCTGCCTGCTGTGAGTCCGGGGAAGGGAGAACCTGTGCCCTGGCGGATTGCCAGGTGAACTGAACCGGATACCATACGAAGGAGAGATGAGAGAATGGCAGAGTTCAAGATCGTCCTGTCTGACCAGAAGACAGGCAGGGCATACAAAGTTGATGTGAGTGGCGGGGCGGCCGGTGCACTGGTCGGGAAACGGATCGGTGACGAGGTTGATGCAAGTTCAATGGGACTGCCCGGGTACCGTATGGAGATCACCGGGGGTTCCGACAGGAACGGGACTCCTGCACGCAGGAACCTCCCCGTCGCAGGGAGAAAGAGGCTCCTTCTCTCGGGAGGGGCAGGGTATAAGCCGGTCATGGAAGGACAGCGCCGCAGGAAGACCCTCAGGGGAAACGAGATCACGGCCGATTTCGTCCAGATCAACGCAAAGGTCACCGGCTACGGTGACAAAGCACTCGAAGAGTACTTTGCGAAACCCGCTGCCGAAGGGAAGAAAGAATAATCACTCGTTTTTTACCAGGTGCTCCCTCAACGCGGGGAGCAGGTCTCGAAACTCTATCCCGTAGCGTTTTGCCATCAGCACCGCTGCAGCTTCTTGCCTTAAGTTTCCCCCGAACCGGTCCTGCACCAGCATATTCAATTCCGCGACCAGCTGGCCCCTGGCGACTCCTGCCTGCTGGGAGATGCGAAGGAGGAGATCGTCGACCGGGTCAGAGCGCTCGAATACGGAAGAACCAGGCTTGTACCCAAGCGGTATCTCGACGCTGGCGACATCGAACAGCGGCGTGATCATGTCCCCTTTCATCTCGATGAGCCCTTCTTCTTCTGCCCTCGCGATGAGCATATTGGCCTGATCGATCCCCATCCAGTGCTGCTTGAACGAGAGAAAGTACACGACCTCGTTCTTCTTCAGCTGGTCCTTTCGGGCATGGCGGAACGGGGCCGCGATTGTGACGGTGAGGCTCATCTCATCCTTTCCATTATAAAAGTCTCCACCGCAGGGTATCAATTCTCCCCTCATCGCAGGGGAGGAGAGCCCATTGTCGACACTGGAAGAAAATAATTGGACGATTGACGAAAAAGAGTACATTTTCCGTTACCTGTCAACGATTGCCATTCCTTCAGTGTGCCACGATGAGAATATGGAGGGGAAGCATTCATGGTCCCCTGAGAGGAGATGGGACGAGGGAATCAGGACCGATTTTGAGAATGATCCACCCCGGGAAGGATACACCGGGAATCCTCTGCATATGCATTTATCGTAATCTATATATTTTTGTGAATACAACAGAGTTTACGACAAAAGTCGTATCCGTTCCTGTCCTCCTCCTACACCCGGGTTCATTCCAGGGATACGACTTTTGAAACCGCCACCTTTTTTTAAATAATTCCTCAAAAGAAGAAGCGGTTGCTGTGTGATCTGGAATGTCAGAAAAGGAAATTTGGAGTATTATTCAACCAGGACCGCGTTGATGACGCCTTCCTGGCCGGGGCGGCTCATTATGCGCGCTTTCCCAAGTTCGGTCCGGATAATTGCGCCTTTTGTCAGGAGATTCCGTCGCACATAGTTGGGATTTGCCACGTTTGCGTCGACAGTCTCGATCCTGACCTTGCGAACAGTCCCGGATTTTGGGTCTGCGACGTTGGCGTACTCGGTCCTCATGGTCCGGACTTTCCTGTTCCCCCCCGTGGTGCGCACGATGGATCTCCTCTCCTTGCCGATGTGGCTGTCAGTGGGAGCAGAGCCGATCTCGGTTCTCCTCTTTACGAGCGTGAGCCGGATACGACCCCCAGTCGGCAGCCTTACTGATCTTCCTTGCCAGAGCATGTCATTTCCCCAAATTATTCTTTCCGGATACTCTCGGATTCAGCGGGAGAGTCCCTGCTGGAGTTCTTTAATATTTCAATTCCCACCTATTTAATGTCACTGGTTATTCCAGGAGGGAATCGAGGAATGCGTCTATCCCCTCTCCTGTCTTTAAATTGGTACGGAATACCTTCATCCCCGGATGGTAGCGATAAATGTCGTTCTCCATCCGGTCGAGGTTCGCCCCCACCAGCGGTGCAAGGTCGACCTTGTTGATTATCGCGATATCACATCCTCTGAACATCATGGGGTGCTTGTTGACCACGTCATCACCTTCTGTGGCACTGACGATAACGACCCTTTTCTCAGCGCCGAGAGGAAAATCGGTCGGGCAGACCATGTTCCCCACATTCTCGATGAAGAGGAGGTCGATCCGGTCGAGGTCGATATTCTCAAGCGAGTGCTCGACGAGGTGTGCATCAAGATGGCATTCTTTGCCGGTATTGGCATTGACGGCGGGGATGCCAAGCGCAATGATCCTCCTGAAATCATCGTCCCCGTACACATCTCCTGCAATTGCGCCTGCTCTCACTCCCCGCGCAGTGAGCAGCGGTACCACCCGCTCGATGAGCGCGGTCTTCCCTGACCCGATGGCACCCAGGAGATCGAATGCACGCACCCCGTGGGCCCTGAAGCGGCGGGAATTGGAGTCTGCGATACGGCGGTTGACATCGTAGACATCTTTCTCCAGCCGGACGTCGACATGGTGCATGCGGTACTGGTAGGATGCTGCAGAGTTTATAGGTTCACCATCATACCATATGAAGGATGAAAGGTGAGCGAATACTCTATCCCTGTTATTTTAATGCTGCGCTGAAACGGGCTGAAGGCCGCAGGGTTCCGCGAACAAGCGCGGTGAAGGATCCCACGCTGATGGACCTTGAGAAGGCCGTCAAGAGGGCCGGGCTGTCGTTCCGCGTCGAGCAGAAGCATTATCCTTCACGGTGGTGGCAGAAGGAGGGGAGGATCGTTATCCAGTGGAAGGAGAGCAAGGAGAAGCTCCTGAAGAAAGTTGCCACGCAGATGGCTGCGGGGAAGTGATGACGTTGTACGACCTCCATACCCATACCACGATGACCGATGGGGAGATGCTCCCCATTGAGCTTGTCCGCAGGTTGTCTGTGCTCGGATATTCAACGGTGGCAATCACCGACCACGCGGACTCTACGAATCTCCACGAGCTCCTCACGTCCCTCCAGCGGCTCGTTCCTGCTGCAAAGGAGTATGGCGTGACACTCCTGCCGGGTGTCGAGCTGACGCATGTTCCCCCCTCGCATATCCCCGGACTCGCGAAGGAGGCGAAGGCGCATGGAGCCCGCGTCGTGGTGGTCCACGGAGAGACCACAATGGAGCCTGTCGCAGCCGGGACAAACCGTGCGGCATGCGGGTGTGACGAGGTTGACGTCCTTGCACACCCGGGACTTATCACGGCGGAGGATGCCGAACTGGCAGGAGTGCACCAGGTTGCACTTGAGATCACCTCGCGCGGTGGCCACAACCGGACCAATGGACACGTGGTACAGATGGCGCGCTCGTCAGGCTGCCAGTTGGTGATAGACTCCGACGCGCATGCCCCTGGCGATCTTCTTGACATACGCGCGAAAAATCTGGTAGGAAGGGGTGCCGGGCTCGATCAGGACCAATGCAGCCACATACTGTCTTTAAATATCCAGGAATGGCTTTTACGGCGAAAATGATATTTATACCTTTACAATAACTTTATATACATTTATTTTCAATATATATAGATTACTAAATCCTTCAGTCTGTCCTCACAGGCAGAAGAACAAGAGGCTTTTCGTGTGAAGACCATCGGCCTGGCGGTTCATGCAGTAGGGGCTCGCATCCTTGTGGTACAATGCGATGCGGCACAGCTCCCGAAGCTTTACAGCGAGGTTGTGGACAGGCGATTGAAGCCGGTTGGCAGGGTAGTGGACATATTCGGGAATGTCTCGAGGCCCATGGCAGCAGTTCTCTGCAAGGGACCGTGTGCGGTGCCGGCTGGGGAGAGGTTGTTCATCAGATAGAAAGGTGTGATTTGTCGTGCAGGAAGTCGAGAAACTGAAAATTCTCCAGACGGAGAGGGAAGCCTTAAGGAACAGGCTGAAAGAGCGTGTAAAGGAGCACGAGAAGAAGGCAGAGGACCACACCGAGACGGTCTGCCCGGAATGCGGGAGCCGGCAGCTGGTCCACGACTACGAGCGGGCGGAACTGGTATGCCAGAACTGCGGGCTGGTCATCGACGATGATTTCATCGACCGTGGACCTGAGTGGCGTGCGTTCGACCACGACCAGCGGATGAAGCGTTCCCGTGTGGGTGCCCCCATGACTTTCACCATCCATGACAAGGGGCTCTCCACGATGATCGACTGGAGGAACCGCGACTCCTACGGGAGGGCGATCTCTTCCAAGAACCGTGCCCAGCTCTACCGCCTTCGGAAGTGGCAGCGGCGTATCAGGGTGAGCAACGCGACCGAGCGTAACCTTGCGTTTGCCCTCTCGGAACTTGACAGGATGGCATCGGCCCTCGGGCTGCCGAGAAACGTCCGTGAGACTGCTGCGGTGGTATACCGCGACGCGGTCGACAAGAACCTCATCCGCGGCAGGAGTATCGAGGGTGTAGCGGCTGCCGCGCTCTATGCGGCCTGCCGCCAGTGCAGCGTCCCGCGAACCCTCGACGAGATTGCCGAGGTCTCGAGGGTATCCCGCAAGGAGATTGGCAGGACCTACCGGTTCATCTCGAGGGAACTTGGCCTCAAGCTCCTCCCGACCTCGCCGATCGACTATGTCCCCAGGTTCTGCTCAGGGTTAAACCTGAAGGGGGAGGTCCAGAGCAGGGCAGTTGAGATCCTCAGGCAGGCAGGAGAGCGCGAGCTGACCAGCGGGCGCGGGCCCACGGGGGTTGCGGCGGCGGCAATCTACATCTCCTCAATCCTCGGCGGCGAGCGCAGAACCCAGCGGGAAGTGGCAGAGGTTGCAGGAGTCACCGAAGTCACGATCCGGAACCGCTACAAGGAACTCGCAGAGAAGCTCGACATCGAGATCATCCTCTGAACCTTTTTTCCCAGGACATCACCGTCCTGTATCTCTGGTCCTCTCTTATCGCGCGTTGCCGGATGCACCGCACGGATCAGCAAGAACTATAATCCAGCCGCAGAATACATTACTACTCCAATCGGGCTTGTAGATCAGGGGTAGATCGTTACGTTCGCAACGTAAAGGCCGCGGGTTCGAATCCCGCCAAGTCCATGCTGTTTTTTTGGAATGAGTGAGAAGAGAGGGGACCGGAGGTCGCTATGGTTTCGAAAGGCAAAGCCTTCGTTGGGAAAAGGAAAGGCCGCGGGTTCGAATCCCGCCAAGTCCATGCTGTTTTTTTTGAATGAGTGGGAAGATAGGTGACCGGAGGTCG
>JADFCY010000005.1 GCA_018263335.1 Methanolinea sp. | reverse complement strand
GTCCTCACCAACAACGCGCTCGACCCCATCGCCAAGATCCCGGAGTTCAAGGCCTGTGCGGTCAAAGTCGAGAAGATCAAGGAGGGGAACTAGATGTCCAAGAAAGGTGACATGTTCTATGCATGGACTCCCGATGCCGATCTCGCCAAGAAGGCAGAGTGCGGCGGGGCCGTCTCAGGACTCCTGAAGTTCATGCTCGAGAAGAAGATCGTGGACGCGGTCCTCGCGGTCAAGAGAGGCCAGGACATCTATGATGCGGTGCCGACCCTCATCACCGACCCGGCCAAGATCAACGAGACCGCAGGTTCACTTCACTGTGGCACCCTGCTCATGTCCAAGCTCGTGAAGAAATTCCTTGACGGCGCCAGCAACCAGAAGATCGCCATCACCGTCAAGGGCTGCGATGCCATGGGGCTGTACGAGCTTGCCAAGCGCCAGCAGGTGAACCTCGACAACATCGTCATGATCGGGGTCAACTGCGGCGGGACAGTGAGCCCTGTCCTTGCCCGGAAGATGATCAGGGAGAAGTTCGGCGTTGACCCGGACACTGTCCACAAGGAGGAGATCGACAAGGGCCAGTTCATTATCGAGTACGAGGGCGGCCACAAGGGCATCAAGATCGACGACCTGGAGGAGGAGGGGTACGGACGCCGCTCCAACTGCCGCCGCTGCAAGATGAAAGTCCCCAGGCAGGCGGACCTTGCCTGCGGGAACTGGGGTGTGATCGGCGACAAGGCAGGGAAGGCAACATTCGTCGAGGTCTGCAGCGACAAGGGTGCCGGCATCCTTGACCAGGCCGTCAAGGCAGGAGCTCTCAAGACCGAACCCGCCGACCCGAAAGGTGTCGAGATGCGCGGAAAAGTCGAGAACGCAATGCTCAAGCTCGGCGACAAGTGGCGCGAGAAGGACTTTGCGTCCCTTGGAACCGGCCGCGAGCGCCTGAAGAAGATCCTCGCTGACACCTCCCGGTGCATCAAGTGCTACTCCTGCATCGAGAACTGCCCGATCTGCTACTGCGTTGAGTGCAGCACCAAGAAGCCGCACTTCGTCACCCCCGGGCAGGTCCCCCCGAGCTTCATGTTCCACCTCATCCGGTTCGCGCACATTGCCGACTCCTGCATCAACTGCGGGCAGTGCCAGGAACTCTGCGCGATGGACATCCCGAACTCCCTGCACATGCACGCCCAGCAGGTCGAGCTCGAGAAGATGTTCGGGCACGTCCCCGGCGTCGACATGAAACTCCCGCTGCTCGCACTCGTCGAGGAGCGCGAGGAGCGCGACCGGCTTGCTGCCACGGGAAGCGACCAGATCTTCAATATCTTCAAGTAAACACACTTTTTTCTTTTTTCGGGTCATTTTAAGAGAACACCAGCACTCGTCCGGTCTTTTACCTCAGCCCGGCACGTTGCTTCCTGAGAAATCGAAAAATATTCGCACGTTTGCGGGAATGAGCAATAAATAGCGAAAAAGAGTCGCCAGGAATGGCAAGAAACGCACTCTTATATATGGACAGGGAGTATCCAATTGGTGGAGGATTTGATTCGAATGACTCCAGAAGAATATAAAAAGATCATCGCTACTGCCATAGACCGCGAAGTGGAAGCCTATACCTTCTACAAGACGGTTGCAGACAAGGTAAAAGACGCAAACCTCAAGAAGCTCTTCCTCGAGCTTGCAGGGGAAGAGACCAAGCACCGCGAGTTCCTTCAGGGCCTCCTCTCAAAGGACGTGAAGTCCCTCAAGTTCTCGGCGACCAAGGACTACAAGGTCGGGGACAACATCAAGACCCCGGCGCTGACCCCCGACATGAAGCCGGTCGACGGCCTCGTCGTCGCCATCAAGAAGGAACTCGAGGCCATGCAGATGTACACGGCGCTTGCGAAAAACAGCGAAGACGCCGCGCAGAAGAATATGTTCATGGAGCTCGCCAGCATGGAGCGGGGCCACAAGACCCGGCTCGAGGACATCTACGTCAACACGGCGTTCTCCGAGAGCTGGTAAGAACAGCAACACCCTATTTCATTTTTTTTATCCATCCTGCAGGCCCAACTCTTTCTCCACCTCACTCTGGAGTGGAACGGCAGCGGCATGAACACTCGAGGAAATTGGGTCGGCGCCAACAGGCGCCCTGCTCTGACCTTTGGAATAAATACCCCCGACAGGGGGTTATAAGGAGGAGTGCTCTCGCATTCCCACCAGGCGTTGGATTACTCGGAACGGGCCTTCTTCCGGCGGGTATGGAAGTAGTATCCAACCCCGATCAGGATCACCACAATGACGCTCAGGTATACGGGGTTTGCGAGGATAATGTCAGGCCCCGTCCTCTCCACCACCCTGACCCTGACCTTCACAGGGTCGGATATGAGACGGTTGTCAAGGGCATCGCGGTATCTCACTTCAGAATCAAGTCCATATTCCTTCACCGTTGCGGTCTTGTCGACCGAGAGGGTGAAGTGTGCGAGTGCCTCCTCATTTGGCGCAAGGTCCCCAAGCGACGCGGTGTCCCTCGTCGAAGTGAAGGGATCGATGGCCACGATCCGCGCCTGGGCGCTCCTGATCGTCACAGGGCCAATATTTCTGAAGGTGATATCGATCTCTCCTGTCCCGCCCCGCGGGATCGCGAACTCTTCGGGAGTGATCTCGAATTCGATTGCCCCCTGCACCGGCACACCAATGACGACTGGCTCGGAGATGACCGAATCGCCATTGGGGTCAAGATACTCGACCACAATGTCAAGCGGGTAAGATGCGGCCTGGGCCCCCTCGTCGATCCGAACCTTGAACCTGCCCTGGACTTCTGATCCCGGACCATACATGCCAATGTATGCGCTGCCGGATACCGGGACCACCGGGCTCTCCTGATGCCTCAGTATCCGTGCAGTGCACTCGTTACCTGCAAGGGACCCCTCGTTCCTGAGGGTGACCGCAATGTACCCCTCGTTTCCTGCGGTCAGTTCCTCTGCCTGCACGTCGACGACCGCGATACGGACGCGGGGGGTGACCCTGACCTGGAGCGGGACTCTCGCCTGGCCTTCCTTGTAAACATAGGCCATTGTCCCTGTCCCGCGCTGTTCGGCAAAAGAGAGGGAGGAATACTGGAGCGTGAGCGGGAGAGTGTAGGTCCCGCCCGTGGCATTCTGGAGAACCTTGACCTGGAAAGGCACCTCCACTCGTGAGTTCGCGGGGATGTCCCCTGCCATCTGGGGATCTGTCTGCACCAGGAATGGCGAGTCCCCTGCCTCAAGTCCGACCCTGACGAGCCTGGCGGTCGAGGGCTGGTCGTCGGGTGCGATCCGCTCCTGCGGGATCAGCTTGAAATCAGGGATTCCCCGGTTCTCTATCTCGACAACGAGGAGTGCATCGCTCCCGGGCAAAAACTCGTTTTGTCCCTGTATTGACGCGGTGATGACCGGCTCCCCCCCGAGATATTCCACGCCCGCCAGGGCAGGAGCAGGGACAAGGAGGAGTGCTGCGCAGATGACGAGGGTGACGAGGGGGCGATGCCGGAATTTTGTCGTCATTTTAATAACAACAGTTTGCAAATGGCCTTATTTATACCTATTGAGACGGTTGCAAGGGCAGTGGAGGAGCCCGGTGTCCCATAAGCCCCTCTTTCCCGCTGCCGCGCGGGTCCGCCAAGGATGCACTCACCGTGTATTCAGGCGTACCCTGAGACGTCGTAATTGATCTCAGTCGAGTGCGCCAGGCACTCATGGCCATCTTTCAACCGTTCATCAATCATCTTCTTCAGGAGTGCAGGGTAAACCGCCCCCACCATGTCAGAGACCGGTCTTCCGCTGCAGAAGAACTTGAACGTCGGCGTGCTTCGGACGCCGTATCGCTCTGCTGTCCACTGGCTCGACGTGATATCGACGCGTGCGAAGAGGACAGTCTTCCCGTACTCGCGTGCGAATTCCCGCACGTACGGCTCCATCGTCCTGCAATGGGGGCAGGTAGGGCTGTAGAACATCACCAGAACCGGCAATTGGCTTCTTTCGACCGTGTCCTCCCATGTGCGATCGGTCACTTCGATCAGGTCTCCCCCTTCCATTCTCTCTCTCCCGCGTGTGAGGTTGAAGGCAGGGGATAATATAGGTTGGCCCGTGACCGGGGTGGCCGGGCCATTTCAGATCCTGTCTTCCACCAGCACGTTGATCACATTCTCGGAGATGTCCCCGGCATATTCGCCGGCCCGGCGGATGCTCTCGGCGATATACCGGAGGGGCACCGCGACCCCGGGGGGATGGTCCATCGAGTGTGAGGTGATATCCTGGCAGAGCCTCTCCAGGACCTCCACCTGCTCGATGTTTGCATGAGACTCCCTGATATCGGCCTTGAAGAACGAGACGATGCTCCGGTCGAAGATGGAGAGGGAGTGTGCCGCGGCCTTTCGCACCGCGTCGGAGAGTTCCGGGCCAAGGCTTCCCGGCGGGATCTTCTGGGCCTGCTCGACGTACCTGACCGCGTGGTCCCCGATCCGCTCGATGATCCTGCTGATGATGTAGGTGTTCACGACGCTGGAGGGGGAAACCCCCATCTTCCTTGCGAGGCTTGCGTTCTTGAGGATGATGTTTGTCTGCCGTGCCACCAGCCAGTGAAGGCGGTCCACGTCGTTGTCCCGTGCAATCACGTCGTGTGCGAGGGCCCCGTTTCCCGACTCAAGCACCGTCAGGGCGTCCATGTACATGTTCTTGACGATCACGTACATGCGCTTGATGGTGTTCTCAAACGGCATCTCCGCAGGGTTCAGGAGGTCCTTGAGGAGCACCGACGAGTCTGTCTCTTCCACCACCTCGGGGCCTATCGTCATCTGGGTGAACTCCCTTACGACCATCCGGATCGAGGCCGGCAGGCGGTGCTTTGACGTGATCGCAATCGAGGTGTAGCCTGCAATGTAGCAGCCGATCAGGAGCCGGAAGAGGAATGTGGGGTCGTTGATCGCGGTCACATCAAAAGTCTTTGAGCGCTGGGCAGGGGTCTCGGAGAGGTCCCGCGTTACGAGGAGAGTCCCATCCGGCTGCGTCACGAGGCCGAGGGGATCGTTCTTCTTGACCTGCTGCTTCTCTGCCCACTCCTTGGGAAGGGTGATCACAAACGAGGACCCCCCGGTGACCTGTACCTTTCGAATCTCCATGGCTCTGAACTTGCCTCTTTTCTATACTCCTCTATGCCTCACAATATATTATATATATACATATAGTCTCCATCGAAAAAGGGTAAACCAGAACCGAGCGAACGTTCTCTTCGAACACTATGCCTGATTCACGCACCAGGATGTTGTCTGCCACCGTTCTCGCGGTGATCCTTGCGGCTGCGCTCGTGGTATGCGGCTGCACGCAGCCGGGAGGAGAGGGCCCGCGGGCCCATGGACAGAAGATCGAGTCTCTCACCATCACCGGGTCCACCACCGTGCTGCCCGTCGCCCAGGCCGCAGCCGACGCCTACATGAATACCCATGGGGATGTCGACATCCGCGTCAGCGGTGGCGGCTCCAGCGTAGGCATCCAGTCCGTTGGCGAGGGCACCGCCGGCATCGGGATGTCTTCCCGCGACCTGAAATCCGAGGAGAAGACCAGGTATCCCGACCTCGTGGCCACGGTAATCGGAAATGACGGAATTGCGGTCATTGTGCACCCCGGCAACACTGTCGGGCCACTCTCCCTCGACCAGGTGAAGGGCGCGTACCAGGGGGCTTTCACCAACTGGAAGGAACTCGGCGGGCCCGACCTTCCGATAGTCGTAGTGGGACGGGACAGTGCGTCCGGCACCCGGGAGTTCTTCCACGAGAAGGTCATGCAGAAGGAGGACTTCGTGCCGACACAGCTTGAGAAGAACTCAAACGGTGCCGTGAAGCAGACGGTCATGCAGACTCCTGGCGCGATCGGGTATGTCGGGCTCGGCTACGTGGACGGGGCCATAAGAGCCCTCCCGATCATGGTCTCCGGCTCACCCGTCGAGCCTACCGTAGAAAATGTCCTTTCAGGGAAGTACCCCATCGCAAGGCCGCTCCTCATGGTCACGAAGGGGGAGGCGTCAGGGCTTGCAAAGGACTACCTTGCGTTCCTCTCCGGGCCTTCCGGCCAGGCGATCCTTGTAAAAGAGGGATTCGTCCCCCTGGTGTAGGGCCATGAACCCTCGCCTCTCTTTTTTTTAAGGATACGCCATGACCGTGCCCGAACAGTCCACGGGGGTATTCCGCCACGGGCGGGTGGGGCGGGCAAAGGAAGGTATCATCAGGCTCCTCTGGTTTGCCTGCGCCATTTTTTCTGTCGCAGTCATCCTCTTCATCCTCGCGTTCCTCTTAATTGACGGGTTCCCGATCTTCGTCCAGGCCGGATTTTTGGAGATACTCACCGGAACGGTATGGAACCCCACTGGCACTCCCCCCCTCTACGGGATCCTCCCGCTGATTGCAGGCACGCTGCTCGTGATGGCAGGGGCAATGGCGATGGCGGTCCCTCTCGGTATCGGGAGCGCAATCTACATCGCGGAACTTGCGCCCGCCCGCGTGAAAGCAATCGCCAAGCCCGCAATCGAGCTCCTTGCAGGGATCCCTTCCGTCGTGTACGGGTTCTTCGGCCTGATCGTGCTCACCGACTGGATACGGGTCACCTTCGGCGTCCCGTCGGGGGAGTCATGGCTTGCGGGTTCCCTCCTGCTCGGGATCATGTCGCTTCCCACCATCATCAGCGTCTCCGAGGATGCCATCACCTCGGTCCCCCGCGAGTTCCGGGAGGGCAGCCTCGCGCTCGGTGCCACGAGGTGGCAGACCATATCCAGGGTTGTCGTCCCCTCGGCAGTCTCGGGGATCACTGCCGCGGTCATCCTCGGCATGGGGAGGGCGATAGGAGAGACCATGGCGGTCCTGATGGTGACAGGAAACGCCGCCATCATCCCCGACCCCCTCTGGAACGTCCTCTCGCCTGTCAGGACCCTGACCGGGACACTCGGGATCGAGATGGGGGAGGTTGCCATCGGCAGCGCGCACTACCATGCGCTCTTCGGAGTCGCGGTGGTGCTGCTCGTGATCACACTCCTCGTGAACCTCGCCGCGACCTTCATCCTTGCACGGATACGGCAGCAGAACGCACCGAATGTCCTGTCCTGCAGGACAGAGGGGGCCCTCCCAAAAGAGCGAAGTTCACTCTCTTCACGGCTCGAACCTCTCAGGCCTTATGTCCTGATCGCGATCGTAGCCCTCCTGGGACTTCCCATTGCGGGAGTGCCCGGCTACTTTGGCGTTGCGCTCATGGGGTATTGCCTCTGGCGCCTGAAGGCAAGGGTCACCCCAAAGATCGCGCAGAAGGTCGCGTTCACCCTCCTCCTGGCCTCAACCCTGGCGGTGATCGCGATCCTCGCCATCATTCTCTCCGATATCATCATCAATGGCCTCCCGGGCCTGACCTGGGAGTTCCTCACCGAGCCTCCCCGGAACCTGGGTCGGGCCGGCGGCATATTCCCTGCCCTTGTGGGGACACTGTACCTCGTGGCCGGCGCAATTGCAATCGCCCTCCCCCTGGGGATCGGCGCGGCCATTTACCTTACCGAGTACACCAGGGAGGGGAGGCTCACGCGGACAATCCGCACCGGAACCGACCTTCTCAACGGCACTCCGTCGATTGTCTTCGGGCTCTTCGGGTTCGCGTTTCTCGTCCTGTCCCTGGGCTTTGGGGTCTCCCTGATCGCCGGACAGGTGACGCTTGCGCTGATGGTGCTCCCGACCATCATCCGGACCACTGAAGAGTCCCTGAAGAACGTCCCCCTTGCACTCAGGGAAGGAAGTTTTGCACTCGGCGCAACCCGGTGGCAGACGATCTCCCGCGTGGTGATCCCGCCCGCAATCCCGGGGATCATCACGGGCGCAATCCTCTCGATCGGGAGGGCTGCGGGCGAGACCGCCCCCATCCTCTTCACCGCAGCCGTCTTCTCCCAGCGGTTCCTCCCCTCGTCGCTCTTTGAGCCGGTGATGGCGCTCCCCTACCACCTTTACATCCTCGCGACGAACGTGCCGGGCGCGGACACGAACAAGTATGCGACCGCACTGGTGCTGCTGATCCTGGTGGTCCTGATCTACTCGGTGGCCATCCTGATACGCACGAAATCCCAGAAGAACTAGGCGACAGCAAGACCATGACCACCCAATCCATCATCTGCACGCAGGGCCTCAACCTCTATTACGGAGAGACACGGGCCCTAAAGGACGTCACCATGAGGGTATCCGACCGGAAAGTGACTGCACTGATCGGCCCCTCGGGCTGCGGCAAGTCCACCCTGATACGCTGCTTCAACCGCATGAACGACCTCGTGGACGCCTGCCGGATCGAGGGCAGCGTCGACTTCCACGGGGAGAACATCTACGGGAACGGTACCGACCCGGTCGAGATCCGCCGCCGAATCGGGATGGTCTTCCAGAAGCCAAACCCCTTCCCAAAGTCAATCTACGAGAACGTGGCGTACGGCCCGAGGGTCCACGGGGTCACCGAGCGGGCACGGCTCGACCGTATCGTCGAGGAGAGCCTCCGCAAGGCTGCGCTCTGGGACGAGGTGAAGGAACGTCTCTCCCACTCGGCGATGAGCCTTTCCGGCGGACAGCAGCAGCGGCTCTGCATCGCAAGGACGCTTGCGGTCGAACCCGAGGTCATCCTGATGGACGAGCCGTGCTCTGCCCTCGACCCGATTGCCACGGCAAAGATCGAGGCCCTCATCGGTGAATTGAAACAGCAGTACTGCGTGATCATCGTGACCCACAACATGCAGCAGGCGTCAAGGGTAAGCGATCATTGCGGGTTCATGTACTTGGGAGAGATGGTCGAGTTCGGGGAGACCGCACAGATATTCGAGAGCCCAAGAGAAGATCTGACAGAGAACTATATTACCGGGAGGTTTGGGTAGGTGATGCGGATATGACCGACAAGTTCCACGAAGAGATGGCAGAGATGCAGAGAAAAGTACTCGCGATGGGGCTCTTTGCAGAAGGGATGCTTCGTGATGCAGTCGAGGCACTGAGGACTCAGGACGTGGCCCTTGCAGGCGACGTGAAGGGCAGGAAAGGGGCGCTTTCGTCACAGAACGATGCCCTGGAGGAGGAGGTCTACCGGATGATCGCCCTCTACCAGCCGGTGGCAAGGGACATGCGGGCGGTTGCCTGTGCGTTGAAGGTGATTGCCTCTGCCGAGCGGATCGGCCGCTATGGCAAGGATATCGCAAATGTCGTCATCGCCACCACGGACGCCCGGGCAAGCGACCTTGCAACCGGCCTCTCGATCCCGCACATGGCAGGCCTCGTCATCTCGATGATCGACGACTCCCTGCGGGCCTACGAGACAGGGGACCTCCAATACATCCGGCACCACTCCGAGCGCGACGACGTCGTGGATGCGCTGCGCCATACTATCTTTCGTGAGGGGATCACCTACATGATGGAAGAGCCGCGGACGATCACCCGGTGCATGAACTACCTGATGGTCGCCCGCTACCTGGAGCGGTGCGCGGATCACTCCTGCAAGATCGCCGAGAAAGTCCATTACATGGTGACGGGTGAGCGGATCGAGATCAAGTGACGCGGGTGGAGAAGCGGGGCCGCTTCCCATGCGGATGCGGGCAGAATTCACCTCTTTTTTTCGCCCAACCATCATGCCGACCACAAACCTTTAAGGCAAGACTGTCACACCACCTGAGTAATACCTCTTCAGCCGCATACACTGCGGCTCGTGGTTCCCCATGCCAGAACCAGAGAACGAGAACGACGATGACCCTCATGATAGGGTCCACGCTGACAGTTTTTCGAACACCTCACCCTCACCTGGACGCCACGCTCACCTCTGCGCGGAGGTGTGCTCCTGATGCCCGAAGGGCAGCTCCTCCTCGAGCCGCCTGCGCCCGGTGAGGCCCTCCCCAGGGCCAACGCCCAGGGCCGAAGAGATCCCTCGCGGGCAAAGAGCGGCCTGGCCCTCTGCCGGGAGAGCCTCCATACCGTGGTGCGGGAAGGAGTGATGTACCTTGTCTCGGAGAATTACTCCTACAAGAGCGAGGCGTATTACTCGATCCTCATGCACGAGACACAGGGAGAGAAAGTGGCGCCTGGCACCCGGGCGATCCTCGATGCGTTCGTGGTGCCCGTGTGCCTCGAGCGGGCCCGGATGGAGGGGATACCAGTCGCCGAGTATGCCATCTCACAGTCGTGCATCCAGGCGCCTGCGGTCATCTACGGCCTCAACTACTTTGCCTGCACCTCGCACTTCGAGGTACTCCGCGAAGACGAATCGGCCCGGGAACTGATCAGGCACGTGACCAACAACGGGAAGTATCCATTCTGTTCGCAGCGGCTTGAAGATGGGGCAACGATAAGGAGGGCCGTCTCCATATTCGGGAACGTCTCCTCTCCCGACCCTGCGATGGCCGGGATGGCCGCGGGGATATGGGAGGCGTTTTGGATCCCCCTGGTGGAGATCATCTGCCTGGACGGGCCTTCCGGCCTCAGGCTCTCCTCGCTCTGCCCTGTCCGCTATTCAAGGCTGGCGCCTGCAGAAAAAGAGCTCCTCTCCGCCTATCTCTCGGGCCAGGTCTTCCTATGAGCCGCCTCGGCATATTCGTGGACAGAAAGACCCTCTCGTCCGCAGAACAGCTCAATGCCCTGATCCGCTGCCGCGACGCCGCCGAGGAGATGGGACACGCGGCCGAGTTCATCTTCCCGGTGGACATACGCAAGATCCCCCAGGTGGACGGGCTCTTCATCCGTGCCAGGACGGACCCGATGAACATCACGTATGTCGCCTCCCGGATGGCCGCGTTCGCCGGCATCCCCGTGATCGATGACCCGGAATCCATCCAGGTCTGCTCGGACAAGGTGCACATGTACGCAACGCTCTTGCGGGAAGGGATCGAGATCCCGCGGACGCTCTTCCTCTCGTACCGCGAACTGACCCATGAAAGGGCGCGCCAGGTCTTCGACGAGCTCGGGTCTCCCCTCGTGGTCAAGGAGCCCTCCACCTCGTTCTCGCTCCGGGTGGAGAAGGTGCAGGGACCAGGAGAGCTCCTCCAGGTGGCCAGGCGATACTTCAAGCTCTCGGACTGGGTCGTGGCGCAGGAGTACGTGGAGAGCACGTATGACTGGCGGGTAGGCGTGCTCCGGGGACGGTTCCTGTATGCGTGCAAGTACATCATCCCTTCACAGACCTTCAAGATCCAGGACTCGGTAAACGGCCACGTCGTCTACTGCGGGGTAGAGAGCGTCCCTCCCGCCTTGGTCCCCCCCGCGGTCATAGACCTCGGGGTCAGGGCCGGCAGGGCAATCGGCAACGGGCTCTACGGCGTGGACATCAAGGAGGGGCCGGCAGGCCCCTGCGTCATCGAGGTGAACGACAACCCGTCGCTTGAGGGCGGCGAGGATACCGCATACCCCCACGTGTACCGGGAGATCGTGCACACACTCCTCGAGACCTGAAGGTGCCAGCCATGCCAGGATCCTTTGAAGAGACAGCAGAGGCCATCTGCGCCGGGTGCGGGGGGAAATGCTGCCACGAGGCGCATCCCCCGCTCTCCCCCGCGCGGATAGAGGAGTTCCGTGCGAGGGGAGTGCCGCCTTCGGTGATCGAATTCGTCGGGTATACCCGGATGAAGTCGCACGACAACGGGATGTGCATCATGTGCAGCGGCGGCAAGTGCCGGGTCCATGCCTTCAAGCCCGAGACCTGCGTGGCAGGGCCCTTCACCTTCGAGGTGCAGGACCATACCCTCCGCCTCTTCCTCAAGCACGAGACCATATGCCCCCTGGTCCCCTATCTCAAGGCGGATGCGGATGCATATGCCACTCAGTTCAGGATGGCGGTAAAGAGCCTGATGGTGCTGGTCCGGTCCCTTCCCGCGCAGGAACTCGACGTGATCAACCGAATCCCTGAGCCCGAGACCGAGCTCGTGGCCGAGATCCCCATACCTCCCGGGGAGAGTGGGGCCCCATGAAGACGGGAACCGAGCACGAGTACTCCCTCAACGGGCCGGGATTTGTTCCCCTGCCCGAGTCCGACCTTGTCCTCGCGGAGATTGGCGGGGGCTGGGACGGCGAGATGCCGCTTGGGGGTGCAAAGGCCTGCAAGGAGCTGCAGAAGCACGTGATCGAGTTGATACCCCTGCACCCCTCGGAGAGCCTCTCAGACCTCGAGTCATCGGTCCAGGGGGGAGTCCGGGAGTTCTCCCGGCGGTTCGCCGGCCGCTACCGGCTCCTCGGCCTCGGGATGCACCCGACCCTCTCACTGGACCGGGCGCAGGTCTGGGACCATGGCGAGGGGGAGTATTACACCGCATATGACCGCCTCTTCGGCATCCGCCAGCACGGGTGGCTGAATATCCAGGCGCTGCAGGTGAACTTCGAGTATCCGGACGAGAGCCGCCTCGTCTCTCTCCACAACCGCATCCGGTGCCTCCTCCCCTTCCTCATCGCCGTCTCGGCTGCATCCCCGTTCGTCGAGGGAAAGGCCCCCGGCCCGGTCGACAATCGCCTCCTCTTCTACCGGGAGAACCAGGCGCGTATCCCGGCGATCTGCAACGGGATCGTCCCGGATCCCATCTCAACGGTCGCAGACTACCGGGATCGGCTCTCGGGGATGTATGCGGAGCTCCGTGCACAGGGGGCAGGTGTCCTCTGCGAGGAGTGGGTTGCGTCCTCGGGAGTGATCGTCCGTTTCAGCAGGCCCTGCATCGAGATCAAGGCAATCGACGAGCAGGAATGCGTCTTCTCGGACATGGCGCTCTGTGCGTTCGTGCGGGCGCTCGCAAGGGCCCGCGACCTCCCCCTCGAAGAGGACCGGGATACGCTCGTCGCGATGACGGAGCGGGCCATCCGGGCGGGAACCGCCGGCCTCGAGGACGAACTTGCGGCACTCTATCGCCGCGCCGAGAAGGTCGCGACCGGCGACGAGCGGCGGTACCTGCCGCTGGTGAGGACAAGGATCGAGGAGGGGAGCCTTGGGCAGGTCCTCGCGGAGAGGTTTTACGATACCGGGGACCTGCAGGGGATCATGCAGGACCTGGCGATGTGCCTTGAGGAGAACCGGCCGTATGTGGGAAATAGCGAGTGGGTATAGACCCACTGCTTCGCCATTATTCTGACTCTCTCCTTGCTTTCTGACGCTCACCAGTAGTGTCAGGAATTTATATGCTTATGTATAACATAAGTATACAATTGTATATGCAAGGATCGATGATACGGATCAACGAGAAGACAAAAGAGGCACTCTCGGATCTCAAGGTCCATCCTCGCGAGTCCTATTCCGATGTGATAGACCGCCTGGTTGCACATGCACTCGATGAGGAACCACTCAGCGTCGAGACATTGAATGCGATAAGGCAGGCCAGGGAAGATGTCAGTTCCGGCCGGTTTTACACGATGGAAGAAGCGCTCAAGGAACTGGGACTTGAATGACCTGGACCACACTCTGGTCGCCTCATGCAATAAGGAATGCAAAGCAGATACCAAGACCGGTTCTCTTCCGGATAAGAGATGACCTTCTTGCTCTGGCAAGAGAGCCTGATCCCAGGAGATCCTTGAAAAAGATCAAGGGCCAGTCGACTGGAACCGTGTATTCCCACAGGGTGGGGGAGTACAGGGTCATTCTCGATATCGGGCAGGATTACTTCGTGATCCTCGTCATTGATCTCGGCCACCGCAAGCATATTTGCCGGGATCTATAACCCAAATTCTTTCGCAGGATTCCCCTCTCACCTCGCGGCTCCCTTCCCGTAAAAGACCGCGATCACCACCCCGATCCCGGTAAGGAGCGCTCCCACGCCGAGGACGGCCGGCTCGAGCTGCACCAGCAGGAAGAGGCAGAAGAGGAGGCCGAGGAGCGGGAAGACGGGAAATCTCCCCAGCCTGCCGGGAATGGAGAATGGCCTTGATCTTCCGGGCTCTTTGTAGCGGAGGATGATCACCGAGAGGTTCACCACCACGAACGTGACAAAGAGGGTGAAGTTCGCAATATTTGCAACGAACGCAATATCCCCGGTGAACATGAAGAGGAGCGCGCCTGCCCCGACCAGGAGGATCGCGGTCCAGGGGGTGTGCCGGCCGGGATGGACGCTCGAGATGAACCCCGGGAGGGAGCCTGCACGGGCCATCCCGTACGAGATCCGCGAGGAGGCAAACATCATCATCAGCACGGTGTTCGCGGTCGCAAAGAGCGCGATGACCGAGAGGAGGAGCGATGCATCGGCTCCCCATGCCGCGGACGCAACGGTCGCAAACGGTGCGGAAGAGGCCGCGAGCGCCTCCCAGCCGACCACGCTCACCGCCGAGAGGCAGACCAGGATGTAGAGGATGGTCGAGACCGCAAGCGCCGTCATCAGGGCGAATGGAATCGTCCGCTCCGGCCTCATGGTCTCCTCCGAGAACTTCACCATCTCCTCGAACCCCTGGTAGGCGAAGAAGACCAGCGCCGCGGCGGACACCACCCCCGTCATCCCGATTGGCATCTCCAGGTAGTCCACCCGCCCGAGGTACGGGAGCCCGGCAACGATGATCAGCAGGAGCCCGCCCACCTCGATGAGGGTGAACCCGACCGCAACCCACGCGCTCTCCTTCACGCCGAGCAGCAGGATCCCGCAGAGAGCCGCGATCAGCAGCATGGCGGCGGCAAAGGCCGGGACCGCCAGTAGCCCCTCGAGGTACCCGGCAAACCCGAGCGCAACCGTCGCCGCCCCGAGGATGCCGGAAAAGATGATGAGCCACCCGACCACCATCGCCACCCGGCGGCCTACCGCCCTTGCGGTATACTCGTACTCGGCGCCAACGTCCGGCATCATCGAGGAGAGCTCCATGTAGGAGAGGGCGGTGAAGAACGCGACGAGCGCCGAGATCACGAACGAGAGCCAGACCGCATTGCCGGCAGTCCCGGCAGCCGCCCCGATGAGCGCGTAAATCCCGGCGCCGAGGATGATCCCGATTCCCGAGAGGGTCACCTCCCAGAACCCGAGCCTTCGTACGAGTCCAGGTCGCGTCGTGGGGGGCGTTGGTGCGATGGGGATCACTTCCTGTCAAGAGATGTTTGGGGGCAGGAGAGGATGAGGGTTTTCGTTTTTAATAAAGAGAATAAGCCTGCACAACAATACAACGCAATACCACTTTATTTTTCAAGTTCTTCAGGTGAAATTCCTGCATCTTCAAGAATGGCCTTTGTCAACTTGGGATGAAGGATTGTTCCGGAATGGACTGGAACTGTGACTCTGCACCCCTGCAAATTGCGAAATATCTTGTGACTTCCGCTCTGACGGATTTCGGAAAAACCATGTTTCTGCAATATTTTAATGATCTTTTCGGTTGTAACCCGTGGCAATTTCCCCTTCATACTGCCACATCAAGAGTGGTAATGCTCACCATCTTGGGTTGGGGAACTGCCTCGCCGCATGAGATTCTGTCTTCCAGATGGAGGCGTATTGCATCGCGGATATTATCAAGGGCCTCTTCGTAGGTAGATCCCTGTGAATAACACCCCTGCAGCTCGGGGCAGAACACGTAATACCCGGACTCATCCTTCTCAATCACAACAGAGAAACGAAATGTTTCCATTGTTTTAACCCAATCAGATGTGGATAGTCTCTCCTAATAATGATACCCTGGGGAGCAGTTGGATCATCAGATCCAACTGCGGGGGGCTGCAGACCAATGCCCAGGTACAGCCTGTTCGCGGATAGACCCCAACCACACTCCTCCATAAGACGCTCCTGGGGCTGATGCCCCGCCGCTGTGGAATCCCGTGATCACGATAATGCCAGTGCTGAGGGAACTGGAAGTGCCGAATGGTATTCTGGTGAACTATGCCGACGGGCTATCGCGTATCGGGGGGAGGGTGTGGGAGGGGGGATTCTCCCCCCTCCTGCAATAGGATAACCGCACTCATCACACGGTGACGCTCCTGGGGCTGATGCCCCGCCGCTGTGGCGTCCCCTAAGCGCGATAGAGCAAGTGCTGGGGAGCAGGAAGTGTCGAGTGGTATCCATGTGCAACCCTTCCCAGAGGCTATCGCGTACCGGGGGAGGGGACAGGGGAAAAGGGCGCCTCGCCCGGGGACCCGAAGGGTTGGGATTCTCCCCCTCCCCGCATAGCTGACATGAGAAGCGACTCCGCTCCTTCACACACCATATACACCAAAAACACGCACGACGACGCAGGATCGCGTCAATAAATTCTACAGAAAAGCGAGCTCGAAAAATATGAGGGTTCTAGTACCGGGGTTTCCTGTGCTTGGGTAAGCACTCCCGGCAGTAGACCGGCCTTCCTTCGGTGGGGACGAACGGTACCTCGCACTCTTTTCCACAGTCCGCACAAACAGTTTTTGTCATTGTCCGGGGCCGGTTGAACCCTCCCCTAAAACCTCTGTCATCCATTGTTCTTACCTATGCAGTTTTTATTCTGCGGTATAAGATGTGACCGGTGAGTATATATGCCTGTGCATGGGGGAGGGGAAAAAAGGGCGGGATGGGTCCCGTTTTTTAAGGGTTGAAAGGGGGACGCCTTGGGGAGGGAAATACACAAGAAGCCCGCTTATATATCCCTACCTGGTAAGCCACGGCGTAGTAATAAACCAAGGAGAGGCTTGATTTTTTTCATGAGTTGATTTCAATGGCAACCGGTCAAAGCCAGCCAGGGTCGTGGTGGCCGGTGTGACGCCCCGGTGTATCAAAAACGTGGCGTCCTGAATCAAATCCTTTGAATAACGTGTTTTCACCTCTATGCGACCAGCCCGTGAGAAGGGAAGGATTTCTCGGCCAATCGCATACAAAAAATGATGAGGCAGTGGTGGTTTTAAGTCTTTGCTGAGGGTGCCGAATGTGGTGTGTTCATAAATGTTGTGGTGGCCACAGGACGGTGTAGATAGTATTTCTTGGTGGGTTGTCGGGGAGAGGACGATCGGGTAGGGAACCGTCAGGGAGTGGATACGGCAGGGGAAGATCAAGGCTTTCAAGATGGGAGGTCTGGTGCGAGTCCATGAGGAGGACCTACAGGCGTTTATCGATGATGAAAGAGGAAGAAGTCAATATTAAGCGAAAAAAGAGTAAGGGTTAGAACTGCTTGTCAAACAGGACTTGGGAAGACCCATCATTGAATTTCCCAACCACTACTAATCTGTGGCCTGCACCTCCACCAGTTACAGAAGTGAAGTTGGTCATTCCAACATAGGGAGTTCCGTCGAGGATCGTCGTGGGAGCTCCTCCGTCGACCTGGACAGTTAAATTTGTCACTTTATCGGTATCGACTCCACCTTGTACTGTGGTAATAAACCCACTTGTATTTGCAGTAGCCGTTATTCCCACGTTCTTTGTAGTGCTGGTGGTCCCCGCCAGTCCGAACACGAACGCCGCAATGACTGCCGCCAGGATGACGGTGATTGCGACCATCAGAATCACACCGATGACCGGTGACACAGCGTCTTCTGTTGACACGGTCTTACCGGGTGATACTGCTTCATCATTCTTGATGATCTTCATTGATAACACCTTGATGCATTCTCGCGCATTGCCCAATCAGCATGGGCAAGACACTGTAATAACGAAATCAGACCGGAAGATATTTAAAGGTTATTATAGGCGTACTCTCGGAAGAGGCTCCTTTTTCTCCCTTATGCTCGTCATTTCCGCTTTTCACTGAGTAATAGTGAGAGGCCCGTAACCCTGATGATGCATGCCGGAGCAGATATGGTGAATGATTCGTTTCCCGGACCGCCGGCTCCTCCTCGTCCCTCTCCTCCTTCTCTTTGTGATTCCCCTGAACATCTACGTCATCGGCGATTGGATCGGAACCGGTGTCCAGTGGGCACTCTTCCGGTACCAGGACACGTTGTACGGGACTTCGTTCATCACGCCTGACAGGGAGGTATGGTACCTCACCTCCGGCCTCATTACGGGGAAATCCGCGGTCTCGATCTCGCTCTGGGTTGCGGGGGCAGTCCTGCTTGTCATCTCGTGCATCGCGCTCGCGGTGATGATCGCTGAAGAAATGGACGAGCACTTCCGCATCCCAGGCCTCATGGTCATCGCGTCCAGCATCCTCCTCCTCCTCTCCTGCATGACGCAGTACGGCCCGCTCCTCTCGGGGCCGGCAGGGTTCTCGGTCCCCGTCGGAATCCCGCTCGTGTGGGCGGTGGGGTGGCTGATCTTCAGCCAGGAAAAACTTGAGCAGCAAGAGGAACATAAAGAAGAAGAGGTATTAGATGGCCGAAACGGTGAATGAAGACTCATGCGATTTTTTTGCTATCTCATTTCCGTGAAGTAAATTGTTGCACCCCGTGCAACAAATTGTTTCCTAATAGGAAACATTTTGTTGTCCAATAGGAAACAATTCAGTATGGACACGACTTCTGCAGAGGAGATACTGTCGGACCTCTGCAAGACTCCTGCCAGGGTCGCAATCCTCAGGGCCGTACTCGATCGCCACACTGTGAGCGTGACCAACCTTTCAGAGCACAAAAAGGTCAATAAAGGGACTGCCTCCCGCTATCTCTCACTTATGGAGAGGGCGGGCGCCCTTGTCCGGGAAGGACAGGGATATCGGCTGGTTGACTCTCCCCTCACTGTCGCACTCCGGAAACTTCTCAATATACTCACCCTCCAGACTTCCCTGCCTTTGCCGGAGTGGGCCTCCGGCATCGGGGCATATGGAAGCTGGGGTATGGGTACGAATATGGAAGGAAGCGACCTCGACCTCTGGGTATATTCAAAAGAAGTCCCCCCTGCAGAACAGTTAGGAAGGCTCAGAAGAGCTGTCAGGGATACCATCTCCATTGATGTCCAGATACTCCTCCTTACTCCAGAAAGAATCGAAGATTTGCGAAGGAACGATCCGCCATTTTACGCCTCACTTATGCAATCCATGATCCTCATCCGGGGAGAGCATTGTGTTCACGCTTGAAGAGTGTTTTGAACGGGGACTTCTTCGCAAGACTCAGCCATCTGCCCAAAAAGCCACCCGATCACTTGACCAGGCAAGGGTATGGCTTGAGGAGGCCCGGATAACATATCGGGCTGAAGCGTACAGGTCCGCACTTGTCGCTGCCTACATGGCATATTTCCATGCAGCAAGGGCCATTCTTTTCCGCGATGGGTTAAGAGAGAAGAGTCATGGTTGCATACTCCTCTACCTTGAATCATATGCCCAAAAAGGACTCATTGATCACACCTGGGTGGAAAGGTTCGATCAGGTCATGTCAATCCGCAATGAAGACCAGTATACGCTTGGTGCAGAACCATTCCCAGGTGAAATCAAGTCAATTCTTGAGTATGCCCCGGAATTTATCCAGATTATAGAGCAGATACTTGGACCCCAATAAGATGTCTGTATATCTCCTGCCAATACTCCTTGGGGGGAAGCCGGGAGGATGTGTGTAGCGCATACCACCTGTGAATGAAATTTATTAACTGAGACTGCCGGGGTCCATTGAGGGTTTACCTTTTCCCACCCGTCACTCCAGGCTCCTCTCGTACCGGACCGCCGCCTCGCTCCCCTTCATGCAGAAGTCTTTTCCCGAGAGCCCGAGCTCCGGGTAGAGTGCGCATTTCGGGCAGATGCAGTGCCGGTCCTCCCTGATGCACACGTTGCTCATCCCGAGCACGCAGTAGAGGAGTTCGCGGCCTCTTGATGCGCAGTCGTTGTAACTCGGGCATTCCGGGCAGCAGCAGGACTTCTTCCAGTCCTCGTAGCGCTTCCACCGCTCCTCCTTTTTCCGGGCCTTCAGTTCGCGGGTCACGTCCCTGAATGTATCGCTCATGGTCTCCACAGGGTTAAGGAGGGTGCGCGAGGTGATGAAGGGTGCGGAGGAGGACACGGGCCGCATTCGCGGAGGTGAGGTTTATCATCGATGCAGGGCGACCCTTTCACCAGATGGGCTCGTATGAACGGAGGCTCCAGGCGTATATTGTCCTCCTCTTCTCGGTCGTGGTCATCGGGGTTGCGGGGTTCTCGCTGCTGGAAGGGTTCACCCCCCTCGACTCGTTCTACCTCACCATCGTGACCATCGCGACAGTAGGGTACGGGGACCTCCACCCGGCAACAGAGGCAGGCAAGGTGCTTGCAGTCGCCGTGATCGTCGGAGGAGTGGGCTGCTTCGTCGGCCTCGTCGCAAACGTGGTCGAGCACATCTCATTCCACAAGGAGCGGGCACGGCGGCGGCAGAAGACCCTGATGCTGGTCGGGATCTTCTTCACGCAGGTGGGCACCTCGCTCCTTGCGACCTGCGCACGGGCTGACCCTGGCCGCCAGGATCTCTCCCGCCTCCTGTCGGGGCCAACGTTCGCGGACTCCCCCGCGTCCGCCGGGATCACCGGCGCGCTCGCGTCCCGGTCATACCACCTCGACTGCCGGGCCCTCGACCTCGCAGCCCTCCGGGACACCCTGGGGGAGAAGGTCGATGTCCTGACTGTTCTCCTCCAGAACCCGGACCTCGAGGAACACTCGCGGTTCTGCGACCTGCTCCAGGCGCTGCTCCACCTCTGGCAGGAGCTCTCGCACCGGGATGAGTTCTCCTGCCTTCCCGAGTCCGACACGGCGCACCTCTCCGGGGACCTGAGCCGCGTCTACGGCCTCCTGGTCATCGAGTGGACCGTATACCTCGTCCACCTGAAACGCCACTACCCCTACCTCTACTCCCTCGCGCTCCGCACCAATCCCTTCGATGAGAGAGCCTCGGTGGTCATCAGGGACTGACCAGGGCCCCTGGGGGTGCAATTGCCCGGAGAGTATGCCCGGTCGCAGGTTCCGCCTGCTCCCGTGATCAGGATACCCATCGCAAATTGCTATTAAGGGGAAGGGGACATTATTCCTGCAGCACGATCCGGGATAAGGAATCGCGACCGAAAATACCTCCTGGAAGAATGCCCGACACCACGGAACATGTACATGAAAACCATCTCATTTGTTGATCTTGACCTCCCCGAACCGCTCATGCGGGCAGTCCTCGATATGGGCTTCGAGGAGCCGACCCCCATCCAGTCGCTTGCCATCCCTGTCATGCGCGAACACCACGACATGGTGGGCCAGGCCCACACCGGGACCGGGAAGACGGCCGCATTCGGCATCCCGCTCCTTGAGCATATCGACGCATCCCGACAGGAAGTGCAGGCCGTCGTCCTCTGCCCCACGCGGGAACTTGCAATCCAGGTCTCAGAAGAACTCCGCAGACTGGCAAAGTACCTGCGGGGGATCACCATCCTCCCCGTCTACGGCGGCCAGCCGATCGAGCGCCAGATAGCAGTCCTCAAAAAGGGCGTCCAGATCATCATCGCCACCCCCGGCCGGCTGATCGACCACCTCGACCGCCGGACCATCAGCCTCTCCGGGATACGCCTCGCCGTGCTCGACGAGGCCGACGAGATGCTTGACATGGGGTTCCGCGAAGACATCGAGCTCATCCTGAAGCGCACCCCCGCCGAACGCCAGACCGTCCTCTTCTCTGCGACCATGTCAAAGGAGATCCTCTCCCTGACTCAGAAGTACCTGAAGAGCCCCCGCATGGTCAAGGTCGTCCACGGAAGGCTCGAGGTCCCTGCCCTCATCGAACAGCGCTACTTCGAAGTGCGTGAGTCCGACAAGGTAGAGGTCCTCTCCCGCCTCATCGACTTCTACAACCCGAAACTCTCGCTCGTCTTCTGCAACACGAAGCGCAAAGTTGACGAGGTCTGCACCCAGCTCCAGGCCCGCGGGTACCTCGCCGAGGCACTCCACGGCGACATGGACCAGAAAGAACGGGAACGGGTGATGTCACGGTTCCGTGCGGCCACATCCGACATCCTGGTTGCAACCGATGTCGCCGCCCGCGGCATCGATGTTGAGGAGGTCGGGGTGGTCTTCAACTACGATGTCCCCCAGGACCCCGAGTATTACATTCACCGCATCGGGCGGACCGGCAGGGCCGGCAAGTCCGGCAAGGCCTTCACCTTCGTCTCCGGAAAAGAGATGTGGAAACTGCGGGACATCCAGAAGTTTGCAAAGATCCGGATCGCACGCCATGCCGTTCCTGCCGAGGAGGACCTCCGCGAGAGGCGGATCGTGAACATGATGGAGAGGATCCGGGAGCAGATCGCAACCGGAAACCTCGAGCCCTACATCGCCAGGGTAGAGCAGGTGATGGGAGACGAGTACACCTCGCTTGAAGTCGCCGCTGCCCTCTTCAGGATGCAGGCCGGCATGCTCCCCGGCAGCAGCGCGAAGGGAAGGGGAAGATAGGGCGATTCCCCAAAATTGCGCTGTCTGCAAGGCTCAATCCGGGATTGCTCACCAATAATTATTAAATTCTGGCATCTCCTACCTTTTCCCATACCTCTGTTATGATACCCCGGAGCGGCCACCAGCCATGATCACTGTCCTTCTCGTGCACGACAACAGCGATGCCATCGAGAGCACCAGGGCCTACCTGGAGCGGATGGGAGAGATCCGGGTGGACACCGTGCACTCCACGAAGCAGGCCCTGGAGATGGCGAGGCGGAGGAGATACGACATCATCATCTCGTACTTCCGCCTGCCCGAGATCAACGGGATCGAGTTCCTGGCCGACATGACCGGCGCAGAACTCCTGCGGGATCTCAAGGCGACCCACGGGGGCCTCCCGTTCATCCTCTACCACCGGACCGACCGGGACACCCTCCTCATCGAGGACGTCCACCACGCGACAGAAGCCCGCGGAAACGGCGGAGGAACGGGTGCGCCCATTGCAGAGATGCGCGACATGATCTACCAGGCAGTGCTCAGGAAGAAGGCCGAGCGCGACCAGGTCCTGCGATCCGACATGCTCTCTGCGATCCTCTCGGTCTCTCCCCTCTGGATCTGCCAGGTGCGTGGCGGAGTCTTCGAATGGGTCAATTCAACGATGGCACGCGGCCTTGGGCTTGACGCGGGGTCGCTCGCCGGCCAGGGAGTCCAGAAGATATTCCCCGGGGCCGATGAGTTCGAGCGGGCCTTCCGAGAGCTCGGGCACAGGACTGACGACCAGGGATGGGGGCACGCGCACTCGGTGCTGAAGAGAAAGGACGGGACACTCATCCCCTGCCGCTTGAGCCTTCGGGCGATGGACCCCTCGGACCCCTCCCGGGGCCAGGTGCTGGTCTGCGAGGACCGGACCGAGCAGGAGAGGCTCGCCGAGGCCCAGAAGGAGAGCGACCTCCGGTACCGGGAGTTCCTCCAGAACGCCTCGAGCCTGATCGTCAAGCTCGACCCGGAGGGGGTCATCACCTTCTTCAACAAGCATGCGCAGGCCTTCTTCGGGTACTCCGAGGCCGAGATCCTCGGGAAGAACATCCGCGACACCCTCCTCCCACAGAAGCTGGGAAAATCTTCCCCGGCGTTCGTCGCCGACCCGGGCGCGACCCACGAAGGGGGAGGGCTTCGGATTTACGAGATGCAGGTCCGTGGGGGGGAACCTGCCTGGGTCGCCTGGCACACCCGCGCCATCCGCAACGCGGACGGGCACCTTGACGAGGTCGTCTGCATCGGCCACGACATCACCGACCACGAGCACAGGGAACGCCGCCGGATAAGCACGGCGATGTGGCGCGACACCGTGATCGCAGGCACCGATGTCCGCGAGGAGGTCTTTGACTCGGTCCTCCACATCTGCATCGAGATCGCCAAGGAGGGCAGGGAAGGCAAGCAGGTGGGGACCGCGTTTGTCATCGGCGACTCTGACGCGGTGCTGGTCAAGTCAAAGCAGCTGATCCTCAACCCCTTCGAGGGCCACCCGGCCGCGGACCGGATGATCACGAACCACGACATCAAGGAGAACATCAAGGAACTGGCACAGCTCGACGGCGCGTTTGTCGTCAGGGGTGACGGGAGGATAGAGGCTGCCGCCCGCTACATCACCATCGACACGAGCAGGGTGGGGATCCAGAAAGGGCTTGGAACGAGGCACTCCTCGGTGGCGGGCATCACCCTCGTCACGAGGGCCATCGGCATCGTCCTCTCGCAGAGCGGGGGGAAGATCTCGATCTTCAAGGACGGGCGGATAGTCCAGGAGATCGCCTGATCAGCGGGGCCTGCCGTCCCGCCACATCCCCTGGGGGATGCGGATCTCGAACCTTGCCCCGCCGCCCATTCTTCCGGCCTCCCGGATCGAGGCACCCGTGATGGAGAGGATCTCCCCTGCAAGCCAGAGGCCGTACCCCCTGTTCCTGCCGTGTCCACGGTCAAAGAGGGTCTTTCTCTCGGCCTCGGGGATGCCCGGGCCGTCGTCCTCGCAGACCACCACAAGGTCGCGTTCTTCCCTCTCCGCGGAGATGGCGATGCGGGTCAGCCCGCGGGCATGGTCCAGTGCATTCTTGATCAGGGTGACAAAGACGTGCCGGATGAGGGGGCTTGCGTAGACCTCGGTCGCGCCGAGATCGGTGACGATCGTGACGCTCTTTGCGTCCACTCTCTCCCGTGCAGACGCCACAACCGAATCAAGGACCATCCAGCGCGGGTCTTCGACCGCGAGGTCCTGGAAGTCGCGGGTGAACTCGATCAGCGCCTGGATGACCTGTCCTGCAGCCTCCTCCTTTAAAAGGAACTCCCGTACCTGCGGGTCGTCGATGAAGTCCTCTGAGAACTGGAGGAACCCGATAAGGATGGTCAGCTGGTTGAGGATATCGTGCCTGACCACCGAGAGGAGGTCCTTTCCCTTCTTCCGTGAGGCTTCTATTGCCAGGTCTTCCTGGTCGGGGGACTCTGCTGGGTGGACCGAGGCGGTCCAGGCCGCGGCAGCCAGGGGTCCCTTCCCCGGGAGGGAGATGGGAAACGCGCTGCTATCAAGGACTATCGGTCCCTTCTCCCACTCTCTCCAGGTGATCGAGGAGCTCACCTGCGTTCCCGTCCGGAGTACCGAGTGGAGCGCCCTCTGCACCTCGAACGGCAGGGGCGCGAGCACCTCGTCCGCAGGCCTCCCGGCCAACCCCGCCGCATCGGCGCGATTGCAGAGATTGGCCATGGCAGGATTCACGTAAAGTACCTTTCTTTCGGCGTCAACGACGATGACCGGGCCGGGCATCGCGTCGAGTACGTGTCGCCAGAGGCTTCCGGCGGCACCCCCCTCCCCGTTCGATCCTCCCCCCTCTTTCACAGTCTCTCCAGTGATGATGATCTTGTCCCGGTCTTGCCTTGAACCTAGCGGAACCATTGCCCAAAAAAAGAGATCCTTTGCAGGGAGGCCTCATGGGCCGGGGAAAAGGACGTGCACGCCCGACGGTGCCCTCACAGACGACCGGATCATGCGGTCGATGTACCCCTTCGAGAGAGAGAACGCCTCTTTGACGGGGCACCCCCTGGCCAGGTGGGCGCAGAGTGCCGCCGAGTAGCAGCACCCTGCCCCGTGCACAGTCACAGGAAGCCGCGGGGTGGCGATCACCCACTCCCTGCCCGAAGAGAGGAGGATGTCTGCCGCCTCCTCTCCGGGGAGGTGCCCTCCCTTCACGAGCACGAACGCGGGCCCGAGGTCGAGGATTCGCAGCCCCGCCTCGCGTGCCTCCTCGAGTGTCTGGATAGACCGGAGTCCCGAGAGCGCCATTGCCTCGTCGAGGTTCGGGGTTACGACCGTTGCCCTCGGCAGCAGGCACTCGACGAGGATGTCCCGCGCGCCTGCCTCCATCAGTGCATGCCGGCTGGTGGAGACCATGACCGGGTCCACGACAAGGGGGACCTCTTCGGGGAGCTCCCGGTCGATGGCCCGGATCGTCCCTGCGGCGCCGAGCATCCCGGTCTTGAACGCACGGATGTCAAACTCCGACAGCACCGCCTGCATCTGCTGGGTTACCATCGGGGGTTCGACCTGGGAGATTCCCCTCACTTCGCGGGTGTTCTGGGCGGTCACGGCCGTAATCACCGAGAGCCCCCATATGCCAAGAGACTGGAAGACTTTCAGGTCTGCCTGGATGCCTGCGCCGCCCCCCGAATCTGACCCTGCGATGGTGCAGGCCGAAGGTGGGATCTCCCGTTCCATCTGCAGGCATAGGGTCAGGGAGAGAGATATACCTTTCCGGCCGGGATACGATTATCGCCAGCGCTGGCTTACACACTGGATAAAGGATGCTGCAAAAGATGCCGCCAAAGGATGAACCTCTTCTCATTGCCCGGGGTGCCGGGCCGCTCGGGATACTGCCGGGAATGGCCAACCGTCACGGGCTTATCGCGGGAGCGACGGGGACCGGAAAGACCGTCAGTCTCCGCGTCCTCGCGGAGCAGTTCTCCGCGATCGGTGTACCGGTCTTTTTGGCCGATGTCAAGGGCGACCTCTCGGGGATCGCAAAGGCCGGCGGGGACCACGCGAAAGTTGCCGAGCGGGTCCAGGAACTCGGGCTCTCCGGGTTTTCGTTCGAGGGCTTCCCGGTCGTCTTCTGGGACCTCTTCTCGGAGCAGGGCCACCCGGTGCGGACCACCGTCTCGGAGATGGGGCCGCTCCTCCTCTCCCGCATCCTCGACCTCTCCGATACCCAGGCAGACGTCCTCACGCTGGTCTTCCGGGTCGCCGACGAACAGGGCCTCCTTCTCCTTGACTTAAAAGACCTCCAGGCCATGGTCAGGTACGCGGGGGAGCATGCAAAGGAGCTGAAGACCGCGTATGGCAACATCTCGCCGGCCACCATCGGGGCTATCCAGAGGAGCCTGCTTGCGCTCGAAGACCAGGGCGGATCGAAGTTCTTCGGCGAGCCTGCCCTCGATCCCTCCGCCTTCATCCGGCAGTCAGGGGAGAAGGGCGTCATCAACATCCTCGCCGCCGACCGGCTCCTCCAGTCGCCGCGGCTCTATTCGACGTTTCTCCTCTGGCTCCTCTCAGAGATCTACGAGCAGCTCCCCGAGGTGGGGGACGCCGAGAAGCCCGCTCTTGTCTTCTTCTTCGACGAGGCACACCTCCTCTTTTCCGATGCGCCAAAAGCCCTCCTCGAGAAGATCGTCCTCGTCGTCCGGCTGATCAGGTCAAAGGGGGTGGGGGTCTACTTCGTCACGCAGAACCCGCTCGACCTCCCCGACGACGTGCTCGGCCAGCTCGGAAACCGCGTCCAGCACGCGCTCCGGGCCTTCACCCCGAAGGACCAGAGGGCGGTCAGGGCTGCCTCCGAGACCATGCGGCAGAACCCTCACCTCGATACAAAGACCGCGATCACGGAACTGCGGACGGGCGAGGCGCTCGTCTCCTTCCTTGACCAGAAGGGTGCTCCCGGGGTGACCGAGCGGGCATTCATCTACCCGCCGAAAAGCCGCCTTGCCCCGCTCACCCCTGACGAGCGGAGGGCGGTCATCCAGTCATCGCCGTTCTTTGGCACCTACGATAAAATCCTCGACCGCGCCTCCGCATACGAGATGCTCGCGTCAAGGGCCGAGGCCGTCGCCCCGCCAAAGGAGGCGCCTGGAAAGGCTGCGCAACGGAGGCCGCAGCAGCCCGCAACCACTCCCCGGAAGGCAGGATCCGATGTCCTGACAAAGATGGCGGGGAGCGCGGCCCGTGCCGCGGGCAGCCAGGTGGGAAGGGAGATCATCCGGGGGATCCTCGGGTCGCTTGCAAAGAAGTGAGCATGCCGGTGCCCGGGCATGAACACGCGTGCGCCGACTTGCAGGAAGGGTGCCGGATCCCTTCCCCACTGACTCGTGGTGAGGAAACGGCCCATGACTCCATGGATGCATTTATCCAACACGGTCGGGGTATAGAATAGTGGGACAAGGTTCCCGAGAGACGGGAATGGCAGGGACACAAGACCAGGGGAAAAGTGACGGTCCGGTCGCCGGCTATTTGGAGGAGGGAGGGGGATCAGGGCCAGAGGACCTCACCAGGGAGGGAATGAGGCTCTCCCGCCATGGACGCCACGCCGAGGCGCTTGAGCTGTTCGGGAGGGCGCTCAACGAGGACCCCACCTACACCCCTGCATGGGTCGCATCCGGGTTTGCGCTTGGAAAACTGGGAAGGTACAAGGAGGAGATCAAGGCATGCGACCAGGCGCTTGCACTCGACCCGACCCTTGTCGATGCCTGGATCAACCGGGGCTTTGCGCTCGGAAAGCTCTCCCGGTTCTCCGAGAAACTGGTCTGCTGCGAGCGCGCAATCATCCTTGACCCATCGTCTGCCCAGGCATGGAACGCGAGGGGCCATACCCTCGGGGAACTCGGCAGGTTCGAGGAGGAACTGACCTGCACTGAGATTGCCACCTCGCTTCGCCCCCGGTACGTCGGTGCATGGGTCAACCGCGGGTACGCGCTGATGAAACTCAGGCGGTTCCGGGAGGCCGTCTCGGCCTACACGCGTGCGCTCGAGGTATATCCCCGGTTCGCCTCGGCATGGGTCAACATGGGCATCGCATGCTGCCATATGAACGAGTACGCACGTGCGGTGTCCTGTTTTGAGTCGGCCGAACGAATCAGGCCTTTTTTGAACGTGCGCGGACTCTACTGGAAGGGCGTGGCCCTCTCCCGGTCGGGCCGCCGGAAGGAGGCAATCGCCATCCTCTCAAAAGTGGTCAGGGAAGATCCGCGCCACGCGGAGACCTGGATCGAACTCTCCAACTGCCACTTCATGGTCGGGGAGATCGAGGAGTCGGTCCGCTGCTTCATGGTCGCGTACGGGATCGACAAGCAGGACATCCGTGACTCGCTCTCCCGTGCGGTCACCCTCCTTCGGGAAGGAAAGAAGGAAGAAGGGGTGCGCTGCCTCTCCCAGGCCCTCGGCATCCTGCTCAGGTGACGCCCCGCCCCTCGTCCTCACCTTCATCCTTCCCGCCAGGCGCTCTTTTGGGCATGCCTGACCACCACAGGGACGGGCAAGGTGATGCCATATGTTCTGACTCTGCAGGGAACAGGTTTAAATATCAGCAAAAAACCCTTTATTTGTCCATTCCATCGAGAAAAAGTCCCCGAGCGCATGGTTTATGTGATGGAGGTACAAATAGAAGAGGCAATTTACCTGGAGGTCGCACCTGTGGTGCACAGGAATCCTCAGATGCGATCGATCCAGGCGTGCGGTGAATAGAAGGTACCGTTATGCGGACCAGCTCACTACAGCACGATGAACTGCGAATATCCCGTCACTGAATAATACCGGACCGAACTTTCAACCATGACATCCCGGACACACGCCGCCCATACCACCTGCCCAGGCTGCCAGGAGGAGGTCTACCTCGACGAGCTTGTCAAGGGCCGCTGTCCGCTCTGCGGCTGCACGCTCGAAGACATGGAGGAAGTGGAGAGCGAGGTGGAAGAACTCCTGGACAGGGGAGACTTCTCCTGGCTGATCTTCAATTACTTCCTCTTCAAGCAGTTTACCGACCTTGGCGCAAGCCCGCTCAAGGTGATGCAGCTCGTATCGCTCTACGAGGACTCGTGTATGACTGATTCGGTGACAAGGCCTGACACCCGGTTCGAGCTCGAGATCACGCCCGGGCGTTTTGATCACCTGGTTCCCCGCCGGTGCGACCGGTGCGGAAAACTCTTCCTGCGGGGGGGAAAGAAGCTCCTCTCCGGCGACCTGGCCGTCCCCGGTTACCGGATCACCCACCGCTGCGGTCCGTGCATCCAGGGGACTTAGATCCTTTTTTTTCCAAATGAGGACGTGCGTTCGTCCACTCACGCCCCCCTCCTACTACCCATTATCGGATTCTCCTCGAATTAAAGCCCTTTTATCACTAATGTTCCTCTGCACGGGCCTTATCGCACTTTGTGGCAGCCCCTGGTCGCGATTGGGTCAGTGCGGGGAAGTGGTACCGAATCCTGGTATGTCCCTATGCACCCCTGCCCACAGGCTATCTCATATGAGGGGAGGGGACAGGGGAGCGGGATTCTCCTCCTCCCCGCAAATGGATGGGATCTTTCATACCCTGAACAGAACCGCACTTCACACACGGTGACGCATACGAGGCTTATGGCCCCGATGAGAGTAGGCCGTCACCTATGCCCGGAGGGGGGGTCCCCCTCCGGTGCCTCCCCCGCACAACCCCCGCAGTTGGGGCTGATGCCCCAACTGCTCAATACGACCTTCCCACCAGGGCAGTGCTTCCCTGCTTCCCGCACGCAACGCACGGCCCAGAAACGTCCACGAGGTAGGCGGACCGGACATCCGTCCCGAGGACCGCGGCCCGGGTCTTCTCCTCGATAAGGTCGGCGCATTCGCGGCTGCCGCACCAGGGGACGAGGGTGACGCCGTCCCCGACTGCGGCCAGAACCTCGTCCATGCTCCGCGAGACCCTGATGTGGGTGCGGACATGGGCCTCTGCACGTTCCTTCAGGGTGGCTGCAAAGGAGGCGAGGCACCCGGTGACCCCCGCAACAAGGGCGTCCCTTGCGACCTGGGACTTCTCGCCAAGACGGGTCACCGCGGTGACCTGCCCTGCATCGATGTCGCGTGGTCCGACCTCGAGCCGCAGCGGGACTCCCCGCATCTCCCAGTAGTAGTACTTGGCACCCGGGCGAATGTCGCGGGAGTCGACCTTCACCCTGAACCCTGCCCCGGCAAGCTCTCTCTCGATTCCTGCCGCCTCCGCGCTCACCTCGTCCTTGCGCTTCCCAATCGTGATGGGGATGACGACCACCTGGACGGGTGCCGGGTCGGGTGGGAGGATGAGCCCCCGGTCGTCGCCATGCATGCTGATGAGGGCCGCGATCGACCGCTCCGAGATGCCGTAGCAGGTCTGGTGGGCAAACCGCTGCTCGCCTGCGACATCCTCGTAGGTGATCTGGAAGGTTTTCGAGAAGTGGTCGCCCAGGTGATGCACCGTCCCGATCTGGAGCGTCCGCCCGTCAGGCATGACGGTGTCGACCGCCATCGTGTAGTCGGCGCCGGGGAACTTGTCCCACTCGGGGCGCCGCGAGATGATCACCGGGACGCAGAGCTTTTCGTAGAACTCCCGGTAGAGGGCAATCGCCTCCCCGACCTGCCGCTCGGCGTCCTCCCAGGTGGTGTGCACCGTGTGGGCCTCCTTGAAGGAGGTGATCTCCCGGAGGCGGATCAGCGGCCTCGTGTGCTTTGTCTCGTACCGGAAAGTATTGACGATCTGGTAGATCTTCAGCGGGAGGTCCGCGTGGGACCGGACCCAGAGGGCATACATGGGATAGATGGCGCATTCGCTCGTCGGGCGAAGCGCAAGCTTCACGTCCAGGGGAGAGAGGCCGCCGTGGGTGACCCAGTAGACCTCGTCCTCGAAGCCCTTGATGTGCTCGGCCTCCTTCGCAAGCTCGTGCTCTGGGATGAGGAGCGGGAAGAGGGCCTCCTGGTGGTCCCGGTCGAGGAGCAGGCGGAGCAGGTCGTAGACGTTTCGCCGGAGCGAGAACCCGAACGGGTACCAGACGTAGAGGCCCTTGACCGGGTAGCGGACATCCATGATCTCCGCCCGCCACAGGAGCTCGTTGTACCATGCAGAGAAGTCACCCTTGGAGGGGAGGGCCCCCTGATCTTCCTCGGCCAAAAAACACACCTCAAATTATCACACGTAGGATTTCCGGCGTAATAAATGCCTCCACGCACGCGGCCACCGCAACGAGGGGGACGACTGCGAGGAGAAAGGTGCGCCCGTAGGAGAGCGCCAGGGCAGATGCATCTTCCTTTCCTTCCCACTCTCTCCAAAGCGCCTTTGCCAGCATGAGCCCGAGCGCCCCCGAGATGATGAAGGCAGGGATCTCGAGGAGCCCGTGCGGGACGATCGCGGCCACCACGTAGAGGGCGCTGTGGTCCTTTCGCACCATCTCAAGGACCGACCCGATCACAAAGCCGTTCGTGCTGATGATGAAGACTGTGAGGAGGCCAAGCGACGCACCCCCGACGAACATGAGGACGCAGGCCTGGAGGTTGTTGAAGAAGAGCATCACCGCCATCATCGGCCCTGACGTATCGAGCGCCTCTCCGATGATGGACTCCTTAAGGAGTGAGATCAGCTGCTCTCCGACGGTGGGGTCCTGCATCGTGGTCCAGGCCCCAAAACCGACCGAGACCGCGAGGAGCACGACGACGACGCCGGCATTCCTCGCAAAATCAGACATAGAGCACCATCCTCATCATGTCCCTGACCCCGGGCGCCAGCCCGACCGTGATCATCGCAAGGAGGATGAGGTGCCAGAGTGCCCCGGGCCCCTCGTGGCGGAACCGTTCAAGGACATAGATTCCGGGAAAGAGGACGAGGAGCTTGAGGGGGAACATCGAGAACGCGGTCCCCGTCCACTCAATGAGGTGCGAGCCGACCACGTGCACCTCCACGTAATGGAGGGGGTGCAGGTCGATCCCGTAGCTCGTGGCGCTTGCGTCCAGGAGCTGGCCGAAGAGGAGGGAGAGGTAGAGCGGGTCCGCCGCGTAGCGCCACCGGAGGAGGTAGCGCATGACCCCAAAGACAGCAGCACTTGACAAAACCGCCATCGCGATGATGATGAACAGCACATCCCAGGCGATAATCCCGTTCCCTGCCCCAAACCAGAGGAGGACAATCCCGGTCGCCGCTGCCCCGGCAAGCCCGGCCGCGACGTATCCCCTGTGGTAGTCCCTGACAATTCCACGGGCCTGAAGAGTCGCTGAGATCACCAGGGCTCCCGCGGTATAGATGAACATCACGAAGTAGATGAGCGGGGTGACAAGGAGGAATTGCCAGTCCGATTCGATCATGCCGGTGTCCTGGACCACCCGGAGCATCCCCCCCATCACGACGAAGGGAAGGGTGCACAGGATGAAGTCCCGGTCGATGCGGATGATCTCGGACCGGGAAAGCCAGCGATAAATGATATATATGGCGAGGATCAGTACCAGAGCGTAGGTAACCGTGTCCACCACGTTGTAGGGCTGGCCGTAGCGTATTGGATCGATGTAATATTTCTCTATGAAATCCCAGATCATTTCCTGATTTGTATGAGCGCAGACCCAATAAAAGTACTCAAAACCAAGGTCTTTGACAAATCCCGGTGGATGCAGCTGCCCCGGGACGTGGTCATCGGCCACGATGTGCTCCCCCAGATCCCCGCGGTCTGCGCTGACCTCGGCCTCAAGGGCCCGGCCATTGTCTTCTCTGGGACCCGCACCCGCGATTGTGCGGGCGACCGCGTGGCATCCCTCCTCTCCGAGCGCTACGAGGTCTCGACTTACTCGGTCAGGGAGATCAGCATGGATACCATCCGGGAGGCAGAGGAATGCTCGGGCGGCGCCGGTTTTCTTGCAGGCGTGGGTGGCGGCAGGGTCATCGACTGCGCAAAGATCGTCTCCTACAACCTGGACCGCCAGTTCATCAGCGTTCCCACCGCCGCATCCCATGACGGGATCGCATCGGCCAGGGCATCGGTCCCCATTGAGAGCGGCAGCGTCTCGCTCGAGGCCCACCCCCCCATCGCCATCGTTGCCGACACGGGGCTCATCGCCGCGGCGCCCCACCGCCTCCTTGCCGCGGGTTGCGCCGACGTGATCTCAAACTCGACTGCCGTCCTCGACTGGGAGCTTGCGCACCGGCTGAAGCACGAAGAGGTGAGCGAGTACGCGGTAGCCCTCTCGAGGATGACTGCAGAGCTCCTGATGAAGAATGCAGGGAGCATCAAGCCCCACCACGAGGAGTCTGCCTGGATGGTCACAAAAGCGCTCGTATCATCGGGTGTTGCCATGAGTATCGCGGGCTCCTCGCGGCCGGGCTCAGGGAGCGAGCACAAGTTCGGCCATGCCCTGGAGAGGCTTGCGCCCGGGGCAGCCCTCCACGGAGAGGCCTGCGGGATAGGCACCATCATCGCGATGTACCTCCACGGGGGCGACTGGAGGGCGATCAGGGAGGCGCTCCGGTCGATAGGGGCCCCCGTCACTCCTGCCGATCTCGGCATCGATGATGACCTGGTCGTCGAGGCACTCCTTGGCGCAAAGGATATCCGCCCCGAACGGTTCACCATCATGGACATGGGGCTGACAAGGGAGTCGGCGACCGAGCTCGTGAGGATGCTCTACAGGGAGTGATCAGGTTGTCAGAGATCAAGCCAAAGGTCACCCTCATCGGCACCACCCTCGCGAGGGTCGACCTCGAGTTCATCTACGAGGGCGAGAGCGCCGAGTGCGAGGGCTGCACAGTGATGAAGGCCTGCCATAACCTGAAGCCCGGGCGGAGGTATCGGATCGTGGGGGTGAGAAAGACCCGCCATGCATGCCCACTTCACCTCGATGGAGCGACGGCGGTCGAGGTGGTGGAGTCATCAGTCCCTGCGCTGATCAGCGCGGACATGGCCATCAGGAACACCCGCATCTCTTTTGAGCCTTCCTGCACCAGGGAATCCTGCGAGCACTTCCCCCTCTGCCACCCCGAGGGCCTCATCCCTGGTGAGAAGTACGTGGTAGTCCAGGTGCTCGGGAATGCACCGCCGGGGTGTGCGAAGGGGCGAAACCTCCAGCGGGTGGAGCTCCGGTCAGCCTAGGGGCCTGGTCAGACGCGGGACGCCAGCCACAGCCCATGCGCCGCCTCGAGGACGCGGGCCCTGTCCGCGATCCCGAGGACCCATTCATCAGGGATCGCCTGCGCCCCGTACGCCGCCCCGGCCAGGGCACCTGCGATGGCACCTACCGTGTCGCTGTCACCGCCCATGCTCACCGCGGCAGGTACCGCCTCTTCGAACGAGCCGGTCTCCATGAAGACCGAGACGGCCGCGTGGGTGGCCTCCAGGGCGTCAAGGCCGGGGACGGGGGGATGCGCCCGCCACCCACCCAGCACGGAGGCAACTTCGGGGTCCCGGCACCGCTGAAGTGCCCTGCCATGCGCCCTTGACCCCTGGATGCCACGGCACAGGTCGCTCACCATCCGGTTGACGAATGCGGAGCAGGCCCCTGCCACGGGGTCCCTGTGCGTGAGCGCCGAGCATGCGAACGAGACGGCCTCGACCTCGGGGCCGCCGTAGAACACCCCGATCGGGGGGCCCCGCATCACGCTTCCGTTGCTCCTGCTCCCCCCGAGCCTTGCGTGAACGAGGCGGGCTGCCATAGAGAGCGGCACCCCCTCGATCACGAGTGAGAAGACCGCCCCGGAGGTAGGGCCGTACCACTCCCGGTGCACGAGGTAGTCGCGGATGAGCCGGCCCATGAAGTCCGCGGGAGAGAAGCCGCGGCATGCCGCGAGCGACTCGGCAAGCGCGAGCGCCTGGAACGTATCGTCCGTCCAGGCACCGGCATGCCGCGGGAGCCTCCCCCCGGCATAGAACCTCCTGACGGGGGCCAAAGGGCGCTCCTTCCCCTCCAGGGGCGCACCCATCGCGTCGCCAATCGCGAGCCCCAGCAGGACCCCTGTGGCGCGGCTGAAGTCGGATATAAAGTTCACCAATAAACTATATCTGATCAGGAAAATAGTGTTGATTCTCAGAAGGTGATAGTGTGCAAAAGGAAGAACTGCTCCATCTCCACATGTTGATGATCCACATCAAGAAGTACTACGAAACCATCACCAGCGAAGAAATTCCCACAAAACGCTACAACTCCCTTCACATCTCTCCTGTTCACATTCATAAAAATAAGAAATGCCACAAGGACGCGATCCTTGCCCTTGGCGACGAGATCGTCACTCACCTGCGGAGCACCCAGATGGTGCCGGTGGGGTACTCCTCAGAGACCACGTCGGAGACGGTCGCAGCCGAACACTAACCTTTCATGGCACGCCCCGATATCTCCCGGGAGATACTCGAGGCCCTCTTTTCCCGGGACATTTCACCGGGAGACATCACGCGGATAAAGATCGAGATCTGCAGGAAGCACGGGGCGCCGGGAGTCCCGAAGAACTCGGCCCTCCTTGCCGCCGCCCTTCCCGGTGAACGGGAACGTCTCAGGGCGCTCCTGCTCGTCAAGCCCACCCGGACCCTCTCGGGAGTCGCCCCGGTGGCAGTGATGACCTCCCCGTTCCCCTGCCCGCACGGCAGATGCCTCCCCTGCCCGGGCGGCCCGGACCACCCGTTCAAGTCACCGCAGAGCTATACCGGGGAGGAGCCGGCGGCGCTGCGTGCCCGCGAACATGGCTACGACCCATACGACCAGGTGCAGGCCCGCCTCGAGCAGTTCGAACTGCTGGGCCACCACGTAGACAAGGTTGAGCTGATAGTCATGGGGGGGACGATGACCGCGAGGAAACCTGCATACCAGGAATGGTTCGTGGCTTCCTGTATCCGGGCAATGAACGAGTACCGGGGGCCTCCGCCAGCAGAGGCGCCCGACACGGCGTCGGTCTTCCTCCAGAACGAGATGTCTCCTGTAAGGTGCGTGGCCACGACCTTTGAGACCAGGCCTGACTGGTGCGGAAAGGAGCAGATCGACCGGATGCTGTCGCTTGGCGTCACCAAGGTCGAACTCGGCGTACAGCACCTCGATGACCGTATCCTTGCATTCAACCGCCGGGGATGCACCGTCGATGACACGGTCACCGCGAACCGCCTATTGCGGGACGCCGGGATCAAGGTCGGGTTCCACGTCATGCCCAACCTTCCCGGCAGCAGCATCGGGCAGGACCGGTGGATGTTTGCCGAGCTCTTCGAGAACCCGGACTTCCGGCCGGATTTTTTGAAGATCTACCCGACGCTTGTCACCCCCGGGTCCGAGATCGAGTCGCTCTGGGCCAGGGGAGAGTACGCCCCCTACTACGAGGACGCACTGATCGACCTTGTTGCATACGGAAAATCCCTCCTCCCCGAGTACGTCCGGCTCCAGCGTATCCAGCGCGACATCCCTGCGAAGCTGATCGTCGCGGGGTCCCGGCACAGCAACTTCCGCCAGCTCTGCCAGCAGCGCCTGGCTGCATCGGGCGGGCGCTGCCGTTGTATCCGCTGCCGCGAGGCGGGGCGGAGCCCGGGGGGAAGAGATGCGGAACTCCGGACCCTCACGTACGAATGCACCGGCGGGACGGAGCACTTCATCTCCGTCGTCTCCGGCGATGCCCTCGTCGGGTTTGCCCGGCTGCGGTGCGGCGGCGAGCGCTGGCGCGGCGAACTTGGCGAAGCGGCGCTCCTCCGGGAACTGCACGTCTACGGGAGCATCGTTCCCCTCGGAAGCTCCCCCGCGCCGGACCAGCGCCAGCACCGCAGGTTCGGCCGGCTCCTCCTCTCTACGGCTGAGGAGACGGCGCAATCCGCGGGGTACCGGGAGATCGCGGTGATGAGCGGGGTAGGGGTGAGGCCCTATTACCGGCGTCACGGATATGAGCGCCGGGGCCCATACATGCACAGGAGGCTTGCATGAAGGCCGCCACCCTCGAGTTCCTGCGCCAGCGTTTCTCTGCGTACTACGCAAAAGAGCCGCTCCTCTCCCCTTCGTCTGTCCCACAGAGGGAATGGGCTTTTGTCTTCTTTGACCCCGATTACCCCGATATCCGGATGCGCAGGCACCTGGGCTTCGAGACGAAGGAGGAGGCCTTCTCCTACATCCGGGGGATGGCACCCGCGCATATCTATTACTCAACCGCATACTATGCACGCCCGGGTGCAGGCACCATGCAGGAGAAGGAGTGGCTCGGCGCAGACCTCATCTTCGACCTGGACGCAGACCACCTCATGCGCGGGCCCTACGACCGCATGCTCTCGAGGGTCAAGGAGGAGACGGAGAAACTCCTCGACATGCTGACCCTGGAGATCGGGTTCTCCCCAAGGGAGATCGAGCTCGTCTTTTCCGGGGGACGGGGCTACCACGTCCATGTCCATGACCTGGCGGTCCGGAACTGGGGCAGCAGCGAGCGGCGTGAGCTCATCGACTACGTCTGCGGGATAGGCCTTGACCCGGGCCGGGTCCTCTCCCACCGCACACCTTCACCCCGCGGATGGCATCACCGCTATATAGCTGCACTTGCCGAGTACCTGCTATGGCTGGAGAGCCTCGGAGAGAAGGAGCGGCTGGCCGCCATAGCCGGCCTGGAGGGGGTGGGGAAGACGACCGCTGAGGAGTTCTCCCGGCGGCTTAGGGAAGTCATCTCCCTCGTCACCTCGGACCCCTCGTCCCTCAACTTAAAAGACGCGGTCCTCGCAAAGGTGATCCGCGGCCTCTCCGCGCAGAAGGAGGGGGAGTTCGCCGCCATGCTCAGGAAAAGGGCCGCGCTCGCGGACGAGCCCGTGACGACCGACACGAAGCGGCTGATCCGCCTGCCGTCATCGCTCCACGGGGGGAGCGGGTTTCGGGTCACCCCGCTCGCACCGGCCGATCTCGGCGACTTCGACCCCCTGGTAGACGCGGTCGTCTTCGGGGAGCGGGACGTGAAGGTGGACCTCGCCTTTCCTCTCTCGATGCCGCTGCTGGGCACGACATTCCGGCTGGAGAAAGGGGTATCCGCGGTCCCCGAGGCGCTCGCGGTCTTCCTCTGCTGCAGGGGCGCGGCAGAGATCGCAGGGGGTGGCTCGCGTGCACCTTGATGAACTGCGGATCCTCCTCCTCTCGGAGCGCGAGTCCGGGCGGCTCGTGCAGATCCAGAAGGATCTCTTTGCATCAGTTGGCAGGCACCTTGAGGCGCAGTATACCTGCCTGTATGCCTGCGAGGACCCCTTCTCCGACGAGGCCCGGGTCCTCATCGAGCGGATTGCCGCAATAAAGGAGACGATGCTTGACCTCTACCGCATCCGGGCCGAGAAGATCCTCTCCCTCGCACGCTCCCAGGAGGACGGGCAATACATCGACCGCGAAGAGCTGAAGAAGCTCCTCCCCGAGGAGAAGGACATGTTTGACCAGGTGGTCATGGCGCTCGCGCAGGCCCGCTGCCGGCTCGTGGAAGGGTCGATCCCACGGGCACCTGCACACCCCGGGAGCGATCGGGAGAGTGACCGCTGCGCTGCGGTGCTGGCCGCCGTCGCCGCCGAGCAGCCGGCGTTCGTGGTCTCCCGCGTCCTCCAGGACATGGAGCCGTTCATGGGTGTGGACGGCCGCATCTACCACCTCCAGCGCGAAGACCTGGTGACTATCCCCGAGCGGAACGCCGAGGTCCTCTGTGAGCGCAACATAGTCTTAAATATCAACCCTGGCAAATAATACTGATATTCGATATCCTGAATACGAGGCTATATCTATGAAAATGCCAGTCAAATTCAAGACATACTGCCCGTTCTGCCGCACCCACCAGGTCCACGAGGTGGAGAAGGTCAAGAAGAGCAGGACCTCCGGACTGCACTGGATCGACAGGCAGAAGGCGAGGAGGAGCACGGTGGGCAGCATGGGGAAGTTCTCCAAGGTGCCCGGCGGGGACAAGCCCACCAAGAAGATCAACGTGCGCTACCGGTGCATCACCTGCAAGAAGGCCCACCTCCGCTGCGGGTTCCGTGCGGGCAAGTTCGAGCTGACGGAGTGAGTGTGATGGTCAGACAACTCCGCGAAAACCGCAGCAGGTTCTTTAAAGTCAAGTGCCCGGACTGCGAGAACGAGCAGATGGTCTTTGAGAAGGCCAGCACAACAGTCGAGTGCGTAGTCTGCGGCAAAGTCCTTGCAGAGCCTTCCGGCGGAAAGGCACAGCTCAGGGCAGAAGTCCTGGCAACCCTCGAGTGATTGGTCCGATGAGCGAGAGAGTGTGGCCCGAACAGGCGGAACTCGTCGTCTGCACGGTCAAGGACGTCAAAGACTTCGCCGCGTTCGTCAGCCTCGACGAGTATCCAGGGAGGGTAGGCCTGATCCCCATCTCGGAAGTGGCGACCGGGTGGATCAAGTACATCCGCGACCACATCCGCGAGGGGCAGAAGGTGGTCTGCAAGGTCCTCCACGTCGATACCCAGAGGGGCCACATCGATCTCTCCTTAAAGGACGTGAACGAGCACCAGCGCAGGGAGAAGATCCGGGAATGGAAGAACGAGTCCAAAGCCCGGAAATGGATCGGGTTCGCCGCGCAGGCTTCAGGTGAGAAGCCCGAGGAGATCGAGGCGGCGATCTATTCCCACTACGGCGACCTCTACTCGGTGTTCGAGGATATCGTCAGCGGTGAACATTCTCTTGATTCCCTCGGCATTTCGCCCGCAGCAGTCTCTGCCCTCCAGCAGGTGGCGCGGGAGAACGTGAAGATGCCGCGTGTCACCGTGGGCGGCAACATTATCCTCACCTCCACGAAGCCCGACGGCGTGAATATCATCCGGAGGGCGCTCCGGAGCGCCGAGCCGAAGATCCCCGACGTGGACATCGAGCTCTCTTACCTCGGGGCCCCCGCCTACCGCATCAAGGTCACCGCCCGGGACTACAAGACCGCTGAGAAGGCGATCGAGAAGGCTGCCGCTGCGGCGATCGGTGTCGTTGAACGGGCCGGGGGAGAGGGAAAATTCATCAAGAAGCCCAAGTCAGGGAAGACGGCATGAGCGGCCGGCTCAGGCGCTGCCCCTCTGACCGGACCTACACGCTGCAGGAGAAGTGCCCTGCCTGCGGCCGGCCCACGGTGTCCGCCCACCCGGCACGTTTCTCTCCTGATGACCGCTATGGCAAGTATCGGAGGGAGATGAAGGGATGGACGAGATAACCGTCCGCTTCCTCATCGCAGATCCCGGGGATGTCTCTGCCCCCGTCCTCATCGAGGGGCTCCCCGGCATCGGCCACGTCGGCAAACTCGTGGCCGAGCACATGATCCACGAGCTTGGCGCAAGGAAGATCGCAGAGATCGAGTCGATATTCTTCCCGCCCCAGGTGATCATCGGGGAGAACGGTGTGGTAAGGCTCGCAAACAACGAGATCTATTACTACGAGGGAAAAGAGCAGAGGATCCTCTTTCTGGTCGGGGACTTCCAGAGCACGTCGGCAGAGGGCCACTACCTCCTCGCGGACACGTTCCTCTCCCTCGCGGAGGAGACTTTCGGGGTCTCCCGCATCTATACCCTCGGCGGATACGGTGTCGGGCACCTGGTGGACGTCCCGCGGGTGCTCGGCGCAGTCAACGACGAGGCACTTAAGGAAGAGATCGAGGCGGCCGGCGCAGTCATCAGCCCCGACGAGCCTGGCGGCGGGATCATCGGGGCCGCGGGGCTCCTTCTCGGCCTTGGCCGGGCGAGGGGGATCGAGGGGATATGCCTGATGGGCGAGACGTCGGGGTACCTGGTCGACCCGAAAAGCGCTTCCCGCGTCCTTGACGTGCTCTCCAACCTCCTCGACCTTCGCGTCGACGCCACGACCCTCCAGGAGCGGGGGATGGAGATGGAGCACATGATCCAGAAGCTCGTGGACACCGAGCGCGCGACCGAGAGCGATGAGCTCAGGTATATCGTCTGACCGCAGGCACATATCCTGCGACCTCCACCTCCACTCCCGTTTCTCCATCGCATCCTCCCCCCGCATGACCCCACACGCCATGGCGGGGGCCGCATTGAGAAAGGGCCTTGGTGCGATCGGGACCGGGGATGCACTCCACCCCCAATGGCGCCGCGAATGGGAGGAGTTCTTATCCGGCAGTGAGACTGCGGGAGTCATCGTCGTTCCCTCCGCAGAGGTCGAGGACCGCGACCGCGTGCATCACCTCATCCTGATGGACGATTTTTTTGGGTTCTTCGAGCTGCAAAAGACGTTCTCCCTTGCGGGCAGGGAGATCGCCGCGACCGGCCGGCCGCGCGTCCGCCTCTCCGGGGAGGAGATCGCACGTGGCGTCCACGACGCCGGAGGACTCGTCGGCCCCGCACACGCCTTCACTCCCTGGACGTCCATGTATGCGAGCCACGACCGTGTCGCGGAGTGCTACGGGAGCGAGCCGATCGACTTCCTCGAGCTCGGGCTCTCGGCCGACAGCTCCTACGGCGCAGCTATCCCGGACCTGTACGGGGTTCCCTTCCTCTCCAGTTCCGACGCCCACTGCCCGGACCCCTGGAGGATGGGGCGGGAGTGCGTGGTGCTTGAGGTGGGAGAGGCAACCCCGGCAGGGGTGCTCGAGGCCGTCTCCGGCGGGCGTATCCTGCGGAACATCGGCCTCTACCCGGAGGAGGGGAAGTACAACCGCACCGCCTGCTCCCGCTGCTTTCTGCAATTTTCTATTGACGAGGCGGCAGCGCATGCCTGGAAGTGCCCGGGCGACGGGGGGCGGATCAAGAAAGGAGTCCTCGACCGGGCGAGGGAGCTCTCTCTTGGGGAGCCCCGTTCCCGTCCTCCCTACCTGCACATGATCCCGCTGACGGAGATCCTGCAGCGTGTCCTTGGCTGCTCATCGCCGCAGGCACGGCGCGTGGAACTCCTCTACAGCCGGTTCGTCGGGCGGTTCGGAAACGAGATCCGGGTCCTGACCGAAGTCCCCGTGCAGGACATCGCCACAGTGCACGAGGGCGCCGCATCCGCCATCGCTGCGCTGCGGTGCGGGAGGGTGAAGCTCTCTCCGGGTGGCGGCGGGCGGTACGGCACCTTCTCGTTCCTCTGAAAATCCTCCCGGTTTTCCAGAATCCGGAGATTCTCCAGGGGCATGAGCAAAAGTTTTAGGGTGCTGTGCGCCGATTGTACCCGGATGTTGCAGGTTCACCGTGAGATATGCGGGTACTGCGGGTGTTGCGTCTCGGTCTGCCCCGAGGGTGCGCTCGAGCTGATCGACGCCTACCTCGAGGTAGGGGACTCCTGCACCGGTTGCGGTATCTGTGCAAAGGTCTGTCCCCTGGGTGCGCTGGAGGTGACGGATGAAGTCCAGGTATGACGTGGTGGTGGTGGGGGGAGGGCCGGGAGGGGCCATCGCCGCCCGCACCGCGGCAGAGAAGGGGCTCTCCGTGTTCCTCGCCGAGAAGCGCCCGGCCATCGGGGCGCCGATCCGGTGCGCAGAGGGGATCGGAAAGGAAGCGCTGGCCGAGTTCATCGATCCCGACCCGAGATGGATCTCCGCGGAGCTCAAAGGGGCCGAGATCGTTGCCCCCGACGGCACCTCGATGAAGCTCGCCTCGGAGCAGGCCGGGAGCAAGGTAGGGTACATCCTGGACCGGAAGTTCTTCGACCGGGAGCTCGTCTGGCGGGCAGCCGAGGCCGGCGCCGACGTTGCGGTAAAGACGAGGGCAGTCGCACCGGTCCTTGAAGGGGGCGCGGTGAAGGGAGCGGTCTTTGAGTATTGCGGAGAGAGGCAGCGGGTCGATGCTGACGTCGTGATCGCCGCCGACGGGGTGGAGTCCAAGTTCTCGCGATGGTGCGGCATCGACACGACGGTCCCAGTCAGGGAGATTATGACGTCGGCCCAGTACCTGATGACCGACATCGACATCGATCCCTACACCACGGTCTTCCTCCTTGGAAACGAGGTGGCGCCGGAAGGGTACCTCTGGATATTCCCAAAGGGCGAGCGCACCGCGAACGTCGGGATCGGGATCAGCGGGAAGAAGAGCGGTGCCGGGCACCGGGCGCGGGACTACCTGGACAGGTTCGTCTCCTCCCGGTTCCCGGAAGGAAAGACTATCGAGCACATCGTCGGCGGGGTCTCGGTCTGCAGGCCGCTGCCCTGCACGGTGGCTGACGGGCTGATGATTGTCGGGGACGCAGCGCGGGTGGTGGACCCCCTCACAGGAGGTGGGATCTACAACGCCATGTTCACGGGGAGACTTGCGGCCGTGACCGCCGCGGCAGCGATATCGAAAGGTGACTGCTCGAAGGCCGCACTCATGCAATACGATACCGCGTGGCGCGATTCCCCGATGGGAAAGACGATTGCCCGGAACTGGCAGATCAAGGAGTACCTGATCAAGCTCCCGGACGAGAAACTGAACGCCATCATCCAGTCGGCCGCATCGCTCAACTTAAAAGAGTTCAGCACCATGAGTCTTATCCGGGAGCTGATGAAGCGCAACCCCAAGCTCGTGGTGGAACTGGCCGCGCTCAAGGCCTCACTCGGGTGAGCGGCGCAGCTGCCGGTTGAGGATGGCGAGGCAGTCGTCCTCTGCCTCTTTTTTGGTAAAGACCGTGATCGTGTCTCCGGGCCGGATCTTCACCGTTCCACTTGGGATGATCAGTTCACCCCCTGCCCGCCGGATCGCGATGAAGACGAAGTCCTTGACTTTCAGCTCCCGGATCTCGTGGTCGACGATTGGTGCACCTTTCTCCGCGACGACCTCAAAGATAGTGCCGCCCGGGATCGAGGCGAGCTGCTGCATCTGGGGGTTCTCGGCCCAGTAGTAGAGCCGCTGCGCCACCAGCTCGTCGGGGTTCTCGGAGATCTTCACCCCCACCTCTGCGAAGAGATCCGAGTGCTCTTTCTGGTTCACGATGGAGACGACGTTCGGGACCTTGAAGCGCTTGGCGAGCCAGCAGGTCATCAGGTTGACCGAGTCGTCGCTTGTCGTTGCGACGAGCGCGTCCGCCCGGTCTATCCCGGCATCCTCGAGGATGGACTTGTCGGTCGCGTTGCCGGTGATCGCAAGCACATCGTGATGCTCAAGTATCTCGCTGCAGCGCTGCTCGTCGCGGTCGATGATCACCACGTTGTTGCCATGCTCCACCGCAAGCTGGGTGAGGTTTCTCCCTATCCCGCCGAGCCCCACGATGATGATGTACATTGGGTAAGGGTTCAATCATCGCCCTTCAAATATTTTGCGGGCTGCAATTGTACCGATGATCCTCTGCGGGGTTGACGAGGCAGGGAAGGGCGCAGTGCTCGGCCCCCTCGTGGTTGCCGCTGTCGCCTGCGAGAGGCAGCAGGACCTTGCGGAACTCGGGGTGAAAGACTCAAAAGCCCTGCCACCGGCCCGCCGGGAAGCCCTCTCCGCAGAGATACGGGCATCCTTCCCGGTGGAGGTCCTGGTAATCTCCCCCGCAGAGATCGATGCCCGCGGGATGACGATGAACGCCCTCATGGCCAGGTCCCATGCACGAGTCATTACCGCGCTTCGTCCCGCTCTCGCGGTGGTGGACGCATGCGACGTGGTGGCTGCCCGCTACGGCGCCATGGTCTCCTCGCACCTTGATATCCCCTGCAGGGTGATCTCCCGGCACCACGCCGACCGGGACCACCCCGCCGTCTCCGCGGCAAGCATCATCGCCAAGGTGGAGCGGGACCGATCTGTCGGGGCCCTCAGGGAGGAGTTCGGGGAGATCGGCAGCGGCTATCCCTCGGATCCCTGCACCGTGCGGTTCCTGGAAGAGTATTTCAGTATTCACATGGGGCCCCCGCCGATTGCGCGGAGGAGCTGGGAGACTGTGAGGGCCCTCGCTGCACGGCAGGAACAGGCAAGTCTCCTCGACTTTCCGGGACGAGGCACGGAATAAACGCGTGATTCCTGTCATTTCGCACAGGTTTATGTAGATTTCCCGCGAAATGTACAGGAATGCACTGGCTCTTTTACGTGCTCCTGGCGGTCGCGGCATATGCTCTCGTCGCAGGCTTTGTCTACACCAGGAAGGCCGCCTGGGAGCGTGAGAGGGCAGACCGGATCGCGTTTCCGGATTCGTGGGAGGGTAAGCCTGATCGATCCTTCTGGGACGCGGTTGTCTTTTATGGGCCGATCCTTGCCATTAAGACCGAGCGGGTAGGGTTCTTCGACAGGTTCACCCCGTTCTCGACGCTTCTTCGGCTCTACGCCTCGTTCGGGGTGGTCATGGTGGTGATCATCTCGGTCGGGATCGCACTCATCCTCTTTGTCTCGGTCCAGTTCACCCTCCTCCTGCGGCCCGAGCCCACGGGCATCTACGCCCCGCAGAACATCCTCCTCATACCCGGGATCAACGAGTACGTCCCCTCCACCCTGGCGGTCTGGTTTGCCTTTGTCCTGACCATCGCGATCCACGAGTTCGGGCACGGGATCCTCTGCAGGGTGGAAAAGATCGGGGTCCGGAGCATGGGGGCACTCATCGCGGTGATCCCGATCGGGTTCTTCGTCGAGCCCGACGAGCAGGAGCTCGAGAAGAGCCGGGGGCTGCCGAAGGTCCGGATGTTCGGCGCGGGGATCACGAACAACATCGTGGTCGGCGCAATCTGCTTCGTGGCGCTCTTCCTCCTCGCGGGGATGGCGGTCCCCCCTTCGGGCCCGGTGCTTGCGGGAGTCTACCAGAACTACTCTGCCTGGGATGCCGGCGTCCCCACCCCTTCACTCATCACCGCCATCAACGGGGTACCGGTAGAGACCCGCGAGGACGTCTCGGCCCTCCTGAACGCGACGCGGCCGGGTGACGCCCTCACGCTTAGCGTGGACCATGAGGGAGAGCAATCGAGCTACGTTCTCACCCTCTCGAGGTGGCCCGAAGAGCTTGGCGCGAGGGACTCGGGGTTCATGGGGGTGCATTACTATGACGGCACCATGGTCATGGAGCAGGTGCAGGGCGGGGTCTCGGCCGCGGGGTTCTTCCGGTTCCTGACGATCCCCTTCGACCCCTCACTCGGCGGCCAGGCCCTCCGGATGCTGGCCTTCGAGACCCCCGAATCGCGGTTCTACCACGAGCCGTTCCCGGGGTTCTGGGGAGCGGTGCACCTCCTCTTCTGGTGCGCATGGATCAACATCAATGTCGGCATCTTCAACGCAATCCCGATGGTCCCCCTCGACGGGGGCTACATCCTGAAGGAGGGAGTGGAGAGGCTCTTTGAACGGAGGGGGATCTCGCGATACGCGCTGCCGGTAGTCTCCTTCATCTCTTCCCTGATGCTGGTGATGCTCTTCTCCCTCATATTCCTCCCCTACTTCCTCCACGGCTGACCGCCGGGCCCCGCGGGGCCCTGCTCCAAGGAACCTATATGTGAGGTTCTCCCAAACCTAGAACCTGCAAAGGACGCATGCCATGATCCTCTCGCCATGCAAGAAGGCCTACAGGAACGAGACCCAGCGCACCACTTCGCCCGACGAGACCCTCGCCCGGGTGGAGAAGGCACTCCCCGCAGCCGGGATCACGCGGGTCGCGGACATCACGAGCCTCGACCGGATCGGGATTCCCGTCTTCTCCAGCATCCGGCCGACCGCGGGGAGGGGGGCGGTCTCTGTCTACAACGGAAAGGGTGCCACCCCCACCGAGGCAAAGGTCTCGGCGATCATGGAGGGGATCGAGCGGTATTCTGCGGAAGTCCCGGACGGGGTCGAGCTCCGGGTTGAACGCTTCGGGGCGATGAGAGGGGAGGGGCCGGCGCTTGACCCCTCGCTCCTCGTCCTCCCCAGAAACGCCGACCCCGGGATGCCGGTCCCCTGGGCGCGGGGGTACGACCTCCTGCACGAGGAAGAGATCATGGTCCCTGCAAGCGCCGTCTTCCACCCCCTTCCGCCGCAGTACCCCCAGCTCTTCCGGACCTCCACGAACGGCCTTGCCTCGGGAAATACCCTGGAGGAGGCGGTCTTCCACGCGCTGATGGAGGTGATCGAGCGGGACGCCTGGTCCCTTGCCGAGGCAAGCAGGAGGACTGGCCCCATGGTGACGGGAATAAACGGGGCTCTTCCCGGTGACCTTCTCTCCCGTTTCGAGTCGGCTGAAGTTGAGGTCCGGGTCAAGGACATCACGAGCGACCTTCGCATCCCCACCTTCGCCGCGGTCTCCGACGACCTCCGGCTCCGGGACCCGACGCTTCTCACCATCGGGATGGGGACCCACACGAATGCCGCAATCGCGCTCCTCCGTGCGCTGACGGAGGTGGCCCAGAGCAGGCTGACCCAGATCCACGGCGCGAGGGAGGACACCCCCACCGCGGACATGCGGAAGGTCATGGGATACGAGCGTGCGAGAAGGATGAACCGTTACTGGTTCGACTCGCCCCGCGAAGAGCCATTTGCAGACGTTCCCTCCTTTGACAGCGACGATTTCCTGACCGACATCAGGATGACCCTCGGCCGCCTGGAGGGCGCCGGGATTGACCGGGTGATCGTCGTGGACCTCACCCGGCCCGAGATCAACGTCCCGGTGGTCAGGGTGATCGTCCCGGGACTCGAGGTCTATGCCATGGACCAGGAACGCATGGGGGCACGCTGCCATGCCGCGCGCAATCGCAGTATACCTGGGCCCAAGCTGTGAGCGGGAGGTCGCGCGGACGATCCTCCCGGAGGAGTATATTCTCCCCCCCGCGGCACGGGGCGACCTGACTGCTGCTGCGGAGGACGGCGCTCGCATCATTACCCTCATTGACGGGGTCTTCTTCCAGGAGAGTGCCGTCGGCCACCGCGAGATCCTTGCGGCGCTCAAGTCCGGCATCCGGGTGATCGGTGCCTCCAGCATGGGGGCGCTCCGCGCTGCGGAACTCGACACACTCGGCATGGAGGGGGTGGGGCTCATTTACCGCTTGTACCGGGACGGGGTCCTTGTTTCAGACGACGAGGTCGCACTCGTCTACGACCCGTCGGACTACGCGCCCCTCTCCGAGCCTCTCATCAACATCCGCTGCACCCTCAGGAAGGCAAGGGAGGAGGGCATCCTCACCTCTGGCGACGCCGCAGCGCTCCTCTCCACCGCCCGCGCTCTCTACTTCCCGGACCGGACCTACCCCCACATCTGCGAGCGGGCGGAAGGCTCGGTATCTCCTGCGGCCTTGCGGTCGTTCCTCGATTTCGCCCGCTCCCACGCAGTAGACCAGAAGAGGGAGGACGCGCTGGAGGCCCTCCGGAGGACGAGGGAGATTTCGAGGGAGCCGTTGGGGCAATAGCCGCAACTGCGGGGAGCAGGAGTGCCCACCGGGCACTCCTGCGGGGGTTGTGCGGGGGTGGTCCGGAGGGGGGTACCCCCGCCGGTCTCAGATTTACGGACACTTTCTTCCAGGTCCAACAGACCTGTCGTCTCCTCACTATACCTGATCCAAATTGCCCACCGGGCACTCCTGCGGGGGGTGCAGGAAGTGCCATTCACTGGAACCGCAGCATCGCGACCTTGCTCCCCCTGGGAACTCCCACTTCGTCAGCGATGGGCTCGCACTTCACGGCCATGAGGTATGCGACGGGCGGGAGGTCGTGGTACTCCGAGAGAGACTCGTAGTTGGCCATGCCCTTCGAGATTACCAGCGTGCAGGTCTCCATCGCACACCGGAGTGGATCCGGCATGCAGTCGAGGCGCACACCAAGCTCGCAGCCGCAGCCGGTATGGGTGATCACATCTGCGAAGCGGTCCATGTGCAGTGCGAGGGCTTCCTCGCGCGTGGCGTCATTCAGGATGGGCTCCTCGCGGACTGCCAGCGTGACCTTTGCTCCACACCTGTGGAGAAACTCAAGCAGCAGCCGGTCAAAGACGATCTCCCCGCAGTTGTCGGTGAAGTACACAATATCTGACGCCAGGGGAAGGATCCGGTCGCAGTCGTCGATGGCAAGGCCAAGTTGGAACTCCTCCTCGAAATACTGTGAAAAATTGGCGTTCACGGTATGGGACTTGACGCCATAGTCAAACGTATTTCCGATCACGCTCGCGAGGACATGGTCGCGAAAACTCCTGATGCGTGGCCGGACGGTCCTGCATACCTCGAGGGCCTGGGCGGTGCTCTCCTCTTTTAGCCTCCTGAACGGGTCGCCTGTCCCGAGCCGGGAATATGCGAGGCGATGCATCGCACTCGCTATCTGTGGATGCGAAAGCGGCCGGGTGCGCAGGTCAAGAAGGAGCCGGGCGCACTCTTCCCTGATCTCTGCGGATCGTTCCTCCCCCGCGCCACAGAGGCTGCATTCCAGGGATACGCGGGAGAGAAGGCAGTCAAAACAGCGGTCGTCAAATTTCATGGCTATTTCTGCAGAATGATAATGAATGGGGCCACTGCGATTTGAACGCAGGTCAGAAGACCCCCAGTCTCCTAGGATGGCCAGGCTACCCTATGGCCCCGGGCAGGATCTTTGCATGTGGATTTCACAGTCATAAGACTGTTCTTTTAAATTTTTAAACCCAAATATTGTGTATTTTGGGTTATAATATGTATAGAAGGGATATGTAATAAAATATCCCATCCCCCGTCGGACACCCGCCGGACGGACTTCCCGCTGATGGGCCGCTCGGCGATTTCCGGGTTTTTTGTGCCATTGCCCTGGAGTGGGGGGAGCGGCAGCGCTCATGCGACCCAGTTTCTCATGAGTGATCTTTGATCAGGAATATCTATAGCGAGAATGAATAACCTGTGTGCACTTCCGTGAGAGAGGGGACCATGATGAAGGGTGAGGTCATATGCTGAAGGAGAAGATTAAGGGGTATATCGAGAGGATAAAGAGGATCGAAGGAATTCTTGACTGTGCGCTCATCTCGAGGGATGGGATCATGCTCGGCAAGTCGTGGGAAGGTGAGTTCAATGAGCCCTGGCTTGCCGCAATGTGTGCCACGCTCTTTGCCTCCGCCGAGTCTACATCGGCGATTCTCAAGCTGCAACCTCCCGATGCGGTATCCATCATGATAAGGGAGAAGACCATCATGGTGCTCGGTGCCGGCGAAAAACTCCTCATCGTGGCGATAATCGGGAACGCAGGAACTGCCGCCCCAGGAATACCGCAGCTGGAGGGTCTTGCCAGGGAGATCGGGGGGTCGTTCTGATGTTCACAGTGATGGTAGTCGATGACAGTCCGTTCATCGTCGATATATTCGTGACGATGCTTCAGCGGGGGGGATACCAGACAGTTGCAGCCTACGGGGGCCAGGAGGCGCTCGAGACGCTCTCCACCGTCAAGCCCGATCTCATCCTCCTCGACATCATGATGGAGCCAATGGACGGCTGGGAGACCCTGATGAACCTGAAGAACTCACCCGAACTGAAGGATATCCCGGTCATGATGCTCACTGCAAAGCAGCTCACTCCCAGCGAGGCGCAGGAGTACGGCATCTACATAGAGGATTATATCATGAAACCCATCACCCACAAGGAGCTGTACGAGGCAATCGAAGGCCAGCTCAACCGGAGAAGGATGATCGAGATAGATATCCAGATGGCAAAGGACGCCGGTGTGGGTGAAGAGATCATCGATGAATACAAGCGCCTTCGAAAGAGTATCGATATCAACAAGCGCCTCCTCAAGCTGCTGGAGAGCACCTACAAGACAAGCGACGAGAAGGTGAAGATGGAAGACGAGGCCGGGCTCGCGATCCGCAGCATGGGCATGAACGTCCGGTTCCAGGAGGAGCGCCTGGAACAGGTTCGAAAAGCGTTCATTCCCGAGGTGAAGCCTGCATGAGGATTGCGGGCTTCTCTTTTTTCTCTTGCGGCATGATGCCGAAACCGCACATTCGGGTGGAAAAAGGCCTTTTCAAGTGAGAGACCAGGTGCATAGGGGCCTGTCCCGGCACACTCCCCCGGAGGGGGTACCCCCCTCCGGACCACCCCCGCACAACCCCCGCAGGAGTGCCCGGGGGGCACTCTGGATCAGGTACCGTGGAGAGACGACAGGCCTGTTGAAACTGGCAGAAAGTGTCCGTAAATCCTTGACCGGAGGGGGTACCCCCCTCCGGACCACCCCCGCACAACCCCCGCAGGAGTGCCCGGGGGGCACTCCTGCTCTTCACACCGTCACTACAAGTGAGGAGACCACTGCAAGGAGCAGTGCACCGAGGATGAGGACGACGAGAACGGATGCGATCACAATCGAGAGGACCACCGCGAGCGCCGCCCTGGTGTCGGGCATCCCGTGCAGTTCCTTGACCCCGATGACCCCGATGATCACAGACCACACCCCGCCCACGAGGGGACCGATCACGGGGATCCATCCGAGGAGAAGGGTAGGAGTCAGGTTGTAAAAGACGCTTTTTTCGGTCTGCCACACGCCCTTCCTTCCCCCAAGAAGGTATACCCAGACATGGAGCCAGAGCCCAAAGAAGACCGCCATTATGAGAGTGATGACCAGGATCACGATCACCCACGAGATAAAGAGGAACGGCTCGACCGGGCTTGCCCCAATCGCGGGGAGGCCGGTGAGAAACGGGTGCGTAAAGATCTCGATGGCCGTCATGAGCGCACTCATGATGGCGTAAAAGACTGCGAGGATCATCAGGTATTTGATACTCTCCCCCGCGTCCTCGTCTTTCACCTTCCGGAACGCAAGCGAAGGAGTGAACATGAATCCGCGTATCTTCTCTAAAATGGGCATGGTCATAGTAACCAACTCATTTGCCCGGCGGGATTTTTATTTTTTTGTAATTTCACTCGCACCCCCCACTCCACACGCAGCCTCACGAGGACTGCGACTCCGTGCTCCCCTGCGCGTTCTCCCTATTCCACATCTTCGAGAGAGTTTTTCTCCCCCGCCGTTGATACCCTGTGGTATGGTTGAGCTGGCTGACCTCTCCTTTGGCTGGATCCTGATAGTGCTCGGGGCGCTCTTCCTCGTGATAGAGACCTCGAGCCCGGGATTCTTCATCGCGGTGCCGGGGACAGTGATGATAATCCTCGGGGTGCTCCTCCTCCTGGGAGTCGACATCTTCAGCGGGCCCACGGGGCTCGTGGTCGGCGTGGTGGCAACGGTGGTGGTCTCGATGATCACTATCTGGCTCTACCGCCGTATCAACCCCGGCGAGGCGACCCCCACGACCATCAGCCGCGATTCGCTGGTGGGAATGGAGGGAAGGGTCGTCCGGAAGGTCATCCAGGACTCGCTCTCCGGCAAAGTCCTCATCGCAGGCCAGGAATGGAGCGCCAGGAGTGCGTCAGGTGAGATCCCCCCGGGTGCCAGGGTGAGGGTAAAAGCCTCGGAAGGGGTCCATATCGTCGTGGAAGAGGTGAAATGAACCTATGGCTGTAATCGAGACACTGATAACAATTTTCCTGATCATTGCAATCGTGATCATCTTCGCCCGCGGGGTGGTCATCGTCCAGCCCTACGAGCAGGGCCTGGCGATCCGCCTCGGCAGGTACATCGGGAGGATGAACCCCGGGTTCCGCTGGGTCTTTCCCCTGATCACAAACGTAGTCAAGATGGACCTGCGCACCCAGGTGATGGACGTCCCCTCCCAGGAGGTCATCACCAAGGACAACTCCCCCACCAACGTGGACGCGATCGTCTACATCAGGGTGATCGACCCCGAGAAAGCGTTTTTTGAGGTGGCGAACTACCGGATGGCGACCGTCGCCCTCGCACAGACGAGCCTCCGTGGGATCATCGGGGACATGGAGCTCGACGAGATCCTCTACAACAGGGATATCATCAACACGAAGCTTCGGGACATCCTCGACCGTGAGACCGACCAGTGGGGGGTCAAGGTGGAGCGCGTGGAGATCAAGGAGGTCGACCCTGTCGGCGCGGTCAAGCAGGCAATGACCGAGCAGACCGCCGCCGAGCGTGCCCGCCGGGCCGCGATCCTCCGTGCGGACGGGGAGAAGCGTTCCGCCATCCTGAAGGCGGAGGGAACGAAGCGGAGCATGATCCTTGAAGCAGAAGGTGACCGGCAGAGCAAGGTGCTCCGCGCCGAGGGAGAGCGGATCTCCCGTATCCTCCAGTCGCAGGGCCAGGCGCAGTCACTTCGCATCCTCTCGGTCGGGTCCCAGCCCCTGGACAGGAGGGCGATCACGGTCCTTTCGCTTGACGCGCTCAAGGAGATGGCAAACGGCCAGGCCACGAAGATCATCTTCCCCTTCGAGGTCTCAAGCCTCATGAAGCAGGCGGCCCGGTTCATCGGGGCGACAGACGAGGTACCCGAGGAGCCTGCGGCGACCGGGGTCCCGGACAGCGCCATCCTTGGCACAATTCCAACCGCAGACGAGGTAAAAGAGATCCTAAAAGAGATGGACAAAGCCATCAAGACGGAGGTGACCGTCGAGGAACTGAAGGATATCAGCAAGGGCAGGAAGAAGACGGGATCCGAACTTGTGGAGGATATCGAGGAGTCCATCGGGCAGGAGGACCAGGGGTAACCGCGCTCCCCGGTTCTCCCCGCGCTTCTTCTTTTCTTTTTAAAAATACTCTTCACAAAAGGACGAAAAGATCCTTCGTGCACGAATCGGCGGCGTCAGATCTTCTCGATGGTCACTTTCACCCGGTCCCCGGCCACAATCCCATGCCCCTTGGGCACGTCGATGTTGAACCACATGGAGCCGGGCTGGTCCTGCGTCTTGTCCTGGGACATGAGGCAGTCCTTCTCATCGTTGATGACGGCCACGAACTCGATGACCGACTCAAACTCTGCAATCTTCTTCATAAGGAAAGGGTTTTGGGGATCGAGATCCCCCTCACACCGCCTTGGATGTCACCATCCAGGTGGTGCTGTTTGAATAGCTCCACTTGATAATTGCCAGGTCGTGGCAGATCTCGGAGAGGATGGCCATGTTGGTCCCCACCTCTTTCGGGGAGAGGCCCAGTTCCTTTGCTATGTATTTGGACTTGAAGTAGTGCTTCCCCTTCTCGAGACCTCCCTTGAGGTACTGGACAATCCGGGTCTGAGTCTCATTATACTTATCGCGGATATTTCGTGATGCGTTCACGAGTATCACCTCAGCCGTGAGAGAATGGTACACATATGCATCTATAAATATATATCTGTTCGTCATGGCATCCAGAAAGAGTTTATACTCGAACTTTTCGCCGAATTCGGCTTTATCTAAAGGGATTCTCGACACTTACCTGAGGGAAAGATGACCGGCGGTGGAAATAAGAGAACAGGTGGGGGTCACGCGGGCATCCCGGCCCGTACAATGGAGATCTTGTCAATGAGGCCCTTCAAGACCTCTTCACGCATCCCTTCGACGAACTTGATGCTGCCGACCACGAGGTGCCCGCCTCCCGAGATGCCGCCTCCGGGGATCTCGTCCCGGAGCTCCCTTACCATCTTCGGGATGTTCATCATCACCCCGCGTGAACGGAGCACGGCAAAGTCGGGGCCAAACCCGATTGTGACGACCGGCGATCCCGCATGCTGCTGGCAGAGGCGGTCGTGCACCTCCCCGGACGTCTTGCCCGGGGGTGGGAAGGTGAACTTATGGGCATGGATCTCCACGTCAAGGAGGAAGAGCTCGGCGCCGTTGGGAAGCGTCCTGTGCACGACGTGCGGCATGCAGGCGCTCATCTGGTCCTGGATGGCAAGGTTCGCACCCTCCACCTGGAGGGCCACGAGTCTCCTGTGTCGCCCGGAGTCACCGGCAAGGTTCAGGAGGTCCTTTACCAGCTCCCGTCCGTCGTTGAACCGCAGCCAGAACTGCTGGTAATCGAGCGCGAGCGCGATGTCCTTGCAGTCCTGCTCAGAATACGTCTCCTTGACGAGCGCGAGGTAGCGGGCCCTCTCCGGGGCTTCGCTCCGGTCGCCGACCGCCGCCACTGCGGGGAGGTGCCGGACGAGGTTCTCGACCGACGGGTTAATCAGCCGGGCCACCTCGGTTCCGAGCATCCCGGCGGTGATCCCGAAATCTCCGCCCACGTGGTAGGGGTTCACGTGCCCGGCGAGGAACTGGTCCACGATCGCGTCGGGATGGTGGTGATCGATCACGACGATTGGGAGATCATACACCTGTGCGATCTTCATGGACGGGAGGTCTTCTTCGGTGGAACCGTTGTCGGTGAGGATTACGAGCGGCATCTTCTGCCCGTAACGGATATGGTCCTTTGTCGCGAAGTCAAGGTCCCTTGTGATGTCTTCGATTTCATAGAAGGGGGCTTTCGAGGGCGCCCTCTTGAAGAGGAAGTAATCTGCGTCAAAGTCGCCGCCGGACTCGCGGATGAGAGAGACGATTGCCTGCTCGATGGCAACCCCCGAGCAGATCCCATCTGCGTCCGCATGGTGCCGGAGGAGGATGGGCTGGGCGGAAAATATTGCTTTCCTGATGATTTTTGCAACTTTGCGCATCTCTGGCTTGAGTTTTTCCAGGACCTCCGACTGTACGAGGAACGGTATCTCGGGCGGCTCTGCACGCGCCTCGAGGGCCTTGTCGATCCGGTCCCTGACGGCCTCGGCCTCCTCGCCCGCAAGAATCGAGAGGTTCTCCACCTCGATCTGGAGCTGGTTCTGGCGCATCATCACCTCGCCTACGATCCTTACCATGTCACCGAGTTCCGCTTCGGGATATGCGCGGACACCCGCCTCAACGAATGCTGCGGCGTTCTCGGTCCCGGAATCGTCGACGATCGTAAAGATGGTCGGGCCGCTGGTCTGCTTGATCTGCGCGATCTCCCCCTCGATGCGGACCGTCCGTCCCACTTTCCCCCCGAGTTCCGAGAGGCGGACTGCAGTCGACTTCTTCTCCACCATCTCCACGGTATACACGGGGATAGTGACCTCCTCGAGGTCGATATTCCCGTTGCTCCTGATGTTGATCACCCTGACGAGGATGCTCTCGCGTTCCCGGTGGGTGGTGCGTGCATTGCTCTTGTGCACCAGGCCCTTGACGCGGTCATTTAACTGCACAAACGTGCCGAAATTTGCAAACCCCTGGACGCGGCCTATATATGTCTTCCCGACTTCCACGTCGCCGAGGTCGCACCCCGGCCCCATGCGATATACCAGATTATTCGTCTCATTCATAGGTATGCCAGATCGAGGCAGGATCTTCTTCCCCGATCCCGATCCGTTCTCCTTTGAGTATATCAATAGGTGCGGGATTCTTATGTAAGTATGGAATTAATCCCCGCGTCCGCCGGCTGATTCCCCCGAATCGGAGTAGGGAATCTCGAGCATGTCAAGATCGGAAGGGACCAGCACCCGGCCCCTGAACCGTGCCGCGGCATCCTTCAGGTGGCCGGCAGTGGTGGTATACCGCGAGCTGATATGGACAAGCGCAAGCGTGCGGGCATTGAGGAATTCTGCTGCCTCTCCTGCCTCCCCCGCGGTGGAGTGGAGCACTTCACGTGCCCGATCAATTGCCTGGTCATCGTAGGTGGCATCATGGATCAGGAGGTCCGGGTCGTGCGCCACCTCCCTTATCCGCGTGTGAATCGGCCGGGTATCGCCGGTATAGACGATCTTTCGGCCGGGCCGCGGCTGACCCATGACGTCGCCGGGTTGCACCTCTGCCTCCTCTCCATTCCTGGCGACCTTCACAGTCTCACCCCGCTGAAGCCTGCCAAAGAGTGGCCCGGGGGGAACCCCGAGCTCGATGGCCCGCTGGCGGTTGAAGCGTCCCGGCCTCTCGTCCTCCTCGAGGACGTAGCCGAGTCCTGCCATGCCGTGGGCGGTCTCGAATGCCCGGACAGAATAGCCCGAGAACCGCACGGCCGAGCCGGGACGGACCTCGACTGAATTGATGGGAAATTTCACATTGTACCGCGAGAGGGCACGGACAGACGTGGCAACCTCGTGGACCCACTCGGGGCCGTAGAGTGTCAGGGGCTCGGTCCTGCCCATGAAGGAGAGGGTCTGGGCAAGCCCAAAGAGCCCCAGGAAGTGGTCCGCGTGCCAGTGGGTGATGAAGACTGCGTCGACGAGGAACCCCGTCCTGGCCCTCATCATCTGCTGCTGGGCCCCCTCACCACAGTCGAAAAGGAGGGTGTCGCGGCCCCTCTTGATCATGATGCAGGCAGGGTTTCGCATCGGGGTGGGGAGCGCTGCGGCGGTCCCGAGAAAAAATACATGGAGCGTCTCGCCGCTCATGAAAACCACCCGTGTACCACCCTGATGCTTTTTTTGCCCTCTTCGATGCTCCTCCCCTCGACGACGAGGACCCCGGTATAGCGTGAGGCGATGGCGGGGCCCACTTTCTTCCAGTCAACCGTCCCCTCCCCGATCGCGAGGTGCTCGTCGTGCTGGCCGCAATTGTCATGGATGTGCATGTGGGATGCGTTTTCGATGCAGGTGAGGAACTCCCTGACAAGGCCCATGGTATTCGCATGCCCTATGTCGATGGTGATGCCGATCCCCTCGATCCCTCCCGTCATCCCGAAGAGCTCTCCGGGGTCCCGGCAGAGGAACTCGCGCAGCCCGATCATGTTCTCGAGGCATGCGAGCACTCCATTCTCTGCTGCGACCCTGCCGATCTCCCGGAGAGCCTCCCTCTGCTGTTCCCATGCCTTCTGGGGCATCATTTTTCCTATCGGTGAGAGGTACCCGGGGTGGATGGTAACGCGGTCGGACCAGGCGGAGGCCTGCTCGACGCAGGTGCAGACCTGTCTGACCGACTCCCGCCAGATGGGGTAGTTGAGGGTGGCGAGGTTCAGGTCGGCGTAGGGGGCATGGACTGTGATGCGGAGGTGCGTGGAGGAGATTGCTTCGTCAATACGCCGCACGTTCTCGGGGGAGTCGAGGCGGTAGTTTCCGTCAGCGACGATCTCCCAGCCATCAAACCCTGCCTCCTCGATGCCGAAAATCCAGGTGATGTCCTCCCAGACCTTCGAGGAGGCCGAGAAGGAGAGGGGGTTCTTCATGGGTCCTCCCTGATCTCCCGGAGGAGCAATCGTGCGGCGCAGGAGAACTCTTCAAGCGTTCCCGCGTTTACGAGCGTGTAATCCGCCGAGGAGAACGCCTTCTCAAGACCCCAGCCGATCTCACGCCGGTCACGCTCTCTCAGCTGCGAGGGGAGGGAGAAGTCGTCCTCCCTGCCTCTGTGGGAGAGTCGTTCAAGGCGCTCCACGAAAGGTGCCTCGATCCCGATGAGAAAGAAGCCTGGAAACTCCCTCCTGAAGAGGTCCACCTCGGCGTCCCCCCTGATGCCATCAACAAGGACGACCGGTGCCCCGCAGGCCCTGATCCGCGAAAGGGAGCGCCTGGCGATGGCGTCCATCCCCTCATCGCGGCGGAGCCGGTTCGCCACGGCCCCAAGGTTTGCGTCGGTCGCAGGCAGACCCTCCTCCTGCACCGCCTCGCGTATCACGTCTCCCATCACGACGATTGGGATCCCCTCTTCCGCGGCGATCCGGGAGAACTCTCCCTTACCGCTGGCAGGAAACCCAACGACCCCGATCACCTTCATACGTCACCTCCCCCTGGTCCCTGGTCCGGATCCTGATGGTTCTGCCCACTCGCACCATCTTTGCGGCCAGGGCCGCAAGTTCTTCGTACGTGAGGGGGGCCCGTTCTCCTCTGACCTCCTCGTCGGACCGGTACGCTTTGCCGTTCACCTCTTTTGAGAGGGCCCAGTCTTTCCAGAACCGCTTGTGCACCCCCTGCTGGAGGACGATGACCCCCCTCGGCAGCTCCTTCTCAATCGCGAGGATCTCTTTCTCGTTGCTCCAGAAGACTGTCAGGACCACCTCGAATTCTGGGAGCGTCCCTGCGACGTGGGCCTCCTGGCAGAGGGCCACAGCCTGCCGCACCTGGGAGGTGTAGTCCCTGGAACTGACATTCTCGTACCCCTCCCACCGCTTGGCGAAACCTTCCCAGCGGCTCTTGTAGTCGAGCGCCACCCGGTCCACCAGCCTCTCGCTGATCATTGCCTCCAGAGTGCCGGGGAAGTAGCCGTTGGTCTGGATACCGACCAGCAGACCGCGTTCCTTTGCAGCCCGGGCGAGTGCGAGGAGGGGCTCTCTCTGGAGCGTCGGCTCGCCGCCCGAGAAGATCACCCCTGTTATGAGCGGGCGGGCTGCCTCGATCATCGCGATGACCTCCCCGATCTCCCGCATGTCGCTTCCAGCCTGTATGGCGGCGTTGTGGCAGTAGGAGCAGCGCAATGGGCAGCCGCGAAGAAATACCGTGCATACCGCCCTCCCCGGCCAGTCGATCGTGCTCAGGTCCACGAACCCGCCGAAATTCACCTTCACCCGGATATCACCGTGCTCTACTATTGGGAGGGGAAGTTTCTTGAAACTATGGAAGGAGCAGGAGTGCCCCTCAGGCACTCCTGCGGGAGGACGCGGGGGTGGTCCGGAGGGGGGTACCCCATCCGGTCTCAGATTTACGACCTCTTTCTTCCAGTTTCAACAAGCCTGTCATCTCCTCACGGTACCTGATCCAAATGCCCACCAGGCACTCCTGCGGGAAGACGCGGGGGTGGTCCGGAGGGGGGTACCCCCTCCGGTCTCAGATTTACGACCACTTTTCCCCCAGTTTCAACAGGCCTGTCGTCTCCTCACCATACCTGATCCAAATGCCCACCAGGCACTCCTGCGGGAGGACGCGGGGGTGGTCCGGAGGGGGGTACCCCCTCCGGTCTCAGATTTACGACCACTTTTCCCCCAGTTTCAACAGGCCTGTCGTCTCCTCACGGTACCTGATCCAAAGTGCCGAATGGCACCCCTGCAGGGGCTCCACGGGTGTTCTCCAAAGCGGGGGTATCCACTTTTAGCCTTACCCGCCGCGCCATTCTTTCCCCTCCTTTCCTGTCAGGAACACACATGACACTTCAGCCCTCTCATCACTTCTGCAGATATCCTCTCGCCGCTGCAGCCCAATCTTCAATTGAAGTTGCCTCTACGCAAATCAACTTTACTTGAGGAGATAACAAGCAAGATTTAGTCTTCGTTTTTGAAAAGAACCCTTTATCTTGTCTTTCTTCCTACACGTACGCATGAGCCTCATTGACGATGCCAGGGCCGGCATTCTCACCGATGAGATGAAGACAGTGGCCCGGCAGGAAGGGGTGACCGAGGATTTCGTCCGGCGAGGGATTGCCGGCGGCCACATCGTGATCCCGGTCTCCCCCTACAGGGACGTGAAGATCTGCGGGATCGGCGAAGGGTTGCGCACCAAGGTGAACGCCTCCATCGGGACCTCTACCGATATCATCGACATCGATATGGAGATCGAGAAAGCCCGCCAGGCAGAGCTCGCCGGGGCCGACACCCTGATGGAACTCTCCACCGGGGGCGACTTTGTCGAGATCAGGAAGCGGGTGATCGCGGCGACAAGCCTCTCGGTGGGGAGCGTTCCCCTCTACCAGGCATTCATCGAGGCCGCGATCAAGGATGGCGCGGTCGTGCACATGAAAGAGGACGACCTCTTCCGCATCACCGCCGAGCAGGCGAAGCTTGGGACCAACTTCATGGCAATCCACACCGGGATCAACTGGGAGACCGTCAAGCGCCTCCAGAACCAGGGTCGCCATGGCGGGCTGGTCTCCCGTGGCGGCGCGTTCATGACCGCGTGGATGCTCCACAACGAGAAGGAGAACCCGCTCTACTCGGAGTTCGATTACCTCCTCGAGATCATGAAGGAGCACGAGGTCACCCTCTCGATGGGCAACGGCATGCGGGCAGGCGCGGTGCACGATGCGACCGACAGGGCCCAGATCCAGGAGCTGCTGATCAACTCAGAGCTTGCCGACAAGGCCCATGCCGAGGGCGTCCAGGTGATCGTGGAGGGGCCGGGTCACATCCCAATCGATGAAATACAGGCAAACGTCATCCTCCAGAAGCGGGTGAGTAACCGGAAACCCTTCTACATGCTCGGGCCGCTCGTGACCGACATTGCACCCGGGTACGACGACCGGGTTGCCGCGATCGGCGCAGCCCTCTCCTCCTCCTACGGGGCCGACTTCATCTGCTACGTCACCCCCGCAGAGCACCTGGCGCTTCCCACCCCCGAGGAGGTCTACGAGGGCGTGATCAGTTCCCGCATCGCCGCCCATGTCGGCGATATGATCAAGCTCAAAAAGCGGGACGCGGACCTCGAGATGGGCCACGCCCGCCGTGACCTCGACTGGGAGCGGCAGTTCCAGGTCGCCATGAACCCCGAGAGGGCACGAAAGATCCGGGACGAGAGGATGCCTGCCGACGCCGACGCCTGTACCATGTGCGGCGACTACTGCGCGCTGAAGATTGTCAACCGGCACTTCAGCTTCTGAACCTTTTTTCACCGGTAACTTCTGGATCCGGACCGCAATGAGAGGTCCCGATTGCGCAAAAAAACAGCGGGAGCTGACGCATGAACCTTTCTTCACCGGCTCTTCCCGAGGCCTCCCAAAGACATGTTTCCACATCTTCATCTCTCCTCCCCTCGAACCAACAGTAATGAAACCGGAATCTGCGACGATACTGGAGGAGTTCCTCAGGCATTCCGATACCATGACAAGCGAGATCGAGCAGGACGCAGAAGAGATGCTCGGAGTGGTCCCGTTCATCTTTCGCACCCTCAAGGAACGTCCCCACCTCTTCGTCCTCTCGGCACTTGCCGACTTCCTTGCCTGCCGCCCCGAAAGCCTCGACGCAAAGACGGCGGAATTGGTTGCCATGACGGCCGCGGCAGCATCCAATGCGCCGGACTGCCTCAGGGTGCATATCGCTGCGGCGCGAAAGGAAGGAGCGTCCCGTGAGGAGATCAGGGACTGCCTCGTCATTGCTTCCGTGATCGGAAAGACAGCAGTGCAGGCGCGTTCATTGCGGATATTTGAGGAGCAGTTGGGGTATTAGCCCCAACTTCGGGGGTGTGCAGACCAAAGATCTGGTAAGGTCTGTTATTGAGGTGAACTATCCGCACTCTACACACGGTAACGCTCTTGGGGCTTCGCCCCGCCGCTGTGGCATCCCCCTAATGCGATAGGGCCAGTGCTGGACAGTAGGGTGGGATCAAAAGTGCCTCAATTCACCCTGCCCACGGACTGTCGTGTATCTGGGGATGGGACAGGGGTTCTTTGGCCGCTGTCTGAAAATTATCCCGCTATTCTCAGAGTATTAAAATAGGGTCCGGATAAAAAAGAGCAAGATTTCTACTGGTCCACTTCGCAGATGGCCAGCTGGTACATCCAGTCGAGGAGGCGGGGGCACTCCTCGATGTGGCATTCCAGGTCGCACGCGATGCAGGGGATCAGTTCCTCGCCCGCGAGGATGAGGGTCGGGTCCACGGGGCGGCGGCTGGCTTTCAGGACGAAGGTCTTGATACCTTCCTTCCGGAACTCGGCCCGCTCGACCAGCCCCTCGTCGAGGAGTTTCTTCACGAGGCGGGAGCACTTGCGGCTGTCGACCTCGAGGATCTTCCAGAGCTCGCTCTGGAGGACTCCCTCGGGATGTGACTGGATCACCTTGAGTGCATCTTCTGGAGTCTGCGTCATAAGCCTTGGTGCTCAGATGTTGGGCTGTATGGAGAGGATATTGTTGCCCCTGATGACCACGGTCCCCAGGGTGCGGCCACGCGCATTGTTGATGTACTCGGTGGTGTCTTCCATGTGGATATTCAGGTATTCATCGACCGCAACCAGGCGGCCCTGGAGCTTGCGCTGATCGTCCTTTATCTCCACAGTGACCTTTGAATCCACCAGAGAAAAGACCTTCTTTATGGGTAATACGATACCGTTCACCATCTGCCTTTTATTGGGGGGTGCCGGTATTTATTGGTTTTTCCACCCGGCACCACAGAGCAGGAGAAAAAGGATGTTTATTCCTTGATCGGGACCCACCGGCCCTTGAGCGCCTTCTCGACGGCAGGGAGCGTCGTGTACTCCATCTCCGACAAAGAGAGCCGGTGGGGCTCGAAGGGGCCGTGGGCCCTGAGGATGTCGGCGAGCTCGTTGCAGCGTGCCCTGACCCTGTCATATGCAGGATCGTCAAACATGTCGGCCGGGCCGATCAGCTTCCCGTTGCAGACCTGGAACCCGAGGCAGATGACGCGGGGCGGCCCGTCGAAGCGGGTGCAGTTCGCATCGGGGAGGCCTACCGGCATGAAGGGGCCGTGATGCGAGCCCCGCATCCAGCCGGCCACGATGATTGGGATGCTGAACGGATCGATGATCTCCCCGACCGCAGGAAGCCCACTCTGGCCCCGCACGATCATGACCGGGTCATCTTTGCCCACGTATTTTCCGGCGATCAGGGAAAGACGCTGGGTGCTCGTCGATGCCGCGATGACCCCGTCCTTTCGCTTCACGTACTTGATCACGTACCGGGAAGGGGCGCCGATATAGGCGAGCAGGCTGTAGCTCTCCTCGGGGGTCCGGAACTCGATCTTCCGCTTCTCTATCACGTCATGGACCTCGAAGATAAACCCGTCATGCATCTGCGGGTCGATGACAAGCCCCGCGGTGTTGAACGGGTCGGCAAAAATCTTGTACAGGTAGAAGTTCCAGGCGCCCGGTTCCGTCTTGTCTGCCATGAAGAGGAGGACGGGATCAGATCCCCGCTCCTCGAACTCCATCTCGGCAACGCCGGGGCCCATCCCCTTGACGTTTCCGGAGAATGCGTCGGAGAGGATGTCCTGCCCCGCCCCGTAGAGCTTCATCTCCTTTGCGACCTTTGCGCATTCGGTGAACACCTTCCAGGAGAGCGCATGGATCTCCGGGTCGTCTTCTCCCCGCGTATGGGTCATGATCAGCTCAAGGTCGTCACCGCAGTGGGTGACAAACGAGTCGATCAGGAGTTTTCCTTCCTGCTCCTTGAGCATCCGTGCGGCCTTCTCGAGGATGAGCGGGTGGGTCCGGGAGTGGCCCGGAAAGCTCCCGATATCTGCTTTTATCAGGGAAATCGTGGTTTTTGCCATGCACTTGTCCTCCTTTTGGTTCTTACATACTAATAGGATCAGGAGATAAAAAACTGTGGGGTTTTAAAAAAGCCCCCGCCGAGGACCCGTTCAGGGGGAGGGAGGGGACGCTTCCGGGTCTTTTCCTGGCACCGGGATGTAGGAGACCTCCAGCACCCCGTGGCGAAAGGAGATCTCTTCTGACCCGTCCTGCACAGGCGGGACCGTCGCGCTTCCCTGGTAATGCCGCTCCTGGTCCCGGGCCCATATGAAGACGCGATCGCCCCGGAACATCACCTGGATGTTCTCAGGTGTTATCCCGGGCATCTCCGTGACCAGCATCACGCGGTTCCCGACATGGTGCACCTCGATCCGGGACTCGGTCGAGTCTCCGCGTGCTCTCTGCGGGGGTGAGGGGAAGTCTCCCCCGGGAGGGAGCACGATCTTCATGCCAATGAAGAGGGGGCGGGAATCGCCCGACTGCGCAGCCTGCATCAGGTTGCGAAGCATCTCTTCAAGCGTCTTGTGCGAATCTTCAGGTTTTTCTGTCATCGTGTTGCTCTTTTTTTATCCGGCGGCGGCCGGGTTGGCCTTTTTTTAGGCCCGGAGTTCCTCCTCAAGCAGGTGGGTCAGCCTTTTAATCTCGTTCCAGTCCTTTATCCTCCGGAAGGTCTCCTCCCTGAGTGCGCGGGTGTCGTACTCCCTGTCCTTGCGGAGTTCTGCCTGCTTCAGGGCTGCGACGGCGTTCTCGAGGATCGTCCGCTGTTCCTGGTTGTAGAGGATCTCCCAGGCCTGGCGCTCGGCGGTCTCAAGGGACTCGCGGTCCATCGAGCCCTTGACCTTCTTTGCTGCCTCGTCGAAGTGCGCCCGGGTGATGCGGACGTTTACGACCGCGTCTGCCATCTCCTGCTCGCTCTTTCCCGCCATCACGGTGATGAACTCGCGCATTGCCCCAAGCTTCGCTTCCCGGACAAGGGCCTCGATATCCGCACCGACGTAGCCTTCCGTTGCAGCCACGAGGTCTTCGATCTTCACGTCCCCGGCGAGGATGGCGTCCGCGTCCCTCAGATATACCTCGAATATCTTCTTTCGGCTCTCTTTATCCGGGGGCGGGACGTAGATGTGGCGCTCCATGCGGCCCGGGCGCATCAGGGCGGGGTCCAGCATGTCGGGGCGGTTTGTTGCCCCTATCACGGTCACGTCCTTCAACTCCTCGAGCCCGTCGAGCTCGGTCAGGATCTGGCTGACCACGCTCTCGGTCACGTGCGAGGAGCCCATGTAGGTGCCCCGCCTCGGCACCAGTGCGTCCACCTCGTCAAAGAAGATGATCGCAGGCGATGCCTGCCGCGCCTTGCGAAAGATCTCCCGGACCCCCTTCTCGGACTCCCCCACCCACTTGGAGAGGAGTTCGGGGCCCTTCACTGAGATGAAGTTGCACTCGCTCTCGTTTGCGACCGCCTTTGCGAGCATCGTCTTCCCTGTCCCCGGCGGACCGAAGAGGAGGATGCCCTTCGGCGGCTTGGTGCCAAGCTTTGCAAAGACCTGCGGGTAGCGGAGCGGCCACTCCACGGCTTCGCGGAGCTCCTGCTTCACGTCTTCAAGGCCGCCGACGTCCTCCCAGGAGATGTCCGGGACTTCCACGAGCACCTCGCGCATCGCGCTCGGCTCGACGTGCCTCCTGGCCTCGTCGAAGTCATCGTTCGTGACCTTCAACTGGTCGAGGAGCTCTGCCGGGATCTCCTGGTCAAGGTCGAGTTTCGGAAGGATCTTCCGCAGTGCGTGCATCGCGGCCTCCTTCACGAGGAGGGCAATGTCTGCTCCCACGAACCCGTGGGTCGTGTCGGCATAGTTCTCCAGTTTTACGTCATCTGCCAGGGGCACTCCACGGGAATGGACCTGGAAGATCTCCATCCTCCCCTTCTTGTCAGGGATTCCTATCTCGATCTCGCGGTCGAAGCGCCCACCGCGCCGGAGGGCGGGGTCAATGGCGTCGGGGATGTTCGTTGCGGCGATGACGACCACCTGGCCCCTTGACTTGAGGCCGTCCATGAGGGAGAGGAGCTGGGCGACCACGCGCCGCTCCACCTCGCCCTTGGTGTCCTCGCGCTTGGGCGCAATCGAATCGATCTCGTCGATGAAGATGATCGCGGGGGCATTCTCCTGGGCCTCGTCAAAGACCTCGCGGAGCTTCCCCTCGCTCTCCCCGTAGTACTTGCTCATGATCTCGGGACCCGAGAGAGAGACGAAATGTGCGTCCACCTCGTTTGCAACGGCCTTTGCGATCAGTGTCTTTCCGGTCCCCGGGGGGCCGTAGAGGAGGACTCCCTTCGGGGGCTCGATCCCGAGCCGCTCGAAGAGCTCGGGGTGGCGCAGCGGCAGCTCGATCATCTCCCGCACCATCTCGAGCTCCCGCGAGAGCCCCCCTATGTCCTCGTAGTGGACGTCCGCGGTCTCCCCCTTCTTCTTCTCTTTTGGCTCAAACGGCGTCTCCTTGAGCTCGATCTGGGTGTCCTCAGTGACGATGGCAACACCCTTTGGGCTGACCTTGGTGATCACCAGGGTGAGGGGGTTTCCGATCACGTCCACCCGCACAGTCTGGCCCTCCATCACCGCCCTGCCCCGGAGCAGGCGTGAGAGGTACTGCTCGCCGTGCAGGAGCCGGATGGGCTGGGTGGGGTTGATCACCACCTTCTTGGCATACCCGACCTCCACCTTGCGCACCCTCACCCGCTCGTCAACACCTGTGCCGGCGTTGCCGCGGATCGTCCCGTCGATGCGCAGGATGGCCTGCCCGGTATCCTGGGAGAATCCGGGCCAGACGATGGCGGTGGCCTTCTTCTTGCCCTGGATCTCGATGGCATCCCCGCTCACCACGCCGAGCGCCCGCATCGCCTCGATGCTCAGGCGGGCGATGCCCCGTCCGGCATCGTCCCTTGCCGCCTCTTTTACGATAACCTCGATTGAGTCAGTAGTTGTCATGGGAATGGTATCCTTTATGATGTTTACTTTTAGTAAGTGAGTTATAGTATATATAATTACCATACGAGGCACGATCTTCGCATTCCGTTATATTCACCTCTGGTGATTCTATCCGGGAAATCCGAGGATTTTTGGGGGTTTTTCGCTGGGGTGATCTCTCCACCCGCGATCCTTCTCCGGTCCGGCCTTCCGACCCGCAAAGGCAATGCGTACCGAGCGCACACCTAATACCTGGCAGGAGCCCGGGTGAGAAGGCGGCGAGAAGGAGCAGAAGAATGCTTGACCTGAAGTTCATACGTGAAAACCCCGACGTGGTGAGACAGGACCTCCAGAAACGGGGGGATGCCAGTAAGCAAGCCTGGGTTGACGACCTCCTTGAGAAGGACAGGCGATCCCGGGCGCTGAAGGTGCAGGCCGACGAGCTCCGCAGGCGGCGGAACAGCATCGCCAGGGAGATCAACGAGGAGAGGAAGGCGGGAAGGGACACGGGTGCCCTCAGGAAGGAGGCCGCCGAGCTTCCGGGGAGGATCAAAGAGATCGAGGCCGAACTTGAGGAGATCACGGCGAGGATACGCTATTACCAGATGCGCCTCCCGAACATCCTCCACGAGAGTGTGCCGATCGGGCGGGATGACACGGAGAACGTCGAGGTTCGCAGGGTGGGGACACCCCGGACATCCACGTTTCCGCTCGCAAGCCACGGGCAGCTTGCCGCGGACCGCGGGTGGGCGGACTTCGAGCGGGCAGCCCGGGCTGCCGGGGCGGGTTTCTACTACCTCAAGGGGAACCTTGTGCTCCTCGACCTCGCGCTCCAGCGGTTTGCCGTCGACCTGCTGGCAGAGAGGGGCTTTGTCCCGGTCATCCCCCCCTACATGATCAACCGCCGGTCTTACGAGGGGGTGACTGACCTTGAGGACTTTGAGAATGTCATGTACAAGATCGATTCCGATGACGCGTACCTGATCGCGACGAGCGAGCACCCGATCGGGGCCATGTACCAGGACGAGATCTTCGAGGAACGCGAACTCCCCCTCCGCCTCGCCGGCATCTCCCCCTGTTTCCGGAGGGAGATCGGGTCCCATGGCCTCGACACGAAGGGGCTCTTCCGGGTGCACCAGTTCCACAAGGTGGAGCAGTTCGTCTTCTGCAGGCCTGATGAATCGTGGGGGATTCACGAGGAACTGCTGGCAAATGCCGAAGAGATCTTCTCGCGCCTCGGCCTCCCTTACCGTGTGATCAATATCTGTACAGGCGACATCGGGACCGTTGCCGCGAAGAAGTACGATATCGAGGTATGGATGCCGAGGGAAGAGGCATACCGCGAGGTGGTCTCCTGCTCGAACTGCACGTCGTACCAGGCGGTCCGCCTCAATACCCGGGTGAGAGATCCTCACGACTTTGAGTCAAAGCGTTTTGTGCACACCCTCAACTCGACGGCGGTAGCCACGACGAGGACGATCAGGGCAATCCTCGAAAATTACCAGGAGGAAGGGGGAGCGGTGATGGTCCCCCCGGTGCTCCGGCCATATATGAACGGCCTCGAATACCTCTGATCCGGTTACCCTGTGACCCGGAGGACTCCTTTCTCCGTGACGATGAGGTCCATGCAGACATCGTTTCCGTCCGCAGGGATGGACTCGACCTCCTGGCAGGAGAAGGCCACCCCGATCTTTCTCATGTGGGGGTAGCGGGAGAGGAAGCGGTCATAATACCCGGCCCCGTACCCGAGCCGGTGTCCCCTCGAGTCGTATGCAATCATCGGGACGATCACCACCTCTATCTCCCTTGGCTCGGCGCGGACCTCGTGGCCGATGGGCTCGGGAACAGAGAATGTGCTCTCTGAGAGGTGCGAGGGATCGTGAAGGTAGGAGAGCCGGAGCGTCCGCTGCTCTTTTTCGATGATGGGGACTGCCACCCTGGTCCCCCGGGAGACCATCGCTGAGATGAGCGGGAGCGTGTCCACTTCGGGCGGCTTTGATGCATAGACGAGTACCGGGTCCGCGCCGTCAAGGAGCGCGAGCACCTCCTCCCGTATGGCCCTGGAGAGGGCCTCCCTCACGTCGGGGGGAAGGGCGGCCCTGATCTCCCGGGCCCTGGCCCGGATCGCCTGCTTTTCACCGCTCATGCTGTTCGCAGTACTCTTCGCAGTAAAGGGGAATTAATGGTGTGGTCCTCCCCGGTCACCTCTGTGATGATCTGGTCGGCATCTCCCGCGAACCAAAGGAAGAGGAAAGTTCTCCCTGGTGAATCGAACACGGCACAAATACCGGTGACGGTGCCCGGCCCAAGGACCCTGCTGCCCGGTTCTGGGGGAAGTGATGAGGGGACTTGCACGGAAAAAATTGAAATGAGGTTACTGATAGGTCACGGGCATGACGCTGACCAGTGAAATGAAGAACCAGGCTGCGATGAGAATGATGAGGAGTGCGAGGATGAACACGGACAGGACCACCGCGCCTGCTGCCCGGCCGGTCGATACCTGGTGCAGTTCACGTATTCCGAGGATCTCGAGGATTAGTGACCAGATACCCCCGACAAAGAGTCCGATCACGGGGATCCACCCGATAAGCATGTACGGCGTTGACCCGAAGATCATTGCTTTCACGGTCTCCGCGTATCCCTTCCGGCCACCGAGGAGGTACACGAAGAGGTGCAGCCAGCCCGCAAAGACAAAGAGCAGGACCAGCGATGCAATGACCATGATGATCGCAACGGCCACCATCCCGATCATCTCCATCAGGAATACCTCTCCCATACCCATCTGTACCATGACCTGGGTGAACATGGCAAGGATGGCGCTTGCAAAGACCAGGTCCACGATCACGGTGAGGATCGTGTTGATGATGACAATAATCAGGAAATACGTGATCGCATCGCCAAGGGACGTCCCCCGCACCTTGCGGAAGGACTCGACAGGCTGCATCAGAAACCCTTTGATCGTCTCGAGAGTATCCATAGACACCACTATGCCTTGTATGACTGGAGGATATAAGAAGAGTGCACCTTTTTTCCTGCCTCCCGGGCCCGCACTCTCCTCTCGCACGTGTCAGTGGGAGCTGCCGGTACCAGAGTGTATATATGGTGCTCCTCCCACCTGATTATCAAAATGGCCATACCGTTGCGGTGCCTCGCGCTTCTTTCGGTTATTGTACTCCTCGTGGCGGTCCTCCCGGCAGGTGCAGCCCATGGAGGGGGCCCGGCCTCTTCTTCCTCCCATGGAGGGGGAAGCGGGGCCGCGATGTCTTTCTCATTGGGAAGCGGGGGGCCTGCACCTCCAGGCCCATCCACCAGTGGACAGGGTGACGGCGGGGTACAGGCCCAGGCCGGATTGGAGATGGGAGGCAGCCTCCAGCCACAGGGTGCAGGGTCCTTCGGGAGTGTGCCCCGTCCCGGTGCGGATCGCGAGGAGCAGGCGCAGTCTCATGGGTATACCCGCACTGGGGATGCCGCATGGGCCGGCGCAGCCGTGAACGCGGCTGGTGCGGGAAGGATCGGGAGCGGCCCTGCGTTTGGAGGAGGCGACGCCTCTCCGGGTCTTCCTGCCGGCAGGCAACGCGGTCCTCCTGCCCGCACCCCGCCCGCCGGCCCGGGGACTCAGGCCGGGCGTTACCCCTGTGGCCCGGCCCAGACTGCCGAACCACTCGGAGGGGCTCTTGGACCGGCTGATCCGCCGCCATCCCCTGCCACCTCTCCACGCGCGAGGAAGGACGGCGAGTGGGATGAGTCTTCCCCTGCCGCCCCCGAACATGCCACTCTCCCATTCCTCTTCCTGCCGCTCCTTGGGTTCCGGAGGGTTATTGCGAAGAATGTCCTCTCGCACGACCTCAGGCGAAGGGTGTACGACACCGTTGCAGCGTATCCCGGCATCGATGCCCTTTCCCTCGCCAAAGCCCTTGGGACGAACCCGAGCACCCTGAGATACCACCTCTTCATGCTGATCCGGGCCAAAAAGATCACGACATTCTCCCGGCCAGGGGTGGTGCGATATTATCCAAACCAGGGCATGTATCCTCCCTTCCTCCAGTGCCTCCTGCATTCCCTGTGGACTGATACCCGGAAAGAGATCATCATGATCCTGTGGAACACGCCAGGGATGAACAGGGCCCAGCTCGCAGAGGCCCTGTCATGCTCGGGACCTTCCGTTACCCGGCACATGCACGCACTCGCAGACGACGGGATCGTGGAGAACCGCTGCGTTGGACGGTCAAACCATTATCATCTCACCCCTGCTGCAGGAGAGGCGCTCGAGTTCCTCGTGGGCGTGGCACCCTGCCTTGCCCTTCCCGCAGAGGCGGCACCGGTCTTCCCATCTGCCGCCTGAACGGTGCCTCACCTGTAGCTTTGCATGCGAGAGATCCCTTTTATACCCATGCCCTATGCTGAATGGAGACGGGTCATCCGGATGGGTACCGGTGACCCGGCGAAGGAGAACATACATGATGAGAAAGACACTCGCTCTCTGTCTCCTCCTTGGCATCATCCTTCTGCCTGCCACGGTGATGGCGGCAGGGACAATGGGCCAGGGAAGGACCGGTGTACAGGGTGGAGCAGGGGTGCTCCAGGAACAGGCGGATGAGACCGCCTCCGCAGGACAGTATCAGTTCTGCGCCTCGCATGGATTGGATGACGTGCAGAAAACAGGGAACGGGGAGATGCGCCGCATCCGCTCCTGCAGCGGGGACGGCGAGATGAGGCAGGCAAAGACCATGGCCCGGGACCAGGCGCGGCTCCGGGACGGGTCCTGCGGGAACTGTCCCTCGCTCTGAAGGAGATTCCCAGAATCACTGCCTCCAATTTTTTTAATATGAGGTGAGGAGGGAGGGCCTTAGTCCTCCCCCTCCCGATCTTTCACGGCATCCAGGACGCGGTCCCAGATGACGATCAGGCCCGGCACGATCACGTACGCGAGGAGCCCGGCCCCGACGAAGATTGCCACGATCATGACGGACTGTTCCATAGTTGTCACCAGGAGTCCGGTCCACACCGCGTGGCGATCAGGCCAGCGCAGGGACGGTGTCTGCCCACGCCTCAACCAGCCCCACGATTGCATCGTCCGCGTACGAGGAGACCCGGACCTGGTCGCGGGAGAAGGTGACGTAGTAGACCTCTCCAGAGGGGTCGTGGCACCGCAGGGTGCAGAGGTAGCGCTCGTGCTCGGTATCCCTTGCAGGGTCGCCCCCCATTGCCGCGGTAAGATCCTCGTCTCCCATGATCTCGGCGATGCTTCCGTTGAACCCCGACACGCTCCCCGAGCGTGCGGTGATCTGCCCCACGGTCTTTCCGTCGTCATCCTGGTACAGGATCCTTGCAGTGTATGCCTCGCGGCTCTTTGATACAGGGTCACACGTGACGCCCCCGACCTCGTGCGGGGTGCACCCGAAGGGGTTCGTGTCGAGTACGTCCTGCACGATCGCGGCAAAGGTGGTCACGTTGGCGATCGGTGCGGCCAGCTCGCGGGCCGCGGTCTTGGTAGTGCTCTTTTCCACAAAGTCTGCCATTCTTCTCTTTCCTGCCCCCTTTCGAGGGGCACATACCCGGTGGGAGCGTGATATCAAGGCGGTTGTCCGGGGGTGGCAAACAACTGGCATAAAAGAGTTATTTTCTGAATCCAAAGCCCATCGGTTGCAGAATGAAGGATCGGCGTCGCTGATCCCGTTTCCTCCCCGCACGCAAAGGGGAAAGGTGAAGTGGTCATGGGAAGACCTTGAGCATGGAGAAGGGCCCATGAACCTTGCACGGTTTGATGAGATGGAGAAGGAGGAACTGGTCTCGTACCTCGGGTTCCTGCTCTGGCACTACCGGGTGGTGGATGCGTTCTGGTTCATCTTCCTTGCAGAGGAGTTCGGACAGCCGGTTGCCGAGCGGATCAACGAGAAGGTCTGGGGAAGGGTCGCCTCAATGGCGGCAAGAGACCTGAAGGAACGGTTCGGGATCACGGAAAAAGGGCTGAAAGGTTTTGTCAGGGCCCTCCGGCTCTTCCCCTGGGCAATCCTTGTCGACTACCAGGTCGATGAGCGGGAGGACGAGGTGATCATCAGGGTACCCTCCTGCCCCACCCAGGAGGCCCGCCTGCGCCGGGGGCTCGGCGAGTATGTCTGCCGGGAGATGCACAGGGCAGAGTTCGCCGCGTTCGCGGGGGAGATAGATCCCCGGATCAGGGTGGAGTGCCTCTTTGCCCCTCCCGACCCGCACCCCGCCGATATGTTCTGCATGTGGCGGTTTTACCTTGACGAGGAGTGAGGCATCGCGGGTTTCAGGGCCGCTCTATTTCCATCAGGCCTCCGGGAAAGATCTCGTAGTAACGGAACCCTTCCTGCCCCGACAAGATCCAGATCTCCTTCGTGCAGCACCGGCGGCCGCCGATTGCCCGCAACCGGTCCATATCGGCCCGGTACCTGGCATTCACGTCTTTGATGTCCCGCACCGGCAGGCGTTCCCTCCTGACCTGGACGAGGAGCACGTCGTCGTCACCGATCCCTACCAGGTTGATGGGGCTCCTCGAGCCGTTGAAATTGAGCGCATGGTACCCCAGGGAATCGAGGACGGCCCTGGCCTCGAACTCGACGGGGCGGGCCCTTGGGGTGGTGGTCATGATGCGGTTCCCTCCCAGGGGTGGCAAGCGGTGCGCCTGGGTACATGCAGAGGCCGTGCGCGGCGGCATTTTCTGCCTGGTATTCCAATATGGTGGAGAGGGGTGTGGAGTTTGAGACGCGGGGACATGGGAAAAAATCCCCCTTATGGACGTGGGTGGTGGAGTGCAGTTCGGGGCACAGGATTCCCGGGAATCCGGGGCATTCCTGCAGGGGAGAGGGGATCTCTCATCTATCAGGGCAGAAAAACAGGGAAGGTTCCGTGTGAAGAGGGGTGCAGGAAGGCAGGGGTGCGGTGCTGCCGGTCCCTCCCTCCTCTTCAGTGCAGGAGACCGCGGCACCGGCAAGTATCCCAATCGTGATGAGCACTGCACGAAGGAACCAGGTGACCTTCCTCGGGATTATCCTCCCTCCAGCCTCCTTACCGCAAACGCCGCGTGCTCCTGCGATGAAGAACGGATACATGTCCTTAAAAGAAGTATTTTTTTGATCAATTTGAAGATTGCGGTGAAACGGAAAAATTTGGCCTGTTTAGTGGTTTTCTCCACACGATCACGTATTCTTCCCGTTCTGTCCGGACGCCCGCATTCCTTCCCGCGCAGAGATCTCTTTTTCCGGATGAGAAAAACCAACGTTACAGGGCATTTTCACGGGGTCCTGCACATAGTGCCGCACCAGGCGAGGGGGAAGCCACGTCCGGGTGGGCGTGGACCGGTGTTCCACCCATTGATTCCATATGTATAAATAGTCATAATGTTTTTTACACTCATCATGGACAGGGAGGAGTGGCACTCCCGTCCCCACAGCCATCTTCCCCCGGTGCACCATGGTGCACCTGCCGGGACGACGGCTTTCCCGCTCCTGGCAGCCTCGATTCCCGGTACCTGGCCCTGGGGCCCGGTTCCGCGGTTTTCAGCCCAAACGGCCTGAATGCGACGGCTCCATGGGCAGATTACAAGGTGGAACCATATGACAGAAAGACCCAATACCCCGTGGCTGGTGGCGGCATTCGTCATTGCAGCCGTTTTTTTCCTGGTCCCCCCGGCGATGGCGGCAAGTGCTGCCGTGCTGACCCTCTCCGCAACACCTGCAAACGTGACCCCGGGAGGGGAGGTGATCCTCTCCGGGAACCTCTCCGATGCCTCGACTGGTGCCCTGATACCCATGCAGAAGGTCACCCTCCAGTCCTCGCCCGACGGCGTGTCATGGACAAATGTCCTCTCCACCATCAGCAGGACCGGGCAGTTCCAGGTCACCCGCCTGTTGAGAGACCCCGGGACATATTATTTCCGGGTGGAATTTTCCGGCACCAGGACGTATGCTGCCGCGACAAGCCCCCCCGTGAAAGTGACGGTCACTTCACCCTCCGGCCCCGAGGGCTCAGTCCTCTCGATCTTTGCCGCTCCCCAGATCGTGACCCAGGGGGGCACGGTGACGATCTCCGGGACCCTCGTGGCATCCCCGGGCGGAAGAGTCCTCCCCGACCGGTCGGTCGTGGTGTTCTCATCCCCTGACGGGATCAGTTTCTCCCCCGTCGGCGTTGCGGTGACCTCGCAGAACGGGATGTATTCCACGACGACCGTCATGAATACCCCCGGCCGCATCTTCTTCAGGGCAGTCTACAGCGGGGACCGCACCTATACCGGTTCAACAAGCCCAATAGTCGCAGTGGACGTCACCGCTCTCCCGCAGAAAGCCACCAACCTCACTCTCGGTGCCTCCAATTCCACGATTGCACTCGGCCAGGACCTGAACCTTGCAGGTATCCTCAAGGAGACCTATGCAGGGAAGCGTATTGGAGGTGCAGCGGTCACGCTCCAGTTCTCCATTGACGGGGGAGCCTGGGGCCTCCTCGACCAGAAGATCACCGATGGATGCGGCGAGTTCCTGGTCGTGCATACTCCCACGAAGGGCGGCAAGTACCAGTTCCGGGCCGCATATGCAGGAAACGCCACCTACGCGCCGGCAGAAAGCGCTACGGTGACCGTGAACGTAACCTCCCCATTGGGGCCCCAGGCCTCGAACCTCTCGATCCAGGCATCTCCCAAATCCCTCCCCCAGGGGGGAACCGTGACGATCTCCGGGGACCTCTCCACCGCGGTGGGGGCAAGAGCCATACCGGGACGGTCGATCGTCCTGTTCTCATCTTCAGATAATGTCACGTTCTCCGCGTTCGGGGTCGCGACCACCGCCCCGGACGGGACATACTCTGGCAGCACCGCGCTGAACACCCCGGGAAGGTTCTTCTTCAAGGCCTTATACAACGGGGACAGTACCTTCACGGGGAGAGAGAGCGCAGTGGTCGCAGTAGATGTCTACTCGTCGCAGCAGAAGTTCACCACGCTCTCCATCCGGGCCTCGGCCTCCTCGCTGGTCCTCGGCCAGGCAGTGGACCTTTCGGGGGCATTGTCCGAGGCAGGAACGGGTACCCGCATCTCCGCTGCGCCGGTCGCGGTCCAGTGGTCCCTTGACGGGGGCGCGTGGAACCCGCTCGGGCAGCGCACCACGGACGCAAACGGGGAGTATTCGGTCGTGCATACTCCCGCAAAGGCCGGGACCTACCAGTACCGTGCAACCTATTCAGGCAATGCCACGTACGCAGCCGCGAGCAGTGCCTACGTCAGCGTGAACGTCAGGTCCCCTGCGGGACCGCAGGACTCCCGTCTTCTGATCAACGCGACCCCGCGGGACCTGGCCCAGGGTGGCACCGTGACGCTCTTCGGGAACCTCACCTCGGTCCAGGAGAAGAAGGGCATTTCCGGCCGGTCGGTCCTCCTCTTCACCTCCTCCGACAACATCACGTTCTCTCCCCTCGGCGTCGTGGCCACCGCGACTGACGGGACGTACTCGAGCAGCACCACGCTGAATACCCCGGGCCGGTTCTTCTTCAAGGCGGCCTTCAGGGGAGACCTCTCTTACTCGGGCTCGGAGAGCGCGGTGGTCGCGGTGAATGTCACTGTGCCGCAGCAGAAAGCAACCACCCTCTCTCTCTCGGCGGCTCCCACTTCCCTTGTCCTGGGACAGTCCGTGAATGTGACGGGGGTATTGAAGGAGACCCAGGGGAGCTCCCGGGTCCCCAATGCACCCGTCACTGTCCAGTTCTCCGTTGACAGGGGTGCCTGGAGCACGCTCGGGCAGCGCACCACGGACGCAAACGGGGAGTATTCGGTCGTGCATACTCCCGCAAAGGCCGGGACCTACCAGTACCGTGCCGCCTATGCCGGCAGTGCCACGCATGGCCCGTCAGCCAGCGGCACGGTGACCGTGATGGTGGCCTCGATGCCCCCCTCCAAGGCAACCACGCTCACCATCCAGTCGACGCCTGCATCTCCTGCACGCGGCGAGACCTATTCCATCACCGGGCTCCTCCGGGAAGCGTCGACCGGGACAGGCATCACCGGGAAGGTGGTGCGGGTCGAGTGGTCAGGCGACGGGACCACCTGGTCCCTTGTCAGCATGGTCACTACCAGGACGGGCGGGACCTATTCTGTCTCTGAGGTGCAGCAGGCGGGCGGCAGGTTCTATTACCGGGCAACATTCAGCGGGGACCGGTTCTTCCAAGGCTCGAACAGCCCTGTCATCCAGGTGTTGATCAAGAGGGTCTCAGACGTGAGCCTCTCGGCGTCCCCCGTGGTGATCCCGGCGGGCGGCACCGTGAACTGCACGGGAATCCTGGTCGATGCCCAGAGCGGGGCGGGACTTCCAGGAGAGACGGTCAAAGTCATGATCTCGGAGGAGAACACTCCATGGTCGACCTTTGGAACGACTGTCACCCGGAATGACGGGGCCTGGAACCTCTCGGGGACTCTTCCAAAGGCGGGCTCCTATTTCCTTGCCGCGAGGTTCGAGGGATCCGCGTCACACGAGGCTGACTGGAGCAACTCAGTCGGGATCAAGGTCAAATAACTCCCCGGCCTATTTTTTTGCCGCCTCCATCGGCGGGATACGGATACCCCCGACCAGATTCGAACTGGTGTCGCCGGATCCAAAGTCCTGCATGATTGACCGCTACACTACGGGGGTTCGGGCCCCGTTGACCGCGCTCCCCACAGGGAGAGGGGCAAAGCCGGAAAACGTTGTCCCAATAGGAATGGGGGCAGAGAATTATTAATTCATCCCGGAGAAGGGCCCACCGCCGCGCCTGGACTGCGGCTTTCCACGCGGACTCCCCGTTCCCTCATTTCCGGGCATTCAGCAGGTCATTCTCAATTGAGGCGTGGGGGTGGGTATCCCGTACACCCCACTCCCCCTTACACTCGACAGGATTTCAAGGGAGGGGCCCTTTCCGCCGTTCCTCAGCGTGCAGTGACCTGCCGTCCCTCCCTCACGTCCTCCTCGCTCACTTCGTATGAGAGGGACGTGCCGACAATCCTGTAAGGCCCTTTTGCCCTGACGGGATAGGGGTTCTGGACCGTGGAATAGGGGACAACGAACACCCCGTCCCGGCTCTCCTGGCGGTAGGAAAACGTCCTTCCCTGGTTGGTGACGAGCACGAGCTCGATCGTCCCCTCCCCCCTGATCTGTGCGCCCTTCACCCGCTCGAAAATCTTGACGTCAGAGAGATTGTCCACCGGGTCTCTCTTGGGCGATTCATAGACGAGGCGGTAGTGCAGGAGCGCGGGGACCTCCGAGAGCGGGGAGGCAAGGGTACTGCTCAGCACCGCGGGGTGCGTCCCTCCCCCTGCCGGTCCCGAGAACTGCCTCTCTTTCTCCCGGGCGGTCTCGTAGGCGATGTGCTCGATCCTGGTGATCACCGGGACCGACCCCGGCTGCTCCTGGTATTCGAGGTAATATGCCTTTTCTGGAACCACCAGGGACCCGTCAAGCGCGTGGAGCCGTGCGATCATGGTATGGTAATACGGGTCGGCAAGCAGGGTGAGCGTGGAGTATTGGCCCCCCTTCTCACCGGGCACCAGGAAGTCACGGGTATAATACCCGGTCTTCCGTGAACTGTTATAGAGCCCCGCGGTACTCACGAATTTCGTGTTCGCCATCCTGTTCTCGGTGATGACATATCGCGACCCAAGGCGTGTCGCAATCTTCTCTGCCTCCTCCTCTGTCGGCGCCATGAGAAACGCGGTGGTGCTGTACCTTCCCAGGGCATGGTCCTGGAATGGGTTCGAGTTCGGGATGCGCCTGCCGAGCACCGTGATCAGGTGGCCATAGTCCCAGAGCGAGAGGACGCCGTATGCGGTGGAGGGATACGTCCAGTTCTTCGCCGTGTACACGCCGAGGTACTCGACGCCGGGGTCGGGGCTTGCACCCTCCAGCCATTCGAGGGCTCCTTTCCAGTCATCGGAGACGAGGTGGGCCTGGTACCTCGTTGCGCTCGTCGCGTCCTGGAAGAGGGAGATCATGCCAAAGAGGACAAGGGCAAGGACAACGAGGGACATGGCGTTTGATTCGGGAGACGCGGTCTTTTCGCGTTTCTTTCCTTTTTTCCCGGCAGGCTGGGCTTTTTTCTCTACAGGCTTTGCCTCCCTCTTCTCGAGGTGTTTGGGCAGGGCAAAAAAGGCGATCCCGGCCGCCAGTGCGACGATGACTGCGAGATAATATTCATACCTGACGTGGGCAACCGTCGCAACGATGACCACCGCCGCCCACGCAAGTACGAAGAGGAACCATGGCTGCCTTCCCCTGAACCAGTCAATCCCGAGGAGCACGATGCCCGCGGCAAGGAGGAAGAGGCCTACATTGAAGCTCGCCCATGCCCCAACGAGGTCCATCGGCTCCATCTCCTGGATGGGAAATGCCGTGTCCGTCGCCCCGAAGAAGACCCGGAGGGATGTGGAGAAGGTATCCGAAAGACCCGGCATGAGAGAGATGAGCACCCCCATGGCAACCGCGGCACCGATGACCCCGAGTGCGAATTTCCGGCGATCGGTGCCGAACAGGTGCGAGAGCAGGAAGAGGAACAGGGTACCGGTGACGATGAAAAGGGAGACGTAACTGTGACCGACGGTGTAGGACGCAAGCGAGGACCCCTCGCGCTGGATCATGAAGAGTGAATATCCCACGAGGACGATCGAAAACGCGATGGTGTTCACGAACGCAAGTGCCATGCAGGCCTTCCTGTCCGAAGGGGCGGTGACGTACTGGAGGAAGGTGAAGATGGTGACAATCAGGGCAAAGAGGATCATCGTGGGCATGACGAGCAGCCCGAGGAGGAATGCGAGTCCTGCTCCGGCTGCCGCGATTCCCGCGTAAAGGGATTCCCCTGCAGCACTGATGCGGAACTCTCTCTCCGCCGCGAGCCTGAGCGCCACGATGTACAGGAGGCAGAAGAGCGTGCTGAAGAGGACTTCGGCGCCGTGGTGGTCGAGGAACCCAAAACTCGTCCTGAGGAAATATCCGCCGGGGATGATGGCGATCACCGCCGCGGCAACAAGCCCGGCCTTCCAGTCATAAAGCGCCCTTCCCAGAAGATACATGAGAGGGACCGCAAGCGCCGCGAGGACCGGGGGGACGAACGCTGCGGCAAAAAGGATCTCGTCTCTTGTCAATGCCCCGGAGAGCATCGCGGCGCTTGCGCCAAGGAAGGGAAAGAGCGGCCCCCAGTCGATCATCTTCCCCGTGGGGAATGCAGTCATCGGGTCGAACCATGCGTAGGAGGGGTAATGCGCAACCATCAGCTCGATCTGCCTTGCAGTATACCACGGATCGGCACCGAGTACCGGCGGGACCGAGTGCTCGACGATGTGCGGGACAAGGAGCAGGCGCAGTATGGTGGCAACGCCCATCAGCAGGACGATGCATGCAACAACGGCGATTCTCTGGTTATTCGCGACCCAATCTGCGGGATATCTCATTTTTTCCCTCATTTCCAGATCTGTACCTGTATTCAGAACGGACGTTAAGGTTTCTCTCAGTGGCAGGGGGTTGGGAGCACCTGCGTGAGGGCGGGCCACGGGGCCCGCTCACATTCTGTTGGATTTTTATACCAATGGTTGCAATGCCACTGTACAGCATACAAAGGACGATTGTCATGCATCCTGCCACGCACAGAGTATTGATCCTTACCCTCCTCCTGGTCTCCGGCGGGCTTGTCTTCTCCGCCGCCGCAGAGAACGGGCTGATAGGGGGCGGCACTGGCTACTTCGAGATCAGCTCCACGCCATCCGGCGCAAGTGTCTATTTCGACGGGTCGTACCGGGGCATCTCGCCGGTCACCGTCTCGGTCGCGAGCACCGGGACTCCATACCACACGATACGGGTGACGAAGAGCGGGTACGAAGACTATGAACAGAGCTACGACGGTAACCCCTTCGAAGGGGAGACCGTTCACATCCACGCGACGCTCACGCCCCTGATCGGCGGGGGGAAGGGATATTACTCGGTCACGTCGTCCCCCTCTGGAGCAAACGTCTACTTTGACGACAGTTACAAGGGTACCACCCCTGTGACCGTCGAGGTCTCGACCACGGGGACTCCCGGCCACTCTGTCCGCCTGACTCTTTCCGGTTACCAGGAATGGACCAACTACTACCCTGGCAACCCTTCCGAGGGCCAGACGGTATACGTCTCTGCTGCCCTGACGCCCATCCAGAGCTACGGGAGCATCACGGTCACCTCTTCCCCGTCCAGCGCGACTGCAGTCCTTGACGGGGCGAGTTCCCAGCTCACGCCCTGCACCTTCAACAACGTGGTGCCGGGGACCCATACCATACAGGTGACCAGGTCCGGCTATGCTCCCTGGAGCACCACGACGAGCGTGAGTGCGGGGAGGAATACCCAGGTGTATGCATCGCTCTCGCCCCTGCAGCCTGCGACCGGATCGATCTACGTCACCTCGGTGCCCTCGGGGGCGAGCGTGTACGTGGACGGGACGTACTACGGCCCTTCCCCCCAGCTCGCTTCAGGCCTCTCCCCCGGGTACCACCAGGTGCGGATCTCTCTCTCGGGGTTCCAGGACTGGACGGGCTCCGTGAACGTGCAGTCGGACCAAACCACCCGTGTCAGCCAGACCCTCTCGGTCGGCCCGACCCCGACTCCGCTGCCTGGTACCGGCTCTGTCGCGGTCCATTCGACCCCGGCAGGGGCAGAGGTCTACCTTGACAATGCCTATGTCGGGATCTCCCCGCTCACGATCCCCTCGGTCTCCCCGGGGTCCCACGTGGTCCTCCTTACGATGCCGGGATACGCCAACTGGCAGGCCACGGTCCAGGTGCAGCGCGACATGATCACCTCCGTCGATGCAACCCTCTCCCCGGCACCTACCGTGGCCCCGACCAAGACCGGGCTCCCGGGACTGCTCGCGGTCCTCGGGGTCGGCATCCTTGCCGCGGCGCTCCTGGCAAGGAGACGCTGAAAGAGGCCCGCTCACCCTTTTTTCCCGATCCACGAAGAGAAACGCTTTCATGGTGTCCCGTTCAACCTGACTGTCAATGACACTTCCACGCCAGCAGGCAGCCGGGATCCGCGGCATGATGGACTGCTACAGAGAGATGTATCGCACCAAGAACACGATTGGGCTTCTCTCGCTCTTCTCCCCGCGCATCTGCGGGTACGGGAGCGGCCCCGATGAAGTGGTAAGGGACCTTGCCGGGATGAAGGCCCAGGTGAAGCGGGATCTCTCGCAGGCAGACTCGGTCCGCATCACGTTCGAGAACGTGCATGTTGCCGGGGAGATGCCGGTCGCGTGGGTGATGGCAGACTGCGAGTTCGAGGTGGTGGTGAAGGGCACTCGCCTTGCGATGGCCGGCCGCTTCACTGCGGTGTTGAAGAACACCGGTTCACGCTGGCTCTTTGAGATGATCCACTTCTCGGTCCCTGCCCTGACGCAGGCGCCGGGCGAGTCGTACCCGGGAAGCGCGTAACGCATCCTCCCCTTCTTTCTTGTGCCTCATGCGGCCAGCGGGGGGAGGGACCCTGCACCTGGCCCCGCCGGCTTTGCACCCGGAACCTTTCACGCGGTGCGTTCTGATGCTCCCTCACTCTTTTGCATGTGACGGCTGAAAAGGAACGGGAGCCGGGAGGTGCGCACACGGCATTCCGGGTGGGGCGGTGACCCGTCGCCGTGCACGGTGAGAGGATATGCATTCCAGGCAACCGATACCCGGTTCATGTGTGCCGTGCCAATGCCAAAACGCGCAAAGGGCAAAACACTATCCCCCACTCCTTCTTCTTCACATGGGTCAACCCGGCAAACGCGCCAGGCGAAGGAATTACACACCAAAAAAAAAGATTTCTCCCCTACAGCACCGGGAACTGCGGGCGGTCGATGGGAGTGAGCGTGTAGCTCCACCACGAGCCCGGAGGTTGCCAGTTGATGAAGGTCATTGTGTACCCTTGAGTCCCGGAGCCGCCGAAGTACTGGGGCAGCTCCCACTTCAGGTACCCTCCCTCCTTTGCAAATGCCTTCCTTGCGGTATCCCACCGCTCGCCGAAGGTGATATAGACATCGTAGGGCCCCTGCGGCACGACCTGGTCGAACCGGTGCGAATACCCCTTCGCCACATAGACGGCGAGAAGCGCCCCCTTTGATCCGCGGGGGGCGAGTGCCACAACGAGGTCGCTGGTACCTCCCGAGTTGTCGATCGCGAGGAACTGGCCGCCGGTCTGCCAGTACCCCTTGACGAGCGACCCGCTCGGGATGGAGGGGTAGCGGACCGCAAGGACGCTCTCGAGGAACGGTCGCACGACCGCGCCCTGGGACGGATCGATGGCAATCGCCTGCTCGTAGTCGGCAATGGCCTGGTCATACCACTTGAGCGCCGCGTAGGCCTTGCCGCGGTTGAAGTAGGCACGGGCGTACCCTGGTTCGAGGGAGATCGCCCGGGAATAGGCATCGATCGCCGCATCCCAGCGGAGCTGGCTTGCGTACCCGTTGCCCATGTCGTTCCATGCGGCAGCAGTGGCTTTCGCGTCTCCGGAGACGATCACAAGCTCCGCAGATGCGGGCAGGGCGCAGGAGGCCGCGGCAAAGAGGATGAAAAACAGGCAGGCTGCAGGGCAGGTTCGTGTGGTGGCAGGCATGGGACATCACCAGTACAGGAATATACGGGGTGGCCTTTATATAGCCTCGTACGTGGGGTGGCCAAAGAGAAGAGAGGGAGGTATCAGAACCTCACCTTGTCGAACCGTGCATTGACCCGCTCCAGGATCGCATCGGGATTTATGCGCGGCGTAAATCCCCCTCCTGCCCAGTTCCCGTAGGTCATCCCTGGATGCGGGGGGAGATTGCTCCGGACAAGGAAGATATTGGGCATCCTGAGTGTCTCCCCATCGGTGATGGTGACACTGGTGGTGTAGTCCTGGTATCCGTCCTTTTTGAGTGCAAGAGTGTGGGCCCCCGGGCTGACACCGGTGACTGTCATCGGCGTCGTGCCCACCAGGACCGAGTCGAGGTACACGTCAGCATGGGCGGGGACGGAACTCACCCTTATGGACCCGGTCGCGGGACTGAGGGTCGCCATGACCATCTTAATTCCTGAAGTGGTGACCATCACCTGCTCGACATAGTCTGAATACCCATCCTTGGTCATCTTCACAGTCCTTATCCCAGGTGAGACCCCGGTCACCTTCCTTGGAGTGAGACCATAGTATACCCCGTCAACATAGACCATGGCCGCGGGGGGGCTCGACTTGAGGTAGAGGGTCCCGGTGCGTGAAACCGGCGATCCGACGGTGACCTCGTCGTTCAGGACATCGGTCCCGTTCACCTGGATGGTGAACTTCACGCGGCCGTTTTCGAACCCAGAGAAGGAGAACTGCATGACGAAGTCGTCGGGGCCTCCGTTCTCCTGCTCGGGGATCTCAGGGTTGGCACGCTTGACCCCGTACCACTCGACCAGTGAGAGGACGTTGGTTTTTCCTTCCTCCACTGTGCCTTCGTTCCTGATCACCGGCCATGTGCCGTTGATGAAATCGTTCCCATGGAAAAATGTCCAGGTCCCGTCGACCGAGTTGCCAGAGTGAGTCAGTTCCCGGGTGTCGTAATTGGGGACCTCGTTCTCGAGCGTGACCTTGTTTGTCACTGTGTTCTGGTTGGTGATCCGAAACGACGCATTCTCAAGGTTGATGGGGAACGAAAGGCCCTCCACGTTCCAGAGGAAGTCTGGGCCGGGTTCATCTATGTAGACTTCCCAGCTCATCCTGAGGGCTGATTCGTCAGCGAGGCCCTGGACTGTGACGGTGATGGTGTCTCCAGGGTTCACGTGGTCCGGGGAGACGGTGATGACTGCAGCCGAGGCGGCGGCCCCGAGGGTCACCAGCATGGCTGTTCCAAATAAGAGAATGAATGTGCGGGGGTGCATGACTATCACGGTATATTTTACCATACACTCTGTAATGGGCAACATAAGGCTATTGGTACGCGGGAGTGGGTCCCGTGGCAAGGCTGCCTCTCTCTCACCGGCCTGCCTGGAATAATGCACGAATGGCAGATCCCCACTCCCGGTACCCGGAATCCCCGAACGGTGCATCCCACCGGAATGACGGAAGGGCCGGGGATTCGCAGGCCGTCTCATCCTGTTCGGGGGGAAGTTTAACCGGGAGAACGGGGGGAGTGGGGGGGTTTGCACCCGGTTGTGGCGCGGTGGAGAAGGAGATCACCTCGTGTCCGTTCACCGCCGCGACAAGGACATCTCCCTGGGAAGAGAGTTCCACGGTATCAATGCTGGCCGCGGGAAACCGCTCCACGCGGTGTTCCGCCATTGGGGTCCCGTTGCCAAAGAGGACGAGGATCTCTCCTCCCCTCGATCCGGCTGCCACGAGGTCCCCCTGGGGTGTGAGGGAGAGTGAGAGCACGCCGCCATCCATAGAACGGCTCCAGATCAGGTCTCCCGCGGGGTCATATGCGCGGAGGCATCCATCTTCCGATCCGATCACACACAGTTTCCCATCCGCTGAGATCTCCATATCATTGATGTGTGGGACAATCTGCCTCCACCGCATTACCCCCCTGTTCGTGAAGAGGTAGACCGTATCTGTGCTCCCCTCACCGCTTGCCGCGAGGAGATAGGTGCCGTTCCCGGAGAGCCGCAGGGTGTGCACCGCGCTTCCATGCTCCCTGAAAACGGACTTAATCGTCCGTCTTGCCCACGTGTCCACGTGAAGGAGGTAGATTGCGGGGGTGTTCTCGAGGAGGGAGTATGCCAGGTATTTCCCATCCGATGACATCGCCAAGGCACTGACGGCGTAGTACCGCTTCAGGAGGTTGTCCTCCCAGGCATCCTCGAACCCCTCGCGATCGTAGACTGTGACCTGGCCCAGCCGGTTCCCGACCCCGATCCGTGCGAGGTCCCCGGATGCGGAAAAGCCACATATCCATCCGGTGTGCGCCATCCAGCGCAGGGTCCCGTCAAGGTCGTATGCCCGGAGGGCCCCCTTGTCCTTCTCTCTTGATTCCGACTCGCCGGCGATCACGAGGGGCGCGTCGGGGGCGATCTCGACCCGCATTGTCCCTTTGTGCCGTGCCGACCAGCAGAGCGTCCCATCCCCGGCATGGAAGTACACTCCGCCTGCAGAGGTCCCGAGCACCACGCCCGATCCGTCTTCGCTGACGGCGAGGTCCGTGATGTACTCGCCGCTCACGTTCCGGCTCCAGAGCGGTTCCATACCTGCCGCCGGAATGGAGGAAGAGAGGAGGAGCGCGAGCACCAGTACCGCACATGCAGGTCTCATTCGTCTCTTTCTGTTTTTTCCTTCTCTCCTAATAATGTTCCAGAATCGTTCCTGCCTGGCGGGCCTGGCCGGCTGGGTATCGCAGCCCACGGTTCCGGGACACTGCCCTGTCTCCCAGGGGGATTCGGTGGGAGCCGCCTGTTCCCTCTTTCCGGCGATGGCATCCTTCGTTGAGACCGAAAAGATCCCGTGCGAATGAAGTCCGGGAGCCCCATACCACGACCCCCTTTTTTCCGCGAGAACGTGCAATCCCTCCGCTTCACCTTTATGCGCATCTCCATTTCACGCTTGCATCTTCTGCCACCTCCTGACGGGACTGCTCCTCGGGATAGGATTGTATGCGTGGAAGGGGGACAGGCCCTTCGTTCCAGTAGCGGTGAGCGGGTCCGTGCTCCCTAATCTCTTCGGCAAGCCGCTCGGGTCCCTCATCACAGGGTCATTTTGGTACGGGCGGATCTACGCACACACCCTGCTCTTCTTCCTGGTCCTCCTTCCTGGCGGGGTCGTCCTCTGGTGGATGTACTCTCCGAGAGCCGGTCTCCTGGCAGTAACCCTTGCCGCCGGGGTCCTCTGCCACCTGCTGCCCGATGCGAAATAGCGTGCGCCTTTTGCAGGGTACTGGCTGCTCATCGGGCCGTTCCCCCCGGCTGATGCGGATATCCCGCTCCTCTGCCCGGTTCATGTATGATGGAGAATGATGCACATCTGGATATACTCAATCGGGGTGGATCGCACCCTTCCAATAGAAATATCCCAGGATTTCCGCTCATGGGAAATCTTGATGAATTGAGTGTGTGTATACACAATATATGGCGACAAAGACGATCAACATCAAGGAGTCTGCATACGAGGCATTAAAATCGCTCAAGCGTGAGGGAGAGAGTTTTTCTGATGTGATCCTCCGTCTCACGGACAAGGAGAGGAGAAAGGTGACCGAATTCGTGAGATCGCTTCCTGCCGACCTCCGCGAAGAGATGGCCTCGTCCGTGGCGGAAGGAAAGAGAGAACTCGACCATGCCCGGCCCAGAGAGGTGGTGATGTGAGTGTGGTTGATACGTGCTTCCTCATCGATCTGATCCGTGAAGATCCCGGTGCGATCCATTTTGCTGTGGAGTCTCCCCTGCTCTCAACCACCTCGATATCTGCTGCCGAGTTCCTGTATGGCGCACGGATCAGTAAAAGACCCGGTGTAATCGAAGCTGCCACGGCATTTCTCGCCCATTTTCCAATTCTTCCCTTCGATGCCGATGCCGCCGCGCTCTACGCCGATATCGCGGCAGGTCTCCGGGACCGCGGGGACAGGATATCATCATTCGACGAGCTCATCGCCGCAACGGTCCTCCGCCATGGCGAGGAGATTGTCTCGCGTGATACGCACTTCTCCGTGATTCCGGGGCTGCGCGTCGTTTCTTATTGAGGTGGGCTTTCCCACATCCTCTCTGTCCTGGTTTCGCTCGGAGTTCATCTTCATGTATCAGAACATGGAAAAGAAGGTCCCGACTTTTATCTGCCTTCCATTATGGAGAATTGCACTGATGTCCAATGTGCCCGGACACGTCGTCACACACGGTGTGAGTATTTGAGCGGTGAGATACACTCTTCTCCTGCCACTCCTCTCTCTATCGTACCTATGACCTGGCCTCTCCTCGCCCTCTCCGGTGCCGTCGCGCAGGCTGCATACAGCACCGGCGTAAAGGTGCTGCTCCAGCGGGTTTCGCCATACCTCGTGGCAGGCGCCTCGTTCCTCCCGGCATCGGGGGTGCTCTTCCTTCTCTCGTACCTCCTTGGGTTCCCTGTCCTGTGGGAAGGCTTTTTGTCCGCGGTGGCAGCAACCGTCGCGATCAACGTCGTGGCGACCGTCCTCTCCTACCGGGCGCTCGCGGTCTCTGATCTCTCCCTCTGCCTCCCGATGCTCGCCTTCACCCCGGTCTTCCTGCTCCTCACCTCGTTTTTCATCCTCGGGGAAGTGCCTTCCTCGGCGGGAATCCTCGGGATATGCCTGGTCGCCGCCGGGTCATACCTCCTCGCCGCGAAAGGCCCGGGGGTGCTTTCCCCGCTCCGCACCCTCGCCCGGGACCCCGGGGTCCGGATGATGCTCGCCGTCGCGTTCCTCTACAGCATCTCGGTCAACTACGACAAGGTGGTGGTGGAGACCTCCGACCCGGTCTTTGGGTCCGCCGTGGTGCTTGGCCTCCTCGGCGCCGTGTTTCTTGCAGTAGCGGGGTTTTCTGCGGGGCGATCTCCCCTTCTCCTTGGGGAAGTCCGGCGATCATACCTGCTACTCCTTTTCGGTATCGGATTGATCCTCGTGGTGGAGGCAGTCTCGGTCAACCTCGCCTACACCCTCTCGATCGTCCCCTACGTGATATCGATAAAGAGGCTCTCGATCTTCTTTGCAGTCCTCTTCGGGGGGTATCTCCTCCGGGAAGGAAATGTGAGAGCGAGAACCGCGGGAAGCCTCGTCATGGTCGCGGGGACGGTCACAATCGCGCTGTGGGGGTGAGGGGAGGAGAGTGTCCGACTGGGTCCTTCATCCGAATCCTCTTCCTCATGGTTCTCCGGTCAGGGGTTTTCCCGCGCCATACAATAAATCTATATACTATCGTGTTTCTGTGTATTGAACAATGAAGACTATTACCCTCAGAGACGATACCTATCACGCCCTCGTGTCCTTAAAAGAGCCCAGGGACAGCTTCTCAGATGTGATCGACCGGTTGATCAGCAGGAAAAACAGGGATATCAGGGAATATGCCGGGGCCCTTAAGGATTCGCCTGTTCTTGACGATCTCGAACGGTTCACGCGAGAAGTGCGCACTTCAGGAAAGGCGAGGATATGATTATCCTCGATACCTCCTTCCTCATAGATTTTTTCCGGAACGGGGATCTCGCGTCTGCCATCCCGAACGATATAACACCTGCCACCACCGTCATCTCGTATTACGAGGTCATGTCAGGGATTAAGCGGATCAAATCACCAAAAGAGGCGCAATTTTTCTCCCATTTCTTTTCCGATATCGAGATACTTCCCTTCACCCTGCCCGCCGCCGGAATTGCGGCTGACATCGGAGGACGGATGGCCCTGCATGGCAATACGGTCAATGCATTCGACATCTGCATCGCAGGGATCGCACTCGCGAATCATGCAGAGGAGATACTCACCTCGGATACCGATTTCCTGGAGATCTCGAAGTACTCGGGGCTTGAAGTCAGGATATACGACCGGGCACGCGCAGCGGGGACATAAAAGCGCCCATTCCCTTGACCAGGGCTCTCTCATCCCGCCCTCAAGGCTCCCGCTTCTCCCCCGGGGAATGCCCATCCCCGCTCCGGCCGACGGCAAGGAGATGCCTTCGCTTGAGAATTCAATCAAGGTATGCAAAGACCGGGTCCAGGTGCGCATACCCTGTAAGGAGCGTGGCCAGGGAAGATCTCACGATGGCTCACGCATCATCCTTCATAGTTCCCAAAGAATTAATAGTATTTGTGTGTATATACAAAAGCATGACATCAAAGAGTATGTTGATCCAGGTCAGGATGCCACCCCGCCTGGTCCAGCAACTCGACCGTATGACCGAAGAGGGGCTGTATACGAGCCGCAGCGAGGCGATCCTTGATTCTGTCAGGAGACTTGTGCTCGGGTACGTGAGGAGTGACCGGTTTAAAAGAGCCCTGATCAGGAGTTTTCTCCGCAAAGGGGGGAGAGGCTCTATCGACAACCTCGCCAGGGAGGTGGATCCAGATGCAATCGCAGTAGCCATCAAGGAGGCGTATGCGGATAAGTCCGTCGACGAGATTATATCCGAGGTGAGACGGTGATCGTCCTTGATACGGATGTCCTTGCAATTTTTCATTTTTTCATGAAGGACCCCCGCCATGGTCCCACCTCCCTCTTCATGGATAAGACAAGGGAATCAGAACGGGGGACAACTCTTTACAACCTTTTGGAGCTTGCAGGAATCCTCTCCTCTGCAGGAAAGCCGGATATTGCCAGGAAGATGGTGGAGACCTATGCCACGGCATCCGATATGACCATCCTTTACCCTGTTACCGGGACCCTCTCACCTGAACTCTTTTTTGCGGATTATACCGCCGAACTGATGGACTATATGGAGAGGGGGATGCGCTATGGTGACGCAAAGATCCTCTGGGTCGCCGAGGCACATGATGCATCGGCACTTGTGACCTGGAATGTTCGCCATTACCAGGGGAGGACCCCGATGGATGTCCTCACACCGGGCGATTACCAGGCGGGCGGATAGACCGGATGCCGTAACCAGGGGGTTGCAGGCCAGGGTCAGGAATCCTCGCATTCGCTCGTCGTTCAAACCCCCGGATGATCTGTGTATCTCACGATTGAAAGCGAGGGAGCAGCCCCTTTCTGTTCTTCATTCTTCGTGTGACAGGGAGTCTGTCATGATGCTCATCCAGACACATTCATCCAGGCCATGTGAATCGGTAGCTGGGCCGGAAGAAAGGAAGAATGAAATCCCTTTCTTGCCAGACTGGCAGGACCAGAGCGAGGGATACTGCGATATCAGCGGGAGTGTATTCATTCACCCCCATGCCAGTGACCATCCACGATACCTTGATGCACTGAAACTACCCTGACCCCTTTGTACATGGCCCGTGGAAACAGGGAAGAGGCCTCCCGATGGCTTGGCCAGCCTGAATGTGATTTCGCTGCAGGACAGGTCTCGATGCAGGGTGCACGCTATGAGTGGGCGTGCTTCCAGGCACAGCAGGCAGCTGAAAAAGCGATAATATCCCTCCTGTATGCAGAAGGATACCGAAAGATCCTCACCCATCCGGTGTATGAGCTGCTCCTGGAATCCCGGAAGAGAGCCGAATGCATGCCCTGCCTTGAACGGGAGGCAAAACTCCTCGATAACGTCTATATCACCTCCCGGTATCCCAACGGGCTCCCCGGTTCGATGATTCCCTGCATTGATCAATGCCTTCACTCTCCAGGTTTGATCCTGGACGCGTTCCGGCGCTGTATGCAGAAATAGATGCCAAGCTTGAACTGCGTGCCCGCTCGCTCCGTAAGCGGTACCGTATCGACCGGATCATTCTCCACGGACTCTATGCCCGGAGAGAGGTGCATGAAGGGAGCGATATCGATCTCATCGTGGTCGGCGATTTCCCGCTTCGTTTCCACGAGAGGCCGTCGCTCGTTCGGGAAATGTCCGACCTTCCGCTTGAACGGCTCTGTGACACCCCTGCAGAGTTTGCTGCATTGATCCACGCAGGGAACCCGTTCATCACCGAAGCCATCAGCGAAGGACGGGAGCTCTCGCATCATTCCCGGATATGCAATCCCTGATACCGATTCACTTGGAGATTCCCGAACGAAAGAAGTAAGGATGTGATATTTCTCATCACCCAATCCCTCCGGACAGGTGGGGGGCGGGGGATGGATGGTGGGTGGGGAAAGGGTAAAATTCCCATTACAGGATGTACACCCATTGTAAAGGTTTTAATAATTTACAATATGACACCTATACATATGCCCGCAATAAAGCGTATTCCCGTATCCGAAGAGGTCTGGAAAAAGCTTGGCGATATGAAGGGAGCGGGCCAGACCTACGACGATCTTCTTGAAGATATTATTGAAAGGGCAAAAAAATCCCGCCTTGAGGAAGACGTGAGAGTCTGGGAGAGTACCCCCGATACAGAATACGTGCCGCTCTCGGAGATCAAAGATTGACCTTCGAGGGAATTGTCCGGAAGTCAGCACGCGTGTATCTCTCCGGTTTACCTGAAAAATCCCGCCGAATAGTCAAAAGCGCGTTGTATAGTCTTGGTGAGAACCCTTTCCCCGGCACCGGGGGTGATAAAGAAAAATTAATCCTGCGGGAAGGTGTGACCGTATACCGGATCCATATCGGACACCGCTATACGGCTTTTTATGCGATAGACACTGAACAGGGGATTGTCAGGGTTCAGGAAATCCTCACAATCGAGCAGGCTCACAAAAGGTACGGACGATTGTAAGTGAGATTCACTCCTTCAATGAGACTTTATCTCATTGTCTATCCTGCGGATAGCCTCTTTCAATTCCGGGATATCCTTCTCGATAATATTCCATCCCTCCTGAACATCCACACCCATATAGCGATGTATCAAGAGATCTCGCAATCCTGCAATACGACGCCACGGGATCTCAGGATATGCATCTTTCAATGTATCGGATATATTCTTGACCGCCTCTCCTATCACCTCAAGGTTCCTGATCACCGCATCCTGCTGGATTGAAGACTTGATAAAACTCTGATGGCCGTTATTCGTGTACTCTTCGATCTTCTGAATCCTCTCCAGGATATGAATGAGGTAGAGACGATCGCTTTCACAATGCCTTTGCCTCCTTCCGGACCCTATCCCTTATATACCAGTGCAAACCAGCCTCAGTGATTACATCCACCCTGCACCCGAGCAGATCTTCGAGGTCCTGAATCAATCCCACCTGGTCCAGGAGGCTCCGGCCCTGCTCAAAGTCTACAAGAAGATCCACATCACTCCCCTCCGTATCTTCACCCCTCTGCACCGATCCGAAGACGCGGACATTCCCTGCACCGTATCGTGATGCAATGCGCAGAATGTCTTCACGTTTCTCCTGAAGCAGATGTCGCAGCCCTGGCACCTCGTTTCACCTTCTCACCAGACATTGTGTAAAACTCCATATAATGATTCTGGAAGGGAATCATGCTCATGCACTGGGATTTTATTGCATTCCCGGGTAATTTTGGAATAGACAGAGGAAGGGTGTCCGATGCCGCATTATTCATCCCCTACAGCCGGGGGAGGCAGGACGGGGTGAGAAAGCCATGCTTCCTCATCATCTGTAATGTAGTGGACATTGTTTAGGAATATATGTCGCCATCCTCCAGGGTGATCACCTAAAAAGACTCTGAATTATTACAAAATGATATTATTTCAGCGCTATTCGTTTCATCCTTTCAAGAAAACGTGTGGCGTCATCAACGAGCGCCGAAGCTTCCTCCCTGCTCACCTTTCGGGTAATGGAATAATCAACTTCCTCCCGCAACTCCTCTGCAATTGAGAGTATCTTTCCGTATTCGGCCTCCATGAGGTTTTGCTGGACGAACTCGGACCCAAACGCAGAAATGAGGCCCCGGTGTGTCTTTACCGTGATACCCTTTCGGAGCAACACCGCCTTTGCCGCAAAAAACATCGAATAATAGGCGCGACCAACCGCATCCTCATAGAAGCCGGATTCAAGCAATTGTTGTGCCGCTAAAAGCCGTTGCGCGGATTTTTCCAGAAGCATCCCTATCTCGCGTTCTTCAGGCAACCCGTACCCCCTCTTCACATACTTCTCTCAGGAAGGAGAAATTTTTCATTCTCTCGAAATCGTCCTTCGAGAGCACTTTCACTGATATCATGCACCCTCTCTTTTGCATGATATCATATGCACAAGAGATCATCTGGCGTCGTAACCGGAAGTCCTCTTTTTTTACAACGACAAGCAGATCGATGTCTGAGTCTTCCTTTGCATCCCCGCGGGCTACAGAGCCAAACAGGATGATATGCACTACCTGGTCCTTCCACCTTTCCTGCACCATATGGACATATTCGTCAATTGCATGGCTGAATGTATCCCGCATCTCCAATCCGCTCACCTATTGTATGGTTTTTACCTCAAAACTCTTCCTGTCCGGAATTATACACATGAAAACAGGCAATAGCACCACATACATAAAAAAGTGGCTCAATTGAGACACTATTGGCAGGATTTTCCTCACGGAGGATTCCCAAAAATGTATCGCAGAGAGGAAGTGTTCCTTTTTTCCCTCATCTTTTGCGTAATATGGAGTCAGCATGAGTCTAATCCATACACACTCATCCCCTCCATTCGGGCGGGGGCGGGTGGCGGAGATGGACCCCTGATACTCCCCACGGTCCCCCCCACACAAAAATTCCTCCAAACTCCCCCTATTCCCCTCTTTTGCCATCTAAATACCCATTTTTTTCCAAAAAGTTCCGCAAAGTTTTTATTTCATGAAAAAAATACGTGTCATTCGGAATAACAAATATCCGGGCCCGGATCGGAAGGGGGAGTACAATAAAAAAACCGATCCGAAAACCCGCCCTGCAGGTCATCCCAATGTACCCAGACGACCACCCAGACATCCAGTTCATCGACCCGGACACCCGGTTCGACTCTCATGAAGCCACATCGATGATCGAACGCTATTCTGCCTTCGAGGAGCTGCTCAACGCGAACTCGGCGAAGGGCCTGGTGATGCCGGGATCACATGGTGCCCGCCGGAACGCACCCATCCCTGTCACCCCCACGCCAAAGGCTGCGGCCGTCCAGAGCGCATCCCTCTTCCACGACCCCGAGTACCCGAAGCATCTCGTCGCCGTCATCCCCGCCTACAACGAAGAGCTCACGATCGGCACCATCGTCCTCCGTACCCGCCAGCACGTCGACCACGTCATCGTCGTCGACGACGGCTCGACCGACAGGACCGCGAGCGTCGCCACCCTCGCAGGCGCCGAAGTCCTCCCGCACCCCATCAACCTCGGCAAAGCCCAGGCCATGTTCAAGGGGTTCTCAAGGGCCAGGGAGTACCACCCTCTCGCCGTCGTCATGCTCGACGCCGACGGCCAGCACAACCCCGACGAGATCCCCGAACTCCTCAAGCCTGTTCTGGCCGGAAAGGCCGACCTCGTCGTCGGCTCCCGGTACCTCAACGGCGGCAACAAGATTCCCACGTACCGCGTCCTCGGCCAGAAGACCCTCGACCTCGCGACCACCGCGGGCACCGGCGTCAAAAGCACCGATACGCAATCCGGTTTCCGCGTGCTCGGCCGGCGTGCGCTCGCCAACCTCGACTTCTACTCGGAAGGCTACAACATCGAGTCCGACATGCTCTCACACTTCGCACAGCGGGGCCTGACGATCGGTGAAGTCCCCATCGGGGTAAACTACGCGGTCACCAACGGGCACAAGAAGAACCCGATCTCGCACGGGCTGGACGTGTTGAGCCACATCATCGGGCTGGTCGGGTACCGGAGGCCGCTGATCTCATTCGGGGTGCCGGGTGGGGTGTTGACGGGGGTTGGAGTTCTCTCAACACTATACTCGGTCACCGAATTATACACCAGTGGGGATTTCCATTCCATTATGTTCATCGGGGGAATCACCTCGCTTGTCCTTGGGCTTCTGCTGGTGACGACAAGCTTGATCCTGAACTCCCTTGTGCAGATTGTGAAAATGGACGCCTAATTTTCCGAATTCATGGAGAGCCAGAGAATCCTCGTCACGGGTGGAGCAGGGTTTATCGGGACGAACCTCGTACACGAACTGAAATCACGTGGTCATTATGTTTATGCCGTCGACCTGTACAATACCGAGCGGGAAGACTATTCCCGCGTTGACGTGAAGAATTTTCGCCAGGTCGAACGGATTTTTGAGAAGAATACCTTTGATTATGTCTACCACCTCGCGGCTGAATACGGGCGATGGAACGGCGAGGACTATTACGAGAACCTCTGGCAGACTAACGTGATCGGCACGAAACACATGCTCCGTCTCCAGGAGAAGCGGAAGTTCCGGATGATCTTCTTCTCCAGCGCGGAAGTCTACGGTGATTACGAGGGAGTGATGACCGAGGACGTGATGGAGAAGAGTCCCATCCGCGACACCTACCAGATGAACGATTATGCCATCACGAAGTGGGCCGGGGAACTCATGTGCCTCAACTCTGCAAAGATGTTCGGGACAGAGACCGTCCGGGTCCGCCCCGTCAACTGCTATGGCCCCCACGAGCACTATACCCCCTACCGTGGGTTCATCCCCAAGTTCATCTATCACGCACTCCATGACAAACCGTATACCGTGTTCAAGGGACACAAGAGGATCATCGATTTTGTCGAGGACTCCTGCCGAACATGGGCAAATATCGTTGATAATTTCATCCCAGGCGAAGTCTACAACGTGGCAGGCCGACCGGAATGGGAGAGGGAGATCAAGGAATATTCTGACCTCATTCTCAAGGCGGTCGGCAGGGACGACTCGCTCGTGACCTACGAGGAGGCAGAACCCTTCACCACGAAGATAAAAACAATTGACTGTTCAAAGGCGATTCGTGATCTCAACCATAACCCCAGGGTAGCTCCAGAAGAAGGAATTCGACGGACGGTGGAATGGATGAAGCACTATTACAGGACAAACTGAACGGGAATGAATACCGCCATGGATATTCCCAGGATGATCTCGGGTGGAGAGAACGAACAGGTGGAGTTCAAACCTTCACTTTCGCAGAAGGATAAGAGAATGGAGAGTGTCTCTGCGTTTTCCAACACCTGCGGGGGGACCATCCTGATCGGTGTCAGCGATACCGGGAATGTGACAGGACTGGATGTGGGCCGGAGAACCCTTGAAGACCTTGCCGGGTATATAAAACGCAACTCTGATCCCCCGGTATATCCCTCCCTGCAGACGGTCCAATTCGGAACCAGGACCCTGCTCTCGATCCAGGTGAAGGAGAACCCGGAAAAACCCGTGTTTTTCCACGACAAGGCGTTTAAGCGTGTGGGGAGGAGCAACCAGAGAATATCCTCGCACGAGATACGAAAAATGGCAAAGGAAGAGAAGAAGAAGGTGACATGGGACGAACGGCCCTGCGAAGGAGCCACTCTTGACGACATCGACTGGGCTTTTGTGAAGGATGAATTTATCCCTCTTTACGAACGAATTTCAAAAAAGAAGGTTGCTTCATCGCCTCTTGAATTTCTGAAATCTGCACGCACGATACAGAACGAAACGCCTCTGAATGCAGGGATCTTATTATTCGGCAAGGACCCCCTGAAATTCTTCCCCAATTCCTACATCGCCCTGGCCCGGTATGCAGGCACTGTCGTCGGAGGGGAGAAGCGTGACTATAAGGAGTTCCGCGGCAACCTCTTTTCGCAAATAGACAATTGTTATGCATACCTGACAGAGCATACTGCATTGATGTCAAGGCTCTCTCCAGGTCAACTCCGAAGAACGGATATCCCTGAATATGGGAGTTTCTCATTGAGAGAACTGGTCACGAACGCGGTGTGCCACCGGGACTATGAAGACCAGGGAGGCAAGATCATCATCAAGATGTTCGATGACAGGATTGAGTTTTTCAACATTGGCGGTCTTGCTCAGGGGATTACAGTCGACAATATCGTGCATGCACAGTATTCCCGCAATCCCGTCATCACCAGCCTGCTTGCCAAAGTGAATTATATTGAAGAGATGGGAGAAGGGTGGGACAAGATCCTCAAAGAGCACCGGGACCATCCACTCAAGCCACAGATGCCAGAGATATTGCCCGGTTCTCACAGCGTGCAGGTGACGATATTTTCCACCAAGGACAAATTTGAAGAAGATACTCGCATGTTGTTGAGCGAAAGACAGAGAAAGATAGTTGAGTACCTCCAACAATACGGGACAATCACACGGTCTACATGTATGGATATCCTTGGTGTTTCAAGAAATACTGCAGGGCGGGAACTCGCAATCCTTGTCTCCAAAAAGAGAATACAACGCCAGGGCGGGGGTAGATCGGTCTCCTATACCCTTATGTGATGTGAAACACTTGTGATGCCGATGGGTCGAAAATGGGTCGAAAATGGGTCGAAAAATCTCACTCTCATCATCCAGGGAACATGCAAAGGTGAGGGCAGTGAACACGATGAATGAATATTACCAGGACTCCACGATCCTCGTGACCGGAGGGGCCGGGGCAATCGGGGGAAACCTCTGCCGGGCACTCTCCTCGCTTGGTGCGAAAAAAGTGATCATCCTCGACAACCTTGCCTCCTCCTACGAGTGGAACATCCCCCAGGCCCCCAATATCTCGTTCGTGCGAGGCGACATCCTCGACGACGAATCATTGAAGCGGGTCTTCAAGGAGCGCCCGGACTACGTCTTCCACCTCGCCGCCCACTTCGCCAACCAGAACTCGGTCGACAACCCCGAGACTGACCTGATGGTCAACGGCATGGGGATCCTCAAAGTCCTCCAGTATGCCCACATGGTCGGCGTCAAGCGCTTTGTATATTCCTCATCCGGGTGCGGCGTCTACGGCCTCGACTCAAAGATGCCCTTCGAGGAGCACGATGTCTCCATCCGGCTGCACACCCCCTACCAGGTCACCAAGCTCCTCGGGGAATTATATACGAATTATTTCTACAATCTCTATGGGTTGCCTATCGTCAACGCCCGGTTCTTCAACTCGTATGGCCCTGGTGAAGTGCCAGGAAAATACCGGAACGTCATCCCGAACTTCTTCTACTGGGCCATGAAGGGAGAACCGTTACCCATTACCGGAGATGGGACCGAGACCCGTGATTGGACCTATGTCGGAGATATTGTCAACGGATTACTGGCGATGGGAATCAGGGAAGAGGCGATTGGTGAAGCGTTCAACCTGGGTGCCGGGCAGGAGCAGCGCGTCATCGACATGGCGAACACCGTGCTTTCCCTCGCGGGGAGTAAGGCCGGGATTGTTTACCAGGAACGGCGTGACTGGGATAAGAAGACGCACTTGTTGTCCTGCATCACCAAGGGGCAGAAGATGATTGGGTATCAGCCGAAGACGAGCTTTGCCGACGGGTTGCGGGAGACCCACCGGTGGTTTGTGGAGAACTGGGAGCATATCGAGAAGAGTGCGGAATTCTAACAATGTTCATCGGTTCGGGCACCAAAGAGATTGAAGGGAGATCATGGAAAGGTCCCGTGGACCATACTATTCAAACTCAAGGATACTCGAAAAAATGGGATGATTATTTATTAAATAATAAAGGAATTCTTGAAAAAATAAAAAATAAAAAAATTGTAAATGTTGGCGGGGGCCATGGAAAAGAAGCTGAATTTTTTCTGGAAAATGGCGCTCGTCATGTTGCACTGCTTGACATCGCAAAAGGACAGCTGGACAGTGCAAAAATACGAATTATTCAAAAAGATATTAATCACCTTGATTTATTCTGTGGAGATGCAGAAAATTTACCATTTAAAGATAATGCATTTGATCTCGGAATTATTTTTATGGCATTACATCACTTTCCCAGCCATGAAAAAGCAGTTAAAGAGATACTCAGAATCTCACATGACGTCATTTTCATTGATATCATGAATTATACAATCACCCGAATATTAACAAAATTTGGTTTTTTTAAAGAGGAATGGTGTGGAATCGAACCAAATCGAATCGATATTTCAGATATTCAATCTATTTTTCATGAAAAAAATATTCAACTTCACGTCCAATACTATTTTATCCCACCGTATTATGGAAAAAAAGAGATAGTTTCCCGATCTCTATTCAAGACATCCCGCATCTTCAGTCAATTGCTATTGACAAACAAATCATTTGGCAATTTTTTGGTTGTGTCACAAGATCGGCTAAGATCTCACCGGCAACAATAGGAATGAGTTATCCCATCTCACAAGCATTTCGGTAATCAGAGAAGAGAACCAGTGGGGCCGCCGCGGGGGCGCCCCGTCGGGGGCGGCGGCGTCTATCCTAATCGGAGTTTGGGGTGAAGTCCCCCTTCTGCACTATCCAATATGTTCAAGATGGTATTGAGGAACTAATAAGAACGTGATTCAATCGAGATTTGAATTGCAATTGATGAAAGCCCATGGAGTCCCATGTATTCATGGCGAAATCGTCGATACAACCAGGGACTGGTATACCGCACGAGGATGAATCTCAATATAGCTTCAAGTCCCTGAGTGGTCCATCGCATCCATTTGTGCTTCACCCGTTTCGATATCTCACCCATCAACCGTTCAATCATGTTGGAGTTCCAGGGAACGTCAATGCCGCATAAAGATAATCGGGCGAATGTTACCAGTGTATTTGAATAGGTATTGAGAAAAGCAGCCGCTTGAAAACACCCTTTCTCGGTCAATCGGTTGGCCAGGTTTTCCATACTTTGAACAACCTGGTTTATTTTAGCACCGATATGATGGTGATCCGATTTGTGAAAAATAACAACGTTTTTCAGGGACAGCAATGACTTTTTCAGTTCATTAATTACTCTCTTTCTCTCTTCCAGGCTTAATTTGCCATCTTCCCATAACTTATAGCCCAATAAACGGAACCCATGAATCAGGTCAGTCTGGAACTGAATATCTCCATCTGCAAATGCAGCCCTCAGTTCTGGATCCCCATCACTGATGATGACTGCGTTCTCGGAGAGTACCTTCTCATTGTCAACGAGATCGGAGAGGAATTGCCAGGATTGATTCACCGTGACACCGAGTAGCACTTTCCTCTCGTCACTCACACCGAGAAGAACATTGACATTATTCTGTTT
>JADFCY010000004.1 GCA_018263335.1 Methanolinea sp. | reverse complement strand
GACGCTGCCTGTTCCTCTGACGCAGCAGCGACTTCTGTGACGTTCCTGCTGATCTTGTCGATCGAATCGACGATCTTGTTGAAGTTCTCAAGTGTCTCCTTCAGTGCGTCGCTCCCTTCCTTGACCTCGGCATTTGAGACCGCAACGGTCTCGGCCGCAGTCTGGGTCTGTTTCTGCAGGTTCCCGATCATCTCCGCGATCTTCTCGGCAGATGTCCTCGACTCCTCTGCAAGGGACTTGACCTCGGTCGCCACCACCGCGAAGCCACGGCCTGCGTCCCCTGCCCTGGCTGCCTCTATTGCTGCGTTCAATGCCAGGAGGTTAGTCTGGTTCGCAAGGTCCGTGATCAGGTTCACGATCTCTCCTATCCTGTCCATCTGGGCCTTGATCTCGAGGATGATAGCGTTCACTTCATTCGATGACTTGGTGATTCCGTTCATTCCGTTCTCGGTTTTCCGTGCGAGTTCTATCCCCTTCCTGGAGTAATCGTTGGACTCCTGGACAAGGGCGGATACCGCCTCAGCCTTGGTGGCCACCTGCTGGATGGTCTTTGAGAGGTCCTCCATTGCCTTGAGCACCTCGTTGATACCCTGGCTGCTCTGCTCGGCATTCCCGCTCACTGCAGCTGAATTCTTGGCAACCTGCGCCGAACCCGCGGAGACCTCCTCGATGCTTGCATTTGCTTCCTCTGCACTTGCAGCGAGTTCACTGACCTGCTGATTTACCAGTTCAAGGGCCTTGGATACCTGTATCCCAACGTTGTTTAATGCGTCCCTGAACTTTTTGAAGTCCCCGTGCACCTTGATATCTTCGTTAAACCGTGCCTTGAAATTACCTTCTGCGAATTCTTCTGATATTCGCATCCCTTCATTCAGGGGTCTCACGACATTGTCGAGCGTCTTGTTGATCCCTGCAATGATCTCCCAGTAACGGTTTTTGAATTTGTCCGCGTTGCCCCGCTTGTTGAGTTTTCCTTCAACCGCAGCAATGGAGAGCATATTTGACTCCTCGACCAGCGAGTTGATATTGTCGATGCACATGTTGAGGTTATTCTTGATTTTGTTGAAATCGCCCTGATAGGAATCGGTAATTCTCTCGGGAATGTCCCCCTTGCTGATGCGCTCGACATACATGGCAGCGATGTTCAGGGGGCCGATGATCGCGTCAAGGGTCTCATTTAGTCCCCTGATCAGGTTGGCGTAATCACCCTTGAACTTGGAGGGGTCTCCCCTCTGTGCGAGCTGTCCTTCAGAGGCAGCCACGCTCACTGCCGCGACTTCATCCGAGAACTGCTGGATGGTGTTGACCACCCCGCCAAAGGCCTTTGTCACTTCGCTGATCTCATCCCCGCCTGCCTGCGCACCGGATTCATTCTCAATCGCCCTTGATGCGGCGTTGATCTCGCCATCCATCACCTGGTTGCCAAGGTTCACGAGGTTGCCCATTCTTCGGGCAATTGACCTTCCGAACAGGAGAGAGACAAGGGCACCGATTGCAATACTCGCAATCAATATGATGATGATGGCATTCCGGATGTCATCAATGGGGCCGGTGAAGTCGGCAGGGTTCACCCGCGATGCGATGATCCAGTCAAGCGGCGGGAAGTACATATAATAGGCGACTGCCTCTTTTCCATCCCATATGTAGGTCATCTTCGCCGGTTTATCAGTCACCCTCTCCTTGTTTGCGATCATCGCCTTGACGAAGTCCTCGCCTCCGAGGTTCTGGCCCTGGAGGGTCGGATGGGAGATGAGTGTCCCCTTGCTGTCCATGATATAGACATATCCCGAGTCACCGAGTTTAATACCGTTTATCTCTTTCTTCAGGGCGCCGTAGGTGGTATCCTCAGGCACTCCAACAAAGAGGATCCCGATAATTTCCCCGGTTGCACTCTTGATAGGTTCGTAGGCAGTGATATACGTCTTGCCCACTACGTCGGCCGTACCATAGAATGTCTCACCCTTTCGGATGACCGTGTCATATACTGCTTCGGAGACGGGAGTCCCGAGAGCTCTCCTTCCATCCGTCCCGATCACGTTAGTAGATACACGTATCGCCTGCCCGTTCATCTTCTGGAAGATGGTTGCCTTGGATCCGGTCATTTTCTCTATCTGGTCCACAAGCTCGTTGTTGTCGTTGACGACGTACGTGCCACGCGTCCCGCCTGACAGCACCAGTTTCCCATCGCTGATCCCAGGTGTACCATATCCATAGAACGTCTGTCGCAGCACGCTCAGGTCGCCATTGACCTTCTGCTGGGCAAGTTCGTAGGTATTGGCGGTCATCTTGTCCACGTCGCTGATCTGCGTGTTCAGGAGTATCTCAACCTGTTCAGATAATGCGGCGCTGGAATTATTGTATGCGACCAGACCGAGCAGGAGCGTGGGGACGGTCACCAGCACCAGGCATATGATCAGGATCTTCGTCCCTATCTTCATCCGGGAAAACCCGCCGGACAGTTTTGACATGCGTGTGATACCTCCATGTAATTTTGAATTCTGTACCTTCAGTGATGCATCACTCTCATCCGGACACTCGGACATGAAGTGCCAACACTCATGAAATAGATTCGATGAGGAGATTTCGAGAGATAATTGAAATTCATTTTTTTATATATATAAATATTTGTCCCTTTCATCAGCAAAACCAATAGTTAAAATAGTTAGACATTAATGTGTGTAGTTAATAATACCGAGTATTGAGACAGTCACCTGCACACTGGGTATATGAATGGCAGAAAGGGGGGAGATCGACCGGATCAGGGAGCTGTTACAGCAGCACCCAAAGGGGCTCACGATTGAAGAAGTTGCCCAGGAGCTTGGGATAAACCGGAGTACTGCCTCAAAATACCTCAATTCCCTTGTCATTTCAGGGGCAGCGACGATCAGGAAGCTTGGCCCCGCAAAACTTTTTTACCTCCGCGAACTCCTTCCGCTTCACCAACTCCTCAACTGCACCCGGGACTGCCTCGTAGTGACCGACTCCGACCTTGTCATCCAGGAGATCAACGAAAATGCCCTGAAATTTTTTAAGGCTCTCCCTGACCAGGTGAAGGGATACCATGCCCTCCATACCCCCGTTGCACCTCTCTTTGACCAGGAGACCTGCCAGGTAATTGAGAACTTCCCGGAAACCGGGGGAGGTGATCTTGAGAGTGTGATAAGGACGGATAAGGGCACGTGCACTGTCAGAAAGAAGATTGTTCCCCTGCTCTTCCAGTCAGGAAACCCTGGGGCAGGCATCATATTCGAGGCCGAGTCCATAAACGAAACCGGCAGCGGTCCGATCGTCTCCTCTGAACACGTTCAAGAGACATCGCTTCTCAGGGCCTGTAAACAGTCATTCCAGCTGAGCGTGCTCTTCCGGAGGTTCTCTCAAAACCAGCTCTCCCTCGCGATCGACACCCTGAAGAGAGTGAGGGGGACAGAAGACCGGGAAAGAGCCCGCGAACTCCTGCAGGAAGAGACGATGATCCTCGAGAACCTCAGGTTCCACCTCACCCTCCTCGAGGAGTATCTCGCGAATGAAGTGAAGGTGCCCGGGTGGTATCCACTTGAAGACATCCTCAACCAGGCGCTCTCCTCCCAAAAAATGGCCCATATACGGTTTTATTCGGATGTGAGGGGGGTAGAGATCTACACGGACCAGGACTGCGGCCGTATCTTCTTCACACTGATCGAGAACTCAATAGTGCATGGAAAGAAAGTCACCTCGATCCGCGTCACCTCAAGGGAAGAGGAAGGAGACCTTACAATAATATACGAAGACGATGGCATTGGAATCCCCGATACGGAGAAGATAACGCTGTTTGAGTGGGGGCATGGCATCCACAGGGCGCATTCACTCTTCCTCTCCCGACAGATGCTGGCAATCACAGACATCTCCATAAGGGAGACTGGCACTTACGGGAGGGGAGCAAGGTTCGAGATTCGCGTCCCTTCCGGAAGATGGAGAGCCAGAAGGTCCCTGTGAAAGTGCCGCGGTCAGGCAGAGTCCTTTCGGACAAAAATCTTCTGAAGCGGCCGATAGGGGGAAAAAAGGTGTTCGACCTCCCTGCTTAAAAATTCGGACATTCCCATCACGTAGTACCCACCGGGATTGAGGCCCTGGTGGATCATCCGTACGAGGTCGTTCTTCTGCTTGTCAGAGAAGTAGATTGTCACGTTGCGACATGAGATGATATCAAGGTAACGGCTGACCGGGACACCAGACATCAGGTCATGGTGCTGGAACTTGACCTTCTCCCGAATATGCGGTTTGATCTCGTATTTGCCGTCTTCCCTGAGCCTGAAATGGCGGCGAAGCTGGCTCTCGGTCACAAATTCGAGAGCAGATTTCTCGTAAATCCCCTCTTTAGCCTTCTTCAGGATGGTCTCGTCGATATCCGTTGCGATAATCATCCAGTCCACATCTTTTACGATGCTGGTCATGTCATGCAACATAATTGCATATGAATAGGGCTCCTCCCCAGACGAACAACCGGCACTCCACAATCGTAGTCTCTTTTTTTCTCTGATGATTGGGGGAATGATTTCAGATCTCAGACAGTCAAATACGGGAGGGTCACGGAAGAACTTCGTCACGTTGATGGTCAGGGCGTTCTTCAACGCTTCGTGCTCATCCTTATTCTGGAGGAGGAACTCCCGGTACTCCTTGTAGGTGGCGATGTGCCTCGAGTTCATTCTCGATGCCAGTCTCCGCTTGATATAATCCTCCTTGTAATTGGTGCACTGGATGTTGAAGAGACGCTGTATTGTCTGGAGTAATGCCTGGAATTCGTCCATTTTCCCTCGCGAAATCACCGGGATGCCAGTTCGAAGAGGTGTGTGATCAGTTTCTCAATATCAAGATATAAAACGAGCCTTTGGGATACACTCGCCCCCTCCACCCCATCCGGGGCGTTGCTTATCCGGATAATTCCCTTGATAAATGACTTCCTTCCGGTAGTTCCCCCGTTTTCTGAACGCTCGATCTGCTTTTCCTGTACCTCGAGGACGCTGAACACCTCATCCACCATCATGCCGATATTCTCCCCCCGCGCTGCATCCGGCACGAATATGATGAACTTTTCGGAGTCAGCCCCCGTGTCGCGCCCTCCTGCTCCTATCAGCTCATCGATTGCGACAATTGTGGTGATCTCCCCCCGTATATTTGTCATTCCCGCGATATATCCGGGAGTCCTTGGGATGGGCGTCAGGGGGAGGGCTTCAACAATCTCACGGGTGAGGTTGATATCCATCGCGTAATAATTGCCTTTAAGCCCGAACTCAAGGATTATTGCCATATAGCATGCTCATCTGGTATCCAGCCGGAACGATCCCATGATATCCCGGCAGTGCCCCATCTTGATCTTGATCTCATTGGTGGCACTCGCGATCTCCTCGATCGAGGCGCTGCTCTCCTCTGCGAGTGCGGCCAGGTTCTCGGTATTTCGTTCGTTCTTGACGATAAGCGAGTGGATCAGGTCAACATTGCTCATCACGTTCCCGGTTGCGACCGCCTGGTTCTCGGTCGCACGTGAGATCTCATTGATACTCTCCGCGGTAGCCCTCACACCTGCTGCCATCTCATTTAATGCCTCGATGGTGATCTCCACGCTCCTGATGCCGGTGACAATCTCCTCGTATGCCTTTTTCATGGAAGTGACCGTATGGCCGCTGGAATTCGAGATGTCACGGATGACGTTGTCTATGTTCTTGGTTGCATTCTTCGAGCCTCCCGCAAGGTTCCGAACCTCGCCTGCCACGACCGCGAAACCCCGGCCATGTTCACCGGCCCTCGCCGCCTCGATCGCTGCATTCAGGGCGAGCAGGTTGGTCTGGTTGGCAATGTCCGTGATAACCTTGACGATATTGCTGATCTCCTGGGTCTTCTTGTCAAGTGTCACCATCTCGTCCATTGCCCGCCGGGAGAGATCCTGGACGATATTCATCTTCCCCGTTGCGTCCTTTCCGAGTTTTCGGGCACTCTCCTCTGCAGCAAGAACCTTGCGCGAGGTCTCTGACATGGCATATGAACTCTTTGCTATCTTCTCGACTGCACTGCTCAGATCTGCAACCTCGCGGCTCACCTGCTCGAGCTGCTGGAGCTGGCTCTTTGCGTCATCAGAGGTCTTCTGGGCAGTCATTGCAACAGTCTGGGATGCCCGGGCGATCTCATCCGTACCTGAAAGGATGTCGCTCATGGCATGGTCAAGATCCCCGATCATCTCCATGATCTCTGAGATAAGACCTGTCAGGGTATCGATGGTCTGGTTGAGGTCACGCTTGACCTTTTCAAGTGGATCATTCTCAAAGACCCTGGCTTTTCTCGTGAGATCTCCCCCGGACAGGTTAGAGAGCACCTCCCCGATCTCCGCAATGCTCTTCTGAAGCCTCTCCTCCAGCATCTTCCTCTCGGTGATATTATTATAAATGACAAAGAGAGTCTGTACATCTCCTGAATCATCCAGGATGGGAATCCCGTATTGCTCGAGGATCCGCACACCTGCCGGCATCTCTACAGTCACTTCTCCAAAACTGCGCTTCTTGTTCATGAATGCTGCTTTAAGCCCCTCTCCTTTCTGGTCCAGGATCTTGAAGCTCTTCGCATTCATCTTCCTGAGCTGAGATCGGTCGATCCCCGAAAGATCGCTGTATGCCTGGTTTGCGGTCAGTATATTCCAGTTTTTATCAAATATAAGAATAGGCAGGGGATTTTCCGCAAAGACAATCTGCGTTCTGATCCTCAGATCTTCGGCTATTTTCAGCAGCGAGTTGATGGTTTCTGCATACTCACGGCATGCGGGGTCTACTGTATTCGGATCCAGCTGTAGATGGTAGGACGCTTTCTTTTTCACTGCTTCCTGTACGTCAGCAAGACTGTTCTTCTTCACCATGCCACCTTATTGAATGATAGTGTCTCTGAAGTCATATATTAATTGATTGTTAATATTTACTATATTTGAGTATCAATAGTGTTGAATAAAAACCTGCACCATCATACTCCTGTTCGTTGAATGCGTGGCGGTGAATGTGAAAATATGTTTACCTGAAAAGATTGGGGGGGGCGATCTGGCATCCACGTAATGGTTCCATACAAATTCTCAAATAATGTCTTCCCCAACATCATGATCATGAGTATCTCAACCCGGGAGGATTATCTTGAAGCACTCTGCGTGCTATCCCGGAATTCGCCCCAGCTCCCCACAGTGTCAGACCTTGCCGCATATCTCTCGCTCGATGCGTCTGACCTTCAAGAGAACCTGATCCAGATGGAGCATGACGGCGATATTCAATTGCTACCAGACGAAGGGATCCGGCTGACTGGAAAGGGACTCCAGGCGGGGACCCGTGTGATGAAGAAACACCAGGTCCTCGCCCGTTTCCTCTCAGAAGTCCTGGGAATGGACCCGGGTGCTGCATCCGATGAGGCGTGCATCCTCGAACACGATATATCCGACGAGACCTACGAGAGGCTGGACAGGTATGTCAGGCGGCCGCGGCGCAGGGGGCACAGAATGCACATGGGGAGACTCAACATTCCCACTCTCATCCAATTTCCGGAAGGCACCGATCTGAAAGTGCTTTCCGTCAGGTGTCCGGGGGGGTGCGAAAGGCTCTCTGACATGGGAATAATTCCTGGTGAGAGGATAAAGATCATCCATACCCTCAACAACAAGGCGGTGGTGATCCAGGTGAAGGGGTGCGATATTGCCCTCTCTTCTGAGGTCGCCTCGTGCATCTTCGTGGAGAAGGCCGAATGAGGCTTGGGCTCATCGGGAACCCCAACGTGGGAAAGTCACTCATCTTCCACCAGCTGACAGGCCTCGGCGTCGAGGTGAGCAATTATCCCGGGACTACCGTGGACCTGATGAGGGGAAACCTCTGTTTCAAGAACGAAAGGCTGGAACTTATTGACCTCCCCGGGATCTATTCGCTTGACGGAACCTCACCCGAAGAAGAGATGGTCAGGTCATTCATCCTCGGCAAGGATATCGACGTGCTCATCCAGATCCTCGATGCAACCCACCTCGAGCGAAACCTCTATCTCCTTCTCCAGGTGGCCGAGTACGGCAAGCCCATGGTTGCAGTCCTGAACCTGATGGATGAGGCGGCGAAGCAGGGAAAGAAGATCGATGTCGCACACCTTGCCTCGGCGCTGGGAATCGAGGTGATCCCCGCTGCGGCAATCCATGGGAAAAATATCGCCGAGATAATCCCTGCCGCGCTCTCACGCGCACGCCCAGCTGTCGTGAGTGTCAGATACGATCATCACATCGAGGCTGCCATCCGAAGCATCCAGTCAGTCCACCCCGTCACGAGACTCGAGGCGCTCCAAGCACTCCAGGGCCTGGGAACCGATACCGAGGCGCTCGAACTGGCAGAGGCCCTCACGCCTGAGATCGAGGAGATGCACCGCATGTCGGTGCCACAGATCATTGCCGGGAACAGGCACCACTGTGCACATTCCATCGCACGCGAAGTGATCAATGAGCAGGATGAACCAAAACGCGATTCCCTCGACTCTCTCCTCACCTCGCGCCGCTGGGGGCCCCCGATCCTTGCCGTAACACTCCTCTCGATTCTCCTGGCGGTCTTCTTCATCGGTTCGTTCCTCGAGGAGGTTCTCGTGGAAGTGTTCGAGACGGCTGTGATATCCCCTTTCCTCTCGATCCCACTTGACCCCCTCTTCCGGGAACTTGGGCTGGCGCTCCTCCTCGCACTCCAGGCAGGACTCGGCATTGCGTTTCCATTCATATTCATATTCTACCTCTTCATCTCACTCCTTGAGGACTCGGGGTATCTTACGAGGGCTGCATTCCTTGCCGACAGGGGCATGCACCGCCTGGGAATGCACGGACAGGGGCTGATCCCGCTCATCCTTGGGTTCGGGTGCAATGTTCCTGCCATCATGGGCATACGCCTGCTGAGAACGCGGAGAGAGCGGGTGATTGCATCATTTCTGGTCAGCATGGTCCCCTGCTCCGCACGTACTGTGATCATCGCGGGGATTGTTGCTGCGTTCGTGGGCATCCCCGCAGCGTTGAGCATCTACGTCATCACCCTCGGCCTTGTCATCCTCACCGGCCTCGTCCTCTCCCGTATCACCCCCGGCGAACAGTACGGCATGATCCTCGAGCTCGCCCCCCTGCGGGTTCCCCGTTTCAAGAACGTGATCGCAAAGTCATGGCTCCGGATACGCGAGTTCCTCTTCATCGCCATGCCCCTTCTCATTCTCGCAAGCCTTGTCCTTGGGTTCCTTCAGTACGCAGGGTTTTTTGACCTGTTTCAGCAGGCCGTATCCCCGCTTTCAGAGGCGGTCCTAGGTCTTCCCGGCTACGCCACCACCGCACTGCTCTTTGGTATTCTCCGCAAAGAGATGGCGCTTGAGACCCTGATCATCCTTGCCGGGACTGCTGATCTCACTTCGGTCCTCTCGGCCGGGCAGATCTATGTGTTTGCAGTCGTGAGCGTGCTCTTCATCCCCTGTATCTCCACCATCGGGGTTCTGGCACGTATTGTCGGCGCACGTATCACCCTCCTTGTCTCCGCGTATACGCTGCTCCTCGGTATCCTCATCGGAGCGCTTATAAACATTCTCATAAAATGATGATCAAGAGATGTATACCTATAAAACCGGGATCAGTCTTATCGACGAAGTAAAGGGAGGAATTTCCCCCGGCAGCAATGTCCTGATCCTGGCCCCGTCGATGAGCAGTGGAGAAAAGCTTGGATACGCGATTATGCGACCACAGGAGGGAGAATTTGCGCTTGTCCTTACAACCGTCATGCGTTCGGTCGACCTTTTGGACTTCTTCTCATCCGAAGAATTCAACCGAGATGCCATTGGAGTGATAGACTCGGTGACCAAGCTCTCAACCCCTGACGTCAGTGACACCACCCAGGTAAAATATGTGTCCAGCCCAAGCGATCTCACGGGGATTGGGATCAAGTTCTCTTCCCTCGTTGAGAGCATCTTCAATGGAGAGTTCCCGCCTTCAGACCAGGCGCTCTTTCCTCCCCCGATCAGGTTCTACATCGACTCACTCACCACGCTCCTCATGTACCGGAAACTGGAGGTACTGTACCAGTTTCTCCACGTAATGACCTCCAAATTGAAAAAAATGGAGGCAATCGGGATTTACATCCTCAATAACGAGTCCTTCGACGAGAGGACACTTTCATTAATGAAACAGCTGATGAATGTAGTGATCGAGGTAAAGAGCGAACAACACGGTGACTTCCTCCGCATTCGTGGCGTGCCTGGAGCACCGCAGGAATGGGTGCAGTTTAAAATACACAAGGGAACCCTGGAGATGGTAGCATGATTCGGACCGGGATTACGGGAATAGACGAGATGCTTGGTTCGGGAATACCCAGGGGAACCAGGGTCGTCTTCTCGCTTGAACCCGGGGTAGAAGGGCGCATGTTCATGATGAGGACCATTGCGTCGGCGCTCAGTGAGAAGAAGAACGTGTGCATCCTCTCGCCCCATTGCACCGGACGCGTGTTCATCTCTGAATGCATGGAGATACTGGAAATCGATATTTTAAAACTCGGCGGAAAGGCGGTCATCCTGGACAGCACGGTGCGCGAATCGATCAATTCCCGCGAAAAGAAAGTCACGTCACGAAAACTTGCCTGGAAAAAACTCATCGAAGAGACCCTGGAACAACACTCGATCGACGTGTTCTTCGTTTACTTCGACCTCCTCTACGAAGACCTTGGCCTTATGAAGGCACTCGATCTCCTCCCCACGGCCAGGGAGAGGGATCGAGTCACTACCGTGGTCGAACACCTGAACCTCGAGGGAGACAGCCTCATCTCCAGGTTTGCCTCCGAAAATATATTCGACCTGATCATATCCATCCACTCTGCCTTCACCCTTGTACCGTTCTTCAATTTTTTTACCCTGGAGTATGTCTCGTGGGCAAGGATACCTCGCAGGTCAATACCCTATACGGTTGCCGGGAGAAACATACGCCTCTATATTCCAAAGATCATTATCACCGGACCGCCCGCTTCAGGAAAATCAACCTTCGTCTCCAATGCTTCCGACTCCGGAATATCGGTCGACAGGGGAGATCTCGACGGGTACCGGACGACGGTTGCGATGGATCTCGGGTGGCTCCATTTCAGGGGGTTCGACATCACGATATTTGGCACCCCCGGGCAGCCCAGGTTCGATCCCATCATCCCGCAGCTGGTGAAAAATGCGATGGGCATCATCCTGCTCCTCGACGCGACAAGACCTGACAGGTTTGTTCGGGCAAAAGAACTCCTGGATCTTGCACATGCCGAGAAGCTCCCTCTCGTGATCGCAGTGAATAAATCCGACCTTCCCCACCAGATGGACGAAGTGACGATAAGGAAGGTGCTGAACCTCCGGGATGATATCCCCGTATTCTTCATCAGCGCCCTGAAGCGCCCTGACGTGCATTACGTGGTGGAGTCGATGGTAGACAGGATTACACGCCACCCTTACTGAATGCGAAACGGTATTGAGCACCCAAACGCAGGGTCTCGAATACAGGAACCATGCTCACCTTCATCGGCCTTGGTCTCTACGACCACAAGGATGTCTCCGTGCGGGGACTGGAATGTATCCGTTCAGCTGATGTCGTATTCCTTGAAGGATACACTTCGAGGCTCGCGGGCACTTCGATCGCAGAGATGGAGGCCTGGTATGGCCGGTCAATCAGGGTGCTCGGCCGCGAGGAGGTCGAACAGCATCCCGAGATTGTCCTTGATCCTGCCGTGACCGGCGATGTCGCGTTTCTCACAGGGGGCGATCCCATGGTGTCTACCACTCATTCGGACCTGAGGATCAGGGCGCAACTTCGCGGGATAAAAACCACGCTCATCCACGGCGCATCGATATCAAGCGCAGTCTGCGGAGTGACGGGTCTCCAGAACTACCGGTTCGGCAAGTCCTGTTCGCTTCCCTTTCCGCAGAAGAACTGGACTCCGATGACTCCAATCGATGTGATCAGGATGAACCTATCGCAGGGCCTCCATACCCTGGTCTACCTGGATATCCAGGACGACCGGTGCATGACTGTCCCTCAAGCGGTCTTCCTCCTGGAAGAAATGGCACAGAAGGCCGGGATCTCGATCCCTCTTTACGTGGGAGTGGCCAGGGCAGGCTCCCCTGACCCGGTGGTCCTTGCCGGACCTGCCGAGAGGGTCAGAAACGCCGATTTCGGGCCTCCCCTGCACATCCTGGTCATCCCGGGACCTCTCCACGTGATGGAAGAGGAATACCTCTCGCTGTTCGGTGGACTATGAATGGAGGCATATGGAGGAAAGAACTTGCGTCCCGGCTCAAAGACCTGGTCATCCCGGTCCTCCCCGGGACAATATTCTCTTCAATTGCTGGTGAATTGCAGCTGATGGCCGATTCGTACCTCCGCGACGGAGATCACTTTGCAGCCGGGCAGGACTTTGTCAATGCACTTGCGTCCTGGTCGTACGCGCTCGGGTGGCTGGATGCGGGAGCAGTCCTCGGCCTGATCGATGCCCCGGGCAGGGATCACCAGTGGATCTTCCGGGAGGTGGTCCTGCCAGCAGGTACAGGTTTTCGCCTCGTCGAGAAGACACAGCGTTACGACGTGCTTCTCTCGACTGCGATCGAGGCCGCAGTGGCTGCACCAGAACCCTGTACTGCGATCTCCGGTGCGGCGAACCGCTTTATCCTCGTGGCAAGAGTATTCAGGGATTACGGCAGATACTTCCATTCTTCCGGAAAGGTACCAAATGCCCTCGGATCTTTCAGTTACGGTCATGCCTGGCTCGATGCAGGGGTGCGTGCAGGCCTTCTCAGGATCGAGGGGGCAAGAGATCTCTTCGCGGTGTAAGAGAGGCGGTTAAGGATATGTTCTCCCAATTCAAAACCTATATCCGCCGATACCACCCAATATACTGCGTTTATTTCCGTTTTTCCCCGGGACGTTCACCATGAAGAAGAATGAGAGACGATGGCTCTGGTTGTCACTTGGGTTCTCCCTGCTTGTCCTTGTCATAATCCTCTTCTTCACGGTTGATGCAAACACATTCGCCCTTTTACGAAAAGGAGACCCGCTCTTCTTTCTCCTTGCCATGCTGATACACATCGTCGCCCTGTGTGTCTGGGCACTGAGGATAAAATGTATGAGCTGGGGGCTTGGATACAGGGTACCTCTCCTCCATTGCATCAACCTGGTCTTTGCCAACCTCCTGGTTGCAGCAATAACGCCCTCTCAGGCGGGCGGGGAGCCGGTCAGGGTACATGAACTCTACAGGGCCGGGGTCAAGGTCGGAGACGCCACCGCAATCGTCATCACCGAGCGTATCCTCGACGGGTTTGTCCTGGGCCTCGGGGGTGCGTTCTTCATGCTGGTACTCGGAAGCATGTGGCAGCAGATCGGGTCTGTCTACAGTTACTTTTTGTATGCGTCGTGGATCATGATGACCGCAATAGCCCTCCTTTTCCTCTATTCTGTGAAAAATCCCCTTGTTTTAAAGAGATTTCTCTTGCGGGCCACGAGATACATCGCAAGGGTCCGGGGAAAGACAAAAATGGAGAAGTACGAGCAGATGATCGACAGGGAGGTGGATAATTTTCACAGCACCCTCTCGATGTTCCTCTCGCAGGGCAAGACAGGGCTGTTCCTCGGGCTGTTGTGCACGGCATGTTTCTGGTTTCTTGAGGCAATCATCGTCTCGGTCATACTTGTAGGTCTTGGTCAGCCCCCAATCTTTGTTGAGTCGCTGATCATCCAGCTTATTATCGCCATCATCATGATGATCCCCCTTACTCCGGGCGGGTCCGGTATCGCGGAGATCCTCTTTACCTCTATGTACAGCATCTTTGTCCCGACATCCCTCGTCGGCATCCTTGTTGTCCTCTGGAGGACTATTCTCTACTACTCGAATATTCTCCTCGGACTGCTGGGAAGCCTCGTGATCGTGCGCAGGGAAGCTGCCGGCCCGGATTCTGAATAAACCTTAAGTGCACCCCGGGTAATCCATTGTAGCAACCTATGGATCCTGTCCGGTGCTCGGTGAAAGGGGTATATATGGCCACGGGACCCCTTGGCGCTTCCCCTACGGTCGTCTTGAAACTGGGAGACGAGGAGAGATGCCTTCCCATCTACATCGGGCTCTGGGAGGCCATATCGATCCGTAATGCTCTCAAGCATGAGGTCCCGCCCAGGCCGCTGACCCATGATCTCTTCGTCGAGTTCATGAGATCCTATGACATCGTGCTCAGGGAACTGGTGATTGACTCCCTTGAAGACGGGGTTTTTTATGCCAGGCTCATCCTGGAGAGAGATCACCACAGGATGAGCATGGATTGCCGCCCCAGCGATGGCATCGCCCTCTCCCTGCGATGCGGTGCAGAGATGCTGGTCGATCCGGGAGTGGTGGCGGGTTCATCGGTCCCATTCAGAGAGATCTCGGGGTTGGAAGACCTGGATACGTACCTGACCGGGTGACTATCTCCTCCGTGCCTCCAGTTCATCCAGCACTGACGAGAACTCGACACCTGCAGCTTTCAGGCTGACAAGGAGGTGGAAAAGAAGATCGGCGGACTCCATCACGATCTCCTTTTTTCGGCCATTTTTCACTGCAAGGATGTATTCGGTGGTCTCTTCGCCCACTTTCTCAAGCACCCGGTCGATGCCCTTGGGATCGCGCAAGAGCGAGCCGATATAGGAGCCCTCCCGGGGATGTTGCACCCGGTCGCCGATTACATCCCAGAGTTCTGCAAGAGTCTCATTGCTGGCCAACGGGCTTCTCCTCCTGCCTGACATCCCCAATCTCGAGGCCGTGGTACCTGCGGAGGAGGAGCCGCGCTTTCTCGATTGTCGCACCACCTTTTCCGATGGCGACACCAAGGTCACCCTTCTGCCTTACCACGATGTTCACGGTCCCCGTCTTCTCCGCGTCCTCGATTCCCGTCACTTCCGCAGGCTTGAACATATTGGTGATAAACTGCCTGATATCATCCGCGTATTCCACCATCTCCACCTTCTTCCCGAGCACATTCTGAAGCCTCCGGATATTCTCTCCCTTCTTGCCTATTGCAAGCCCCATATCTCCCTGCCTGATGACGTAGACCACCCTCTCGAACCTCTCATCTATAATGCAGTCAAGCGCCGTGGCCCTTGTCAGGATACGCAGTTCCTCAATATATCGTCGTTCTTTAAACCCGATTGTGCGTTCCATTTACCTGTCCTTCATGTATATGTGGGAGAGCGCAGGGATTAAAAGATTGGTAGGGCGCCCTGGAGCCACGAATTTTACTGCGGGTCGAATAACAGAGTATCAAAAAACCACGGGCTTCTCCTGTTCCCGGTCCGCATCCGGGCCCACTCTCCCGGATGATAAAGAGACGACATCCTGGACATGTCAAAAATGAAAAAATCCGGTAACCCCGCTCTCAATTGTTTTGGTGCAGGGAACCCTGCCAGAAAGTGGAAAGGTGGGAGGATATTTGCTGAACTGCGTGTAATTGCTCTTAAATCGTATAAAAAAAATGGGTTCTTTCTCTCAAACGATAATGTACGTTGTGGTAACCTGGGCTGTGATCTTCACCTGCCCGGGCTCGATCGGGGTGGGAACTGCCTCCTGCGTCTTCATGTCCGTCGCGCCTACCCTGGCATTTTCGTAGAGTACAGGGGAATAATAGCCGCCCACCGATATCTCCTTTACACCCTTGATGGTCACACCCGAAGCCCCGGCAACCACGTCTGCATCGCGGAGGGCTTTCCTGACCGCTTTCATCAGCACTTCTGCCCTGGTTGCCTCTTCCAGCTCCTCGCTTACCATGAAGATGATGCTGTCGACCTGGTTTGCTCCCGCACCAACTGCGATATCGATGACTTCCCCGGTCCGCGAGACGTCCCGCACCGTGACCTGGAGGCTGTTGGTGACCCGGTAATACCTGACCTTCTGGCGAAAGAGCGATCCCGAATCATCATACACGGGATAGATAGAGTATCCGGTAGTCTTCATGTCTATTCTGGCAATTCCGGACGATTCAAGTGCCCTTGTGACTTCGTCCATCATCCGCGCATTGTCGGCCTGGGCGACTTTCACATCGGCGTTCTCTGTCTGGACTGAGACTGTCACCTGGGCCCGGTCGGGAGTCACCATCGCCTCGGCCATCGCTGACGTGGTGATCACCCTGTCACTGTCCTCTGAAGCGCATACACCCGGGATGAGGAGTGACACTCCCACCAGCAGGAGAACCGCAATGAAAAGGTATTGTGATCGCGACATTGGTATCAGCTCCACTATCCCGCTGGAAATTCAAATAGTTTTCTTATACTGCGAAAAAAATCGCAGCATACGATTTTCGCTCGCGATTTCGGGGTCGATGCCGTTCCTTTCACCCTATCGACGCCCCAAAATAAAAGAACAGGGAAGGAGCATTCATATATGAACTTTACATGGCAGCAACGCTTGTCGAGAAGATATTCTCCAGGAGATGCGGACACCCGGTCAGGGCAGGTGACGTGATCATGGCACCCGTGGATTGCGCCATGATCCATGACATCACCGGACCCCTGGCAGTCCAGAAATTTCGAGAGATGGGAGGAAAAAGAGTATTTGATCCGGAAAAGATAGTGCTCCTCTTTGATCACCAGATCCCTGCAGATTCTCTTCCCGCAGCCGAGAACCATGTGTTCATGCGCAGGTTTGCCGTCGAACAGAATATCCACAACCTCGATATCAAGGAGGGGATCTGCCACCAGGTGGTGATGGAGAGGGGGAGGGCCGGGCCCGGTGAGATCGTGGTCGGTGCGGACTCCCATACCTGCATGTACGGTGCGGCAGGGGCATTCTCGACAGGTATCGGTTCGACCGACATGGGGTTCGTCCTCAAATTCGGTGCGCTGTACTTCAGGGTCCCGACAACCATACGCCTGGAGATCGAGGGTGCGTTTTGTCCAAGGGTCGGTCCCAAGGATCTGATACTTGCAATTGCCGGGGAGATCGGGGCCGACGGTGCAAATTACCAGGCGCTTGAATTTGCGGGAGGGACAATTGAGACGATGGATATGGCCGGGAGGATGACCTGCTGCAACATGGCCGTGGAGATGGGTGCCAAGGCAGGGATCGTCCCCCCCGATGGTATCACATGGGAATACCTGCGGGCCAGGCGTCAGGTGAATCCCTTCACTCTTTCCAGCGACCGCGACGCTGAATTCACCTCCGTGCACCGGTTCGATGCGGAACGGCTCTCTCCAAAGGTGGCGGTCCCCCACAACGTGGACCAGGTGGTTGACGTGGAAAAGGTCGCAGGAACGTCGATTGACCAGGTCTTCATTGGTTCCTGCACGAACGGCAGGTTCGAAGACCTCCGCGAGGCTGCCGAAGTCCTTGGAAACAGGTCTTTTCACGCCTCGGTCAGGGTGCTTGTAATCCCTGCCTCAAGACTTGAGTACCTGAAGGCGCTCCGGGCAGGCCTCATCGAGCAGTTCGTGGCCGCCGGGGCGCTCGTGGAGGCTCCCTGCTGCGGGCCCTGCATGGGTGGGGCTTTTGGGCTCCTGGCGCCAGGAGAAGTCTCGCTCTCGACCTCGAACCGCAACTTCCGGGGCCGGCAGGGGAGTGCCGAATCGCTCGTCTACCTCTGCTCGCCCGCCACTGCGGCAGCGAGTGCAATCAGGGGAGAGATCACCGACCCAAGGGAGGTGTGAAAGATGAGGACGTGGAAATTCGGGGACAACATAGATACGGACGCCATCATTCCGGGGAGATATCTCGTCATCTACGACCCGCGGACGCTTGCCTCCCATGCATTCGAGGGAACGCGAAATGAGTTTGCCGCAGAAGTCAGCGAGGGGGATGTCATTGTCGCTGGCCGGAACTTCGGTTGCGGCTCGTCACGCGAGCATGCACCTCTCGCGCTCTCGGGTGCAGGAATCAGGTTCATCATTGCCAGGTCGTTTGCACGGATCTTTTACCGGAACGCAATCAACGTCGGTCTCCTCCCCATCGTCTGCAGCGATGCGGACAGGATTCCGGACGGGTCGCCGCTCTCTGTCAATCCAAAGGAAGGGTACATTGAATGCGGTGGTATTCAATACCCGATCGAGCCGGTACCTGCTTTCCTGCAGGAGATCGTGGATGCCGGCGGCCTCGTGGAGTATGCCCGCAGCCTCCCGGAGGTGAAGACATGTACAGGGTCGCAGTGATTGGCGGGGATGGCATCGGCCCCGAGATCATCCAAGAAGGGATGAAAGTCCTTGAGGCTGCAGGGGACCGGTTCGGGTTCTCCCTTGATTTCGAGGATTTTGAACTTGGTGCGGACCGCTACCTCGCGACGGGAGAACTGCTGACGGATGATGACCTGGAGGCTCTTGCAGGATTTCGGACCATTTACTTCGGGGCGATCGGTGACGAAAGGGTCCCTCCGGGCATCCTTGAGAAGGGTATCCTGCTCGCGCTGCGGTTCCACTTCGACCAATATATCAACCTCCGGCCGATCCGCCTCCTCGAAGGGGTTGCAACACCCCTTGCAGGGAAAAAACCTTCGGACATTGATTTTGTCGTGGTGAGGGAGAATACCGAGGACTTTTACGTCGGGATAGGCGGACGATTCAGGGGTTCGCAGAAGGCAGTCCTTGAGATCCAGCGCAAACTGTATCATGCAAAGTTTGGGCTCGATATCGAGAGCGATGCCGAGGAGATAGCATACCAGGTAGGAGTGGTGACACGCGAGGGAGCAAGAAGGGTGATCAAGTATGCCTGCGATACCGCCCAGAGAAGGCGAAAGAAGCTCACGTCGGTGGACAAGGCAAACGTCCTCTCCGATGTCTACGGGCTCTGGCGTGAGGTCTTTTCAGAGGTCACCGCAGGTTACCCTGATATCGCCACCGAGTTCAATTTCGTCGACGCCGTGACCATGTGGTTTGTGAAGAATCCGGAGTGGTACGACGTGGTGGTCACCCCCAACATGTTCGGCGACATCATCACCGACCTCGGTGCCATGATCCAGGGGGGAATGGGGCTTGCACCAGGGGGAAATATCAATCCCGGGGGCACCTCGATGTTCGAACCGATCCATGGATCCGCGCCCAAGTACAGGGGATTGGGCGTGGCAAACCCGATGGCAACCATCTGGGCCGGCTCGATGATGCTGGACCACCTCGGCGAGCACGAAGCAGCAGAAGCGGTGCTGGAAGCGCTCGGCCGGTCTATCCTTGACGGCGTCGTGACCCGGGACATGGGGGGGTCTGCCAGGACTTCCGATGTCGGGGACTATGTTGCCGCGATGCTGAAGCGGCGGTAGGGGATCAGAGAATATACTCTTCCCCACCCCGGACCAAAAAGAGAGGGAACGGGGGGGTTCCGGTCCTCATGCCGTCATCCTGTCTGCCGTTTCGGGCACAGTAAACTGCGAGAGAGGCCTGCAGTAATCGGTGATCAGGTGGTCACGTGTGGCTTCAGGGGAAGGCAGCGTCGGCAGTTCCACTATCTGTGCGATACGCTCCCTGTACCCGAGCACCTCGCGAAGGGAATCGAGTGAGAGTGTATAACGGTCTCCATTTACCAGGTCGATATTGAGTGCTTTCCCCGAACGGGAGACCTGGGCCCTTCCTGCCTGGCCTCCCAGGTATTCCATCCAGTTCTGCTTGATCCTCCAGGTGCACACCGAATTCCCATTCCTCAGGGCAGAAAAAAGGTCATCTATGAGGATGCAGAGCCTCGCTCCGTGGATGTTGAGTTCCAGGATCTCGCGAGGGACTCCCTCCGCATCAAGGACCTTTTTGCCGTCCCGGCTGAGATATCCTGCCCTTTGCATTTCATCCACCTCTGTATGATCCTTGATCTGGAGCAACGAGTATATATAGGCTCGATGTGTGCAGGGTGAAAGTGAAGGAACATTTAGGCCAGGGAACCGTAAGGGGGATTACCGTGCACCCTTCTGGTGATCCATGCACGCATTCAGGACAGATTCCATGAGGGCAAGAGACCCTTCGATTCCCGCCAGAGGGCGTGCATGAAGCCTCACCGTCCCCCTCAATGGCGCTGTCACCCCCACAAATGCGGCCGAAGGGCACGCTGCCTGCTCGAATGACGACCCGAGGACGAGATCAGGGCGTTCTCGATCGAGGATCTCTTGGACTTTCCCATAATCCCTTGCCATCTCCACCGGCAACGGCCCTCCCGAGGGGGAATTCCTGGAACCTATGCACGCAATCTCCGCGCCGAGGTACTCGGTGAGCATGGCGGCGATAGCCTGCATCGAGAGGCTCTGGCCAAAGAGCGCGACGTTGGGGGGATCAAACCTTCTTTGGTACTTATCGCATGCCGAGATCACCCGCTCCTCTGCATCGGGAATTACCTGGTCAGATATCACTCCGCCATTGCTGCAGAACCTGTCTTCCAGTGCTCCAACAGTTTTTTTCACTGCCGAGAGCCCAATCATCGTCCCCAGGGGGGTCCCAAAGCCTGATCGAAGGTCAGGGTTCGCGTGGATTGTCGATGAAGAGAGTTCCGAATCGCAGGAGAACGCCCCTGCGCACAACGTGGCCCCGCATTCCGCTCCCGCAAGATGAAGCAGCCGCTGTATCTCCAGCAGGTTTCCCCTCCAGAACGGGTCCATCAATGAGAGCCCGTCAATATTCACCGAGTTTTGGCGGTGAACGTCTAATAAGAGGGGAAGTGAAGAGAGCGCTGACAGGAAACCCGCCTCGTATTCCCCGGCAAATCCCGGTGCATCGAGGACGATGATCCTGACCGATGCACCATAATGCTCATCGATCACCTGGCGGATGTCCTCGCCGATGATCGCAGGAGTGCAGGTGCACAGGACCGCAAGCATGGAGTGCCTGCCCTGAACCCCATCGATGGTCCGGACCAGTGCATCGCCGGTCCCGAGGATAAGGTCGTGGTCAGAGAGGGAGGTGCAGTAGATCGGGCTGTGCAGTGTGGTGGCCGGATAAAAATAGCAGCCTGCCGATCCATGGATGATCACCCCTATCCCCCGCACTCCTGAAAGGCACGCTGCAGCCCCGGTCAGCCCGCATGGCCAAAGCGGCCCGGCACACTCAGGCATGGCATTTCCTCCTCCACCTGTGAAGCAGCCTCCTGATCCCACTTGTGCCGACCGGGAAGGGGTCAGGAAGCGGGACGGGATTGCCTCCTTCCCGGACTTCGAGGTCGAGCGTCTCTGCAAGTTCGTATCCAAACCGCGACGCGGATTCTGCGGCCGGGCCGGCCGGGAACGTAACTCTCTTCCTTCTCAAAGGAGCAAATGTGCCGATCACCTCTTTCTGGAGAGCCTCCTCCGCTGCGACAGCGGCAGAGGGATCGAGAGAGAGCTGCCTGCCCACAAGCTCAAGGAACCTGAGTGTCCCTCCCAGTCCCAGAGGAAACGAATCGATGTAGGGAATGCCAAGCTCCCGATGGAGATGGTCACCTACCGGCCGCATCGAGGGGTCCCGGAGGATATTGAGCGAAGCCCCTCCAAGGCGCCTGATCCCGTCGAGCGTCGCACCGCACACGAACCTGACATTCACGGGGGCCCCAAGGAGGGTGAGGAGGCGCACCACCTCCCGGTAATGCTCGTCCACCTCGTATTCGAGCGTCTTTTCGCCGATGAGGTTGACCGAGGGGACCCGCTCACATTGCCCGGCGAAACGTGAGAGAGAGATGAGGGCCTGGATGTGACCCGCAAGAAACCCGCCTCCAAGAAACCCTGCGGTGGGTATGTGCACTACGGGAACCACGGAAGGAATCCGGCATACCGCCTCTACATCGTCTCCGATCGCTGCGGCAACACAGGTGGAGAGGACACAGATCAGATCCGGCTTCTTCTCCGCCGCACAGAAAACGGCTTCCTCGAGCATCTGCTCCCCGCCGAAGATGACCTCCTTTTCCGTCATGTCGGTTGAGAGGACTGGTGGCGGGAGCGCGAAGTCCCGTGATGCATGGAGCGCATGGAGAAGGGAAAAATTGTGGTGCGCACATCCCGCGGGCCCATGAATGAGTGTGACACACCGTGCGATCTCGGTGGTCACCGAGAGCGCCCCTGTCAGGGTGCAGCCATCGTCATTCGGAGTAGCCATATGCAAGTGCTTCCAGTTCCTCTATCTCGAGCGGAACAGGGACATCCAGCCGAGAGTTCTCCATGATCTTCCATGCAAGTTCCCGGTATACCGCTGCCTGACCCGAAGCTGGGGCAAATTCCACGACCGTCTTCTTGTTCAGTTCCGCACTCTGGACCACCTGGTCCCTCGGGATGAACTGGATCATGGAACTCCCGATCCTCCCGGCAAATTCAGCGACAAGTTCCTCTTCCCTGGGGAGGTTCTTGGCATTGCAGATCACGCCCCCAAGTCGGCAGCGGCTTCTTGCACGGGAAGAGAGCCGCGATATTGCCTTGCAGATGTTGTTCGCCGCGTAGAGCGACATCAGCTCACCTGATGTCACCAGGTAGACCTCTTCTGCGTATCCCTCGCGCATGGGCATTGCAAATCCGCCGCAGACCACGTCACCGAGGACGTCGTAGACCACCACGTCTGCACGAAGCGCACCGAGTCTCTCGAGGATCTGGAAGGTGGCGATGATCCCTCTTCCTGCACAGCCCACGCCTGGCTCAGGGCCCCCCGCCTCGACGCACCTTACCCCGTGGTATCCACGGTATACCACATCGTCAAGGGTGAGGGATCGATCATCGCCCCGTTCACGCACAAGGTCCATGACGGTGGGGATAAGCCTGCCCTTCATCAGCATCCTTGTACTGTCCCTCTTGGGATCGCACCCGATCTGCAGCACATCAAGGCCCTGCTCGGAGAGTGCAGCAGAGAGATTGGCAGAAGTGGTCGATTTGCCGATGCCGCCTTTCCCGTACAGGGCGATCTGTTTCATCACACACTATTTGACGGGGTTGGTTATTAGGTATTCTGAGGTTAAGAAAAGTCTGGTTGAATTCCAGGAGCATACGCGGGGTCAGTCCCTGCCCTGGACCAGCCCCATGCCCAGGACGATAACCGGGAGAATCTCCAGCCGCCCGACCCACATGACCACGATGAACACCCACTTGGAGAGGAATGGCATAGAGGGATTGACGTACCCTGTTGTCATTCCGCATGAACTGAGGGCAGAGACGATCTCAAAGACGAGGTCAGTCAACCCAAACGCGGTGATGTGAACCTGCAGGACAATCATCGTGGCAATGAAGACCGTGATGACCGAGAGGATGATCACAAGCATGCTCTTCGATAGTTCAGGCTCTGCGACTTCGATCGGGATGTTCCTCCCCTCGTACTTGAAGGGGACCAGCACCCTGCTCCGGACAAATGCCCGCCTGAACCACCAGATGATCCCGCGATACCCGAGAGCTATTCTCGAGAGCCGGACACCCCCCGCAGCGCTTCCGCTCGATCCCCCGATAAAGATGAGCATCGTGAGAAAGACTACCGTGACGGCGGGATACAGGTGGGGATTGGCATTCTGGAACCCCGTTGTACTGACGGCTGACGTGGTCATGAAGATACCCTGGCGAATCGATTCTTCAACCGGCAGTCCTGCGAGGAAAAACAGATCCGCGATGACAATCAATGCACCGAACGTGAGGAAGATGAGGAGGAGCCTGACCTGCTCTTCGGAGAAGAAGGAGATCTTCCTGCTCCTGTAGGTCATGTAATAGAGGGTAAAGGGGGTCGAGCCGAATATCATCACGGGGATAAGGACTGCCTCGAGGAAGGGGTTCTGGTACGAGAGTATCCCGCCCGCCCTCGGTATGAACCCCCCAGTCGAGATTCCCGAAAGCGCCAGGTTCAGCGCATCCCAGAGCGGAACCCTTGCAACCATTATGAGGCCCGCAGACACGACTGTGAGGAGGATGTAGACCGCCCATATCTCCTTCCCGTTTGCAATGACACTGGGGAGGATCCGCTCGGCCCTCCTCTCTGCCCGGAAGAGCGGGGATGTATCAAGACCGGATCGGAACGCCAGCGTGAGTGAGAGCGAGATCACTGCAAGGCCCCCGATCCACTGCATGTAGGTCCTCCAGAAGAGGAGGCTCTCAGGGAGCGAATCGATCCCCCTGAGGAAAGAGAACGCAGTCCCGGTCCATCCCGCCATGGACTCAAAGAGCGCATCGGTAAGTGAGATGTCAAGCACCAGCATGAAAGGAATGCAGGAGATGAGGGCAAAGGCAAGCCATACAAGTGCCACCGAGCAGAGTGCGGCGGAAAAACGGACATCTTCTCTTCTCCTGGGGAGGTAATTCAGGAGAGAACCGCTGCAGAAGAACAATGCAGGCACCAGGGCCAGCGGCAGGAGCATGTCCCATTCCCTGAAGATCACTGCAACCGGAAGGGGGAGAAGAGTAAGGGGGCTGATGAAGACAAGCATCTCACCAAGCTCGCCGAGAACGGCGGAGAAATACCGTATCCTGCCCATGCCTACCTGAATGGTTGGCACTTCCCGGCTGATGTATATTTGCCTCTGGCTGAATGGGGGGTGTCGCCTCACTCCTTCTCTATGGAGAGGCGGTGCGAGATTATCCTCCAGCAGACGATCAATTGCATCAGGTCGGTCGGGGTAAGAAGCGGGCACTGCAGAAGATGACCGCGGGGGTCGACACCTGTCTGCTCTTCCAGGAGGGAAGAGATGGAGTCAGCCGATTCGCAGGGGAACCCCCCGTCGAGCTCGACCTTCCCCATGGAACGGCTTTTCTCAACCACAGGCATGTACTCGACGCTGCATGGTCTTGTTCGCCCGGAAAGGACTCCACCGAGGTCAAACTGCATCCATATCCTCTCAGGTATCCCGGGGAGGGGTTCGAGGGCAAGGGATACCCGGTAAATGTTCTCTTTCCATCCGAGGCTCCGTCCATACCGGGAAAAGGATATCCCGATTATCCCCCGTGCATACTCTCGCTGCGGAGCGACGAACGAGAGGTAATCCGATTCGCGAAGGGCCATTTCCCTTCGGACCGCCTGCTCGGTATATCCCCTTGTCCCGATATCCCTCTTGAGTTTCCATTCCCTTTTTACGTCAGGCGCAGGGTCCACGAAGAACGAGAAGTCGAGGTGTGTGCGGACTCCCGGGGAAAAGAGGGGGTGCAGGCCTTCGAGGATGATGATCTTTGTGGGCCTGAAGGAGACCGGCCCTTCTATCGTGCCTGTCTCGTGGTTGTACCAGTTCTTCTCAATCGCGAGCCCCTGCTTCAGCCTCCCGACATCGCGTTCGAGGGAGGAAAAATCGTTTGCCTCGGGTGAGAGAGGGGTAATTTTCCTCGCATCTCTCTCTTTCCTGTCGTAGAGATGGTAATCATCAAGTGAGATGGTAGAGACAAGGTCTTCTCCTATCAGGTTTTTTATCGCCGCGGTGAAGGTGGTCTTCCCGGAACCACTGTCCCCTGCAACTCCTATGAGGTACACGTAGCCGGACGAAGAGAGAATATCCTTGAAAACGGAAGACGCACTCATATAAAATCCCTTGTCAGGTCAATCCACTGGGAAAGGGTCCCTCGAAAGAGTACCGGCAGATATCTCCCCCCAAAAAAAGGATTCCTGTCCTCCCCCTACGTGAGAACCCCGATCTCCCTGTGCTTGGATGCGATGGCATCTGCCAGAAGGTCGAGCTGCTTGAGGTCTTTTACTCCCGGAGCTCCCTTGATGTAGACGGGATCCAGGAGTTCGGGTTCCATGCGGGTGAGCATTCCTTTCAGAATCTCGATGGTCCTCCCGCCCCATCCGTAACTTCCAATCACCGAGACGAACCGGGTCTTGGGACGGAGCAGGTTGACAAGGTACGTGGCGTAGACTGCCTGGGGATGAGGGCCGAAGATGACCGTGGGAGTCCCAATCACGACGGTTGCGGCGTCTACGAGGGCCATTGCAAGTTCACCTATGTCGGTGACCACGAGGTTGAACGGGAGTACCCGTATTCCCCGCTCGATCAGCGCCCCTGTGAGGTAGTCCACCATCTTCTCCGTGCTCCCGTGCATGCTCACGTACGGGATGACCACCTCGTTTTTCACCTGGCCGCCTGTCCAGTCGCGGTATGCATCGAGAATGAGGCGCGGCTCCCGGTATACGGGACCGTGGCTCGGTGCTATCATGGCAATCTCAAGCGTGTCAATCTTCTGCATGTGCTCCCTGATACTCGATGTAAAAGGCATCATGATCTCGGCGTAATACCGCTTTGCCGACTGATAGACCATCTTCCAGTCATTCACCAAGAGGGTGCTCTCGGCCATGTGCGATCCGAAGAGATCGCAGGAGAAGAGCACCCGGTCTTCCCGGGCATAGGTGAGCATCGTCTCCGGCCAGTGGACCCATGGCGTAATCAGGAACTCGAGCGTCTTTCCCCCGAGGTCGAGCGTCTCGCGGTCCTTGATGACCACGCAGCGCTCGCTGCCGATATCGAGGAGATGCGTGACCATATCGACACACTTCTCGTTTGTGACCACCTTTGCCTGGGGGAAGAGCTCGGCGATCATTGGCAATGACCCGGAATGGTCCTGCTCGGCATGGTTGACGACAAGGTAATCGATAGTGTCAACCTTGGCCTTCACGAGGTTTGTGACAAGGTCGATCTCGGTGGTCGGGTCAACCGTGTCGATGAGAGCCGTCTTTTTGGTTCCCTTCACGAGATACGAGTTGTAACTGGTCCCCTGCGGGAGGGGAATGAGACTGTCGAAGAGGCGCCTGTCAAAGTCGAGCGCCCCGACAGAGTATATACTTGGTGCGATCTCCCGGACAACCATGATTACCGCTCACACAATCCTGAACTTGTCGGGAGTCGCCTGGCAGACCGGGCACCTCCAGCCAGAAGGGAGGTCTTTAAAGTCTGTTCCTGCCAAAATATTCATTGAGGGTTCTCCCTTTCCGGGATCATAGATGTGCCCGCAAATCATGCATTGATATGAATCCATTCGCTGCTTCTCTCCTGTACCGTTGAGTATGGGAAATGATTGACGCACTCTATCCTGGAGAATCCACCAGCATAATGATTTCCATGTGGGATCCCACATCTTGAGAGATTCCCCAGGACTCATATCAGTTGAGGTCAAATCACCTTCCATGCACGCTGAAGACGATGCGGTGATGACGGTTGCCCGGCTGATGGCGCTCTCTGCCCGGACTGCACCGAAAGGCAAAGGAAAAGACTCGCTGGTATGCGTCATCGCGGGGCCCGGAGATCTCGCACCCCTTGCAGAAGAGATGGAGCGGCTCTCAAAAAGCCTGGGGCTCTCCATCTTTTCCAGGGATGCGGGGAATGTCTCCGCATCACGCGCATGCCTCCTTATCGGGGTGAGAGGGCAGGAACCGGTGGGGATCAACTGCCAGGGATGCGGGTTTCTGTCGTGCGATGAGATGGTGGAGGCAACCGGCAAAGGCGGCGGAACCGCGCCGTTTCGCGGGCCGAACTGCATAGTCAAGGTTTCAGACCTTGGCATCGCGGTCGGATCCGCGGTCAAGACCGCGTCAATCCATAATGTTGACAACAGGGTGATGTACACGGCAGGCGCCGCGGCCCTTTCACTGGGATGGCTCCCCGCATGCACCATCGCATACGGGATCCCGCTTTCGGCATCCGGCAAGAATATTTACTTTGATCGGCAGTGATCTGGTGTCAGGTATATCCTTATGGCAACCATGAAGATTCGGGGCGGAGACCTTGACCTGGTCGAGTACGAGTTCAATTCCTTCCCCCCATGCACGCAGATCAGGACCCTCGGCATAGAACGCCCTGCCTCACTCGCTCCTGTCAAGGGAACTGTGGAGGTCAGGGCCCCGGCAAGGATCCACTTAACCGTGCTGGACATGAACAGGTTCTCACCTGCCCGGCCAGGCGGCGGCGGGGTGGGGTTTGCCATCCAGCTCTACTGCAGCGTGGAGGCCAGGTGCATCGAAAAGGGGGTCGAGATCGACTACAACCGACCGGCAATCATCCGGCATTTTGTCGAGGTCTTCAGGGAGATCTCGGGTTATAAAGGGGGATTTGCCATCAGGGCCAAAGACCACCAGCACCAGCATGTCGGTCTTGGCTCAACGAGCACGATCATGATATCCCTCGCCCATGCCCTCAATTATGCAGTGGGATCTCCGTTTGAGAGCGACCAGCTCCGGCGGATGATCGGATATAATTACGTCGAGGAGACCATCGATGGGAACGTCGCCTTTGGCTTCGAGACGGGAGTGGGGCCTGCGGTGAGCATTCACGGCGGCATGGCGGTCACGGGCGACGAGCTCGCCCTCGTCTACCACCACCCGTTTGCGGAAGGAAAGAACGTATTCATCGTGATCCCCCCTACAGACATCTCTTCCGCAGGTACCCAGGAGTTTGACCTGCTGATGAACAAGGCCAGGGTCCTCGATTACCGTGACCGCGAGATCAAGGCCTACATGATCTTGATGGACCTTATCCCTGCCCTTGAGAGAGATGACCTTGAAAAGATTGGGAATATCATCTGGGAGATCGAGTTCCGCGGCTCGAAGAGGGCCGAGGTGGAGCACCACAGTTATGCGATTTACCGGTATATGAGCCTCCTGCGGGAAGCCGGGCTCGAGTTCGTCGGGATGAGCTCTGTCGGGCCATCCGTTGCGATCATCACGTCAAAAGGGAGAGACGAGATCGAGCGGATCGTGCACAACCTCGGCCTCCAGGTCGCAGTCGTGACCGCGGTGGACAACAGAGGCCTGCAGATCACTCACCACGAAGGGAAATCGTCTTCCGGGAGAAAGAAGGCGCGTTGATCAGTAGTATTGGGAGACGGGAGTGGTGTGGGACAGGAGGCTTTGGACCTCCATTCCCCACGTGACCGTAACTCACGGTTTTACAGGATATTTGGGCCCTGGAGAGCAACAGGGAATGATTTATGCCCGGCCCTCCCATATATATTGACTCATCATCTCCCCCGGCATATCCCACGTCAATAAAACGAAAAAAACGGAGTGAAGGGGGATTTCTGAAGGGGCATTCCTGCATGCACGAATTCAGTATCGCATATGATATCTATGCCACCGCCCGGAAAGCGGCGACCGAGCATGGCGCACGCGAGGTCAGGAAGGTGAGCGTGGAGTTCGGAGAGATGGCAATGGCCAGCCCCGAGCAGGTCAGCTTCCTCTTTGGGACCCTCATCGAGGATGACCCCCTGATGAAGGGCGCAAGCCTCGCGGTGTCGGTCACCCCTCCGCTCTCCCGCTGCACCTGCGGATACGAGGGAGGAGAGCGATTCGCATGCCCGCGGTGCGGGGGGCTCCCGGAACTTGTGAAGGGGAAGGAGATACTGGTGACCAACATCGAGATCGAGGTGAGCGACGAATGAAGGTCAACCTTATGCATGGCGCGGGGGGAGAGGTGATGGGGGAACTCCTCCAGATACTCACGCGGTTCGAGCACCGCAATGCTGGTGGAATAGGGCTTGAATCGCTCGATGACGGTGCGGTAATCCCGATCGGGGGCGTAAACCTCGTCTTCACGACCGACTCCCACGTGGTCCGGCCAATCTTCTTCCCTGGCGGCGACATCGGGAGGATCGCAGTATGCGGGACCGTCAACGACCTTGCCATGATGGGCGGAAGGCCGATCGCCCTCTCCTGCGGGATGATCATCGAGGAGGGCTTTGAGAGTGCGGATCTGGAGCGCATCGTGCGCTCTATGGACGTTGCCCTTGGCGAATGCGGGGCAAGTCTTGTTACGGGCGACACGAAGGTCCTCGAGAAGGGTGCGCTGGACGGGATCACGGTGAATACTGCGGGCATCGGCATTGCTGACCGGATCGTCAGGGACAACGGCCTCCGGCCCGGTGACCGCATCCTTGTGAACGGGACACTTGGTGACCACGGGATGACGATAATGGCCGAGCGGGCCGAACTCGCTCTTGGCAGCCAGCTCGCATCAGATGTCGCACCCCTGTGGGGGCTTGTCGAGAAGGCCATGGCTGCGGGAGAGGTCCATGCCATGAAAGACCCGACGAGGGGAGGATTTGCCAGCGCCATCAACGAGATGGCCAGGAAGAGCCGAGTCTCGGTCCGGATATCAGAAGCTGACCTCCCGATCAGGAGGAGCGTGAGAAGCGTTGCCGACATGCTGGGGATAGACCCGCTCCAGGTCGCAAACGAAGGGAAAGTGGTGATGGGGGTTCCTGCCTGCGATGCCGAAGCGGTACTCGAAGCGATGCGTTCGCATCATTACGGGAAAGATGCTGCAATAATCGGCGAGGTGGTTGAAGGGTCCCACGTGATCATGGAGACTTCCGTCGGCGGCGAGCGTTTCATCGAACCCCCGGTGGGAGACCCGGTCCCGCGAGTCTGCTGACTCAGGAAAGGACCGCCTCTTTCGGGAGGTGCGTCTGCAGGAGGGCAAGGGCTTCCATCTCCCTTTTCCCCCCACATCTGCGTATTATGGAGGCATGGTGCCTGATAAGGTCCAGCAGCGCGGCATCTCTTCCCATCACGTACCGCGTTGCATGGACCGTCGCCTCGATCACACTGGAAAAGCCCCTGTTGACCGGGTGTACGGCACATGTGAGCATCTGTTCGTAGAGGGGCGTGAGATCCACCACCATCGCCTCATCCGTCTCCCTGGTCACGTGCGCTTCGAATGCCGCCCAGGCTTCCGCGCCGGCGAGGCGCTGCACCCAGCGGTCCCCCACCTTTTCGGGGACGAACCTCTCCCTGCCCAAATCCCCGAATGCAGTTTCAACGTACACGACGGGGTCGAAAATGATGTTTGCGACAACCCACCCATGGTCCCTGATATTCTCTGCAGTATGACTGCCGTAAAAGACCACCATCCTCTGGTTCCCGCCACGGGATATGATTCCCATCGGCGCAGCGTTCCAGTGGGTGGTGGCAATGACCTCGTTGATACCCTCTCTTAACAATCCCATTCCCATCCTTCCCCAAGGGCTATGTAGAGGGCGGCGATGATAATGTCTGCGATGGATCCCGGGTTGATGCCCCTGTCGATGCATTCCTGGTCAAATGCCTGGAGATCGCGCAATCCCTCCCTCACCTCTCTTGCCTTCTCCATTGTCTTCCATGCGACATCGGGGCCGTGTTTCTTGACAATGAACGTATCCGGCTCGAGTGCGAGGAGCCCAAGAAACGCCTCAACTACCGCCTGCTGGCCGCATCCGGCTGCATGTATCAGGTCTGCACCCCTCCTGGTCATCTCAAAGCCGTTGATCCATTCCCGTGCCACCATGTCACGAGGTGCAGAGTAGAGCATGAGGTCGTAGAGTGTCATCCCGCGGGATCGGATCTCCATGATGGATGATGGGTCATGGACATCCAGTTCATGCCCCTGGATGACTCTCACTTCTGTCTTTCCAAACGCCCGGTAAAATTCCACGGCATCGTCAACCGAAGTGTGTGACACGATCTTGGCTGCACCGGGGATGTCTCCTCCCATGACGAGGGGGATCAGAAGGATAAATGCACCAAAATGGGTGTTTCCGCCCCTGTGGCCGGAGGTGCATTCCACCGCCTGGTGAATGAGGTGCCCGGGGCCGTTTTCGCCCCTTTCCGCTGCCTCGAGCGCCGGGCGGGCCAATATCGCTGATGCAAGGAAATGTTCGAGCCTTGTCGTCACGTAATCATGGCAGCGATCGACGTTTCCTGGTTTTGGGTACGCAGAAACCTCAAGTACCATCGCCAGCTGTGCCCGGTCAGCACGGGTGAGTTTCCGCATGCTCATAGAAGAGATGCTGCATGATCTTATCAGCAAGCTGTTTCTTCTGCCGCATGTATTCCCTGCTGGAGAGCCCCGCCTCACGGAGCGTCATCTCCCTGAACATGCAGGGGGAGGAATCCTTGCAGCACCAGGCAAGGCTGCCAAAACATGTCTGGCTGCCGAAATCAAGCGGAGTCCCTTCAACTGCCTTCTGCTTGAAAGCGAGGTAATCCTCCCTGGAAAGCCCAATCTTTTCGAGCATCGGGATGAGGGGGCAGTTTTTGACAGGCATGCAGCAGAACGCAAGGGACCTGATATCCCCTCCCCTGCAGAGCTGCTTCGGCGCATTATACCATCCATGCTCCCCTGTGAACCTCGAGATCGCGGCATCGAGGCCTGCGAGTGTCCGATCGTCTGACTGGCGGGCAAGGGAGACCATATCGGCGCCGTGAGAGAGCATGTCCTTCATCTTTTCAAAGGAGTTGATGGAGTTGTTGGCAATGATGAACAGGGGACTGCTGTTGCGTATCTGGCGGACTTTCTGGTACCCAAAATCCATCAGGTCCACGTGGATGATATCCCCCCCGGCCTTCCATATCTTTTTTGCCAGGAGGCGGTCATCTGCACTGACCCCTGCTCTTATCTTGACCGAAACGGTCACCTCCTCGCGTTTCAGCGCCCTGACGAATTCTGCAAGGAGGTCGGTGTGGCGAAGGAGATACTCTCCGCATCGTGCCCTTACAAGGGGTTCCTGTCGGCAGTGTGCGTCAATCTCGTAGATGACACTGTCACCGATCTGCGACGCGATACCCGCAAGTGACTCGGCGCTGCCTGCCCTCAGGTTCAGTCCGCAGATGATATCTGATGGCGCCATCCGCGAGACCTGCGCGGCGAGCGCTTCCACTGGGTCATCATAGAGAAACTCCGGACGCCCCGCGGCCGCCAGGTTCCGGCTGGCCTCCATGGTGGGTGCATCGATCGAGTAGCCCCCAAGGAACGCGGCCCCGATATGTGCACTGCGGGCCAGCGCGTACTCCGCGTCAACAACTCCCGCCATCGCTGAGACCGCAATCGGTGTTTTTACCACCCGTTCATTCAGCAGCAGGCCATACCTCTCGTAACTGCGCATCGCTTCCATGGGACGACTCGTGACTCCGGACAGATCGCGGTCTCCGAAGTTCTTATAAATTTAAATTTTCATGGATATAAAAAGTTGGATGTGCAGGCGGGGTTCCCCCTGCAGAAGAGAACCATGGATAACCCTTCTAAATAGAGATCGTGTGCAAAAAGAGGTACTTTGAGTCTCAAGCACACTTGATTCCGGTCCGGCATCTCACCCACGAGGTGATGCTTTTTGCATCATATGCCGTTGCCCCTTGCCAGACCCGCGGATATACTCTGTCACCTAAGGAAATCAGTTGATTCTGTTCCTGTCAGGGATTTTTCTTCCTCCTGATCCGGGGAATCCTTCTCCTGGAAAACGCGCATGACAACGAAAGCGATAACAATTTTACCCGTGTCAGTAGTACAAATATACATATGAGTAAGAAAGGCCTTTTGCTGGTCGGACATGGAAGCAAACTCCCGTACAACAAGGAACTGGTAGAGAGCACCGCCAGTCTCATCTCCGGAAAATACCCGGAATTCATCGTGAAGTGCGGGTTCATGAACATGAATTCGCCCAGCATCGAGGAGGCAATGGCAGAATTCCAGAAAGAGTCCATTGATGTCCTCGTAGTGGCGCCCCTGTTCCTTGCAAAGGGTGTACATATTCTCAAGGATATCCCTTCAGTGATCGGCATCGGGGAGGGAAAGAACAGGGGCGTCTTCTCGCTGGACGGCCGGACCATTCCCCTCCTCTATGCAGACCCGATTGGGAGCGATCCACTCCTTGCAGAACTGATGGTCAAGAATGCCAGGCAGGCCCTCTCGGCGCTCTGAGGGTATGAATATCCTTGTACTGGATACAATCCACGGAGGAAAGAGGATCGCGGAAGCACTGGCAGGGCGCGGTCACTCCATTGACATGGTGGATGTATACAGGGGGGCAGACGGGATCAGTCCAAAAGAGGCCGAAATGAGGGATTACGACCTTGTCATCGCACCGGTTCACCTCCCTCCCTACCACACCCTCCTGAAGTCAGTTCCCGCACCCGTGATAACCCACCACCAGGCGACAAGATGGATCCTGGGAAGGCAGGTACCCTCTCTCCTGGTGGAGATTACCGGTGCCCGGGGAAAGACGACCACGGCGCATGCCCTGGCGTATCTCCTGGAGGGGACAGGCGTCCTCCATACCTCCAGCGGGACCATGGAATGCCCCTCGGGAAAGGTGCTCGGCCGGCTGGGCATCACTCCCGCATCGCTCATAGAGGCAGCATCCATTGCCCGTTCGCGTGAGGGATGGCTGATCGCAGAAGTCTCCCTTGGGTTCACCGGGGCAGGGAACCTTGGCATCCTGACGTCAATGGAGACATATCGCTGTGCAGGGGGAGAGAAGGACGCGCTTGAGGAGAAACTCCGCTCCGCAAACACCCTCCCCCTCCTCCTCACTCCCCCAGGGACAGGCGCGACTGGGAACCGGCTTCCGGCGGACAAGATCGCCATGGTCGATGGCGACGTATGCAGGTATGCCTGGGAAGGGATATCTGGGGAGTTCAAAAACCCCCTCCTTGGGACTGCGGCATATCGCGATCCCCTTATACTGGCTGCTGCTGCCGCGTGCATCCTCGGCGCTGACCCGTCCCGCCTCTCAACGTTCTCTCCCGTGACAGGGAGGATGGTTCTTTCCTGGAGAGGGGAGACCCCAGTGGTGGATGACTCAAACTCTGGAACATGCGCTTCGACTGCATTGCAGGCCATCCGCTACGCCAGGCAGATCGCGGGAAAAAAAGGTCCCCTCACGCTGGTGATAGGAAAAGAGGAGGGTGCAATCTGCGAAGGATTTCCTGGTGAGGCTATCGTCGATGTGGTAATGTCAGAATGCCCGGACCGCGTGATCCTTGTCGGGACAGAGTATGGTCCACTGGTATCGGAGTCTATGTCATGGAAGGTACCCATCACGAGGTGTGATACCCTTGAAGAGGGGGAGGCCCTTGCGCTTGAGGATGGCGATAGGGGGGCAGGCATCGTTGTGCTGGCGGTGAAGACATGGCGGTAAATTCCATGAAATACATGCAGCCCCGCCCCAGTTCCATCGTCGCTGCCCTCTACACCGCACGTGACCTCGGAGTCGACGTGGCCATCCTGCACGGGCCCTCGGGATGCTCCTTCAAGCATGCCAGGCTCCTCGAGGAAGACGGCCTTCGGGTACTGACCACCTCCCTTGCAGACCATGAGTTCATCTTCGGGGGCCAGCAGCCCCTTGAAGCGGTTCTCCGGTATGCAGAGGAGACCTTCTCGCCGAGGAGGATAGCGGTGGTCGGGACCTGCGTGTCGATGATCATCGGTGAGGACCTCCAGTCCGCAATCCGGAACGCGGGTATCTCTACCCCTGCAATCTCGGTCGAGATCCATGCAGGGTTTCCCGAAAATATCGATGGCGTCATCGCCACCCTGGAACCCGCGGCTGCGGCTGGCTGGATAAGCGCAGATGAGCTCCTGCGGCAGAAGCGTCTCCTGGCAAGTGCAAACGAGGTCGAGCGGCTGCGCGGAGCAGCATCAAAGCCCTATATCGAGCCTTCCCGGGGAGATCTGAAACACCTCGCGGCACAACGGCTCCTCGCCCTCGCGCGAAGCGGGATGCGCGGAGTGGCGATCATGAACGCAAAAAAAGAGACCGCCTACATGTTCGCCGACGAACTCCTCGCACTCCACCAGGCATGCCCTGCCGCACCCATCACCTATATCGCAAACCTCGAGGACAGGGGCCTTCCCAAGGTCAGGGAGGATGCGCGCCGGATTCGGGAAGAGCTCCGGGAGAATGACCTCGTGCCTGTCCTGTGCGGGGCACTCGATGAGTACGGGGCAAACGGAGAGACGCTCGGAAGAGAGATACAGGCACTCTCTCCGGAATTTGCGTTCATCGTCGGCGTTCCCCATGCGATCCCCCCGGAATTCCTCAGGGGGATCGAGTGCGTCTCGGTGACAAACGGCCCCCGCCAGGTCGAGCCCCTCAAGGAACAGGGGCACAGATATGTCGTGGTCGAGATCGACCTCCATCCGCGTACACTGGGAGTCACGCATATCGTGGAGAGCGAGCTTGGTGCCGTGATCCGGAGCATGGCATGAAGGCGCTGATGATCGCCGGCGATCGTTCCGGGAGCGGGAAGACGAGTATTACGCTTGCCATCGCCGCACTCTTCTCAAAAAAGATGGCAGTCCAGACCTTCAAGGTCGGCATGGACTACATCGATCCCTCCTATCTCACCGGCGTCACTGGTCGCCCCTGCCGAAACCTCGACACCTACGTCATGGACGAGCGCCAGGTAAGGGCGATCTACAATCACGGATGCAGGGGGGCTGACCTTGCAATCGTTGAGGGGGTCCGCGGCCTCTACGAGGGGGCTGAAGCCCTTGGGGATTCTGGAAGCAGTGCATCGGTCGCAAGGTGCCTTGACATCCCTGTGATACTGGTGGTGAACGCACGCAGCATCACCCGGAGTGCTGCCGCCCTTGTCAGGGGGTTCCAGTCATTCGATCCGGATATCCGCATCGAAGGGGTCATCCTCAACAATGTGGCAGGCGAGAAGCATATCCACAAGGCAGCCACCGCAATCGAGCACTATTGCCGCATCCCGGTGATCGGTGCGATTCCCAGGATGCAGGAGATGGAGCTCGCGATGCGACACCTCGGCCTGACACCTTACCGCGAAGGCCGTGAGAAAGGGGAGTTCCAGGACAGGATCCGGGTAGTGACGGAAAGGATCGGTGAGCACGTGGACCTCGACCGTCTCCTCTCGGTCGCCTGCCCCTCAACCCGCCAGCAGGACTCGCAGGAGATCTTCAGGCCCGCAGATGTCCGGGACATCACCATAGGGATCGCCTACGATGAGGCCTTCAACTTTTACTATGCCGACCTCTTCGATGTCCTGCACGCGATGGGAGCCCGCACAGTCTGTTTCAGCCCGCTCCGTGACGCGCTGCCTGACGCAGACGGGTATATTATCGGAGGGGGATACCCCGAGCTCTTCCTCCCGGACCTTGCAAAACAGGAAGATTTGAAGCGTGACATTCGTGATGCCTCCCGCTCGGGAGTCCCTATCTATGCCGAGTGCGGAGGTTTGATGTACCTCACAGAAGAGATCATCCTGAAAGACGGGTGGCAGGGCATACCGGGCGAGAGGCGGTTTCCCATGTGCGGAGTTTTCAAAGGGACCACCACCATGCCTGGAAGGAGGGTCGTCGCCTACGTCGAGGGAAAGAGCACTCCCGGATCTCCGATGGGGGAATGCAATTTCAGGGGCCACGAATTCCACTATTCCGATGTTTCGCTCGATCCCGGCACACGGTTTGCCTATTCCCTCACAAGGGGCCATGGAATATCGGGAGGCTCGGACGGTGCGCTCACGGACAGGACAATCGGGAGCTATACCCACCTTCACCCCGTGGCAAGTCTTCCCATGTTCTCCCACTTCCTCTCGACCTGCCGGATCCAGGTGGGCGGCTAATTCGATCAGCAGGTAAAAAATACCAGGAAAATCAACATAATTTCATGCAGATCTACATCGATGGGAAGTTTTATCCAAAGGAGGAGGCGAAGATATCGGTCTTTGACCACGGGCTTCTTTACGGGGACGGGGTTTTTGAGGGTATCAGGGCCTACAATGGACGGGTCTTCCGCCTGCAGGAGCACCTGGACCGTCTCTTTGACTCGGCAAAGACGATAGACCTCGCCGTCCCCCTCTCCAAGGAAGAGCTCTCACGCGCAATCATCGAGACCCTCCGGAAGAACAACTTAAAAGAAGCGTACATCCGTCCCATCGTGACCCGCGGAGTGGGAGATCTGGGTCTGTGCCCCACCAAGTGCCCAAAACCGACCGTCATCATCATCGCCGTGGAGTGGGGAGCCATGTACGGCGACCTCTACGAGAAGGGACTCCGCGGCGTGACCGTCTCTGTGCGGAGAAACCCCTGCTGCTCACTTCCCCCGAACGTAAAATCGCTGAACTACCTGAACAATATCCTTGCAAAGATAGAAGCCAATTGCAAAGGCGGGGACGAGGCCATCATGTTCGACATGCAGGGGCACATCTCCGAAGGGTCAGGCGATAATATCTATATCATCAAGAACGGCGTTATCCTGACACCTCCCACCCTGAACAATCTGAGAGGTATCACCCGGATGGTCGTGCTGGAGCTCGCAGAACAGCTTGGAATCCCTGTCAGGGAGACCAACCTCGGATATTTCGATCTCTATACCGCCGACGAGGTCTTTGTCACCGGAACTGCGGCCGAGGTGGCTCCCATCGTCCTGATCGACGGGAGATCAATAGGGTCAGGACGCCCAGGCCCCATCACCCGCCAGCTGATGGCGGCATTCAAGACTGCGACCGAGAGAGAGGGCACACCCGTTTATTGATCAGGATTTTTCCCAAAGCTCCCGCCTCCACAACCCTTTTTACCGTGAATGACCAATAAAAAAGAGCACTTGCTGCTATAGTGTAGTCCGGCCAATCATGCCGGCCTTTCACGCCGGCGACTGGGGTTCGAATCCCCATAGCAGCACTCTCTCTCCCTTTCGCACCCGCAACGGGATGCCACAACTGTCTTCTTTTTACTGGCAGAAACGAATATCCTTTTATAATACCCATTCCAACTGCAGTTATATCATCCTGCGTTATGACGCTATGTGAGAATCCTCGATTCGTGTCGTCCCGAATTCCTCTCCTTGCTATTGCGCTCACAACCATTGTGATCCTTGTTGTCACCGTCCTTGCACTCCAATCGGGGCTCACGATCGTCTTCCAGAACGCCTATTATATCCCCATCATCCTCTCCTGCTACTATTTCCGGAGAAAGGGGCTATATTTTTCAATCGGGATAATATTTGTCTATTTTACCCTGCTAGCATGGACCTTTCCATATCCTGATGTCATTCTCCAGGGTGTGATCCGTGTCCTCTTCTTCCTCTTCATTGCACTCCTGGTGACCTATCTCTCGGAGATTATCCAGAAGGAAAAGTCCCGGTATAAGGGGATCTTCTCCGCGTCCGAATCGGCGATCATGCTCTACAGGAAAGACACGCTGGGAGTGACCGAGGCAAATCCCAGATGTCAGGAAATTACCGGTTATTCACCCGATGAACTCTGTTCAATGACCATCTCTGCCATTTTTCGCGACGGGGAGCATATGGTCCCGTTCTTCAAGGGAAGCGAACGATATTTCGCGCACCAGGAAGCAGCACTCCGGCATAAGGATGGAACCACCAGGATCGTTCTCTTCACGACAGGCTCTGCGGAACCAGGAATCGGCACGGTCACCATTCAGGATATCACCGACCGGAAGCGGGCTGAGGAGGCAATAAAGGCAAGCGAAGAGAAGTTCCGCATGCTCTTTGAACACAGTGGAGACCCCATCATGATCCTCGGGATCGACGGTGCGATCATTGATGTAAACTCGACTGCAGAGACGCATCTTGGATATTCCCGCGAAGAACTTTCCCGCATGAATATTCGGGATATTGAAATCCCTGAACATGCAGCCCTGATAAAAGGACAGATAGAGGACATGAAGAGGTCGGGCAGCACGCTCTTTGAGACGGCACACAGGACACGGTCTGGGGATGTGGTCCCAATCGAGGTACATGCCACGCTCATCTCCTACCATGGGAACCCCGCAATCCTGAGCATCCGCCGGGACATATCGGAGCGAAAAAGGACTGAAGTCGCACTCCAGCAGGCAAACAGGAAACTGAACCTTTTAAACAGCATCACGCGCCATGACATCCTCAACTCCCTGACTGCGCTGATGGGCTATCTCGAACTCTCCAAGGAAGAGGTGCAGGATCCACGGATACGGGAGTATATCGATATTGAGATGCGAGCAGCAGAGTCCATCAAACGGCAGATCGATTTCACGCGGGACTACCAGAACGTAGGGGTGAAATCCCCTTCATGGTTCTCCGTCCCGTTGGTGATCAGGCAGATGCGCGACCGGGTCCAGAACCCTGGAATTCCGATAGAGATAGATCTTCCAGATGTGGAGATATTTGCCGACCCACTCGTTGAAAAGGTCTTTTACAACCTCATGGAGAATGCAGTCAGGCATGGCGGGAAGATTACGCGGATATGGTTCACATGCGAAAGCCGTGACGGCAATCTGGTGATATCCTGCTGTGATGACGGTGCGGGAGTTCCAGTTGATAAAAAAGAGGCCATTTTCAACCGTGAATACTTCCAGCACTCCGGATTCGGACTCTTCCTGTCAAGAGAGATCCTTGGGATTACCGATATCCGTATCCAGGAGACAGGGACTCCAGGTGAGGGAGCACGGTTCGAACTGTTGGTCCCCCCGGGTGCATTCAGGTACCCGGGAAGAACGGGAACCACAAGCGGTGGTACTGACCGCACCTGATCTGCGCGGCGTCTCGATAGATGTGGAGATCCAAGTAAACCTGTACCACATATCATTCACGAACGGACCAGTCATGACACACGCGACACATTATCCCGGAGATACGTATTTTCTCTCTCAAGGCGTTGCATGCCCGGGGAACAATTCTTCTCAAAAGCCTGCGTACTCTCTATCATACCTGCCTGAACCATCCGAGCGGGGCATTGCAGTCACCCCTGGATTATACGTCCTGGCGAATGGTGACCAACCATCGGACTGACCCCCTATGATCCAAAAAAAAAAAGATGATACATGAAGATCTGACAGGCAGGGCCATTCAGGTGAGAATATCCCATGGAAGAGAAACGAGGAAGATTTGTACAGGGAGCCTGGGTCGAGGAAAAAGCCGGGCAGGCAGAGCAACGCGAAGAGGTCAAGACCGAACCAATCGATCAGCGGATTGACCATGTGTCCGCAATGGTCACGAAGTCTCTTTCCGAGGTAATTGGCCTTGTGCGTGACCTGGTCACGACACCAGAAGGTCATGCCCATATCGAAAAGCAGGTCAACGAGGCAGTCTCACAGATAGAGCGGGCCATCTCAGACGTGCTGAAACCGGAACCTGGCGAGGACTCGAGCGAATCGGGTGAAGGGAAGAAGAAGATCCCGGTCGAATAGATATCTCCCGCCGGGCAGGGGGTTTTTTCTCTGCGCCTGCAAAGCTACCATAATTCGATGGAAAACACCTGGAGAGAAAGGCTCACGGCCTTCCTGAAGCAGCCATCGATCGGATGCACTGATCCATCCGAACGCGCCCTCGCAAGGTATTCCGCCGCGTTTACTCACCAGTCTTACCTGAGGGGGACCGAGCAGCAACAGGAAACTCCCCTCTCTTGCGGGGACTATGAGAGACTCGAGTTCCTCGGTGACAGGGTCCTTAACCTCGTTGTCGCCGAACACCTCTTCTGTACGGGGCACGAAAGCGAAGGAAACATGACCTCCCGGATGGAGGTCGTGAAGAATCAGAACCTCGGGGCAATCGTGCCGTCCCTGGGAATCGGGTTCCCGGAGATGATACGGGTTGGACAGCACCAGCAGAGGACCACGAGGATCATCGCAGGCTCTTTTGAAGCGTTCATCGGTGCTCACTACCTCGAGAATGGCCTTGATTCCACAAGGAGTATGATCATGCGCCTCATCGGGGATGAAATTGCATCATTCTCCCCTCATCATAATTACAAGAAGATCCTCCAGGAGGAGATCCAGGGGAGCCTCGGGATACTCCCCGTCTATGTCCTGCACGATAAGAAGGGGCCCGATCACAGGCCTGAATTTGTCTATCAGGTTTTTATTGGCGGGAACCTGTGCGGAGAGGGGCGGGGCGCCAATAAGGCCGAGGCGACCCAGAACGCCGCCTGGGATGCCCTGCGAGCCCGTGGACGACTGCCTCACGCGTAAACGCGATTGGGGAAAAAGGATCTTTTCACTGCATCCCTCACCATATCGTCATGGGGTGGCGGAGCACTTATGTGGTCCCATGCTCCTACAGAACGTATACGCGGCTGTGTCCTCATGACCTGGTCCAGGGTACAGTCTTCTCTCGTGAAGGGGGTTGAAAAGAGGAATGGCAAAAAAGATACTCGCGGCAGTGGATGGGTCCCCGCTCACGCGCAATGTGATCAGCGCGGCTGTCGAGGAGGCAAGGTGTCATGGGGCAGAACTCCATATTGTCCATGTACTGGAGGACGCCTGGGCAGAAGGAGACGTGGCAAGGGAGCTGGCCATACGCGAACTTGAAGAGGAGGCAGCATCGCTCCTCTCGTCAATGAAGGCGGAAGCCGAGGCACAGGGAGGGGAGGCAACCCTCCACCTCCTCAGGGGCCATCCTGGGGACCGTATTGTGGACTGCGCGATTGATATAGATGCAGACATGGTCATACTCGGGTCATTGGGGATGAGCAAGGTCAAGAGGATGATTACCGGGAGTGTGTCCCTATTTGTCGTCACCCATTGCCCGGTGACCACCATGGTGGTAAAACCAAGCCCCTGACAGCAGTTCACAGGCTCCGGATGCGGAAGTAGACACACTCTCCCCTACTGCATGAGAATGCCTGCAGTCCCCATAGTGGATTGAGAGGGGCCGGCATCGGCTGGGAAACTGCCCCGGCGATGCCGCGCAGGAGGATATCTTCTCCTCCTCCGTTCCTGAGAGGAAGGGTTTCATCATAATGAATGCAAAACTCCTGGAAGATCACTCTTCGATGGACGTTGTGGAACCCCGGCATGATGGAGCCATCCCGGGGCAGGGGATGGTACAGGCAGTTGTGCTTGCAGCAATTGCCATGGCTGTCATTGACGGAATCGTCGTGAGCATCGCACTTCCCTCAATCACTCGCGATTTTCTCGCCGATGTTGCCCAGTCGCAGTGGATCATCACCGCATACCTTGTCACCGAGACAAGCCTGCTCCTCATATTCGGGAGGCTGTCGGAATACACGGGAAAGAAAACACTCTTTTCCGCGGGGCTTATCCTCTTTACCACCAGTTCTCTTGCATGCGGCCTCTCTGCAAGCCTTATTGAACTGATTGTGTTCCGGATCATCCAGGCAGGAGGCTCTGCCATGATATTCTCCATAAGCGGGGCCATTCTCTTCGAGACTTCCAGTCCGGGCGGGCAGGCCAGGGTCATGGGGTACATCGGGTCTGTCACTGCAGCAGCAGGAATGTCCGCGCCAATACTGGGTGGGCTCATCACCGATGCGCTCGGATGGGAATACATTTTCCTGATCAACGTCCCCATCGGCATCGTGGGCCTGTTGCTTTTTTTGCGTCATTTCCCGAAAAAAGAACCGCGAGAGTCTTCTGTCGTCATGGACTGGGCCGGTTCCGCAACCCTCGTCGTCGCTCTCCTGTTCCTGGTGCTCTTCCTTGTGCAACTTTCATCTACCCTCTCGTGGTCCGCGGAGGCCGGCCTCTACCTCCTGATTTCCACCATTTCAATGGTCCTATTTCTTTTTGCAGAATCAAGGAAGACAGATCCCCTCCTCGATCTCGCCATATTCAGGAGGCTTGACTTCACCCTTCCCAACCTCTCGATGATCTGTATATACATGGGGTTTTTCATGCTGAACCTCATCGGGCCTTTTTATTTTGAAGGGGTGATGCACATGAAACCATCCCAGGTCGGGCTCGTGTTCCTGATCGTGCCGGTGATCATGGTCATCGCCTCACCCCTTTCAGGGTGGCTGTACGATCGGTACAGACCGAGTGCACTCCCCTCAGCCGGGATCCTGCTCACCGGCATCTCCCTCCTCCTGCTCGGGTACGCAGTGATGCTCCAGGATCTGCTGCTCATCATCCTCCTCTTTATTCCACTTTCCGTGGGCAGCTCGCTCTTTCACAGCCCGAGCAGTACCGATATCATGAGGGCTCTGCCCCTCACGAAGTCCGGCGTTGCCTCCAGTGTGAGCGCAACACTCAAAAACCTCGGGATGACCCTTGGTGTCTGCATCTCGGGGATCCTCCTCACGGTGGACCTCCATCGTGCGGGCTACAGCGGCCCTATCCAGGGAGCTGCCCCGGAGGTGCTCGCAGGGGTGATTGGCAACATCCTCTTCATCGCCGCAGCATTGTGCGGAGTGGGTGCGATCCTGTATCTTGCAAAGAACCTGCTCCTCGACCGCCGCTGATGGCGGGGTGTGATTACGCCCCCTCTGCACTCAAGTAATGCATAAGACCCGTGGGGATGCTATTAAGAAGGAATCCCGCCATCTCAATTTGAGGAACCCTTGATGAAGATACACTATGTCTATGCCCATCCGGAACCGCGGTCTTTTAATGGTGCGCTCAAGGATGTCGCAATGATCACCCTCGCAAGGCAGGGGCATGAGGTGAGAGTCTCAAATCTCTATGCAACGAGGTTCAAGGCGGTCCTGGATTCGCAGGACTTCAGGATACGAGTGCGGCATGACCTTTTCAACCCAGCTGAAGAGCAGATACACGGAGTTGCCACAGGGAGCCTTGCTCCCGATATCCAGGAAGAGATAGAACGCATCTCATGGGCGGACCTTCTCATATTCCAGTTCCCTCTCTGGTGGACATCCATGCCAGCCATACTCAAGGGATGGTTCGACCGCGTGTTTGCCCAGGGATTCGTGGTCGATATTGCGCAGGGAAAGGTGTACGAACATGGCCTCCTGAAAGGCAAGAAGGGGATGCTGGTGGTTACCTGCGGGTCTCCAAGCGAGATGTACTCCCCTTCCGGGATTCATGGAGACCTACGAAAACACCTCTCGGTGATCGAACATAACATCCTCGAGTTTGCGGGACTTCACGTACTGCCACCGTTCCTCGTGTACGGCGTCCCCACGATTACCCCTGAAAGGGCTGCACAGGTCCTAAAAGAGTATGAACAGGTTCTTGCCGGTCTTCCCGTATGAACCCGGGGAACCGGGTTCTCTTTCGATCAGGCTTTTTTTCCCTCTTCCCCCTCGGCTTTTCCCTCGTTCGCTTCCCTTGAGATGAGGCAGAATATCCCGCCGATCAGCATCACAATATCCAGGGGAGGCAGTACACAGGAGATGATGGCAAATATCCCGGCACGGGAAAAATCCCGGTTTTCCGTGGCATTGAGGGCAAGAAAACCGATAACAAGACCAATCACCTTGACCAAAAAGAGCGGGACAAGGATAAGGAACGGGATTGTCAGGCTTATTTCCAGCGCAAAGAAGGTCCCTGCGCCATACATGATCGCAGCAAGCACCCCAATGAAGAGGAGCACGAGGATCCCGAGAATGAGCGAGACCAGGACAAGGATCTTCCCTATCTTGGCCTCGGCACTAATCCCTTCCACGTTCAGCATTGGATCTCCACCATACTTAGGTGTCGGATACCAGCCGCCTTGAATCTATTGCCATGGGGACGGCATATTATGCCCACTTATCGGATGGATCAGATGGCAGCCTCATTCCGGTGGGATGGAAACCGTGGCAGAGGTCCCTGAAAGCGCGGTCACCGTATCACCTCTCATCTGCCTGCCTTGCAGGGCAGAAATTACAGATGGCAAACGAGACATCCTTGTGCTTATCCCTCACGGGGCAGAAGAAGGCACCGTCCCGTTCCTCAACCTTCCCGCCACCAGGAAATGGTGTTCCCACGGGGTGCCCAGGCCGTTCCTGGACGAACATGACGTACCCTGCAAGGAGATAGTAGAACATCCTGTGAAGGGGCGAATGAAACTGCGGGAGATATTCGGCCTTTGGGTCACCCGCATAGCACCCATCAGGGATCATTCCCAGATAGGAAAGATACAGTTCTCTCTCTCTCAACGGCTCTTTCATTTGTCTGAACTCCCCACGAGTGCAGGAGGTGAGAAGCGAATGGTGGGCATCGACGATCTGGGAGAGGAGGTAGGGACCCGCTGCATTCCTGTAGGGGGGTGGGAGGCGATGCACTTCGTGCCTTACCCTTCCCATGATCACCTGGAGATCAAAGAGGGAGTATGCAGATACCTCTCTTGCAATGAGTATCCCTGCCTCTCCCCGAGTACGCGCTTCGGCGAGCCTTGAGCATACCCTTTGTATGCGGTCATATTCCGGACCCCTCGTCTGGCCCGCCATCAAATCCCTCGCTGGAGGGAGGGAGAGACTGAAATGGCGGCCCAGGGGGGATGCCGCGGGGAGAGACTAGAGTGTGAGTTCATCCTCTTTCCATGAACCCGACGTGTCAGGAGAACCTCCCTCTGAGCCCGAGTGCCACGAGGCAGAGGGCAGCGATGGGTATCATGCATCCAAACGGAGCCTGAGTCGGAGCGGGTGTCGACTGTGGGGTGACTTTTTGCCCGATCCCTTCTGCGGTCGGTGGCGTGGCCACCGCGGTGGTGGCAGCCTGTCCAATCGGCGGGACGACCTGGATTATGAAATTGGAGATCGGCTGCATCCCGGTGAGAGGTCCTGCCTGTGAGCAGGGACCGGCATCGGCCTCCCCAGTGAGGTACAGGATGCTCACGCTTGAGCCGTCGTTTCGCCCGGAGTACCTTGCTGACTGCCCTGCGGTCATCGAACGGTCAAGGACTGTGAATTCTCCACTCTTCAGGACAACATGCGCGCTCTGCGCCTTGCAGACCGAGCCGGTGCATTGGGTGCAGTCAGGGGTGGTGGAATACTCAATCACGTATCCTCCCGCAAGGGGAACAGGGATGGTATGGGGATCACCAAACAGGTCGGTGACCGCCCATTCATCCCTGCCGGCAGATGGAATGACACGCGCAAACCCTGCCCATGCACCACCACTCCCCCCGAGGATTGTGGCGACTACCTGGTCGCCATTCCGGAAAGTGTTGAAGATCCCCTCTTCGGGGACAGTCCCCACCACCTGGAGGGGGGTGACGGGAGTGAACCTGCAGGCGGCATCTCCCTTCGAATAGTCGCAGAGGTACTGGGACTCCGCCCGTATCGTGATAGTCCCTGACAGGGGATCAAGCGCAGTGATCCGTCCAAGATACGTGATTTCCTGCACCGCTGCAGCGGCCGGCATCGCCACGAGGGCGAGGAGTACGAGCACAATGAGAACAGAGGCCCTGCCGTGCGAAGATGAGAGATCATGTGTGCCTATCATAATTATGAGAGTTTATGTCTCGATGCAAATAAAAACCACGTGATATCCGGGAAGTGCCATGTCCGGGGCACACCTTTCCTCTCCCCAATGGGAAGCGATGCAGCGTCACTCGCCATCGGTTCAGATGCTCTTTGGACCGGTGGAAGAGTGGGGGAGAAATCAGCGCAGCGACGATCACCGTGCGTATCTGAAGTGAGAGCAATTCTCTGAGAGAGACGCGGAGGAGAGAAAAATTTTATTCACTCGGGGGGTATGAGCCCTCAGGTGGAGATTCCCGCTTTCTTGATGAGATAATATGCCCCTGCGAGGCAGAGTGCAATGAACCCGAGGCCCCACAATGTCATGTCTGAGAGGGGCATGTCAGCGTAGGGGTCAAGGAGGATGATCTTTCTTGCGACGGCGATGACTGCGAGGAGGACGATTATCTCAACATGTATCTCCTGCTTCTTGATGTACGCCTTAATTGTGTCAAGAAGTTCTATCCCGATCAGCACCAGGAGGAAGAAACCGAACACGTTCAGGATCTCATGATGATCAAGCCGGAAGGAATGATCATACAGGATGCCCGCAGCGATGAGGAGGACGAGTTCGATGACCGATACGAGAATAATAAATGCGAGGAGGATGATGAGGATGTAATAGATATACTTTTCAAATTTATTCAGGCGATCAAGCATAGCAGTCCATGCCTCCCATGAGACCCCGGAGTCCGGTCATCCGGAGACGAGTCCCGCATTCCCCTCAAGCGTGAAGCGTATTCCCCGGACCACCTGGTTTTTCTGGCCAGGGAGCGCCGTTGCGAGGTATGCACTCGTATATAAACCCCGAGAACCCTTAAAGCCTCTCTCTCCACACCCGTTGATTTCCAGGCTCACAGAAAGGACGAGTGCGAAATGCCCCGCCCTTTCAGGATGAAAGGGATGGGGAGGGTGAATGCGCCAGTGTGGTCTTTTTAAGTTGGCGTCCATAGAACCGTCCAGCAAGTACACTTACTCCCTGGATAGACACAATGGATATTTGTAGAAGAAGAGAGAGAGGTGTGCATATATGAAAATGAACACACGAGTGCTCATATTCTTCTTTTTCATCTTCATCCTTGCAGGGATTCTTCCCGCCCAGGGATCTATGCCCGTTGCCAGCGGGTCCGGGTTTTTCCTTGTAGAATCATATCCGTCAGGAGCACAGGTCATCTTCGACGGGCGCTTCATTGGTGTTACTCCCGTCACTTATCCTGTTATGGCAACCTCAAGTCCTCCTTATACCATCACAATCGCCGCGAGCGGGTATTATCCCCATACCACACAGTACACGGCCACCCCTCAGCCAGGTGAGACCATCAGGATATATGCAGACCTTGAACCAAGCCAGTCATTCGGAACCCTCGTGATCTCCTCCGTGCCTACCGGAGCACTGATCACCGTTGACGGCGGGAAAGGGCAGCAGGCACCATGGACGTACCAGGACATTCGTGCCGGCAGCCACCTGGTGCAGGCTTTTCTCTCGGGATACGAGCCGTATGTCACGATCACCGATGTGCCTGCAGGCGGGACCACCACAGTTGAAGCGGTACTCAAGCCGCTCTCTGACGTTGGGACCATGCAGGTCAAGAGCGCCCCCGGAGGAGCCGATGTCTACGTCGACGGTATATACCGGGGATCGACCGCAACAACCGTGGGAAACCTTGCAGCAGGCTCCCATTTTGCGCTCCTTAAGCTCGTGGGATACCAGGACTGGTCGGGTCTCGTGACAGTACGTCCAGGCCAGGTGACGATCCTTGATATTCCCCTGCAGGTCCAGACAGAGATGAACACGGGATTCATCCATATCGAATCCATGCCCTCCGGTGCATCGGTGTATGTCGACGGGGTTTACCAGGGAGTCACCCAGGGGGGAAACCCTCTTGACCTGACAGGCATACCCCCGGGGGAGCATGTTTTGACCCTCAGGCTCGAGAACTACCAGGATTATACCACCCGCGTACTGGTGCAGGCCGGAAAGACTGCAAGTGTACGGGCGAGCCTTGTCCCGCTCCAGGCCCCCGCAGGGTCAGGCGTGGTCCAGATCTCCTCAGAGCCTTCGGGAGCAAATATCTTCCTCGATAACCTGTGCATTGGCATCACACCCCTGACCATCCCCTCAATACCTGCGGGAACCCATGAGATAGTGATACGGCTTTCCGGATACCAGGACTACCGGAATACCTTCAACCTCAGTCCCGGGCAGACTGCGCAGATCCAGGTGGCGCTGAACCGCGATATGCCTGGGATCCCATTCCCCCCCTTTGCCGCGGTCCTTGCGCTCATCGGTGCGGGGATCATCTTTCCCCTCAGAAGATGGCACAAGAGGTAACCCATTTTTTCCCGAAAACCAAGTCTCCCGGTTCACGCCCATTCGTGAATCGGACGCCACACGTGGGATAAAGGAACGGTTTAAAAAAAAAGATGCGCCGAGTGACAGTATCCCTTTTTCTCACTGTGTTCACCCGTGTTCGCCGGCAACCCACCGCGAACCATCGGTGGTGTATTCCTTCTTCCAGATGGGGACGGATTCCTTAATCCTGTCAATGATGAATTCACATCCCTGGAATGCCGCCTTCCGGTGAGATGCACCCACGACGATCATCACGATATGGTCGCCGACCGAGAGCATTCCTACCCTGTGGATGATATCAACATGAGAGACTGCGAACCGGGCAATGGCTTGCTCACGGATCCGGGCAAGTTCCTCCTCTGCGACTTCTTCGTATGCCTCGAGATCCATCCGTTCGATCCCGTCATCCCTCACCACCCCGAGAAAGCTCACAAGAGCCCCGATTGTGCTGCTCTGTGCCTCTTGCAGGATTTTCCCCGGATCAATATCCTCCCTTGTTATCCTGATCGTCCCTGGAACCATTCTGTCACCCGCCAGCGACGGGAGGGTATATTGCCACCTCGTCACCGCCCGCGACAGGGTGATCCTCCCTGTGCGACCCCGTCACCCTCTCCCGGTTCACAAGGATGATGACCGAAGGTTTCACCCTCCCACTGCTGTCCACAAGTTCGCCCATGCCGATGGGATTTGACTGTCCCACCGCCATCACCACATCCCTGACTGTCGCCGGGGCAGGTACTGTAACCTCGACACGCTCACCGAACAACTCCCTGTAACGGGCAAACGCCCTCACTCTGACACAAATCATCGTCATGCGCAATCACCCCTCCCGCACACCGGGCACGCCGGATCCCTCACGAGCGGTATCTGATCGAGCCTCCCGCACCTTCCGTCCCAGACCACAAGGACGTTTTTTGCCACCTCGCCCTCGCAGATGAGTATCTTGATCGCCTCAAGGGCCTGCAGGAGGCCGATGACTCCCGCAGTGACCCCGATGACCGAGGTATCCACCCTTTCAGGAGGGTATGGGAACGCACACTGGAGGCAAGCGGTCTCCCCCGGAACTACAGTAGTCATCTGGCCGAAAAACCCGTTTACTGCGGCATGTACGAGGGGAATCCCCTGGTCGAGTGCGGCACGATTCAGGTGATACCTTGCCTCGTAATTGTCAAGCGCATCAAGAAGCAGGTCCATACCGCCTGCAAGGGCTTGTGCATTTCCGGCATTCACCGCCACGGGCAGTGCCTCGATCATGATATCCGGGTTGAGTGCACGGATCTTATCTGCCGCAGATTCCACTTTGAACCTGGAGATATCCGGTTCCGCATGGAGGATCTGGCGGTTCAGGTTACTCCTCTCCACGCGGTCCGGATCAACAAGCCGCAGGTGTCCCACCCCTGCCGCTGCAAGGTACAGCAAGGAAGGTGAGCCGAGTCCGCCTGCACCGGCAACACATACTGATGCACCGCGAAGGCGTTCCTGCCCTTCCTCCCCGATCAGGGGCAACTGGCGCGAATACCTTTCGCGCTCCCTTTCAGAAAGCATCAGGCCCTTTCTCCCATATCATGCCCGGCATTTCAGCGTATACGGGCCGTGTAGAGACTATATGGTCATCCTGGAACATAATGGTGCGTAACTGCCATCATGATGGTTACATGCCTGATTCGGTTTTCGAGCCGGGAAGGGCGAATTGAGCAGGGAGTGGGTCAACCGATCCATTCATCCAATCCACCAGGAGTGCGCAGGCGGACATGATAACGGATATGTGGGAGTGAGCGAATCCGACCTTGGGGAGATCCGGCAAGGGTTATGGGCGTCATGCGACACCTGGTTCCTTTACCTTCTCGCTGAGAGTGGCAGAATAAATAATAGCTCTTTTGCTATCTGGTATGGGTGGGAACTATGAACCATGTGTATTTTGTGGGGACCTTTTCCCTCCCATCCCCTCGCATGCGCTGCAGTGCCGCTGTCCCCGATAGGCTGCCCGGGGTTTCTCCTCCCGTGCCCCCGGCCCTCCTGGTCTGACAATCGGCAGCATGGAAGATATCTGGCCCCTCCGTTCGTGGAGGTTTTTAAAAAAGTGACGGTGGTTGATATTATCACCGCCGGTCTCAAATGCCTGACACGAAGAGATTCACCACTTCCTCCTCACATGCAGATCCGGGGGGGTTTGACAGAAAAACTGATGAGCGCCTTGCATAATCTCCTCATCATCACAGGTGTGCAAGGTATGTCAAGTGAAACCGTGTTTCCTCTCTGCGTACGGGCTGCAATGCTCTCCAGCGTGGGAAGATACCGCGAGGCGCTCCTCCTCTTCTCTCAACATGATATGCGGGGTCCCCATGCTCCGGATGAACTCGCCGCATGGGCCTTCACCCTGAACAGGACCGGCCGTTTCAGGGAAGCCCTTTCCAGGTGCGATGAGGCCATCTCCCTTGACCTCCACTGCTCCAATGCATGGTTCGTGCGGGGTCTCACGTTCTATTACCTGGGACGGTATGAAGATGCCATCGCCTGCCTCGACAAGGTGCTCCTCCAGGATCCAAACCATGCCGAAGCCTGGTACATCAAAGGCAACTGTCTCTATTTGAAAGGAGAAGTGGAGCAATCGGTACATTCATACGAGAAGGTCCTCGAGGTGGATCCTCGTTCTCCAAAGGGATGGTACAACAGAGGAGTGGCGCTGGCTGACTGCGGGGAGTTCCAAAAAGCCCTCGAGTCTTATGATGAGTGCCTCAGGGAGAACCCCGGCCTTGGGGTTATCTGGACCAACAAGGGAGTCGCACTCGCAGGACTTTTCCGATACACCGAGGCCATTGACGCCTTCGACATGGCGCTTTCCCTTGATCCGGACGATGCCGCGGCACTTCACAACAAGGGGATATCGCTCTCGCGGATTGGTCGGGACAGTGAGGCCATGGAGGTGATGGAAAGAGCAAGGAAGGTATCACCTACCCGGTCGCCAGGAAAAAAGATCTGGTAACCTGTGTTCTGGTGAGGGATGTGCGTCGGCACCTGAACCTCGAGGTCCAGGGCTCCTTCCCATCAAGGGCGGTAGCCGGTCCGATCCCTCGAACAAGTAACTATAACATCCACTCCTTTCCCATACCCTTCTGTGGTGTCGAGTTCACGGTTCACCATGGAGATACCCCGCATCACCTGCAGCCTTTTTGGTGCAATCAAAGCTGCGGCAACCATGAGAGACACGGTCATCCTCGTCCATGGACCGAAAGGGTGCGTATACCATGTCAATTATATCCTGGGGCTTCGCGGCGACTGTCACTCCCCGGTCTATTGCACCTGCATGGATGAACACGACGTAGTCTTCGGCGCGGAGGAACGGCTGAAGGAGGCCATAGAGGATCTTGATTCACGCAAGAGCCCTGAAATGATCGTGGTCCTCTCCTGCTGCGCCTCAGGAATCATTGGCGAGGATGTCCAGAATGCCTGCAGGATCGCAAGGACGGGTGCAAAGGTGATCTGCCTCGAGGCGGGGGGGTTTTCCAGCGATTATACAGCCGGGTACGCAAAGACCCTGGAAGCCATCATATCAGAGGTCGCGGACCCTGCAGTACCCATGGAACCGGGGACCGTCAACATTCTTGGGATGCTCAGGGCCGGGCCCGACCTCCTGGAGATCCGCCGCCTCCTCTCACTGCTCGGTCTTTCTGTGAGGGTAGTGATGCCTGCGGGAGCGACATACGAGCAGATTCGCAGTATTGGTGCTGCGTCGCTCAATATCGTAATCTGCGAGACTGCAGGGATGCAGGCTGCCATCCTCCTCCGGCAGATGTTCGGGACGCCATTCATAAGGACTGTCTATCCTGTGGGTGCCGGATTGAGCCGGGAATTCCTGGAAGATGTCGCCTCCGCACTCGGTGTTTCAAAGAGCCCTTATATAGACGAACCTCCGAAAGCAGGACGAAAAATGCATTGCAGGGCAAGGATCGCACTCTTCTCCGGGCCTACGAGAGCAATAGCCCTTTCTCGGTTCCTCTCATCCCATGGGATTTCCCCCTCGGTAATCGTACTTGACTTCGGAGAACCTTTCGCAAACGAGGTGAAGGATGCGGCAGGCAATGGATGCGCAGTCTTGATCTCTCCGGCGTGGGACGAGATAGAGGAGGCACTGAAATCACACCGGATAGACCTTGTCCTGGGAGGGTTGATGGAGCACCCTATTGCTGCAAAACTCGGCGTTCCCCTCATCGATGTCATGCACGGGAGCATGTTGACAGCCGGCCCGCAGGGCGGGGCTTCTATTCTTCGGCTTATCATGAAATATTCCCAACCCCGGATCGGCAGCGCTTCATCCGATCCATCGCATGATGGAGAGTAAAAGAGAGAGAATACACAAAACGAATTGCCTGATACGGCGTGTTTCATTAAAAAAAATGAATAAGGGCTCCCTACCCAAAAGAGAGGGAGTTCAGGATGAGTCCTGCATCGTGATTTGTGCCGTCTCGCTGGTGATCTGATGGTACGTGGTCATCTGTCCCACCACCTCCATTGCCTCAGGCCCGAGGAATTCGGCGGTGGCAACGTTCCCTGTCGTCGCATTAACCCTGAAGAGGAGACCGGGAGCGCCAAGCTCATAGTAGCCGCCACTGGAAATAAAGCGGGTGAAGGGATAATCAAACCCCTGATCCTGCAGGAATTTGCGGATGCCCTCCCTTGCCCTCGCATATGCAAGGGTCCCGCGTATCTCTCTCATCGCATCTTCCCCCTCAAATTCCGCCTCGATAACGCTGTTACTGGAGAGATCCACCAGGAAGCTGCGGTTCTCAGACCTGAGGCGGAGATACTCCCCCTCTTTTGTGGCGGCCAGTGCCGGGGGCTGGTAACTCGCATTGTTCATGAAGGTCTTTACTGCCAGCAATGCCTGGGAATACCCTGGAATCCGCCCTTCTTTTTCATCAAGCATTCGGTCTCTTGCCCCACTCTCCTGGAGGCAGCCGCAGGCTGCAATGCAGAAGGCTCCCACCATGAATACAGCAAAAATACGGTTCATGCCTGTTCAGTATTCCTCCCCACACTTCCCTTTTCACAATTTCTGTGCCGGGGGATCTTCCCCGGATGTTCCATCTCTCTTATCTCTTTTTTTTCCGGCAGTTATGTATGTGATGTCTTCCCTGGCCAGGGGAAATTGATCCTTTTGAGACACTCGTCCGCCTCACGCACCCTTCCCATCTCCCGGAGAGTGAGTGATTTCTGGTAGTAGACAAACGCGTTCACCGCATTCAGTTCAAGCGCACGATTGAAGCACTCGAGCGACTCTTCCAGCCTGTGAAGCTCGCGGAGTGCAATTCCCTTGCTCGCGATGACCCGTATATTCCTGGGAGAGAGGGAGAGGGAGCGGTCGAAGCAATTCAATGCCTCTGCATAGCGCCCCAGTTCATTCAGGCAGTAACCCCTGTCGTTGAGGGCATACAGAAACCCGGGATTGACCGAGAGCGCGATGTCGAAGCATTTTATCGCATCTTCACAGCGATGGATCTTCCGAAGCGTATAGCCCTTCTTGAAGAGGACCATCAGGTTGTGGGGTTCCTGTTTCAGTGCCTCTCCATAGACATGGAGCGCTTCCTCGTGCCTTCCCATCTCGTAGTAAATATCCCCCATCGCCTCGAGGATTGAGGTATCATGAGGCGCAGCTTCCAGGGCTTTTGAATACGCAATTATCGCATCTTCATGCTTTCCCAGGTTTTTGGCCCGCCTGGCACTCTCCAGCAGATCCATCTCCACCATCAATGTCAAGATTTATCTTTCGATATTTAAGGTATTCGCCCCAAACAGGCAGAAAAAAAACCCGATCGATTGGCTTCACTCTCAATTCCGATTGTGTACCAAGAAAATCAGGAGCCGGGCTCGCAGGAATATTTATATAGTGAAACCTTGTATTCTCACATTACAAGGTGGCATTCAGAGGCAGTGCGTAGGAGGAGCCTCGGGCTTGAATTCACGCCCGATAGTTTCGACTCTCACATCCTCCGAGTGTACACTCCGGGATGATCTCGTATGAAACATTTTCCTCTCGTAAGGGTGAAAATCCCCCTTCTGGCTGCGCTGCTCATCATAACCACAGTGCTTGCCCCTGTGAGCGCGGACGTCCTCAAGGCGAACTTTACCGCATCGCCTCTCAGCGGTCCGCACCCGCTTCATGTACAGTTCAACGACACTTCCACGGGCCTTGTCACTTCATGGCTCTGGTATTTTGGTGACGGTAATTCCACCAACCTCCGGGACCCGCTTTACCAGTACACCGCTCCCGGGAATTATACTGTCAGCCTCACCGTCGCAAACAGCACTGGGAGCGACATGTTGGTAAAGCCAGGGTATATCCTCGTTACCAACACCCCTCCTGTGGCCGGATTCAACGCGAGTCCCCGTTCCGGGCATATTCCCCTGCCTGTTCAATTCACCGATGAGTCCACCGGGCTAGTGACCAGTTACCTGTGGGACTTTGGCGATGGAAACACTTCCACTGATTCGAACCCCCTCCACACCTATCAGGCTCCCGGTTCGTATAACGTGAGCCTTATGGTTGCAAATGACGGGGGGAGTAACACTACAGCCGCCACAGATTATATCACGGTCACCAATGTTCCTCCCGTTGCATCGTTCTCTGCAAATACCACCACAGGAGGTGCCCCTCTCACGGTCCTCTTTTCTGACGAATCTTCTGGTGTAGGTATCACGAGCTGGTCGTGGACATTTGGTGATGGCGGGAACTCCAGCCTCGCAAGTCCCGTGCATGTCTATTCAACGCCGGGAATATATTCAGTCACACTGACCGTCCAGAATGACGGCGGGCACAATACCAGCACCAGGACAGGCTACATCCGTGTCTTCAACGAAGTCCCCATCGCGGATTTCGTCGCTGTTCCTACATCTGGCGGAGAGCCGCTCACCGTCCAGTTCCATGACACGTCGCTCGGAAATCCAACCACCTGGCAATGGCAATTTGGTGACGGTGACATCTCATCATTGCAGAGCCCTTCCCATACGTACCTGAGCCCCGGGAACTACACGGTGAGCCTCGCTGCCAGTACCTCAGGCGGGACCAATACCACGACCAAAATGAACTACATCCAGGTCCTGCAGCGTTATCCCGTGGCTGATTTCTCTGCCCAACCGACATTTGGAGTGATACCTCTTGTCGTCAACTTCACCGATCTCTCCACAGGTACCCCCACATCCTGGGCCTGGGACTTCGGCGATGGGAACATATCGAATAACCAGAGCCCGACGCATACCTACGAATCTCCCGGAATTTACACCGTAAACCTCACGGTCTCGAACAGTTACGGGACCGCTTCAATCGAGATCCCGGGATGTATCACGGCCGGAGAACTCCCGCATGCCGATTTCAATGCCAGCAGCACTGAAATTTATACGAACCAATACGTCGACTTCAATGATCTCTCGACGGGCAATCCCACTTCATATCTCTGGGATTTCGGTGATGGAACAAACAGCACGTATCCCTGGGCATGGCACTGGTATTCAGAGCCAGGCAACTACACCATCTCGCTGACAGTCTCAAACGACTTCGGCAGCGATACCGAAGAAAAGACTGATTACCTCTCGGTTTCGCCCCACCCTCCCGAGGCTGATTTTGAAGGATGGCCGAGGGATGGATCGTTTCCGCTGACAGTGACATTCTACCAGTGGTCGTACGGAGGATATTTCGAGAACCTCTCGTATCTTTGGGATTTTGGGGATGGCACCATCTCAACCAGCAGCGACCGTGAAGTGGTACATACTTACATGGATGCCGGGGTCTACAACGTCACGCTCACGGTATCGGCAAACGGCCTGTCTGACACGGTAGAGAGGCTCAATTACATCGGCAACTGGTCTCCACCCCCTCCCGTTGCAGGTTTTACGGCAACACCGAGGAGCGGGGATGCCCCCCTGACGGTCAGCTTCATAGACCAGTCAACCGGATCTCCCCCACTCTCGTATGCCTGGGATTTCGGGGATGGAGAGACATCGAATGAGAAAAACCCAGTCCACACCTACGCCGCTGCAGGGGCCTACAACGTGAGCCTTACCACCACAAACGCGGGTGGGAGCGATATCGAAGTGAGAGAGACATATATCGTTGTCAGCCAGAAAATCCCCCTGAAAGCAGATTTCACTTCGAACGTGACCTCAGGTGTTCTTCCACTCAGCGTTCAGTTCCTCGATGCCTCTGAAGGAGATCCCGTTTCATGGTTCTGGAACTTTGGTGGAAGATATTACTACCTGAGTGAGAGCCCGGTCGAGACAAGCGCTCTTCCCTACCCTGGCGGCAGGGTATCGTCCGAGAAGAATCCCGTCATGGTCTATGATTCACCAGGGAACTACTCCGTCATGCTGACAGTAAGCAGGACGGGAGAGACCGATACCATCGAGAAGGTTGATTATATCCATGTCTCTCCGCCACCCCCAGTTGCAGCATTCTATCCGTATCCATCGGTGGGAGATGCACCACTCGAGGTAGAATTCGATGCCTTCATCCCCTACTGGTATTACTACGACGAATGGGCATGGGACTTTGGCGACGGGACAACCGCAACAGAAGGGTATCCCTGGATCTCCCACACCTATCAGAATCCAGGCCTCTATGATGTCACTCTGACCATCAACAGCCAGTACGGGAGCAACACCACCACGGTAACCGACTGCATCAATGTCACGCAGCCGTCCCTTCCCCCGGTCCCCTCCTTCGAGGCTACACCACTGTCAGGGAATGCGCCGCTCGGCGTGGCCTTCACTGACACCTCAACAGGCGTTGTGACTTCACGCTGGTGGGACTTCGGGGATGGGACGACTGTGTGGAGCAATCAGAGCCCGTATATCGAACATACGTATGCGTTCCCCGGCACTTTCACCGTCTCTTTGAAGGTGGGGAATGCTGCCGGCCAGGAGATGGCCACTAAGCCAGGGTATATCCGGGTATCCCCATCAGGATCACTCCCCATCGCATTCTTCACGATGAGACCGATGTCCGGTGTCGCGCCCCTGACCGTCTCCTTCACCGACCGCTCGATGGGGGCGCCGCTTGCATGGGAGTGGGACTTTGGGGATGGGACCACCTCGACGGAGCAGAGCCCCTCGCACACCTATACCGGAACAGGGACCTACACGGTCACTTTGAAAGTCCTCAACTACGGAGGGAGCAGTTCCCGCTCAGCCTATGTCTGGGTGAGGGCGCCCATCGTTGTGCCTTCGCCTGCCCCCACATCACCATCGGGAACCATGTCACCGACAGTCACCCCGACGCCCGTGCCCCCCCTGGTGCCTGGACGGGCTCCAGTCTCCTTTTTCATGATGAGTAAAAGCATCGGTTTTGCCCCGATGACCGTCCAGTTTACCGACATGTCCTTCAACTCTCCGGTCTCCTGGAACTGGGACTTTGGTGACGGCGGGACCTCGACAATCAGGAACCCCACCTACACCTATACCACTGCAGGAACCTATACTGTCAGCCTTACCGCGCAGAACGCGGCAGGGAGCAGCACATCCTCAAGAAAGGTATATGTGAGGTAGCGAGGAGAATACCATATTTTTTTAATTGCCAATCAGCCCTTCACCCATTCACGACAAGTGTGAAGAGAGTAGTCTGTTATTGCAGAGTGTAAAGAATATTTCCCGAGGTGGGGATCGCCCCCTGACAATAAATAACGAACAATAAAGGGGGTCATTTCAACAGGATTCAGACACCCCCCTCAAGGTTCAGGATGTGTGGGGAGTATCGTCTTGAGGAAGGCGATTCCTTCCGCACCCTGGCTCACTACAGCCTGAAGTGCCCTATCAAGGTCCTTTACACAGAAGTCGTGATAAAAGGGATAGATATACCTTGAAAGAGTGAATCCTACCACCTTCCCGTTTTCCATGATCCGTGAAAAGCCAGTCAGAGGTGAGGTGAATGCCTTTGTGAGCTCGAATATGAAATGCTGATCTTTCTTTTCATAATACTCGTTCAGTGCATCCTGTTCCGGCCCCTGTGGAAGCGTGATCTGGAATGCAACGATGAAATACCATTTTCCCTTCTGGTTCTCGATAAGAATCGGATAATCGCCGAATTTCACCCAGAATCCACGGAACTCTCCCTCGTCAAACTCTTTGACTATGGAAACGTCTATCTCCTGCAGGTACTGGCGCAGCTCATTTATCGCCTCTGCATCCTCTTTCCTGGCAACTGCCCCCGCCATACATGAGCATTTCCTCACATGGGATGTTTAGTCTTTTCCCTTCACGAATCTTCTTATGATACAAACCCCTTGGTTCAATTATTATAAATACCGCATACCGCATAACACTCATTGGCGCCAGGAAAGTGCATACCCGCCACCTGACGCCCGGGAAAGGCAGCTTGGCCATACCCGCACGGAATATGGCCCAGTCAGCGTCTTGTTTCCCGAACGCAAGATGTAGGAGGTGAACATACATTGGAGTACCTGAACCGGAACCTCATACTGCCAGGATTCATTCTGATCTGCATAGGGATTCTTTCCCCGGCAGGAGCTTCACTGGTCACGGATTTCCAGGGAAATTCCGTCTATGACCCGCAGCTGGAATCCCCCCAATCCCTGGACGATCTCTACTCCTTATGCACCCTATCGTCCCTTCAGAAGGAAGGAGATTTGACCACGGCTCAAGGTGTAACCGACCACGTCGGTTCCGTCTCCCTGCCTCGTCCTTACGCACAGGGTACAGTATCTGCCTGGGTGAATCAGAATTCCATGCAGGGGAACGCAAACGTGCAATCTTCCATGATCGAGTATCACCAGAAGGTGACCGCATCAGGAAAGATAGAGAAGTTTGTGTTCTCTGTGTCCTGTATCCTGTAGCAGTCAAGGAGTCCACCACAGGAAACTCCCACAATACTTTTTTCACACCCGCACCAGGCACAGCGGCATGCCATGCCCTTGCCCCGCAGGTCCTGCCATCCTTGAAGTCACCCGCAGAATTCTCCTATCGTCGTCTGATTACGATCGACGTGGGAGAGGGATGAGAGCCGGAGGCCTGCAAGCCTGACCCTGTTCTTGGAGATGAGGGGCAGGGCAAGGTCCCTTGCGGCCGAGAGAATTGCCCGGATATCCCTGGTGGGGCACGGAAGCGAGCGTGACCTGCTGAAGGTTGCGAAATCTGCAAACCTTATCTTTACGGTGACAGTCCTGGCAAAGAGGTTCCGCTCCGCAAGGTCTTTGCCAAGTTCTCGGGCCATACCCTCCAGAGTCTCCAGTATAACGCTGGGAGAGTCAATATCGGTCTCAAATGTCACCTCCCTGCTTATCGACTTGCTATCCGTATGCTCCCTCACCTCCGAATCATCTATCCCTCTTGCCAGTTTCTGGAGCGGGACGGCCCATCTTCCCAATACCCCCATGAGCTGCTGAATATCCGCCTCTGCGAGATCTCCCACGGTAGAGATGCCTCTCTGGACGAGGGCCTCTCCAGTCTTTCTGCCTACTCCGGGAATCCTTGATACCGGGAGCGGGTAGAGGATCTCCTTTATTTGCCCGGGCGTGATCACGACCAATCCCCCGGGCTTCTGCAGGTCGGACGCGATCTTTGCCACGACCTTTCCCGGCCCAATCCCTATCGAACAGCTGAGTTGTTCACTTAGGTGGATTTCTTCCTTGATCTGCCGTGCGATCTGCTCTGCATCTGTGAAGTCTTCCAGATATGAGAGGTCAAGATATGCTTCGTCAATACTCACCTGCTCGAACTTTTCTGCATATCCATGCAGAATAGCCATTACTCTTTCTGATGTCCTGCTATACACGGCGAAACGCGGTGGCAGGAATACCGCATGCGGGCAGAGCTGGTATGCATGGGAGATGGGCATCGCGGAACGGACTCCGTACTTCCTGGCCTCGTAGGAGCAGGTGCAGACGACACCCCTGCCGCTCCCCTCTCTTGGGTCGGCACCGATCACGACCGGCTTCCCCTTGAGATCCGGATGTTCGCGCATCTCCACGGACGCATAAAAGCTGTCCATGTCTGCGTGGAGGATGATGCGATGGGTATGGGATTTTCCTTTGGTCAGGTGCATGCCCGGGTCGGAGTCCTGCAGCAATGGTTCGAGGGGAGGTGAGGGGACATGGCCGTTCATTCCTTCTGCAGCTCCGGATCGAGGTGAACGGAAGGATCGGCATCCACCAGCGAGAGTTTCTTCTCAAGGTTGTGTATTTCAGATTTGAGCTTCATGTTCTCCCTCATCATCTTATTCAGGGTCATGGTAAGGGCTGCATTCTCTTTTGCGAGGATCTCGATCCTCTGCTCGAGTTTCTCCACGTACTTCTCCAGATCCCCGGGTTCCATAGAGGCTGCCCCTGTCATCACACATCTCAATGACCAATTCTCATATAATTTTGCATCAGTCCCGCCTTGTCCCCTCACCGTCCCTGCACCATGGCCAGTATAAAATGAGAGGGAGCCAACACAGCAGGGCTTCCGGTGCATGAGTGATGAAGATCATTCCCTCGAGAGCCTGTCATCGTGCCGGTGCAGTATCACGGTTCTCTCGTAACGATTGCAGGGCCAGGCGCACTTTCGGGATCATCCTCGAAAAAATCATATGATTCTCATCGGGGGACACGCATACAAAACGAAAACACTCCGGGTGGACCCTTCGACAGCCCCGACGCAAAAAGAGGCTGGATGCATATTCATAGGAGATCACGAAGTGACCTTCATTAGAAGAGTGTTTGCGGCCTATTTCCTGTTAATTCCGTGATCTATCCGCGATTTTTTGTCAAATACCCTATCATCCCCTGCAATCGCTACTCTTGACAGATAACCTCCCCGACCATGCAACGTGTTGAACACTCGCCATGCGGGAATTTACATGCATCCACAACCTCATCCTGAATTACGCCGAAATTTTTCGTAATCTTCCAAAATTCAATCTTCATGTAACAGCCGGGGAGAGCGGTTGGTTTTTATCAGGGACAATGGGATCGGGGTGCCCTGCATTCCCCATGCAGGATATTCAGGTTCTCCCAAGACGACGATATTTCCCACAGAGTGGTGTGTGATCCCGCGCTTTTCTTCCTGCACTGCACAATCCTTCAGAAGAGGGAAACCACACCGAAGGCTTCAGCAAATGAAGTGTCCCCCATTTTCTCCTTCACCTTCAAAGGCCACCCCACGTGAGAAGAGGATCTGCACTCAACGGTGGTGAAAAGGTGGGGAGAATGGCCTTTGAGCGCACATCGTCTTGCAGGTCCCAATCCCTGAAATGACGATATGCTTGTATCGATTCGTATCCATACCTTATTCGCATGAATCCGAGTCATCAGACCTGCCTCCAGGTACTCGATACCCTTGACCTCCTGGTACGGTACTGGAACCGGGCCGATATCCCCGCAATACTCTCGCATGCTGACCCGGGATGCTCGGGATTCGGCCCGGGAACCGAAAAGTTATTCCAAGGACTCGACCAACTCGAGGTCTTTCTCGAACGGGAGACAGAACACCTCTCCAATCTTCAGCTTTCGAACATCCAGATAGAGGCTATTGGTACCATCAGCTGGGTATTTGGTGCATTTCATGCTTCTTTTGCAGGGGATTCTCCGCTCCCGGAAGGCAGGTTCACGGCGGTTCTGAAAGGGACAGGTCACGCCTGGGTGCTTGTCCACCTGCACCTCTCCTTCCCTGGCAGTCCTGCGATCCAGGAGGAGAGAGAACGGGATGTGAAGGCCAGGTGAATCGTCAGGGCGAGGGTAATTGCTGGCTCACGCAGTGAATGGCACCCATCCCCCTGATCATCTCACTGCATTCGATTCCCAATACCTCCCTTCCCGGGAAGACACTCCTGAGCGTCCTGATTGCGCGGCCGTCGGCAGGGTCACTGAATGTCGGGACCAGCACAACCCCATTTCCGATGTAGAAATTGGTGTAGCTCGCAGGGACCGGCTCCGGGAAAGACCGTGGCATGGGGAGCGATACCACCCTGAGGGGTGAGCCGTCATGGGCAGAAGAACTGCGCAGTATCTCGTAATTATCCCGGAGGACTTCGTAATTTGCGTCCGCCCTGTCCTCCTCGACTGCACAGACGACGGTTTTTTCGCTGACGAAACGGGCAACGTCATCAACATGGCCATCGGTATCATCGCCATCAATCCCCCCCTTCAGCCAGATAAACCTGGATACACCGAGGAATTGCCCGAGTACCTTTTCAATTTGCTCCTTTGAGAGGGATGGGTTCCGGTTTGGATGGAGGAGGCACTGTTCGGTCGTCATGAGAGTCCCGCAACCGTCGACATCAATCGATCCCCCCTCAAGCACCATGCCTGGTGTAAATGCAGGGATCTGCAATGCGCTTTCCAGGATCGACGGGACAATGTCATCGTCTTCCAGTTCGGGGTATTTGCCTCCCCATGCGTTGAACTTCCAGTTCACCATTGCAACTGCCGGGTCACGCTCGTGCACCAGAAACGTGGGACCATAATCTCTGAACCATACATCGCAGTAGGGATGGATATGAAATTTTACCTGCCCGCGGTTGATCCCGCCCCCATCAAGCAACCCCTGCACACGCGACCGCATCTCCTGGTCCCTGACAAGGAGATAGACCCGCTCCCGACCCTGCAGTGCCCGTATTATCTCGAGGTATGTGCGTTCCACTGCGGAGAGATCAAAGAACGTCCCATTGTCATGGGGCCATGAGAGCAGGATCCCCTGGTGAGGTTCCCATTCCGCAGGCATGCGAAAGCCGCAGTCCTTGGGGGTATCGCCCCGCGCAAGTCCCATACTGCCGGCCAGGATGCCATAAGTCTCCGGCCGCCGGTTCCGGAGAAATCCCCACCCTTCGCGCACGAGATCGTTCAACGAGAGGTCTATCTCTGCGATCAGGACCTCCTCTCCCCTCCCTGCCTTCGCCACAAGGTTTCCAAAGGCGTCGCAGACGAACGATCCCCCGAAGAATGAGAGTTCCCCCTCTACCCCCACGCGGTTCACCGCCGCCAGGTGAACGCCGTTTGCAATCGCGTGGCCCCGCTGGACCGTCTGCCATGCATCATGCCAGTCACCCTCGACGGGGTCCTCCATATCCCTGATTGTGCCAAGTGCGGTAGGGTAGAAGATGACCTGGGCCCCCATCAGCGATACCGCCCTCGCTGCTTCAGGAAACCACTGGTCGTAGCAGATGAGGACTGCCAGACGTCCGAAGGGGGTGTCCTCCACCATATAAGAAGACCCGGGGGAGAAGTACTCCTTCTCGTAATAATGCGGGTCATGCGGGACATGTACCTTTCGGTACACGCCACCCGTCATGCCGTCATGGCGGATAATGACCGCCGAGTTATAGAGACGCCCCGTGTCCCCCTGTTCAAAGATGGGCGCGATGATCACGCCGCCATGCCGCTTCGCAAGAAGCCCCAGTACCCGGGTCGTCTCTCCCGGTATCCTCTCTGCATACCGCCTCGCGTCAATACCCTGGACCCTTGGGAAATACGGCGCGGAGAAGAGCTCCTGGAGACAGACAACCTGCGCTCCCCCGCAAAAAGCCTCTTCGATCAACGTTTCAGTCTTCTCCAGGTTCTCCCCAGGATCCGGCCCGGCAGTTGCCTGGACCAGTCCCAGGCGGATGCGAGGTGAGCTCTTCGCCGAATTCATGCAGCCCTCAATTTTAGATGGAAATTCCTTCGTGGTATCAATTTTTTCTGCCCAGCCAACCGGTGTTCATCCCCTTTCGGAATGAGAACCGCACCCGTGGTCTTCATCAGCGTGAATGTGAGACAAGATGGTCCCAGGTGTGTTTCTTTCTGTATGCGCGCATCACAAAATCAATGATGTGATCCTTCTCATCTCTCATCGCAACAAACAGCATACGCCGTTTTCATTCCATTCATTCAAAACAACTCCAGTACGGTGAAAGGTTCGCGCGGAGGGCTGCAGCGTGCTCTTTTACCTTTGCGTGGGCTGAAGGATCCATTGCTCTTACCAGCCATCCATGGTACGCTTCGGGTTCGCGGATATTCGAAAGATCAAGGCCTGCCATCGCGGCGATGATCCCGAGGTTCGTGTACGGCAGCCCTCCTTCCACGCTGTACCCTCCCTCGAGGACTGCGACCAGTCTTCCCCCGCAGAGGGTTTCAGCCAGCAAAACGGCCTTCTTCATCAGTTCTGCATAACCCCTCGCGGTGAGGGCGAGCCCCGTGAGCGGGTCGGTGAAATGGTTGTCCTGGCCCGCCGAAATCGCGATCAGATCAGGGGAAAACTCCCTTGCGAGTGGAGCAATCACGCAATCGAAGAGGTAATGGTAGCTCTCATCGCCGGTCCCTGCAGGGACTGGCATATTCGCGGTGAACCCTTCACCGTCGCCTGACCCAATCTCGTCGACACTGCCTGATCCCGGGTAAAATGGCCACTGGTGGATGGACGTGAAGAGGACAGACGGATCATCGTAGAAGATCTGCTGGGTTCCGTCCCCATGGTGCGCGTCCCAGTCAAGGATCATCACTCTCCTTATTCCCTTCTCCTGCACATGCCGGGTCATGATGGCAATATTGTTCAGGTAGCAGAACCCCGCACCCGTCCCCGGGCGGGCATGGTGTCCAGGGGGCCTTACCAGGGCAAATGCGTTCACTGCCTCCCCGGAAATCACCGCATCAGCGGCCCGAATGGCTCCTCCTGCCGCGAGCAATGCGCTGGAGAGGAGGCCGGGGGGAATGCTCGTGTCAAAGTCGATGAACCCCCCCTTTTTACTCGCTTCCTCCAGGAAGTGGAGGTATTCCGGAATGTGTACCCGGGCGGCCGCGTCCCACGGGGCTTCTGCGGGGGTGAGGTTTGTTATCAGGGGGTGGTCAAACAGGCCCTCTTCCCTGACCTGATCGATGGTATAAGAGAGCCTCTCACGCCGCTCGGGGTGTTCGCGTGACTGCTCGTGGAGGAGATACCGCGGATGAAATACCAGCGCAGTCCTCATGGCGCCTCCGCCGTGATACCCGGGGCGATCTGGACCACCACATCCGCGATGCGTGCGCTCCTGTAGGCACCCCGGATGACATCGTAGGCATGGAAGGAAAGCACCTCCACGTCCTCTACGTCGCGTGGATCCGCCCCTGCTGCAAGCGCCCTTTGCCGCACCTCTTCCTTGCACCGCTCGAGCACTGCCTCTTCGTCTCCCATCTTCCGCAGTTCCTGTGGCTCACCATTGAAGACCACGACGCCCCGGCCCGAGTCGAACCTCGCATGAAGGGTGAGGCTTACGCGTGAGATCGCAACCCCCACGGCATTCGCACAGTCCCAATGAGGAGGGATTGTCACAAAAGTCCCGGTGCGGCGCGCGATCTCAGGTACCAGGAAGGGTGCGAGGTAGCCGGAACCGACAAGCCTCCGCACGCCATGCATGGCAACAGCCCGAGATACGCGGGAATAATACTCTTCCAATACCTCAAAAGCGGTCGAAGGGGTAATTTTTCGTGATGCAGCAGCATCCCCTATCCCGCAGCCTGTTACGTTCAGCGCATCGGTAAGTGTTGGACGGTCCCCGCCGAACGCGATGGCATTTCCCACCCGCGTGGGACAAAGCCTCCCTTCTATTAACGAATCCCCGCCATATGGGATCGATTGTGCGGCGACCGCGGTCGTGACGGTTCTCTCGTTGTCGGAGACGAGGGTCTCCATCACGGGCCTGCCACCGGAGAGGGGGACAAGGTCCGTCGTGGTCCCGCCAACGTCCACCACCAGGCACTCCGCGATTCCACTCAGGTAGAATGCCCCGAGGGCAACTGCTGCCGCACTTGAACGATAGAGGACTGAAGGATTCCTGACTGCCTGGTCGGGTGGAATGAGGCCCGCATCACCCTTGAAGAAGAAAAAATCGCGATATTCTGCTCCGATCTCTTTCGCAAGGAGGGTAACTGTCTCCCTTATTTTGGCATTCAGCCTTGTGGTTGCCACCCTGCCTGGAAAGTTGAGGGCGCCGAGATGATGACTGACCGCAATCTTCTCTTCGGGGTAGTGGTGCAGTGCACGCGCAGCCACCTCCTGCTCAAGCGAAGGGTTCCTCACCGAGAACTTCCCGGCGACAGCGAGGACGTCCCCGCGAACAGAAAGCGCCGCGTCGACTTCTTCGCGATCGATACTCTCAACGACCTCACCCCTGTGGTTTATCGCACCGCGGATGCTGCCTGGCCAGGAGAGGCCAGGGCCGGGAATGAGGATTGTCTGCACTTTCATGGGGGGACCGGCCAGCACCCTGTTGAGGGGTGTGGAGGTACTCACCGCGAGCCGTCCCGGCCTGCGGATGCGGCCCAGAACCTGACGGACACCAAGGGTATTGGGGACTTTTACTGAGGTGACCTCATCGTCCACCATGGCAATGTCTGTATTGGTCCCGCCGACGTCCATACCAATGAGCATTGCGAAAGATCACCCTTCACCACTCGTTCCGCATCCCATTCAAAAATAACCTTTGGAATATTTCAGGATCTTGAAGGCAGTTTTAAGGCTGTTACGCCTGCAGTTCCCGGCGCTTCCCCAGGCAGACAGAGAACCGCCCTCTTTTGAGTCCTTACCCGGGGAAACGCGCGTCAGCCTGTTTTTTGGGGTATCCTATCCCCTTGAGGCTTTCGGCCACCTCTCCGAGAACGGATGCGTCCTCGATAGTGGGGGGGACCGAGTATTGCTGGCCATCGGCTATCTTCTTCATCACACCGCGGAGTATCTTTCCTGAACGCGTCTTTGGGAGTCTCCTGACCACGACTGCCGTCTTGAACGAGGCTATGGGGCCAATGCGATCTCTGACCATCTGGACAAGCTCCCGGATCACATCCCCGTTCTCCCGCTGCACTCCTGCCTTGAGTACCACGAATCCTACGGGAATCTCCCCTTTCACCTCATCTGCAACACCGGTAACGGCGCATTCCGCCACATCAGGGTGCGAGGCGAGGACCTCCTCCATGGCACCGGTTGAGAGCCGGTGGCCGGCGGTGTTGATGATATCGTCGGTCCTGCCCATGATCCAGAGATACCTGTCTTCATCGATAAAACCGGCATCGCCAGTGAGATAATACCCGGGGTACGCGGAATAATAGGTCTTTTTACACTCGTCATCCTTCTGCCAGAGCGTGGTGAAGCAACCGGGCGGGAGGGGGAGCCTGACAACGATGTTCCCCGTAACCCCTGGGGGAACCTCCCTCCCGCTGTCATCGAGGATGCGGACATCGTAGCCAGGCATGGCCCTTGTACATGAACCGGGTTTGACAGGGAGCGGCGATATTCCGACAGGGTTTGCCCCGATCGCCCACCCTGTCTCGGTCTGCCACCAGTGATCGATGACGGGAACCGAGAGCCGTTCCTGTGCCCAGGCCAGGGTATCAGGATCGCACCGCTCCCCGGCTAAAAAGAGGGTGCGCAGCTTCGAGAGGTCGTATTTCTCCAGGTACTTCCCCCCCGGGTCTTCGCGCTTTATGGCGCGGAGGGCCGTCGGTGCACAGAAGAGCACGCTCACGCCATGTTGTGACGCGACTCTCCAGAACGCGCCGGGATCCGGGGTCCCCACGGATTTCCCTTCGTAGAGGATACTCGTGCATCCGTACGCAAGCGGCGCATACACGATGTATGAGTGCCCGACCACCCACCCGACATCTGAGGCCGCCCAGAAGACTTCGCCAGGGGAGAGGCCGTAGAGGTATCTCATACTCCAGAGGAGCGCGGCAAGGTGCCCCCCGTTATCCCTCACCACGCCTTTCGGTATCCCTGTCGTGCCGGAAGTATAAAGGATATAGAGCGGATCGGTCGACTGCATCTGGACGCATGCTGCGGGGGGTGCAGTATCCATGAACCCTTTCCATTCCCTGTCGGTCCCTGCCGTGAGTTCTGCGGGGCACTCGGGCCTCTGGACAATCACGCAATGCGCAACAGGGACCCCTGCGAGAGCCACTGCCTCGTCGATGAGCGGCTTGTAGGGGATGATGCGGTTCACTTCGATACCACATGACGCAATCAGGACGACCTTCGGGCGTGCATCGCGTATCCTCGATGCCAGCTCTTTGGGGGCAAAACCCCCGAAGACCACCGAGTGGATCGCGCCGATTCGGGCACATGCGAGCATCGAGATGACTGCCTCCGGTATCATGGGCATGTAGATGACCACGCGGTCCCCTTTCTTCACCCCGAGCAGAAGGAGTCCTCCTGCGCATTTCGCGACAAGGTCCCGGAGCTCGGCATATGTGTACCGGATCACCGTTGCCGTCACGGGACTGTCGTATATAAGGGCTATCCGGGAGCCATTTCCCGCCTCCACGTGCCGGTCGATGGCATTTTCGCAGGTATTGAGGACGCCTCCAGGAAACCACTTCACGAATGGCAGGTTGGATGTATCAAGAACCCGGTCATACTGACGCGTCCACGAGACATTTTCTGCCGCCTCAGCCCAGAATTGCTCCGGGTCACGGAGCGATCGGGTATATACTTCGTCATATCCGGTATACGGAATGCCAGACCCTCCCTGTCATGCTATAACATGGCAGATCTTTCTCCGTTCCCGTAAAATACCTTTCCAGGGTATCCATTTTGATGTCCCGTACAGGGAACTCCCGCATAGTTTCTTTGGGGTATACACAAACGCAATCCCTTTTGGTCGTCTAACGCATACCAGGTATGGCAGATGGACTTCGCTTTGATCGTCCTCGTTGGCATTTCGCTTGCCGTGGACTGTTTCGCGGTATCACTCGCAGCCGCGGCGGCATCGCCCACACAGAGGGTGACCCTTGCCCTGGTGCTCGGGACAGCATTCGGGCTGTTCCAGGCCGGGATGATGCTACTTGGATGGCTGGCGGGTTCAGCACTGGTGGAACAGATATCAGGTATCGATCACTGGCTCGCGTTCGTAATTCTCCTGATTATTGGGGGAAAGATGATATATGAAGGGTTGACGGGAGGAGAGGAACGTGAGAGGCGCGACTGCCTCCTCCTCCCGACCCTCGTCCTCCTCGCGGTTGCAACCAGTATAGACTCACTGGGGGTGGGCTTAACCCTCGCCTTCGTGACTCAGGATATCCTGATTTTCGCGTCTGTCGCAGGGATCATGGCCTTTCTCTTCGCCTGTGCGGGAGCGATGCTCGGTGGCATCCTTGCAACGAAATATGGTAAGGGTTTCGAGGTTCTTGGAGGGATCATCCTCATCGGGATTGGGCTTCGAATACTCCTTGAACATCTTGCCGTCATCTGATTGCGTGTCATGAAAAAGTTTTCACTGCTTATAAGTGCCATACCTGAGATTCACCGGTTTCTCAAGAACTCCCCCCAACGGGAGAGAGCCCTAGGGATTCATGGCGAGTCCTGAAAAAATTTATCACCCCGATTCTCTCACCTATTGAACAACAGGAGCCTGGGAGAGGAGATGCCAGATATTTACCAGTCAATCTACAAGAAACTCGAGAAGATCGGGGTCCTCGATGTCCGCCAATATGCAGTAATTGAGATGCCGCCATTCGTTCCGCTCTGCATTGACCGGCTGTCTGACGATGTGTACGCTCTCTCCCAGAACCCCGAGGTGGACGGGGTCATGATCGCCGATCCCGACATTGAGATACGAGTCGACCGTGTCAGGAAGACTGCTGAACCACTCACCTTCCAGGCGGGAGAGACAAAAAGGGAAGTGTATACTGCACCCGGAAAGGTGGATCTCAAGGCAAGGAACGAACTCTCCCGTTTCCTCGATTCATGGCTTTCGGATCTCATTGAGAAAGGGTTTATCCGAGATCAGTAGATTGGCCCGTTGAGCAGGCACCCGGTCTTGCATGAAGATCTTCTCCATTCTTTAAGATGGAGGCTCATTTTTCGGAAATGGACGTTTTTCAAGGCCCTGATTATTCCAAAAGGTTTAATTATTATTGCTCTCCATGTAATATCAGGTGTATTAGTGTCCAACTAAATCACCGACTGAACGTTCCAATCCATGGTGGAAACCCTTCCCCGAAAGGGGGAGGGTGGACGCCTCCTGTTGATGCCACCCATCTCATTTTCCCACCCGTTCCAGGGCTTCTGCTGTCATCGTTACCAGTTCATGAATGCAACAACCACCAATTCGGACAAGGAATTGTGAAAAATCCGAAATCCAAAGGGATGGATGTGCCCCGTGAGGTCCCTTGCGGATACACATGTTCGGCCCCAGGATGCTTCGTCTTTCACACCCGCATCTCTTACGCCGTTTTGGGATGCAGGTTCGATGCGTCCCGGCATCATGTTCCTTGAACATACCTCTTCGGCCCCCGTGATGGAATGTCTCTGCCGCCCATGGCCTTTTTCGCCGCTCTGGACCATGGCCTCATTCCATACTGGAGGTATGTTACCTGAACATTTGTTCGGCCCCACGGTGAATCCACATTCACGCGCCCATATCGTTGAGCCGTTTGGATATGGGTGCTCATTTCACCGTGGCAGGTATCCCCAGATTGTTCCCCACTGAGGCGATCCTAGTAATGCTTTCATAGTATAAATAATTTTCTTTTCTCGATCCGCATAGTGTCAGCAAAGAGGGTTTATAAACTCTCACCGCGCGTGACAACCACCTCATGACGCCAGGATGTCCCGTGTATTTTTTTCCCAGTATTACCTGGCCCAACCAACGTGACTTGAGAGAAATGGGATATTATTTGACCCTGATATACCACCCCGTGTGGGTTTCATCAAGGATCCTGCTCTCGACTGGCCTTGTTGCAAGACTTGCGACAATCATGGCAACCACCGCAACGACCACCCCATAGAGGCTGAAATGAACCGGAAGCGGGGCGATCTTGAAGTATGTGATCCCCCCAAAGACGCAGGACGATACCAGGCCAAGCGCCATTGCCGCGAGTGCCCCCTCGCGGGTCGCCCTCCGCCAGTAGAGCCCTGCAAGGAGGGGGACGGCAAAGGTGGCAAACATTATGCCAATGCCGGCCCAGATCAGCCAAACCAGCATGGCTGGAGGATCAAGCGCCAGGATGACCGTGATGATCGCGGTCGCTGCGACCGCAATCCTGCTGACGACGAGGACCTGGGCATCAGACGCTTCCGGCCGGAAGACGTTTCGGTATATATCCCAGCTGAAATAGGTCCCGATGGTCAGCATCAGCCTGTCCGTGGTTGACATCACTGCGGCAAGGATAACCACTGCAAACAGCCCCCAGACGACGATATTGGGAATCGCCGACTGAATTCCATAGATGAAGACAAAATCACCCGCATTCTTCACCTGCGGAAGGGTGATAATTCCCTCCCGGACAAGGACGATGCCGGCAAAACCGCCGAATTTCAGGAGGAACATAACCGCTCCGTAAATGAGGAACGCAATCAGCGGCGCCCACCCGAAGTATCGTGCGTCCTTGACTGCCAGGATATTGTTGATCACATGGGGTGCACATGCAAGGCCGACCATAAGCAGGAGGGAGAACGATACCACGTATGCGGGGGTGAAGAAGCCGGTCGCGACCCATGGCTGCACCAGGTCAGGGCTGGTTGCCGCCATGACCTCGTTTATGTGGGTAAATCCCCCGGCTTTCATGATCACCAGGGGCGCCATGACCACCACGCCCACGATGAGGATGAGCCCCTGGATCAGGGTGGTCCAGGTAACGGCATAGAGACCCCCGATAACTGTGTAAACGGTCACGATGAATGCACCAAGAAGAAGCGCGATCCAGTGGGGAAGTCCAAAGATCCACATCAGCACGATGCTGACTGCAGTGTACTGCCCGGCAAGGTAGATCATCGAGACAACGATGCCCGAAAGGGCAGAGAGCGATCGGAGCGCCTTCGGGCTGTGATACCGGTGCACAAAGTAATCCTGGACAGTGAGGTACCCGTTCTTTTTGGCAAGACCATGGATCTTCACACCAAAAAAAATAATGCAGAACGCCACTGAGAGGGGGACGAATATCTGTTCCCATATGGTCGGCCAGCCAAAATTGAAGCCCAGCCCCGAGACACCAAGAAGAGACATCCCGCTGCATACCGATCCGACCATGAGCATGGTGAAGAGCCAGAACCCGAGGGAACGGCCTGCCACCACGTAATCGCTCATGGAATGGATCCTCTTTGACGCCCAGACGCCAATGCCCACAAGCCCAAGGAAATAGAGCGCGACTATCGCAGCATCGACTGGATCAATCATGAGAGCGCCGCCCTGTATTGGAGGCCCCAGAGGAGCAGGAGGAGGACGACTATCAGTACAGTGCCGCCGACTGCGGCAATTGTGAGCATTGGCAGACCAAACATGTGGAGATCTTCATTATGTCCGCGATATGCGAGATAATGGATTCGATTTTTTTTAGAGAACAACGCTCCTGATGCCCGGGAACGAAATGGTTCACGCGGGTATGGCCAGCATGTGCTGCCATTCAGGAGCCCGGTAGTTCCTCAAACGGGATACGGGGGACAAGAGATGTCGACTAAAGTAAGAAGCATGCATAATATATCTCTCAATGGATCGGTACACGTGACAGCAGGAACGCGAATGCGGGAATGAATCGAGCTGATTATATTGATGTATCCCATCTTAATATGCAGGAAACCGGGAAGGGGCACAGAATGGCAGAGGATGTCAGGGACCTGATCGAAAAGATACGCGAGGAGGGTATCAGGGCTGCAGACGAAAGAGCCCGCGAGATCGAGGCCCATGCCAGGAAGAACGCCGAAGAGATAGTCGCTTCGGCGAGGCTCGAAGCAGAGAGGATCCTTTCTGAAGCGCAGGAGAGGGTACGTCGTGAAGAGGAGAGGGAAAAGGCATTCCTCATCCAGGCAGGAAGAGATCTGCTCCTCTCACTCAGGAACGAAATTTCCGCCATGCTCGAGCGTATCATCCTCATGGATGTGCGGGATTCACTCACCCCTGACACCCTGTTCAGACTGCTCTCTGCAATCGTCACTCAGTGCTGCGCAGATGAGAATGGCAGTATTGAGATAGAGATGAAGAGAGAGGATCTCGAGGTATTTGAAAAGTCTTACCTTTCGCGTCTCAGGGACCAGACGAAACGGGAGGTTGCCTTACGGCCGTCTGACAAGATATCAGGCGGGTTCATCATAAGTTTTGACAGCGGAAGGTCGTGCTTTGACTTCTCGGATAAGAGCCTTGCAGAGTATATCGGTGTGTATCTCAAACCCAAATTGCATGCGATTCTCCAGGAAGCCACAAGGGAATGAATGAAAATGGCCGATTTTTACCCCTATCTGGTTTCAAGCCTCCCGATGCTCCATTTTGGCATGAAACCGCCGTTCTCCTTTGAAAGATTCCTCGAGATATGCCGCGAATTCATCCCGGCCCATGATTACATTGTTTTGTGCAACTTGCCTGAACCGTCACGGTATCCTGAGGATCGCTCGCAGCAGCAGACTGTCAGGCATTGGATAGAATTTGATACTACGCTCAGAAATGAGCTCGTGAAAGCCCGCAGCCAGAGAATCCACCGTGAGCCTTCGTCATACCTTCGGCCGCGCGCCGCTCCTGATCCCACGGTTGCCGCTGCTGCAACGGCGGCCGTGGCCAATCCTTCTCTCCTCGCGGCCGAGATGTCCCTTGACGAGGTTCGCTGGAAAACTCTCGATGAACTCGCAGCCGGGCACCACTTTGATTTGGGATTGCTGATAACCTATGCCTTGAAACTGTTGATTCTCATCAGGTGGGAGCCCATTCACAACGCGGACCCGGGCAGCATTCTTGAACACACACTACAGAAGGCACGGGGATAGATGACTGGATTGAGAAAGGGCAGGATAACCAGGATCAGCGGCAACATGGTGACAGTAAGGTTCGATTCCCCTGTCATGCAGAATGAAGTCGCCTACATCCAGCACGGAAAAGAGCGTCTCAAGTCTGAGATCATCCGCGTGCGCGGCAACCTTGCAGAGATGCAGGTCTACGAGGACACCAGCGGCCTGAAGATCGGAGAGGAGGTCGAGTTTACGGGTGACCTCCTTTCTGTTGAGCTGGGACCCGGCATGCTCGGGCAGATCTTCGACGGCCTGCAGAACCCACTCCCTGATCTCGCAGCGCAATGCGGATTCTTCCTGAAAAGGGGGATCTACATGGAGGCGCTCTCAGGTTCCGAGGCATGGGACTTCACTCCTGTCGCAAAGGCAGGTGACAGGGTACGCGCCGGCGACAGGATCGGGTATGTACAGGAGAAGATGTTCAGGCACTACTGCATGGTCCCCTTTTCCTGGGAAGGATTTTTCGAGGTCGTCTTTGTTGAAGGACCCGGAAAATTCACGAAGAACCAGGCGATCGCCCACCTGAAGGACGAGAAAGGGAACGTGCACCCCGTTTCGCTCTGCCAGCGGTGGCCGGTGAAGATACCAATCAGGGCGTATCGAGAGAAGCTCAAGCCCACGGAACCGCTTGTAACCAAGATGCGCCTCATTGACTCGCTCTTTCCCGTCGCACGGGGTGGGACATACTGCATCCCTGGCCCCTTCGGGGCAGGGAAGACTGTGCTGCAGCAGCTGATCAGCAAGCACGCAGATGCCGATGTGGTGGTCATCGCTGCCTGTGGCGAGCGTGCCGGGGAGGTAGTGGAGACAATCAAGACATTTCCCACGCTGATCGATCCAAAGACCGGCCACCCACTGAGCGACCGCACCGTGATAATCTGCAATACGAGCTCGATGCCCGTCGCCGCAAGAGAGTCCAGTGTCTATACGGCGGTCACCATCGCGGAATACTACCGCCAGATGGGCCTTCATGTATTGCTCCTTGCCGATTCCACCTCCCGCTGGGCCCAGGCAATGCGGGAGATGTCGGGGAGGCTCGAAGAGATCCCGGGTGAAGAGGCGTTTCCCGCATACCTCGAGTCCCATATCGCTTCATTCTACGAAAGGGCGGGGCTCGTGAGGCTTTACGATGGAACCCTCGGATCGGTGACCATAGGAGGAGCGGTGAGTCCGGCCGGCGGCAACTTCGAGGAGCCTGTCACTCAGGCAACCCTGAAGGTGGTGGGGGCATTCCACGGACTCTCCCGAAGCCGCTCTGACGCACGCCGTTACCCCGCAATCGATCCCCTGATCAGCTGGAGCAAGTACAGGAGTTTCATTGACCAGGCACAGAAGGAGAGGGGGCAGTGGCTGCTCCGCAAGGGCAACGATATCGCCCAGATGATGAGGGTTGTCGGTGAGGAGGGAACCTCTCTTGCTGATTATCTGGACTATCTGAAGTCAGAGTTTTTTGACTTTGTGTACCTCCAGCAGAACGCGTTTGACCCTGTAGACGAGGCGACCCCGAAGGAGAGACAGTCCTACGTCTTTGCTTTTATTGACCGGATAATACAGTCAGATTTTTCCTTCAACAACAAGGACGAGGCCCTCCACTTCTTCCAGCAGCTGCGACAGCTCTTCAGGGGATGGAACTCCGCTCCCTGGCAGAGCGAGGAATTCGAGAGAACCGAGACAGAGATACGAGCGCTCCTTGCTGAACGGACAAAGGCGGGATAGCATGCAAAAATTTTACTCGAACATCACCCAGATCGTCGGCGACGTCATCACTGTCGAGGCTGAGAACGTAGGCAATACGGAACTCGCCCAGGTGATAACCCGGCGTGGGACATCCCTTGCCCAGGTGATACGGCTGGACGAAAAGAAAGTCTTCCTCCAGGTATTCGCCGGCAGCCGGGGCATCTCAACCGGAGACAGGGTCCGGTTCCTGGGTCACCCGATGCGAATCCCCACCGGAGAGATGCTCCTCGGCCGCATCTTCAATGGGAGCGGAAGTCCCCTCGACGGGGGACCTGCTCTCGACGAGAACCTCGTGGAGGTGGGCGGACCCCCGGTAAACCCTGTCAAGAGGATCATCCCGGAGAAGATGATCAGGACGGGGATCCCGATGATCGATGTCTTCAACTCCCTCGTCGAGTCGCAGAAGCTTCCCATATTTTCCATTGCCGGCGAACCTTACAACGAGCTTCTCGCGCGGATTGCAATCCAGGCCGAGGTCGACATCATCATCCTTGGTGGCATGGGGCTCAAGTACGATGATTACCTCTTTTTCAAGGAGACGCTGGAAGAGGAGGGTGCACTCTCCCGGTCCATCGTCTTCATGCATACCGCCGCAGATCCGATAGTTGAGTGCCTGCTCGTCCCTGATATCAGCCTCGCGGTCGCAGAAAACTTTGCCCTTGCGGGCAAACGGGTGCTTGTTCTGCTGACAGACATGAGCAATTTCTGCGACGCGCTCAAGGTCATCTCGATCACCATGGAACAGATCCCCTCAAACAGGGGTTACCCGGGCGACCTTTACAGCCAGCTCGCGTCGCGATACGAGAAGGCGGTAGACTTTGATACTGCGGGATCGATCACGATCCTTGCGGCGACCACGATGCCGGGAGACGATGTGACGCATCCCATCCCCGACAATACAGGGTATATCACGGAGGGGCAGTTCTATCTCAAGAATGGCGTGATAGAGCCATTCGGCTCCCTGAGCCGCCTGAAGCAGCAGGTCAACGGAAAGACGCGCGAAGACCACAGGGTAATCATGGACACCATGATCCAGCTCTTTGCCGAGTACCGGGAGACCCTTGAGAAGCAGTCAATGGGATTCGAGATGAGTGCCTGGGACCAGAAACTCCTGAAGTACGGCAGGCTCTTTGAGAAGGAGATGATGTCCCTTGAGGTGAATATTCCCCTTGAAAAGGCGCTCGACCTCGGATGGGAGATCCTCCATCAATGCTTCTCTCCTGAAGAGACGGGGATCAAGCGATCGATGATCGACGCATTCTGGCCGGGAACGCATGAAGGTTAAACTCTCCCAGGGGGAACTCAAGCGCCAGAGGGATGCACTCCGCCAGTTCGAGCGGTACCTGCCGACTCTCCAGCTGAAGAAGCAACAGATCCAGCTTGAGATCCTCCACCACCAGGCTTTCCTGAAAGAGGCCGAGGATGCGCTCTCCCGGAAGATGAAGGCTGCGACAGAGTGGTCTGCCCTCCTTGCCGAGGACCCGGGAATCGGGAGGTGGCTCGTGCCAAAAAACGTCGTGAGAGGAAAGAAAAATGTTGCGGGAGTAGACCTGCCCGTCTTTGAGCGCACAGAGTTCGAGACGGCAATGTACGATCTCTTCCTTGAGCCGCTCTGGATCGACCGCGGCATTGAGGCACTGAGGGAGATCGTATCCCTGCAGGAAGAGATCCGTATCCTCGAGGAGGGCATATCGATCCTCAACCATGACCTCCGTATCACCACGCAGCGAGTAAACCTCTTTGAGAAAGTGAAGATCCCGGAGGCCAAAGAAGCTATCCGCCTCATCAAGATCCACCTTGGCGACCAGATGACCAATGCTGTGGGCAGGAGCAAGATTGCCAAGAAGAAGATAGAGGCAGCGGCGGCCATGGAGAGAGGGGCATGATCGTCCCGATGAAGAAGGCGCACATCCTTTGCGAGGCCCGCGATGCGGAGTCAACGGTAAAATCACTCCGGGCCCTTGGCGTCATGCACGTGGAGCACGAGAACACACCGGAAAGTACCAACATCGCGGTACTCCGGGAACAGGTGGTGCTGATCAATTCCGCCCTCGATGTGCTGAACCAGGTTGCAGTATCAGAGGAAGAGAAAATTCCGCAGGATCATACTTTGAATAAGGACTGGAGAGAGGTCGCCGCCCAGATCCTTGATTCAAGGAAGCGCCATGAACAGCTGGAGATTGCCTCAAGGGGAGTGATCGGTCAGATCCAGGAATGGGAGCGCTGGGGGGATATCGAACCCTCGGAGGTGCAGTTCCTCCGGGAGAGAGGAATCTACGTCCGACTGTTTCTGGTCCCCCTCAAGGAGGTAAAAAATTTTCCCGATGATGTCGTGGGAAAGATGGTTTTTGCTACCGGCGACATTGCACACTGTGTCGCGATAGCGAGGAGGGAGTTCGAATGCCCCTTCCCTGAGATTGCCCTGCCAAAGCAGAGCGTATCTGCAATGAAACGGCAGCTGCTGGAAATGAACGAAGGGATGGAATCGGCAAGGAAGGATCTTCTCTCGTATGCCCGCTACCGTGATTCCCTCACCAAAATCAGGAGTGAATTGGAAAAGGAGATAGAGTTCCAGCAGGTGCTGGCCGGAATGGGACGGGATGGCCCCATCAGTTATGTCACAGGATACATACCGTTCGACGTGGAAGCACAGTTGATAGCAGAAGCCAGAGAGAAGAGATGGGGGATATTGATCAATGATCCATCATATATCGACGAGGTTCCGACGCTTATCCGCAATCCGAAGTGGGCGAGCCTGATAAGGCCTGTCCTTGGCCTGCTCGGGCTCACGCCAGGATACCGGGAACTTGATGTCAGCATACCATTCCTGATATTCTTCAGCCTATTCTTTGGCATCCTCATTGGTGATGCCGGATATGGAGTCGCGTATATCCTCATCACCCTTGTATTGCAGAAGGTTGTGCTCAAGAAGTGGGTCCTCGAGAATCCCGATCTGAAGACCACGTTCTCATTGTTTTACCTCCTTGGCTGCTCCGCGGTTGTCTGGGGAGTTCTCACGGGGGTTTTTTTTGGCCAGACATGGCTCCTTGCTCTTGGATATGTCCCTCCTGTCCCCGAATTGAATGATACCAATTTCATTCAGACGTTCTGCTTCTTCATTGGAGCCCTCCACCTCTCCATTGCGCACTCATGGAGGGCGGTCCTGAAGTTTCCATCGCTCACCTTTCTCTCAGATATCGGATGGATATGTGTCCTCTGGACCGCATTCCTCCTTGCAAGGTATCTGATCCTCGGAGAGGCCTTTCCCTCGTTCGGATTATGGCTGATCGCGGCCGGGATATTGCTTGTAATCTTCTTCACCCACCCACAGCGCAATGTCCTGAAGGGGATTGGCACCGGGCTTGCGACTGTTGCGCTGAGCCTCATGAACAATTTTACCGATGTGATCTCGTACATCCGCCTCTTCGCGGTCGGCCTTGCGACCCTTGCGATCGCGGAGACCACGAATACCCTTGCTTTTGGATTCGGAAACGGGATAGTGGCCCTCGTGGCAAGCGTAGTAATTCTTATCACAGGTCATGGCTTAAACATCATTTTAGGACCGATGTCCGTGCTCGTGCATGGCGTCAGACTGAACGTGCTCGAATTTTCAGGGCATGCGAACGTGACCTGGAGCGGAACGGCATTCGACCCGCTCAAAGAGGAATGAGATCAGGAGAATATCATGGACCCAAGTGTTGTGACACAATTTCAGGATATAGGGCTCAGTCTTGAGCTGGCCCTGGCCGCCTTCGGATCCGCCGCCGGAGCAGGGACCGCAGGCATGGCTGCGATAGGGGCATGGAAGAAAAACTACATCCAGAACAAGCCGGCAGCATTCATGCTCGTTGCGTTTGTCGGTGCACCCCTCACCCAGACTATTTACGGGATGATTGTGATGAACCGGATGTTTGAACTCACGGCACAGGGGTATTACCTGTGGGGGATTGGGGCATTTTGCGGGGCTGCGATTGGCCTCTCAGCATATTTCCAGGGTAAATGCGCGGCATGTGCCTGTGATGCGATGGGAGAGACCGGGAAAGGGTTCGGCAATTATATGATCGTGCTTGGGATGACCGAGACTGTCGCCTTGCTGGTGATGGCATTTACCCTGGGGGTTCTCGGAAGGTTCGGGACCTGAATCCTCCAAAAAAAAGATCAGGGTGAGACCAGGAAAGATCCCCGCTTATTCTCTTTTTCCGGAACCAGGCCTGGAAATACCGTGATAATTCGCAGGAGTGAGGAATGAGACGTTCTCCGTAGGCTCCGTAGTCTTGTTCAACGGGGAGGTTGTCTTTTACAAATATGGCAGGGGGTAATTAAAGTGAGATATTGCCGGGGATTACGCAACACCCCTCCCTGGCCGATAGCCCGAAAATCAGGACTCCTTCGAACGGATGATGAACACCGGTCTCCTTGAGTTCACTGCAACGGCATCCGCGGTACTGCCGAGAAGCAGCTCGCGGAACCAGCCTCTCCCGACAGAACTCATCCAGACGGCCGAAACGTCCTCCTCCTCGGCAACCCTGAGTATCTCTGAGGAGGGGTTTCCTCTCTTCACGAGAGCCCTCGCCCTGATTCCCTGCGTGGCAAGATCCCTCTGCATTTTCTCGATCCGGTGCTCCGCTCTCCGCTGGCAATATTCGATCTCCTGCTCGGTCTCTCCGCGCGAGACAACGAAGAGAAGTATGACTTCTCCCACGCCTGGAGTCGCGCGGAGCCGTGCAATCGCATTGTCGGAGTACACAGAGAAATCGACAGGGCAGAGGACGCGGGAGAGGATCATCGGGCAGAACATCTCGTAAGTCTTCCCTTCCAGGCCCAGGGTGATCTTGTGGCGCATGATCAGCACGCTTGTACGGCTCCGGCGGACTACTGCCTTAGATACGCTGCCAAGAAGAATTTCTTCGACAAGGCTGCTTCCGCGTGCCCCGATGACTATCAGAGAGACTGCATTCTCGTCTGCAGACTGAACAATCGCCCCGGCAATATCTGATGCCACTTTCACTTCGGTGCGGACCCTGATGTTCTCTCCCAGGCTCTCGAGATGGCGTTTCTCTTCCTTGAGAGTGATCTTTCCCTCATGGAAGAGGGCACTCCCGATCTCGCCACCTCCTCGTGGAGATATCGTCTCCTTGATCACGTGCAGCAGTATCACGTCCCGGACGCCGGGAAAGCCAGCGATACAGTCGAGGGTCTTTGCTGCATATTCCGAGAAATCGGTGGGAAACAGGATCCTTGAGAACATACCTTTCCCTGATCTACCGTCGCGCGGTTCTTTATAGTTGTGGATCGAATTCGCAGTTCCCCCTGCAAACATGGTCAAATATCCTGAATGTGGGGAGAACCTGTGATGATAACCCTGCCCCGCCTGCCTTCTTGATGTCGCATGAATAATGTCCTTCAACGCCGGTTATGCGATGGACAGGCTCCCAGTTTGCACCTGGACTCAACCATTTCCTCCAATCCATCTGATGAGGGAGAACAAGTATCAGGGAGAATCCCCCGCAGAGGAATACCTTCGCAACCAGAACGTTCAAGGGAGGCTTGACCTTTCGATGGAATATTCTGGTTCGGATGGGAGCACAATACAGGGTCCCATATGGATTCCCCCGCACAATCTGAGATTTTTACGGTATCCGACGACTGAGTCACTCATTTGAATGCGCCCTGAAAGAAAATTTTAATAAAGAGTTATTTCATTGCGCGCATTTATCCTCAAAATCCAGAACAAATTAATAAATATAAAAAATTAACTGCGTATTTGATTGGAACTATAGTAAAATATATATCCCAAAATAGATACTTAGACAGTCCTTCAAAGAGAGGTGTGGGTGCGACATGGTGAATGAGAAGGCGCTCGAAACAATCGAGAGAATGAAACTTCTGGTCCTGAAGCGGTGCGAAGAGCGGATCCAGGACGCTTCAAGGAGTTCGCCCTACAGACCTCAAGAGAGATTTGCATATCCACAATGCCACGGCATGACTGCCATACTTCGCCATCGCCACGGACTTTAAATCGGTGAAGGATTTTATCGGAGGAGGAAGGCCAGATACTCGCTCATTCGGGAGAGATGGAGGTTCATACAATGGCAAGTGCACTGCAGATCCCACAACGGGGGAGAATGAGGAACCTGGGAGTCGCCCAACTTTCGGACATCCGGGGGCGAGCACCCGGCGATTATCCGAGTCGTGAGAATGGCGGGCTCACTCCTCCGACAGGCAGGACAGTTCAGGACATACGAGACGGTGAGGGGATTTGAAATGATAACGGAAAAATCACTGCTTCAGAAGATACGCGAGAAAGAACTCGAGATGAGCGTCAAGATCGATGAAGCCAGGAGTCTGGCCGATCAGCACCTCTCCCGTGTGAAAAAGGAATCGTTGGCAATCCTGAAGCAGGGTGAGGAGGAAGGGAGAACTGCCGCAGAAGACCTCGTGAAGAGAGAGATGGAGAGAGTCCGGGGAGAAGTGAACATCCTCCATGCAAAGGCCGACGAAGAAGTCCAGGCGATCCGCATGAAAGGAGAGGCGAACCTCCGCCCCGCGGTCGAGAGGATCGTCTCCTTGATACTCGCAGAGTAGTGTGCCATGCTTCAGAAGATGGTGAAAATCCAGGTGATAGGGCCAAAGAAAGACCTCCACAGCGTGGTCGATCACCTCTACCGGAAGGGGACGGTCCATATCGAGGATGCGTCGGCAAAGGTTGCATCAGGGGATACCATGCTCCGGCGAATGAGCGTGGAACAGGCCGGGGATATCGCGAATGCACTTGCCAAGATCGGGGGCATACTCCTCACCCTCCCAAGAGGAAAAGAGGACGAGAAAGGGACGCTGGCGATATACAACCGCCTCAAGTCAATGACCCATGACGACCTCCTCGGCCACGCACACTCGATTATCGCCGAACTCGAGACTGAAACAAGAACCCTCGCTTCTGAAAAGAGCGATCTCGAGATGAACCTCGAGAATCTGATCAGGTATGAGAAGATAATCGAGAAGTTGCGGCCGATCGAGAGCACCCTCCCCGTTCTGGAAGGGTTCGAAGTGACGGTCATCCTTATCCAGAAGGAATTCAAGGATGTCATCGAGATAATACGCAACTCGCTCTCCGAGATAACGAGGAAGCAGTTCGAACTCATCTCGGCAGATGTAGACGAAACAACAATCGCCGCCGTCACCATATTCAACAAGCGGTACTCCGAACAGGTGCACTCGTTCATATTCACACAGAACGTGAACGAGATACGCCTTCCGCCAGAGTACCTTGGAAAACCGTTCGGTGAAATATTTACCCTGATCGAGGAGAGGAAGAATAAGGCGACCGGAGAGATGGACCGCATCAATGCGGATCTGGCAAAGATCTCGTCCGAATATTACACCGAACTCAAAGCCCTTTACCAGATCCTCGAAGACAGGAACGAAGAGCTCGGCGTCTTCTCAAAGATTGGCCAGACAGATTATACCTTTGTCATCCTCGGATGGATCCCGAAAAAATTCCTGAAAGACACAGTGAATGAACTGAAAGAGGCGTTCGGCGGAAGGGTGGTTGTCAATGAACTCAGCGTGAGTGCCGAGGAGATGGCAGAAGCACCGACGTTCTATGATAACCCACGGATCGTCAAACCCTTCGAATACCTGATGCGCGTCATAAGCCCTGCGAAGTCGCATGAGATCGACCCAAGCCCCATACTCGCAATATTTTTCCCCATATTCTTCGGAATCATGGTCGGCGACATTGCATACGGCCTGATCATTCTTGCGTTTGCTCTCATCGTGAAGTGGAAGTTTCGCGACCGGGATTGGCTGCAGCACCTCATGAACATCCTGATTATCGTATCGTTCCCGACCCTGTTCTTCGGCTGGCTGTACGGGGAGTTCTTTGGTGATTTCGGTGAACACATGGGGTGGATCCATCCGCAGGAACTCTTCGGCATCACCTGGAACCGGATAGAGATCATCGTTCCGCTCCTCATATTGTCAATCGCAATAGGGATCTTCCACGTATTCCTCGGCCTCGGAATCGGAATCCTGAATTCATACACTGAAATCAGCTGTAAAAGGCATGTCGCCAAGGCAAAAAGGCACATCTGCGAAAAAGCCGGCATGATCGTTGTCATAACCGGCCTGATACTCGTGATTGGCGCTGCAGCAAAAGCGCTTGCCGACCCCCTCCTCATCCTCGGGGTGATATTGATCTTCATCGCCCTCCCCCTCCTCATCTATGGAGGGGGATTCTTTGGGATATTCGAGATCATGAGCACTGTCGGGAATATCCTCTCGTACGCCCGTATCATGGCGATCGGGATGGCGTCGGTCATTCTTGCCGCGGTCGCCAACAAACTCGGAGGAATGATGGAAGTGGCAATCCTCGGGCTTCTGATTGCCGCACTTCTCCACACGCTGAACATAGTGCTCGCGATGTTCAGCCCGTTCCTCCACTCCCTGCGTTTGCACCTGGTGGAATTCAATTCCAAATTTTACGAGGGGGGAGGAAAGATGTACAAGCCTTTCAAGAAGGAGGAAGGAGGCCAATCTTCGTGAAGCATGGGATCGGTATCCCTCCTGGGAAGAAGTCGGCCCCAGTGCGAAGGCCAAAGAGGAGTTGTGCCATGTAACCTGAATGATCCACGAATGGCCGTTCTCCATGGTCATCAGCCATGCGGAGTCCCCTGTAGATCTCCCGCATGGCAGGGAGCGCATGTTGAAAAATGTATGCCGCATCTGCACAGTGCGGCGAGTTTGAAAAAGGGAGCTGGTGTGAATGGTTGATTTCGGAATCCCCATTGGGGCAGGCATTGCATTCGGGCTTGGAGCGCTCGGCACCGGTATCGCACAGTCGAAGATTGGCGCAGCAGGGGCAGGAACAATCGCAGAAAAACCGGAGACGTTTGGGTTGATGATCATCCTTGTGGCAATCCCCGAGACCCTGGTCATCCTTGGCTTTGTCGTCGCCTCCATGATCATGATCATGCTGGTGTGAAGGGTGGGCGACTCTTGCGGGGAGGGGGATTGGAGGAATCGTCCCAGAAACTCTGAAAGAAGGGTTTAACCATGGCTATCGAAGAGCTGATCCGGGCAGTGGAGGTGAGTGCAGAGGAGCGGATAAAGGAGATACAGGAACGCTCACACGCCGAAGCGGAAGAGATGATCAGGGAGGCGAGGACAAAAACCGGGCCGTTGAAGAGCCGTTACCTCGAAGAAGCACAAAAATCGGTGGAACACCAGAGGAACAGGATGCTGTCCCTCGCCAGGGAGGAGAGCCGGAAAAAGGTCATTGCTGCGAAAAATGAGATCCTGGAGCGGGCTTTTGATGAGGCTTCCAGGACACTTGCAACAGTCCGCAGCGAACCGCGTTATCGAAAGGCACTTGCGACCTTCATCAACGAGGTAACCGGGACGCTTCCCGCAGGGGACCTGATCCTCCACGTCGACCCCCGGGACGAGGCCGTCTGCAGGGAGATACTCCGCGAATTGAGACTGGATTGTGAGATAAATAGCGATCTTACCTGTTCAGGAGGAGTGAACGCTTCCACGCGCGACGGACGGTTCCTGGTGCTCAATACCATCGAGGCACGCATACAGAGAGCAAAAGAACTCTACAGGCCGGAAATTTCCAATATCCTGTTTGGGTGAGCGACATGGAGTATGCATACGTAAATGCGCGGATAAGGGCAATGAAGAGCAGGCTCCTCGGGCGACCCTTTCTTGAGCAGCTCATCAACAAGCCTGACGTCGACTCCATTATCGCAGATCTCGAGAGAACCACATACAGGGAGGAACTGGAGAGGGCGGGAGTCCAGTTCTCAGGAATCAACCGTATCGAGGTTGCGATACGAAATGACCTCGTACGGGCGTTCCGGGCGATCCTCGGGTTCATCAAGGGCGGGGAGGAGGAGAACCTCCTCACCCTCATTCTCCAGCGGTGGGATGTCCAGAACATCAAGACAATCCTTCGGGGAAAAAAGATCCATGCGCCCGCATCGGAGATCCTCGACTGCCTTATCCCAGCAGGTGAACTTGGCGAGGCTGCGCTCACAGAACTCGTCAAGCAGCCAGACGTGAAGGCAATCATTGACCTCCTGGCGACATGGGGGGTCCCTTATGCGCGTCCCCTGACGAGGAATTTCAAGGAGTATTCCGAGACCAGGGACATGCTGGTGCTCGAGTATGCAATCGACACGTTCTACTTCGAGCATGCGCTCTCAATTCTGAAGAGCCGCGATACGGAGGATAACCGAATAATACGCGAGATGCTGGTCACGGAGATCGATATCAACAATCTTCGGACGGTATTTCGGGTAATCAGGGACCGCATGGACCGGGAGGAGGCAAAAAAGTTCTTCATGAAAGGGAGCTCCGAACTCGATACCGAGACCCTCTATTCGATGGTAAAAACTGGTACCCTTGAAGGTGCGCTGAAACTGCTCGAGCCGACATCCTACAGGTTCCTCAGTGCAATACCTCAGGAATATGTTACTGCGGAGAAGATCTCTGCATTCGAGAAAGAACTGGACAGGCATCTCGTAAGGAAAGGTATCAGCCAGTTCCTTGGAGATCCTCTCTCCATCGCCATCCCGATAGGCTACATCTGGGCAAAGTACGCCGAGGTCACGAATATCAGGATAATCGCCCGCTGCAAGCAGAGCGGCGTGCCGGATAAAGAGCTCAGGGAGGCCCTGATCAATGTATAAATTCGTCGTCGTCACAGACCCCGATACCGCACCGGGTTTCCGTCTTGCCGGAGTTGAGGTGATGGAAGTGCCAAGCCCGGAAGAGGCGGGGAAGCTGCTCCCTGCACTCCTGAATAAGGATGACACCGGTATAATCGCCGTGAACGAGGAGTACATGCAGACCCTTGACGAGAAGATGACTGAGAAGATCGAGAAGTCGTATCGCCCCATCATCATTCCGATCCCGGCAGGACAGAAGAGGATGGACCGGACGAGCTACATCGAGGGACTCCTTCGCCGGGCCATTGGATACAACATCGTGTTGAGGAAGTGAGAGTATGATCGTCGGTGTTATTTCAAGGATTTCAGGCCCTGTAGTCCTCTCTGAAGGAATGAGGGGGTCGAGAATGTATGATGTGGTGAAAGTCGGTGAACAGGACTTGAACGGCGAGATCATCCGGCTTGACGGCGACCAGGCGGTCATCCAGGTCTATGAGGATACCACCGGCCTGCGGGTAGGGGAGAAGGTGGTCAATACCGGAAACCCCCTCTCGGTCGAACTCGGGCCAGGTCTCCTCTCATCCATTTACGACGGCATCCAGCGGCCCTTGCCGGCACTTGCGGAGCAGAGCGGGAGTTTCATCTCCCGGGGCCTCTCGATCTCCGGGATCTCACGGGAGAGGGTATGGGAGTTTGTTCCAAAGGTGAAAGCAGGGGATCGTGTCAGGGGTGGCGACGTGATCGGGACCGTGACCGAGCATCACATAGAGCACCGGATTCTGGTTCCACCCTTCGTATCCGGTACTGTAAAAGAGATACGCGGCGGGGGATTCAGGGTTGAGGAGCCGGTCTGCACGCTTGAAGATGGGTATGAACTCTCAATGATGCAGAAGTGGCCGGTCCGTAAAGGAAGACCTTACCAGAAGAAGATGGACCCCGATACCCTCCTTGCCACAGGTCAGAGGATCTTTGACACCCTTTTCCCGGTGACCAAGGGAGGCACGGCCATGATTCCTGGCGGCTTTGGGACAGGGAAGACGGTTGCGGAGCAGACTCTCGCGAAGTGGTCCGACACCCAGATCGTGGTCTATATCGGGTGCGGCGAACGGGGAAACGAGATGACTGATGTCCTCACAGAGTTCCCGGAACTCCTCGACCCCCGAACGAAACTCCCCCTCATCCAGAGGACGATCCTGATCGCAAATACCTCGAACATGCCGGTCGCCGCACGGGAAGCATCCATCTACACGGGGATCACACTTGCGGAATATTACCGCGACATGGGATACGACGTGGCTCTGATGGCAGACTCCACCTCTCGGTGGGGCGAAGCGCTGCGTGAAGTATCAGGGAGGCTTGAAGAGATGCCCGGAGAAGAAGGGTATCCCGCATACCTCGCAACCCGGCTTGCAGCCTTCTACGAGAGGGCCGGCCGCGTGATATGCCTTGGCTCAGACTCAAGGGTTGGATCCGTCACGATAATCGGCGCGGTATCCCCTCCCGGCGGCGATTTCTCGGAGCCCATTACCCAGAATACGTTGAGAATCACCGGCACATTCTGGGCCCTTGACACGAACCTTGCCTACAGGAGACATTTTCCCTCAGTGAACTGGATCAAGAGTTATTCCCTGTACCTCGACCAGGTGAAGGAATGGTATGCGCACAGCGGCTTTTCTGACTGGATGGACCTGAGGGCCCGCGCGATGTACCTCCTCCAGAAAGAGGTCGAACTCCAGGAGATCGTCCAGCTGGTCGGGCCAGATGCACTTCCCGAGAGCGAGAAGGCGATCCTCGAAGTCACCCGCATGATACGGGAGGACTTCCTTCAGCAGAGCGCGTACCACGATATCGACTCCTACTGCCCGCTCGAGAAACAGTACTGGATGCTGCAGGTGATCCTCTCATTCTTTGACCGGGTGAACGAGGCGATGGCGAGGGGAGTTGCGCTCTCAAAGATCCTCAAACTTCCCGTCAAGGCTGATATCGGCCGCATGAAGGAGCTGACAGGGATTGAGGATATAAAAGGGTTGATCACCACGATAGACGACGCGCTCGGGAAACTGGAGGCCGAACGATGACTCGCCCATCGCTCTTCACGAAGGAAGCAAGGACTGTCAATTACGTATCAGGCCCACTGATATTTGTCAGGGATGTCAAGGGGGTTTCGTATGGCGAGATTGTCCGGATTATCCTCACGAACGGCGAAGAGAGGACTGGGCAGGTGCTTGACATCTCAAAGGATCTCGCGGTTGTCCAGGTCTACGAGGGGACCAGCGGGATCGACAACATGAATACCAGGGTCAGGTTCACCGGCGAACCGCCGATGATCAAGGTATCGATCGACATGCTGGGCCGCGTCTTCAATGGAGTTGGCAAACCCAGGGACGGGGGACCGGAGATCATCGAGGAGGCGAGCCTTGACATCAACGGCATGCCCATCAATCCTTCTGCAAGGGACAAGCCCGCGGACTTCATCCAGACGGGAATGTCAACGGTTGACGGCCTGAACACCCTCGTCCGTGGGCAGAAACTTCCCATCTTCTCTGGCGCGGGACTCCCTGCCAACAAGCTTGCCGCACAGATAGCCCGCCAGGCGAGGGTACTTGGAGAAGACGAGAAGTTCGCGGTGGTCTTTGTCGCGATGGGGATCACCTACAAGGAAGCATCATTCTTCATGAAGGATTTCGAGAGGACTGGGGCACTTGAGCGCGTGGTCTTCTTCATGAACCTTGCCGATGACCCCACCATCGAGAGGATCGCAACCCCCCGCTGCGCCCTAACCGTCGCCGAGTTCCTTGCCTACACCCATAACCTCCACGTCCTGGTCATCCTGACCGACATGATCAATTACTGTGAAGCCCTGCGCGAGATCTCAACCGCACGCGAGGAAGTACCGGGCCGGCGGGGGTATCCGGGATACATGTACACCGACCTTGCATCCATTTACGAACGTGCAGGCAGGATCAAGGGGATCGCAGGCTCCATCACCCAGATCCCCATCCTCACGATGCCTGACGACGACATCACTCACCCGGTTCCCGACCTCACCGGGTACATCACGGAGGGGCAGATCGTCCTCTCGCGCGACCTCTTCCGCCGGGGCGCGGATCCGCCGATCGACGCGCTCCCGTGCCTCTCACGGCTGATGAACCTTGGAATCGGGCCCGGAAAGACAAGAGAAGACCACCGGAACGTTGCAGACCAGCTCTACGCCTCGTACGCCTATGGCAGAGACCTCAGGAAACTGGTAGCAATCGTCGGGGAGGAGGCGCTGACAGAACTCGATAAGAAATACCTCAAGTTTGCAGATGACTTTGAGCGTCACTTCATCACACAGGGAGACGAGAACAGGTCCATCACAAGGACGCTTGATTTGGGGTGGGAGCTCCTCTCCGCATTACCCGAGGAGGAACTCAAGCGGATCAAACGCGAGTATATCAAGAAGTACCATCCAGCCTACCGCAAGGAGTGACCGATGGAGCAGATCAACCCTACCCGGATGGAGCTTATCAGGAAGAATGCGCAGATCAAGCTCGCAGAGCAGGGCAGGGATCTCCTGCGCCAGAAGATGGACGCACTCATTCAGGAATTCTTCCACATCATGGAATCGGTCTCGCAGTCCAGGGACGAACTGGAGAGGCGTGCAGATGTTGCACAGCACTCGTTGCTGATCGCCCTGGCAGTCGACGACCCTGTTACCCTGAAATCTGCATCCTTTGCGACGAGGAGGGGCGTCACCCTCGAGATCAAGGGCAAGAACATCATGGGAGTCCCGGTCCCAATCATCGAGAAGAAGCGGTTCGTGAAGGGGCTCCTCGAGCGGGGGTACAGCATCCTCGGTGTGAGCGGGAGGATCGACGAGGCTGCCGAGAACTTCGAGGCCGAACTTGACCTGATCATCAGCCTCGCGGAGACCGAGACCTCCCTTCGGAGGATAGGAAGCGAGATCCAGATGACCCGCCGGAGGGTGAATGCCCTTGAGCAGGTGCTCATCCCTGAACTGAAACGCCAGGCAAAATATATCGAGATCACGATCGATGAACGTGAGCGCGAAGACCTTTACCGGTTGAAAAAAGTGAAGAAGATCATCGAGCGGAAGAAGAAAACCCAATCACCGCAATTGTGAACCCCTGGAAAGGATCTCTGCCACGTGCATGACCGCATCGCTCTCCAGCCTCTCCTTTCTCTTCACCTCTTTTGCTGTCCTGATTATCTCGTCAATATCTTCTTTTGAAAGCCGGGTGAATATGAAACCCTCCCATCTCCTGCGGTCCATGGATATCCAGCTCTCCCCAAGCATGTACTTGAGGAGATCGATGTCTGTCGAGGAATAGATCTTCCAGTCCTGCCCCAAGCTCTCCCTCAGCCGGGCTATTGCCTTCTCGACTGCCATATCCCTGTGGATCTGGAAGACTCTCCGGCCCCGTTCATCATCCGTCACTTCTGGCATGCCCACCAGCTCACTCTACAATCCCCGTGAGGGTATATATCTTTTCGGACGTTTCCTTCCCACAAGGGAATTCGTTCCCGGCTGAAAATAATTGAGCGGAAGTGGAGACTTAAAAAAATGTCGCGTGCTTTGGAGGAGGCAGACGAAAATATCTCTCCTTCCACGCGTGATTTTCAATTCACGGGAAGATGAATCCTCATACCCATTCTGCCGGAGTGCCTCACAGAGACCCGGCCGAAATGCTTGCACGGGGGTGTATTATTCCCTGCGCGAGCCCTTCCTCTCGATCCTCTCGTATATGGCAATCAGCCCCCGCTGATCAGTTTCCCGGCAGAACCCGTGACCGGCACGGGATGTTGCCAGCACATGCCGCAGGTGGCGGTACGATTTCATGCGAATGTCTCCTCCATGGTCTTTATGATCCCCGGGAGCGCTTCGATCCCGTGGATGAAACATCAGAGTTATCGGTGAAATGTGTGGATAAACCCTTGCATTGCACTCGTGCACTGCAGAGTGTCTCGAACGCCCCCCCCAAATCCTGTGCTTCCTATCCTGATCCCATACGCAGGATCTCTGATGCATCTTCAACTGCTTTCCTTGGATCTGACTCGTGCGAGATCAACTTTCTTCCTATTGATACGATATCAAGGATCGCTTTCACGGTGAGGCGGGAGTACTGGACCCTCTCCCAGAAATCACGTTCCCTGTAGACCCAGACTTCACCTATCATGTACTTCAACACATCCTGGTCTTCCTGTGAGATGCGGGCCCAATCAGAACCAAGCTGCTTCCTGACCTTCTCGATAACCCGTTCGACGTTCTTCTCTTTCTGCAGGGAATACATCCGCCTCCCAATCTCTGTCCTGGACACCTCTGCCATCTGCCAATCACCCCTTTTGATAGGTATGCGGAGATGGACTTCAAGAACTTAAAAAGGGTTTGCCAGGGTCTGTGCGAAGAGAGCATCCCGAATGATGGACATCCCCTCACCCGGAGAATGTAAAATACGACGCTATCAAACCTTTCGCGTCAAATTGGAATGATTAATAATGACAGAAATCCAGACTTTACCCCATTCGAGGGCGAGTTTATGATCACACTGCCATTCCTGATTCTCTTTCCTGCCGTAATCGCCATCCTCCTCCTCCTCGTCTCTGCCGATGCGTGGCGGAGGCTGGTTGTAAAAGCAGGTGCACTCATCATCGGGATTGCGTCCCTCTACCTCCTGTTCATCACTCCCGAGACAGGGCCGGGTTTCTTTCCGGTCGCGTTCGATTCGATCTCGGAACTGATGTTCCTGGCGGAGATGGTTATTGCCGCGTTCCTGGTCTACCTTGGCATCAAATACAAGAAATACCTGGCCATCTTCCTTGTTGTCGCACAGGCCGCCCTGCTTGTGTACTATGAGAGTCTTGCGGGGTCGGGGACGCATACCGTCCCGAACCTCTTCATCGACCAGTTCTCACTTATCCTGGCCCTGATCATCGGGATCATAGGGAGCCTCATCTGTGTGTATGCCCTGGGATACATGGCCACCTACCAGGAGCACCATCCCGAAGTGAGGGACCGAAGAAGGACGTTCTTCTTCCTGATGTTCTTCTTCCTCTCATCAATGTTCGGCCTGGTCTTTTCAGATTTCCTGCCGTGGGTCTTCTTCTTCTGGGAGCTCACCACCCTCTGTTCCTTCCTCCTCATCGGATACTCGGGCACAGGGGAAGCCGTCAACAATGCGTTCCTCGCACTGAACATGAACCTGCTCGGAGGAATCGCCTTTGTCGGGGCCCTCCTTTACCTGGCTTTCGTCAGCCCGGGGGGCGAGCTCCTGAACATCAGCACCCTCATCCATTCAGGCCACATGGTGGCACTGGTTCCGGCCGTCCTGATCGCGTTTGCGGGGATCACCAAGGCGGCGCTGATGCCGTTCTCTGCCTGGCTCGTCGGGGCAATGGTCGCTCCCACCCCTGTATCAGCGCTCCTGCACTCGAGCACGATGGTAAAGGCCGGCGTCTACATCATCGTCCGGTTCGCACCGGTGCTGACCGGGACGATGGAGGGGCTCATCATCGGGCTCATCGGCGGGTTCACGTTCCTGCTCGCATCCGCGATTGCCATCTCCCAGAGCAACGCAAAGAAGGTCCTTGCCTATTCCACTATCGCAAACCTCGGCCTCATCGTTGCCTGCGCAGGCGTGGGGACCTACAAACTTGTCTGGGCAGCGATCCTCCTGATCATCTTCCACGCAATCGCCAAGTCACTCCTCTTCCTCTGTGTTGGCACAGTCGAGCACCGCATCGGCAGCAAGGACATCGAGGACATGACCGGCCTGATCGTGCGCATGCCGCATGTGGCCGTCATGATGTTCATAGGCATCGCCGGGATGTTCCTTGCCCCATTCGGGATGCTGATTTCCAAGTGGGCAGCGATCGAGGCCTTCATCGAGGCCCAGTTTGGCCTCATATTCGTCGCCATCCTTGCCTTTGGGGGTTCGATCACGGTCTTTTTCTGGTCGAAATGGATGGGAAAGATCATCTCGGTCTGCCCTGTGGCTGTAAAAGTTGAGAACAGGATACCGCAGGAGAAGTGGATTGCGCTTTCGCTTCTGACCGCCATGACCGTGTTCATATGCCTTGCATTTCCCCTCATCTCCTCACACCTCATCGAGCCTTTTGTCCTCTCTGTGTACGGCGCGACGACGCGGCTCTCACAGGACAACGTCATCATCATGGTCATGATGCTCTTCCTCCTGATGATCATGCCATTTTCGCTGCTCTGGTTCAGAAAAGAGAAGAATATCGTCCCTCCCTACATGGCAGGGAGGCCATCGACGCCAGACCTCCATTTCCTCGGCTCCATGGGAGTGACACGGCAGGTGACTCTCGGGAATTACTACCTTGAGGAGGTCTTTGGAGAGAAGAGACTCTTCATGGCCGGGACAGCCCTGTGCCTTGGGCTCATACTCCTGGTCGGGACACTCACCGCGGGGGTGGCATTATGATCCTGCCCGAGTATGCGGTCCTCTTCATCATCCTGGCCCCATTCATAGGCGGACTCCTGGCAGGAATCGACCGCAAGCTGACGGCGAGGATGCAGGGGCGGGTCGGCCCGCCGATCCTCCAGCCCTTCTATGATGTAGGGAAGCTCTTCCAGAAGGAACAGATCGTGGTGACGCCCTCTCAGCACTTTTATGTCCTCTCGTACCTCGTCTTCATCGTGGCAAGCGGAGCCCTCTTCTTTGCGGGGGGAGATCTCCTGCTGGTGATCTTTGCCTTCACGCTCGCCCACATATTCCTTGTGCTTGGCGCCTACTCGTCATACTCCCCTTACAGCTTCATCGGTGCCGAGAGGGAGCTGATCCAGATCATCGCCTACGAGCCGATGATCATTCTCGCAGCCGTCGGCATGTACATGGTGACAAAGAGTTTCTTTGTCTGGGAGATCATGGCAAGTTCCCTGCCGCTGATCCTGTATCTGCCCGGCGTCTTCCTCGGGTTCCTTATGGTCCTTACCATCAAGCTCAGGAAATCCCCCTTCGATCTCTCCACCTCGCACCATGCACACCAGGAGATCGTCAAAGGGGTGACCACAGAGTTCTCCGGACCGATGCTTGCACGGGTGGAGATCGCACACTGGTACGAGAACGTCTTCCTGCTGGGGTTCATTTATCTCTTCTTTGCATGGAACCCGCTTGTCGGCGTCATTGCCATCATTGTCGCCTACCTGCTCGAGATCCTGATCGACAACACCTTCTCCAGGGCAACCTGGAAGTTCACGCTGAAGAGTGCATGGATCATCGCGGGGATGATGGGGCTCGTCAATCTCGGGGTGCTCTATTACCTCTCGGGGGTGGTGCCGGTATGACCCACCTCTCGAAGTCTCCATGGATCCTGCATTATGACGCATCGAGTTGCAACGGGTGCGACATAGAGGTGCTCGCATGCCTCTCGCCACTCTACGATGTCGAGCGGTTTGGGATAATCAATACGGGCAATCCCAAGCACGCCGACGTGCTTGTAATTACTGGTGGAATCAACGAGCAGAACCGGGAAGTCGTAAAAAACCTCTACGACCAGATGCCTGATCCGAAAGTGGTGGTCGCGGTCGGCATATGCGCCTCAACCGGAGGGGTCTTCAGGGAGTGCTACAACGTGGTGGGGGGAATCGACTGCATCATTCCCGTCGACGTCTACGTTCCGGGATGTGCCGCGCGGCCTGAATCAATTATTGACGGCATCGTACGGGCGCTTTCGATCCTCGAGGAGAAGAAGAAGAATCCTGCGCCCGGAAGGGCCGCTATGGGAGGTGAGAGATGATCATGGATGCAGACGAGACCACGGTCATAGAGCGGGACCACCTGATCGGAAGAGTGGAAGAGTTCAAAAAGCAGGGATACCGGCTTGTGCAGCTGCACTGCACCAAAGTCGGAGATACATATGAGATCAATTACTCCTTTGACCTGGATTACCAGTTCAGGAACCTGAAGATCGTGGTGGACGGGCAGACGGAGGTTCCGAGCATCTCCGGGATTTACTGGGGAGCGTTCATCTACGAGAACGAGATGCACGACCTCTTTGGAATACGTGTAGTAGGAATGAACGTAGACTTTGGCGGAAATCTCTTCAGGACCGCGAAGAAAAACCCCTTTGCAAACCCCACGTTCAGGGGGGAGGGCCCATGTCCCGGAGAATAATCGTCCCCTTCGGACCCCAGCACCCTGTGCTCCCCGAACCCATACACCTTGACCTCGTGCTCCAGGACGAACGGGTGGTGGAGGCTATCCCCTCCATCGGGTATATCCACAGGGGCCTTGAGACGCTGGTTGCAAAACGCGAGTATCCTGAATACGTCTACATCGCCGAGAGGACCTGCGGCATCTGCAGCTTCATCCACGGGATGACCTACTGCCAGGGAGTAGAGCAGGTCATGAACCTCGAGGTTCCCGAGCGCGCGCTCTTCCTCAGGACCATCTGGTCTGAATACTCGAGGATGCACTCGCACCTCTTATGGCTTGGGCTCTTTGCCGACGCTATCGGCTTTGAGAACCTCTTCATGGCCTCGTGGAGGTTGCGCGAGTCCGTGCTCGATGTCCTCGAGGAGACCACCGGCGGGCGTGTCATCCAGGGGAGTTGCAAGGTAGGCGGGGTGAGAAGGGATATTCCAGGTGAGACGCTCGAATGCATGGTCAGGGACCTTGAAGGTTTCGAGCGCGACTTTAAGGAGATTGCGAATGTGTTCCTTCGCGATGAGTCCATCATCGCCCGAACGCGCGGCGTGGGGGTACTCTCACATGGGGATGCGTATCACCTGGGGGCGGTGGGGCCAACTGCCCGTGGAAGCGGGGTGGCCATCGACCTCCGGAAGACCGGGTATGCCGCGTACGGCAAGATTCACTTCAAGCCAGTTGTAGAGACCGATGGCGATTGCTACGCACGTTGCGCGGTGAGAGTAAAGGAAGTCTTCTCTTCAATAGACATCGTGCGCCAGGCTGCGGCGAAGATCCCTGAAGGTGAGATCGAGGTCAAGCCAAAAGGAAATCCAAATGGCGAATGCTTCTCCCGCGCCGAGCAACCCCGTGGTGAACTTGTGCACTACGTGAAAGGGGATGGGAGCAGGCACCTTGTCCGATCTCGAATCCGGACCCCGACCCTCACGAACGTCCCGCCACTGGTGAAGATGCTTGCAGGCTGCGAGCTTGCCGACGTTCCGGTCATCGTGCTGAGCATTGACCCCTGCATCGGGTGCATGGAGAGGTGAACAGATCATGGCATTCTTTGAGATGGCAAAAACCGCGATCCTGACCACGTTGAAAAGCCCGGCAACAAGGAGATACCCGGCGGTCTCCGCGAAGGTGACCGCCATCTCACGGGGACGGGTCACCATCGACCCTGCCAGGTGCATCTCCTGCGGGATGTGCATGAGAAAATGCCCATCGGGGGCGATTTGCGTGGTCAAGGACGAGAAGACCTGGAGCGTCGACCGCCTGAAGTGCGTGGTCTGCAACTGCTGCGTGGAGGTGTGCCCAGCTCATTGCCTGACCATGGAGACGGGCTATTCCCCCAGCATGACCGTTCACGAGGGTATCGAGGTAGTCCAGATCACTTATGTGAAGCCCGAACGCCCCCCCCAAAAAGGAGCGGAGGAGAAGAGCGGGCAGGGGTCATAAGAAGGGAGGGACTTCCTTTTCGGCAATCTTTTTTTACCCTTCCCGGGTTGTGACGTGTGCGGACCCTTTCTCCCCGGCCGTTCTTTTTTCCTGGCCAACACAACGGTGAGATGAGAGCCCGAAGTACTCGCAAACCTGATGTCGCCATTTCGAAAAAGAGCAGTTCTCTCTCCCGGGTTCTATAAGGACGGTTCCTGCTCTCAGTCGAGCCCGAGGTCTGCGCGAATCTCCTGCATGGCAGCAAGAGAGAGAGAAAAAAACTCCGTAAGTTCCATGAACCTTGTGATTCCCATCACTTTCTCTCTCCTGCAGCCCGCCGCAAACGCCTTCTCTTTGAACTTCTTTTTGAGAGTCTTTTCAGACACTTCCGTGATGCGTCCCTGCTTTACGGCTGCAGCTGCGATGATCAGTCCGGATATATTGTCGGCCGCCTGCAGGGCCACGTCAACGGGGTCCTGGGAGTCGCCGAAGAGGAGATCGTTGTGTCTCCTGACCGCGCCGGCGATATCCTCGCCGATCCCTCTCTCTTTCAGCATCCGGTAACCCACCTCACCGTGCCGCTGCATGTCTCCTCCCACCAGTTCGTAATCGATGTCATGGAGGAGCCCTGTCATCTCCCACTGTTCAGGGTCTTCCCCCATGCGGGATGCGAGGGCCTTCATTATCGCCGCAGTGGACAGGCAATGCGACCTGAGACTCTCCTTTTTGAGGCACGTGCACATGAGGGCCCGGGCTTCTTCTGTCTGCATGTCCACGAGAATATCTCCCATGATCCCATTATCCCTCGCATCGCCTGCGCATCCTCGCTGCGGCGCGGTCGGCGAGCACGAGCGGGAGAGGGAACCGCGTGTCCCTGCAGCACGCAAGCGTGATCTCTTCGGCCTGTGCAAGCGTGGTCCGGTATCCGGCCGAGACGACGACGGGGGCACTCCCCTGCCGGGTCCGAAGGATTGTTCCCACCCTCTCCCCCTCCATCATCACCGGCGAGGAATCTCCCCGCGACTCTCCAGGTTCCCGGGCATGCATCCCCGCCATTTTCCGACCGGCGATACCGATGCTCGCGATCTTCAGGATATATCCAAGATGCGTGGCCAGGCCTGCCCTCCGTGGATGGGCATACCCATGACCATGCACCAGGATAAGATCCGGGGGATCGGGAAGGAGCGAGAATGCCTCGAGGAGGGGCGGGATCTCCCGGAACGAAAGATACCCTGGGAGATAAGGGAACTCTATCGCTCCCCTCGCCTCGACGCGTGAAAAGAAGTCCAGGTTCGGGAATCCAACGACCACTACTGCGGCATATGCGGATGAGATACCGTAACTTGTGTCAGTCCCTCCAACGAGTGCCGGGCTTATTTTGGAATCGTCCGAATCCCCGTCAATTTTGCTATGGATAGCCAGCTGGATCCGCCTGGCTTCCTCAAGGTCCGATGGCACATGGAACTGTTCCATGTTCTCACCCGCTGATGGCACCTGGCAGCTCTTCTATTCTTCCTGGCCGATCGGTTGGCATGGGTAACCGGATGCCGCATCTTCCTCCGGGGACGATACGACCAGAGCCGCCTCTTCTCAATTCTGCGTGCGCTGAGTCACTCATATCGGACTCCTTCTATGCCAGCCCATCACAGACTCTCCGGTCCGGAGAATATTTTAGTTCCTGCAGTAGCATTCTATATAGAAGGTGGAGGTGGATGACCAGGGAACCCCAGGACGCAGCCAGGACCGTTGTACTCGATGAGATACCTGACTATTACCACGAGCTCTCCGAGTACCTGGAAGTCCTCTCCAACAGCCAGCGCCTGAAGATCCTCAAGATGCTTGAGAGAAAACCCCGCGACGTGCGCATGATTGCGTCCGAGATATCCACCAGTTACGAGAATACGAAGAAGCACCTTGACAAGCTGATGGGGATGGGCCTCATCAGGAAAGAGGTGGGACTCGGCCAGCAGACCTCGAAAGGCGTGCACCCTGTCTGGAAATACTCGCTTGTTCCGGGGGCAATGGAGGCGGTTGTACGGAACCTGGGAATCTTCTCCAACATGCGGATCAAGATGACTGATACAGACCTCAAGAGACGTCTCGATGAGGTAAGGCACGCAATCGAGGGAGACATCACGGGCAACCACCCCATGCTCATCCTCCTTGGAGGGCCAGATGACGGGAAGTGTTTCTGCATCCCGGAGACCGGCGTTCGCATCGGGCGGGTGGATCCAAGTGTTGCAGAGTCAAAGGAGATTGAGGGGGATGTGATACTGTCCCGCGAGTACACGTCCGTCAGCAGGGTGAGCAAGCCCCATGCAGTCATGCGAAAGGAAGGGACCAAGTGGCTGATAGAGGACAGGGGAAGCACGGGAGGCACCTACCTGAACAGCAACCCCTTACAGAAGCGGGTCCCTGTGGAGGTGTGTGACGGGGACCTGATCGAGCTCGCAAAGGGGACCGCGGGGGCCCGCCTGCTTCTCATCCTCCCGGGCAGGAAGTAACCAGGACTATCCCTCATCTCTCGCGTTCCATGTACCTCTCAACCCTGCGCTTTCCTGTCATCATCCTCATAATCGCCCTCATTTCCCTCACCGCATCTTCATTTGCCGCCGATACGTACACCATAAGAGCCACTGCGGGTACAGGAGGGAAGATCTCCCCATCAGGCGATGTGTCAGTCTTGAAAGGCAGCGACCAGCTCTTCGTCATCGAGGCATTCCAGGGCTACCGGATAGAGAACGTGATGGTGGACCAGAGGTCACTCGGGGCGATCCCTCTTTACACATTCAACAAGGTCAATACCAATCATGTCATCTCTGCAATTTTCCTGCCGGTGTTCGGTTCGCTACAGGTTCATTCGAGACCGGGGGGGGCGGATGTATATATCGATAATGTCTTTTACGGGACAACCGATCCCGGCGGACCAGTGACATTCTCTCGAATCACTCCCGGTATGCATTCCATACGCATATTCCTGGCTGGATACCAGGAATTCAGGACCGAAGCACAGGTAAACGAGGGACAGACGACGATACTCCCCACCGCAGTGCTTATCCCTGTTCCGACCACGCCCCCTACCACAACTGCCACCACCACCGTTCCCACCACCTCTCCCACGACTGCTGCCACCACCACCGTTCCTACCACCTCTCCCACGACTGCTGCCACCACCACCGTTCCCACCACCTCTCCCACGACTACTGCCACCACCACCGTTCCCACCACCTCTCCCACGACTGCTGCCACCACCACTGTTCCCACCACCTCTCCCACGACTGCTGCCACCACCACTGTTCCCACCACCTCTCCCACGACTGCTGCCACCACCACTGTTCCCACCACCTCTCCCACGACTGCTGCCACCACCACTGTTCCCACCACCTCTCCCACGACTGCTGCCACCACCACTGTTCCCACCACCTCTCCCACGACTGCTGCCACCACCACTGTTCCCACCACCTCTCCCACGACTGCTGCCATTCCCGGAATACCCACGATTATCGTCCCACTCACTGAACAGACCCCACATCCCAACCTCACGGTCCCGACAACGCCAGGCAACGGCACGATGCCTCCTCCCTCACCACTAATACCGGGAGTTCTGATCATACTCGCATCGGGTGGCCTGGCAACACTCCTCATCACCAGGGATGTGCTCACTTCACGCCCCTGGAGTGGGATTCCTCTGTTCATGCGCCTCGTGCCCTTTGCACTCTTTGCCATCCCATGCGTCGCGATGGGGGTAGTCCTCCACTGGTACCTCACTTACCCTGCGGAGAGTGGAGGGGGCCTCAATCCCGAACTGGTCGCAGTGGCAATGCCTGTTGTCATGTACATGATCCTCTCGTCGATCGCACTGATGATCGGGGCCATCCTCTCGTGGCCGTTCCGGGGGACACTGAAAGTCCACACCGTGGCAGGGGTCATGCTGATCTTCCTTGCGTGTATGGGCCTCATCACCGGCGACCCCGCACGGCGGATCATCACCGGTGTCATGCTCCTTGCCGGGATACTCTCCACCCTCGCGGCCCGCTGGCATGACAACGCATTCCAGGCCGGCCGGGAAGAAGGACGAGATCCCGAGAGCGCGCGCATTGGCCCCCCCGAGGGGCCGGCTGAACCCCGCACACCCGCAATTTCCGGAAACGGGATGTTTCCCCAGGAACTCACCGAGAAGTATCAGGTGATGGAATTCGTCGGTTCAGGTGGGCTTGCCAGGGTCTACAGGGCAAGAAACCTCCAGTCGGGGCAGGAGGTCGCATTGAAGATACCCCTGCAATCGGATGAAAAGACAGGGAGATCATTTTTGAAGGAGATCGTGGGGTGGGAAGGACTGAACCACGAGAATATTGTGCGGGTAAGCGGGGTGAATATCCTTCCCGTCCCCTACGTGGAGATGGAGTATGTCCCAAAGACCCTTGCCGATGTCCACAAGCCCCTCCCGGTCAGATCTGCCGCGCGGTTCTGCCGTGACGTGGCCCGGGGCCTCCTCTTTGCCCATGATAGGGGGATAATCCACCGGGACATCAAGCCCCATAATATCCTGGTAACACATGAGGGAGTGCCCAAGATCACTGACTGGGGAATGAGCAAGGTGATGGGGGTCACCGGGATGCCCACCATCACAGGGTTCTCCCTCGCATATGCTGCTCCCGAGCAGCTGGCACCCCAGACATTTGGAGAGACCGACCAGCGGACAGATATCTACCAGATCGGGTGCGTATTGTATGAGTTGCTCACAGGAACGGTCCCCTTCCCAGGCAACGATATGGTAAAGGTCAGTGCACTCATCCTCTCGGAGGTGCCGAAAAGGCCTTCGACCCTGAATCCCGATGCCCTGCCGCTCGACACGATTATCATGCGCTGCCTTGAGAAGAGGCCCGAGGACCGATACCAGAATGTCCGGGACCTGATCAGGGATCTCGATGCATTCCTCCTTGGCGAGGATCCCAATGACCGCTATCACATTTTCGAGGATTGACCCACTTAACATCCTTTCCTTTTATAATGCTTTTTCCATGGTACAGATCTATTTCATTCATGCGGATATTCTTCAGAAAACCTGGGAATATTCTTTCAAATCCTAGGCGTGGGTGATCATGGGATTACCCGGCTGAAATCCGGATATTCAATCACATGTATCTTCACGGAGTTCACGCAATGATTGAATGAGACCTGGATTTCAATCAATCTCACGCGTTATACAAGAATTCTTTGCAATTCAAGTGCCGAAGAGACGTCCTGGGGATGAAGAAAAAAATGAGTATTCATGCTCCCTGCAGCGAAAGTTACTGCCGGGAGCGCGGTCTGTATCTGTTGTGAGTGTGCAAGTTTTCAGGATCTGGCATGCGCTACAAGTGTCCAATTGCCGATAGGGTGTGATGCTCCAAGGATGTGTGCGTTCCTCTGACGGTTTGGTGGATGTCATTCGGGGTGGTGTTGCATGCTGTCCCAAGCCTCCTCGCAGGGGACAGCGGGGCACGGGGATTCCTCGGCACGTTAGGGACGGGCATCGTGCCTCTTCGATGAACGGGATGAACATGATTCCTTTTACCGCCACATAGAATCCTGTCACCGATCGCCCCTGCTTCGGGGTGGCAATCCTCCGGCCTCACTTCCATGCCTCACCACACCACTGTCATTCTGCCTCTTACTTAAATTGGACACATCATGAAAGTGCGAACCAGATAATGCACGATTCGATGATTGAACCACATGGTTCAATCAGGGGATCAGGGGGATTGCTCTCCTCAAGTCATGAATGAATATCAGAATCCTGATTGATACGCGGGACGCCGGCGGACGGGTTTCCCTTGTCCATCTTCATTGATTGGGTAACAGGCCAGTACTTCTTCCCCGTAATGATACTGGCACCCGAACGGGGAGGCTGTCGCATTGTGGAACCAAGGCGGTTTGACGTGGGTGGCGCCTTCTCTTTCCGACAGGTTGCAATATCTCCTTGCATGAGCAGGGTGTGGTCACGCGGGGTTCCTCGTCAACGACAATCAATTCTCCTTGCCTGGCCATTACCAGGATCTCTGAACGCGTGTCTCATCTCACCATATAGGGGCGGGTGGAGAGCGCCCTCCCCACTGCCCTGAATGCCCCGTCTATCTCACGGTAATTCGGGATATGCCTCTCCCGCAGCACCCGTTCACCGCTCTTCATGCTGTCGCCCCCGAGGATGCAGCCTATGACCATCTTGTGGGTATTCCTCGAGAACCTTGCAATCTCCTGGCCAAGGTGTGCAGGGTCGAGAATCGCCGAAGGGACCGCGATCACAACGGCAATGTCCCAGTAGTCCTGGAACCGGCTCAGTACGTCAAAGACCCTTGCATACCGTTCTGCCCCGCCGTCGCCTATGATGTCAAGGGGGTTCTCCCTGCTCCACATCGGGGGAAGGAACTCGTCGAGGGCCTTTATCATCTCTTCGGGGAGGGGCGGGAGGGAGATACCGTACCAGTCCGCGTAATCGGATGCCATCACTGCAAACCCGCCTGCCGTGGTGACCACAAGCGCCCTGTTCCCTTTCGGGTACCCCTCAGAGGCCAGGAGTTCTGCGACATCGAAGGCCTCCTGGATGGTAAAGACAGGGATGATCCCGGCCTGGCGGAATGCTGCCTGGTACACCTGGTAATTCCCTGCGAGGGAGCCGGTGTGCGAGGCGGCCGCTTTCTGTCCTTTGCGTGAAGATCCTGACTTGAGCGCGATTACCGGTTTTGTCGCTGTGATCTCCCTGACTGCACTGAGAAACTCCCTCCCTCGCCGTATCTCCTCGATGTAAAGGATGATGGCCCGGGTATGGGGATCGGCTGCAACCACGCGGATGAAGTCAACGAATCCCAGGTCAACCTGGTTTCCAACGCTTATCACCATTGAAAAACCTATGTGTTCAGGAATGCTCCAGTCAACGATGGTCGTGACGACCGCACCACTCTGGGAGATAAAACCGATATGGCCGTGCATAGGTGAGACGGGATCAAACGTGGTATTGAGGTTCATGTGGGGGAGAATGATCCCAAGGCAGTTCGGGCCCACAATGCGCATATCCCCTTCCATTGCGATCTTCAGGATCTCCTCCTCGAGCGCCGCGCCTTCCTCCCCACTCTCGCGAAACCCCGATGAGAGGATGATGGCAAGCTTCACGCCCTTCTCCGTGCACTGGCGAAGGGCACCAGGGACTGCCGGGGCAGGAATTGCGATGACTGCAGCATCCACCTCGCCTGGAACATCCGTGATTCGGGGGTAGGCACGTTTCCCGAGGATCTCCTGGCTCTTCGGGTTGACAGGATAGACTGCCCCCGGGAACTGGAGGAGGTTCCGGAGGACGACGTAGCCAATCTTTTGAGGATCTGATGAGGCGCCGATAACGGCAACTGAACCTGGGGAGAAGAGGGATTCCCCTGGGGAAGGTCGGGGAGCAACCGTCTCTTTCTCCTTCCCACGGGCGAGATACACCCTTGCATCCACCGCGACACAGCCGCGTGTATACAGGATCAGGGGGTTGATGTCGAATTCATACCAATCCGGATCCTCCTCGAAGAGCTGCGCGAGGCGAAGGATCGCATCCACGAGGGCTTCCCTGTCAAGAGGGTCCGAACCCCGGAAACCCCGTATGATCCGGGACCCGCGGATCTCGTCGATCATCTCCTCGACAGTTGCCCTGTCGACGGGAAGCACCCTGATAGACACGTCGCGGAGGAGTTCGACGAGCGTGCCTCCAATGCCGAAGGTTATCACCTTCCCGAATGCAGGGTCCGTCCTTCCCCCGACAAGGAGTTCGAAACCCTGAGGGTACTGCTTTGCCACGATTATTCCAGAGATCTTCGCCCCGGGGATCTTCTCGAGGACCGATCCGGATATTGCCCTGAACGCGTCTCGTGCTTCCTCAACAGAATGGATACCAGAAACGACTCCCCCCGCATCGCTCTTGTGCACCACCTGGGGCGACACCACTTTCATCACCACCGGGAATCCTATTGACCCGGCAATCCTTCCCGCCTCCTCAGGTGATGTCGCAACACCGTGCTCCGGGACCGGGATCCCTGCTGCTTCGAGGAGTGCCATCCCCTCCTGCTCGGGAAGCAATAACGGAGCATCTCCCCCTTTCATCTCTCTCTTCACGCTTGGATCGCCTCTCATACAGGGTGAATTCTCTCGTTCTCACCTTTGGCCCGGTAAGTTATGTACGTATCGTCCTGTTTCCCGGAAGGGATTATCTGCCTGGCAGCAGATTCTTCCTCCATGCCTGAACGGGAAGTGGAAGAAGTCCTGGCCGAGTGTGCGCAGTCAGATTCACCATTCCTGCTTTCAGGAGTTCTTGCGAGGGCAGGCGTGGGAGGGCAGATCCCCCTCATGGCAGCCGAACTCTGGCCCCTGTTCACCACTCTCGACCTTGTCACGGAGCGTGTCCCGGGCGACCTTCGTCTTTGGAAAAAAACCCCCTCCTCTCGAAGGACTCTCTCCACTGGCGAATGCCAGAGGTTGGACGCCTTTTTTGCGCATCCTGCTCTGCCCCTCGAGGTCGAGAATGGCATCTGCCAATATATCCATGCAAAGACCGGCAAGGCATGGAATGATCCATCCGTCCTGTATAAGATAAGGGAGGCAATCGTATCTCAGAAGGACGAATACTGGCGCGAAGGAAAGAAAAAAAGAGTGGTGTACAGGAAAGGGTATGCTGTCCTCGGGTACCTGGCCTACCAGGCCCCTGTCTTCTTCGTCCAGGCCGAGCATCTCATGTATGACCTTGCCCTGGCAGGGCTCCTGAAACAGTCCATGCGGGTGCTCGATCTCGGGTGCGGTCCCGGCGTCGTTACTTTTGCGATCAACGACTTCCTTCGAAGGATTGGCGGGTGTTCTGCAGATATTTACGCAATCGAGCACTCTGAAGAGTTTATCGAGGCCTACCGTTTCCTCGCGAAAAAAACTCTTGCCAGGGGAGATCCCGTCACCTTCCATCCACCTCTCAGAGGTGATATCGGCACGATGCCCCTGCACAACCTCCCCCCATCGCTCGACCTGATTGTCTTTCAGAATACGCTGAACGAGATGACCGCGCTCACCCCCGAAGAGAGGGGGAAGCTGGTGCAGAGGTATGCAAGGGCTCTCTCCTCGGATGGCAGCATCCTGATTGTTGAACCGGCCGACATGGTAAATTCAATGGAGCTGAGGCAGGTCGCACACCATGCATCGGCGTCGGGCCTCTATCTCCATGGCCCGTGCCGCTTCCTCTGGAACATCCCCTGTATTCCTCATCACTGCTGGAGTTTCGTAGAAAAACCGCCCATACACGCGACAGAACTCATGGAGGCCCTCGCATCCGGAGATGAGGGATACCGTTACCGGAACACCGACATCAAGTACTCGTATGTATTGCTCCGAAAGGTACCTCCCGACCCGGCAGGCGGGCTCCCCCTTTCGCCACGGGATTATGCCCGGCTCTCCTCCCTGTCGCGACACCTCAACAGGAGGATCAATGTTACAGGGGTTGTCCTGTCAGGAAACCTTGGTGACCACAGGACATATGTGTTCAAAATCTGTGACGGGACCACCGGACAACCAGTCTATGCGATCCTTCCCTCATACCACATCTCTGGGAAGAACAAGGCGCTTCTTTCAATCCCCTATGGATCCATTGCCGAATTCACGTCCGTTCTGGTCAGGTTCAACCCCAAACACCATGCCTTCAACCTGCTGGTCACGAGGGAGAGCCAGGTGAAAGAATATACTGGCGGGAGGAGGCCCGCTTCCCGCCGCCAGTCGACTTTTAAGAGAAAGGACGACCAGGCGAGAGGGTCTGACCCGGAGGAGCAGGCAGGCCAGGGGTGAATTTCCAGCCTTTTTAATCGCAGCATGGCATGGCGCGCCTAAAGACTCCCAAGGTCCAGGTCTTCATGGACCACCTATCGCCTCCCCGTTGCGATTCACTACCGGCCCTGGCAGCAAGGCTTCCTTCTGTCAATCCTCAGTCCTGGACCGGCTTCTCTTGCCCAATGGACATGCATTTATCACATTACCCGCCCATACAACATTGACTGGAGAGAGAGAAAGGATCAGTAGCCATCCCGGGGATATCAGAGAGAGGGCGAAAAAAGACGATGCGGCACATCATATCCATCCGTGATCTGGACAGGGCCGAGATCGACGGAATACTGGACCACGCGCAGGCCCTCCAGGGACAGGAGTACAATTCACAGGCCCTGAAAGGAAAGCTTCTTGGCCTCCTTTTCTTTGAACCAAGCACCAGGACGAGGATGTCGTTTGCCTCTGCCATTGCCCGCCTCGGCGGGCAGTCGATCTCGATGGACAGCGTGGAGGCAAGCTCCATGGTGAAGGGCGAGACACTCGCCGACACTATCCGGGTGGTGAGCGGGTACGTCGATGCGATCGTGCTCCGCCATCCCAAAGAAGGAGCGGCCCGCCTGGCGAGCGAGTTTGCACAGGTACCTGTCATCAATGCGGGCGACGGGGCCGGGCAGCATCCTTCGCAGACACTCCTTGACCTCTACACCATCCGGCAGTCGATGCCGCTCGAGGGTGTCACCGTCGGCCTGCTCGGTGATCTCCGGTATGGGAGGACTGCACACTCGCTTGCCCATGCCCTCTCCCTTTACCGGGCCACGCTCCACACCATATCGCCAAAAGGGCTCGAGCTCCCCTCAGGCCTTGCAGGCGAGCTACGGGACACAGGAACAGAGGTGATCGAGCATGATGACGTGCAGGAGGTGGTAAGAGACCTTGATGTCCTCTACGTCACACGGATACAACGGGAACGTTTCCCGGATTCTGCCTCCTATTTCAAAGTCGCATCGAGTTACAGGGTTACCCCGGAACTTCTGACGGGAGTGCGAGATCACCTCGTAGTTCTGCACCCTCTGCCCAGGGTCAATGAGATTGATCCACGTGTGGATCACCTCCCTTACGCCCGTTATTTCGAGCAATCGGCAAACGGAATCCCGGTACGGATGGCAATGCTCCTGCGGGTGATGGCATGAGAAAGGAAAAGAACGCACCCAAAGGTCTCCTGATCAGCCCCATCGAGAACGGGACGGTGATCGACCATATCACCGCGGGAGAGGCCCTCAACGTGCTTCGGATAATCGGGATCACGGGGACTACCCAGGAGTCGATCTCAGTTGCAACCAACGTGGAGAGCGGCAAGATCGGGTTCAAGGATATCGTGAAGATCAAGAACAGGGAGCTGCGGAAAGAAGAGGTGGACAAGATCGCGCTGATCGCCCCGCGGGCCTCCATCAACATCATCCGCAATTACAAGGTGTGGGATAAGAAGGGTGTCGAGATCCCCTCGGAGGTGATCGGGATCGTGCGATGCCCGAACCCCGGGTGCATATCGAACACGAACGAGCCGATCCATTCGTGTTTCCTTGTGCAGCCGAAGGGACTGCGGTGCGTCTACTGCGACTGGCTGATCTCAAAAGACATCACGAGCCATATCATCTGAGTATTGCCGGAAATTTTTCTTTACTCCCTGAGAAGTCCTGGGATGCCTCACTCAAGCGCAAGACCCCGCGAGAAACAGACTGCAGTTCCCGTCGTTCCAAAATAATGAACTGCCATCGCTCACATCTCATGAACACACCCCTCTTTCGCTGGCGATTCCTCGTCTCCAGGCATTGTTGCAACCGGGGTTCAACCCTCATCAGCGCACTCCTCAACGTGGTTTGAATAAACCATGTGATTTGCTGCGGCAGCCATCCACGGAATGGCATCCATAGGTATGCACTGCCGTTATCGCTTCATCGATACACACGCACAGGATGAGGAGAGATTGGTCATAAAAAAGATTGTTCATGAGCAGAACAATACCACACTTGATACAGAGCAGGATACATGCCTGTTCAGGGCCCCAAGGGACCCGGAACGCGGTGTTTTTATGAGGGGAAGAGATCTTTACGAGCATCCCCGAAAAGACCTCCCCTCACTCTATTACCTTCACCGGTGGTCTCTTGTCCCTGGAGAGAGGGAGTCGATCTCTCTCATTTCGCCGGTAATGGCCAGCCGGTTCCTGGAACAGGGAGGCCTGTTCTGCGCCGATAGGGGAGACCTGAAAAGGTGCGGCCGTCTCTCGGAACTGGGGATACGGTATCCTGAAAGAGTTCTGATATACGGGGCAGTCCCGGTAGTGTCCGTTGGGCGGATTGCACCTCTTATGGATGCTGCCACCATATCCCCTCATGAGGGGGCCGGGCATTAGGTGTCCGAATTAAAATTCAGGCTCAATAAGAAATTTTCTTAATTGCGCACGATTGTATGTGCGGTAAGGCAAATGAAAATGTGGCGATGTTTTTGCTATTTTCTGTGTTTATTCTGGACCACGTGCATTCCGTGAGTCTCATCTTCATCGCCAGACCAGGCTGACTCACCAAAAACCTGGTGAAAGGAAAAGGGAAAGTATTTCCCGTCCCGCTTTCAAAACGAATAGAAAGGAAGGGATTTTTGATGAATTGCCGTGTTCTGCTTTTTATTGCCGCATGCTCCGTAGTCGCATTGGTGACCTGTGGGGCTGCAGCGCCTGCGATGGAGGCAATCGATGCCTACAACAATGGTGTCGACCTTGCCGTCGAGGGGAACTTTCCCGCAGCACTCGAATCCATCGATAAGGCCCTCTCGATAGACCCGAATTTCACCCTCGCCTGGATCACCCGGGCGGGGATACTGAACGCCATGGGAGAGTACAACCAGTCGCTTGTCGCCTCGGACCGGGCGCTTGCGATCGATGAGAAGCAGGCAGAGGCCTGGACTAACCGCGCAAGCGCACTCATCTCCCTAGGAAGGGATGAAGAGGCACTCGAGGCTGCCGACCGCGCAATTGAACTTGACCCACGGCTCTCAAAAGCCTGGATTGACAGGTCGACAGCACTCTCCAACCTTGGCCGAAATGATGAAGCGAATGAAGCGATCCAGATGGCGATGTTCCTTATCGGTGAGATGAACGAGTCTCCCGGACCGGAGCCCACGACTGCGAAGGCGCCCCTGTCGTGGATACTCGCATCCGCTGCCTTGGGAGTCGCCACCGGTTTCATCCTGACAAAGAGGGAGCTCGTATAGCCAACTTTATTTTTTCCTGCGCACTGCCGGAACGTGAATAGATGAGAAAAAAATGATGCTGGGAGTATCACTCTCATGGTAAAGTGTCCATTGATATCAATGTGCATGATGGACCCGGTTCAATTGTCATTTTGTCCCTGACTGGATTATGGCAACGGCGAAAAAGATTCTGAATGCAACGTGGGCATACAGGAATGTCGAAGTGGCTGCGGCTGATTCTGTTCACAATATGATCAAAAAGAGATGCTGTGAGTACCAGTTACCCATTCCCCATGCCAAGGTATTAAATTGAGTTGATGGTTACGGTTCTACAAATCCACTGGTCATACTTCAGGGGCCGCGCCAATCAGGAGAGCAGCCTGCCGTGATCATCGATCTCTCCGCGATATATCCTGGTGCTTGAGATCCATTTTCCATCCTCGGCAAGGACACAGGTGATCTGATGGATGTCCACTTTCTGATGGCCCCGCTCCTTGCGGAGCATGTTGATGTCCCGGGCGATGGGAAGCGTCTCCTCACTGACCACGAGGGCATCGAACTCATCGTCCAGTGCAGACCCAAAACGGTCATTGAGGGGTTGGATCGTCCATGATGCGCTCCACCCGTTCTCCCGGATAAATTTCTCCAGTGATTCCCTTCTCTCGTTGAAAGGACGAACGGGATGGCTCTTTCGCGATGCAAAGGCATCGGTTGTCAGGCCGATGATCACCGTACCGGCGCTTCCTGCAATCTCAAAAGAACGGGAGATCAGCCTTTTATGGCCATCGTGGAGGGGGTCGAATGTTCCCCCGACCATAACCTTCATGGTGCCTGATATTGATTTTTTAATGCTATTATGGCTGTTGGTCGTACGCGCACGGCAGAGACCTTTGTTGCAGAGAATGCCACGGTGCTCGGGGACGTGGAGATTGGGTCCGAAGTGAGCATCTGGTTTGGCGCAGTGGTCCGTGGAGACAGGGATAAGATCGTTATTGCAGACCGGTCGAATGTGCAGGACAATGCAGTGATCCACACAAGCAAGGGGTTCCCAGTGCGGATTGGATGCGATGTCTCTATAGGTCACGGGGCCATCCTCCACGGCTGTACTATCTCTGACAGGGTCCTCGTGGGAATGGGGGCCATTGTGCTCAACGGCGCGGTGGTGGGAGAGGACTGCCTCCTCGGAGCCGGATCAGTGGTCACAGAAGGTGCCGAAATCCCCCAAGGATCAGTGGTCGTGGGCGTTCCAGGAAAGGCGATCAAACCGGTTACAGATGCCCAGAGAGCGCATATCGTTCAGAACGCCAGGAATTACTGGGAGTTGGCAAGGAGCTACCTCTATGCCTGACGTGGTGATCATTGGCGGGGGGGTTACCGGGATCCAGGCGGCCCTCGACCTCGCCAACCACGGGATTGACGTCCATCTGGTCGAGAGAGAGCCTTCCATCGGTGGCCACATGGCGATGCTCGACAAGACATTCCCCACAAATGACTGCTCCATGTGCATTCTCTCGCCCAAGATGATGGACGTATACCGGCACCCCAGAATCCATACCCACACATGCGCAAGGGTGAGTGCGATCTCGGGTGAGGCCGGGCATTTTTCCGTCACCATCACCAAGATGCCGCGCTACATTGATGAAGAACGCTGCAATGGGTGCGGAGACTGCATCGAGGTCTGCCCCGTCGAGGTATACAACCGGTTTGATGCGGGCATAGGGGTCAGGAAAGCCATCTATAAACCCCACCAGCAGGCGGTCCCGGATATCGTCGTCAAGGACCCCGAGCACTGCATCGAGTGCGGCCTCTGCTACGATGTCTGCGGCAGGGAGGCCATCAGGAAAGAAGATTTCGGGCAGGAGTGTGTAGTAGACGCAGCGAGCGTGATCATTGCCTGCGGTTACGATGTCTTCGACGCGGCGGGCAAGGAGCAGTTCCACTACCTGCGCTTCCCTGACGTGATCACGAGCCTTGAGTTCGAGCGGATGATGAATGCCAGCGGGCCGACCGGGGGTATGATTCGGAGGCTTTCGGATGGAACGACGCCGCGCTCAATTGTCTTTGTCCAGTGCGTGGGCTCAAGGGACATGCAGCTCGGAAGGCCATACTGCTCGGGGGTCTGCTGCATGTATGCGATCAAGAATGCCATTCTCATAAAGGAAAAATACCCCGAGACCGAAGTGACCATCCTCTACATGGATATCAGGGCGTATGGCAAGGGTTACGAGGAGTACTACCAGCGTGCGGTGGACGCCGGTGTTCATTTCGTCCGTGGATTGCCAGCCGAGATACTTGACCGTGGAGATACGCTCGCTCTACGGGTCGAGAACACGGAAAGCGGAGAGATGCTTGATCTCAAGCCCGAACTGGTCGTTCTCTCGGTAGGCCTCCAGGCATCCATAGATTCGGGGGCTATCGCCACCCTCTTTGGCATCCCGCGCGAGGACACCGGGTTTCTCAAGCCACTTGATGACAAGATAGAGACCGTGGCAACGATAAGGCCTGGAATATACCTGGCAGGGACCGCGACCCAACCAAGGGATATCCCCGACTGTGTTGCGCATGCGGGAGCTGCGGCAATGCGGGCCTTCCTCGACGCGAACAAGGACGGGTCTTCCCGATGAAAGCGGTGGAGACGATATCCTGGGATGACGATGAGGGGGCAGTCACGTTCATCGACCAGACCCAGTTGCCGGGACATTACCGGCTGGTCCGATGCCGGTCGGTTGACCGTCTCATCTCAGGAATACGACGATTGGAGGTCCGCGGGGCTCCCGCACTCGGCGTCGCAGGGGCCTACGGGGTGGTGCTTGCGAGCAGGAAGATCAAAGAGAAGGAGCATTCCCGCTTCATGCGGGCACTCTGGGTCGAAGCGGCACGCATCAGGGGAGCGAGGCCCACTGCAGTGAACCTCTCCACTGGCGTTGATTTCGTAATGCGGGCAGTCGAAGACGCCCATTCCGTTTCTGCTGCAAGGGCAGACTCGTTGCATGCCGCACGCCTATTTGCCTCTGCAGATGCCCGGGCCTGCCGTGAACTGGGCACCCATGGCGCCTCCCTCATCCGGGGCCGCACTGCGGTGCTCACCCATTGCAATGCAGGAGCGCTCGCGTGCAGCGAGTGGGGGACCGCACTCGGCGTCGTCCGCTCTGCAGTGGAGGCGGGAGCAGAAGTGCAGGTGTTCGCCTGCGAGACCCGCCCCCTTCTCCAGGGAGCCCGTCTCACCGCGTGGGAACTCCAGAGAGACGGCATACCCGTGACAGTGATCCCTGACTCGTCTGCGGCATTCCTGATGAAACGGGGTGAAGTTGACATAGTGATAGTGGGTGCCGATCGGATCACCACTGATGCGGTATTCAACAAGATCGGCACTTACATGCACGCCGTTTCCGCCCGCTTCCACGGGATACCATTCTACGTTGCTGCCCCGCTCTCCACATTCGACCCAGGCCGTTCGGGAGGCGATGTCACAATCGAGGAGAGGGACAGGAAGGAAGTTGCATCATGCGGAGGTGCAGTGACGGTTCCGGAAGGCGTGGATGTCAGGAATTATGCATTCGATCTCACGCCCCATGAACTGGTTACCGCTTTCATTACTGATATTGGCGTCATCGAGCCCCCGGTTGACTGGGAGAAGATCGAGACAGCCAGAAGGGCCGGTGGGATGTAGGGAGATGCAGCGCTGTGCAGATTGACACCATGCTATGGCAGAACCTGGTCTTTTTCATCGGCGAGATCACAATTGTGGTCATCATCGGGATCTTCTTCTTTGCACTCATCCTCGTCGCACTTTCCATCTATTCCATCAATACCGGCAGACTTTACTTTCCCCGTTTTCTCAAAGCCGGGATGGTGCTCGTCGAAGGACTCGCGAAATCGCTCTTCCGCCTATTCGGCCTTGAGGACAGTGAAGTCCTGAATTTTTTTATCAGCCTGCACAATACCATGAACAAGAAGAGTTACTCCGAGATCCCCGTCACGGAACGTGCTATCTTCTTCCCCCAGTGCCTGCGGTCATCCCATTGCCCTGCCCACCTCTCGCCAGAGGGGCTGAAGTGCAGGACCTGTGGCAGTTGCCCGATTGGGTTCTGGAAAAAGGTTCTCGAGAAGATGGGCTACAGGGTATTCATCGTTCCCGGTTCGTCGTTTATAAAGCGCATGGTCAAAAAATACCATCCCCGCGCTATCCTAGGTGTCGGCTGCCTCTCCGAAGTGAAAGAAGGCCTCGAGATGTCGGACAAGATGGGGCTCGTCTCGATGGGGGTGGTGTCTCTCAAGGACGGGTGCGTCGAGACCCTCGTTGCCTGGGACAAGGTGATGGAGGTTGCAACCCTCGGCGTTCCTCCCCGGGATATCCCTCCCGAGGTTACGGAGTTGAACAATTACCCGTTTCCAGGGGAGCAATGAGACGATATCCTCCCCTGATTCGTATACTTGATTCGCGTCCCCAAGGGGGATCCGGGCACCAGAGGTGATTGTCGGCGTTGTCCGCGATTGTCCTTTTTAGACGGGTCCATGCTTTTCTGGGGTGAGGGAATGGGAGAACTGCGCATTGTTCATGCGGAGGCTCATAGCAGGACCGCGGAGACAGCGAACACCACGAGAGAGAGAAACATCGCATATTTCACGAGCGTGGTGACCCGTGATTTCTTCAGGCAGGCTGCAGTCTTGCAGCCCAGGGCTTTGATGCCAACCCATAAGACGAGGAGATCAACACAGGCTATCCCGGCAAGGTAATACGGCCCCCACCAGATGACAGGAACAACGCTTGCGAAGATCGCTCCTGCAAGGAATAAGAATCCAAGGCGTACGGCAGGCAAGACCCCGATGCGGATAGGGAGGGTCTCGGCTCCCTGTGCAAGGTCCCCCTCAAGATCCTCTGCATCTTTCCATATCTCCCGGGCGAGCATGGCAAAGAAGGTGATGAGGGCAAGAGGTGTCACCACCAGGAGGCCGTCAGGGCCTGCATACGCTCCCCCGAAGAGGAAGATTGAGGCTGTAAGGTAAGAGATTACTGCATTCCCTGCACCCGGAGTCCTCTTCAGTGAAGCAGCATACCAGATGAGCAGAATTGAGTTTGCAACCGCGATCGCGACACAGAACGCGTTTGTCAGGAGCGAGAGTGTAATTCCGCTAAAAAAGAGGATCGCGGAATAGATAAAAACCCCTTTTGCACTGGCAGCCCCGGAAGGGATCGGACGGTCAGGGCGGTTGATGCGGTCAATCTCAACGTCGAAGTAGTCGTTGATGGCATTTCCCGCCCCTGTGACAAGGAATACGACGAGGAACAGTATCAATGCCCCGGAGACCAGAGTCCCGGTCGCCATGAGGTAACCAATAATGGCTGCACACCCGGCAACCGTGGCGTTGAGCGGGCGGATAACCCGGACATAGGGGAATTCTGGGAGAATGTCGCCTTCCTCCTTTTCACCCGGACTCTAAGTGCAACCCCGGATGATATAATATGGTACGGGGAAGAGAAGGGAGACAATAAAAAAACGGGCGTGGGGGGATTTGAACCCCCGACCTACAGCTTAGGAGGCTGCCGCCCTATCCTGACTAGGCCACACGCCCTGCCTATATCAATTATCGAAGAGAAGGTATAAGGCTGTCGAACCGCCACATTTCCGGTAATGGAGTTTATTGAGGCTAAAGAAGGAGATACAAGGTTTTTTATCCCATTGCAGGATCCCTCGCACCCATTCCCTCCCGCCTCAGCCACTGTCTTTTATAACCCGAAGATGGAACTCTCCCGGGACGCCACCGTCGTCCTTGTCTCTCTTCTCTCTCCTGCACATTATCTTGACGCCATGGCCGCATCCGGCATCCGTGGGCTCCGCGTCGCCTCGGAATGCAGGGTTCCTGTCACCATCAACGACCGTGACAGGGAAGCCGTTGCACTGATCCATAGGAATACCGAGTCCCTGGGCCTTCCCATAGAGGTGGTCCACTCCGATACAAACGTCCTCCTTTCAGGGAGGTGCTTCGAGGCGGTCGACCTTGATCCGTTCGGGTCACCCGCACCCTTCATCGACTCGGGGATTCGCGGGAGCGGCAGATACCTCTTTGTGACTGCCACGGATACCGCTCCATTGTGCGGCGCCCACAAAAAGGCTGGAATACGACGCTACTTTGCACAGGCCATGAACAACGAGTACCACGCCGAGACCGCATTGCGGATTCTCCTCGGGTTCGTGGTGAGGGAAGCAGTGAAGTATGACAGGGGCATTGAGCCGCTTTTCTGCTTCTCGCGAGAGCATTACGTCCGGGTACAGGTCAGATTCCAACGGGGAGCAGGGGCCGCGGACAAAACCCTCTCCAGGATGGGCTACATCCTCCAGTGCAGGTCGTGCCCTTTCCGAACCGAAGAGAGGGGGCTTTTTCCCGAATCCCTGCCCTGCCCCTCTTGCGGCGGGAAGCTCCTTCCGATAGGCCCGCTCTGGACCGGCGCAGTGCAGGACAAGGAGTTACTCGAGCGCATGGAAGCGTCAATCCCGGAATTCAGGCTTGGCAAGGCGACTCAGCTCCTGCATCTGGTGAGGACCTGCAGGGACGAACCTGATACCTCGTACCATTACGATTACCATGTACTCTCGAGGCATTTCAGGCTCTCTCCACCCCCTCTTGCGGACATCATCCAGCGTCTCTCATCGCAGGGATATGCTGCGGCAAGAGCGCATTACAGTGGGACTGCCATAAAGACCAATGCCCCACTGGACGTGATCCGGGAGGCGCTTATTGCCGGGCGCAGGGAAGAGTAAATCTGACCGCACCTGAAAGGCCAGGTTGAGCACCGCGGAAAAAATTGTTCCTCCTCACTGGCCCTCCTCTTCTCCCATGCGCTTGCCCGCAGAAAACATTCTTATCCCTGGTTGAGGAACCACTCAATGTATGAAGATCCTGGTCGTGATTCCACCTGACCAGTTCCGCGACGAGGAACTTGCTGAACCGTTGGCCGCCTTTCAAACCGCGGGGATCCCTTATGACATCGCTTCCACGAGAAAGGGGGAGTGTAAAGGGATGCTTGGGGCACGGGCCACAGCCTCGCTTTCCCTCGAGGAGGTGGATCCGGGAGATTACGCCGGCATCGTGATCGTCGGAGGATCCGGGTCCCCGGCCCACCTCTGGAACCATGAGATGCTGATACAGCTCGTGAAGTATTTTTATCGCAACCGGAAAGTGGTGGGGGCAATCTGTCTCTCTCCCGTAGTGCTCGCCCACGCCGGGATCCTGAAAGGGAAGACGGCCACCTGCTACATGAGTCCGGAATCGAAGCGAGAGATGCTCAAGGAAGGTGTAAAACTCTCCGACAAGCCGGTTATCGTGGATGGGACACTGGTCACCGCAAACGGTCCTGCTGCTGCAAGGGAGTTTGCCGCGGCTCTTATCCGTCAACTCAAATGAACGAGCCTGCAGGAATGAGTGCGGTATCCTGCCGGAAAAAGAAAGGGAGACATCTGCAAAGGGGATATATCAAATTTTTACTGCTTCTCCTATAGAGCGCGTGAAGTTGTCTCATCAGACGGCACCCAGATCGGATCTCTTCAGTGCTCGATAATGATCGTCAGGAGGTCTCCTTCTTTGAGCCTGTGAGGCAGCCCGACGCGCTGCCCCGGGTGCTTCACCGAGTGGCCCCATACCCTGGCATAGCGGAACCTCTCCACGAAGTCGCGATGGAGCTTGCGGCAGACATCTTCGACAGTGCTCCCGGCCCTGATGATGAGGGGCTCTTCAAGATCTGCGGCACTGCTCTGGGGCTTGAGGTACACCCGCATGAACCCAAGACGGTGATAAATCTCGTCCTTCATCTCCTCCATGTGGTAACCGGTATGGGCCGAGATGAGCAGTGGTGCTTCCCCGAAACGAGTGAGGATCTCTTTTTTTATCTCTTCGCGTGCGGCATCGTCAACAAGGTCGACCTTGTTGACCGCCACGAACGCAGGAATATAGACCCGGTTGCCGAGCATCGCATCGATAATATCATCCTGGGTGGCGTTCCCCCTGATCAGCACATCCGCGTTCATCAACTTGTTCTCGGAGAGAATGGAGCGGATCTCCTCGAGGTCAAGGTCAAGGATCCCGACATGGTTCATCCTCACCCCTCCAAAGGCCGTCTTCTTGATGGTGATATCAGGACGGGGCCTGTTGATGCGGATCCCTGCATCGTACAGTTCCTTCATCAGGACGTCCACGTGGTGTGCGTTGAAGACGTCCACGAGGATCACGATCATGTCTGCCCCCCTCACCACGCCGATCACCTCCTTGCCACGCCCTTTTCCCATTGCTGCACCGGCAATGAGACCCGGAATATCAAGGATCTGGATCCTCGCCCCCTTGTGCTCAAGGGCGCCGGGGACCACGGTCAGGGTCGTGAACGCGTACGCCGCGACCTCGCTCTTCGTCCCGGTGAGAGTGTTCAGGAGCGTGCTCTTCCCGGTCGAGGGAAAGCCCACGAGGACCACGGTGGCGTCCCCTGACTTTTTAACCGAGTAGCCTTCCCCTCCCCCGCCGGCACGCATGGCCCGGTTCACCGCCTCGTCCCGGAGCCTTGCGATCTTTGCCTTCACCCGACCGATATGCTTGGCAGTAGCCTTGTTGTAGGGCGTCTTCTGCAGCTCGTCCTCGAGCTCCTTTATCTGCTCTTCCAGGCCTGCCATCCGCTGTTCCTATATGAATGGCGGGATTTCGGACATATAGTTGTGGGTCTCTCCCGAAAGCAACGCGATTGCGTGCATGAAAGATGCCTTCGCGACTGGCAGCAGGTGCGAATGCCTGGGATCTGCGCGATCTTCCGGGTGAAATATCAACAATTATAAGTGCCGGGAAGTCCTAACTCATCAGGCAATTTGCTGCTATAGTGTAGTCCGGCCAATCATGCGGGCCTCTCACGCCCGCGACTGGGGTTCGAATCCCCATAGCAGCATCCTGTTCTTCTGTATTTTCACCTGATTAGAGGATTCTTCACCGATGTTAGGATATTCCCTCTCTCAATACCATCAAAAAGAGGTGCCGTATTATGCAATGCTGGCAGCAATAGTGCACCCGGGAAATTTGAAGTATACACTGACAGGGCAGGCAAGTACCGGTTCAGGTTGAAGGCCTTGAACGGAGGGATTCTTGCAGTCGGAGAATCCTACCGCTCCTGATCTGCCTGCATGAGCGGGATTGAAAGTGGTGAATAGAATGCGTCAATCTTAACAATCGAGGAAGTGAAGGAATACTAATTCCCCACTTCGCTTTTTTTTTAGAGTTATTCACTCAATTAAACCTTTTTTAATGCACATTTTCATGTTGAATTGGTACCTGCACGGGTGAATGAATGAGCCGGGCGGAGTGAATCATGCCCCTCGTCCTGGAACGGTCAGGTTTTTCCCATGCCGCAATGCTCCGACTACTCGTTCGGAACTCATCCAACCCTCTCATGTCCCGGGAGATAGATACGGTCCGTTTTTTCATCATAGATGAGAGAATCATGGAATTTTTCAGACTTCGTCGCGTCATTTTGGTTCCAGTAGGTCACCTCGTAGTGACCGGGGGATATCTCCTCCCAGGTTCCTTCAAAAGCAAGACCAAGCGCCTCTGCATGGAATGAATGGTCTGCATCAAAGGTGTAGCGCTGGGTGTATCCCTTCCCGTCGGACCATTCCCAGGTGCCGATCAGCGGAGAGTGCTTT
>JADFCY010000047.1 GCA_018263335.1 Methanolinea sp. | reverse complement strand
CGGGATCCGGAGTTCCCCCCGATGCCACCAACATCGGTGGCGCAGTGCTCGGGGCATACTTCGGCCTGACTGACAAGGAGATCCAGCAGATAGAAAAACACCGGATTGCCATCCTCCACCACGGGAACGTCAGATCCCACGTGGTCCACAAGGTCCGCTTCATCCTGGCGGCCTGTGACGTGAAGGCAATCGTAGTCTCTCAGGCCCCGATAGACTTTGAGGACCTGGCCAGGGAAGGTGTAAAGACCGCCCTGGTGATGCCGCCCCCGGACAGGATAAAAACCAGGGGCACCGTAATGGCCATTGTGAGCGGGGTAACCCGCGGCCAGACACCCACCCGGGAAAAGATGGCGGAAGTCATTCACGCAGTGATGAGATTGATCAAGAATTAGGAGTGAGTAAAAATATGGCTTACAAACCACAGTATGGGCCCGGATCCACAGTAGTCGCCGAGAACAGGCGCAAGTACATGGACCCCGGCCACAAGCTGGAAAAGGTCCGGGACATCTCGGATGAGGACATTGTTCTGCTCATGGGCCACAGGGCACCCGGCGCAGCCTACCCGACTGCCCACCCGCCGCTCGCCGAGCAGCAGGAGCCCGACTGCCCCATCCGGAAGATGGTCACCCCCACCGACGGCGCAAAGCACGGGGACCGCATCCGCTACATCCAGTTCGCCGACTCGATGTTCTTTGCACCCACCCACCCGTACGAGAGGTCCTACCTCGAAGCATACCGCTACCGCGGTGTTGACCCGGGGACCCTGTCCGGCCGTCAGATTGTCGAGTGCCGCGAGCGTGACCTTGAGAAATACGCCAAGGAACTCGTCAGCACCGAGCTCTTCGACTCCGCCCGCACCGGTATTCGTGGTGCGACCGTGCACGGGCACTCCCTCCGTCTTGCAGAAGACGGGATGATGTTCGACATGCTCCAGAGGTGCATCCTCGACAAGAAAGGAAACATGGTCAAGTACGTCAAGAACCAGATCGGTGAGCCCCTCGATAAGGAAGTCAAGGTCGGCAAGCCCATGGACGAGAAGTGGCTCAAGGCGCACACCACCATCTACCACTCGCTCGGCGGAGTAGCCTTCCGTGACGACGCAGAGTACGTCGAATACGTTCAGCGTATCCACTCGCTGAGGACCAAATACGGCTTCATGCCGCTGGAGTGATTGACATGGCAAAAGCAAAGATCGAGAGGACCCAGAAACTCTTCTTAAAGGCACTGAAGGGGAAATTCGCCGAGGATCCCCAGTCCACGAACGTGGTCTACGCCCGCGAAGGTCTCAAGCAGTCCGCGAGGAAGAGGGAATTCCTGGAGTCCGGTAAGAAAATGGAGATGGCCCGTGGCATTTCCATGTACGACCCCGTCCGCTGCCACCTGGGCGGTATCCCGCTCGGGCAGCGCCAGCTGATGACCTACGAGGTCTCAACGACAGGGGTATTCGTGGAGGGCGACGACCTGCACTTCGTCAACAACGCTGCCATGCAGCAGATGTGGGACGACATCCGCAGGACCATCCTCGTCAACATGGACCTTGCCCACCAGACCCTGCAGAAGCGTCTGGGCAAGGAAGTGACTCCTGAGACCATCAACGAGTACCTGCACGTGCTGAACCACGCAATGCCCGGCGCAGCAGTCGTTCAGGAACACATGGTCGAGACCCACCCCGGCCTCGTCGATGACTGTTACTGTAAGGTCTACACCGGGGACGACGAGATGATCGACGACCTCGAGCCCCAGTTCGTCATCAACGTCGACAAGCTCTTCCCGGCCAAGCAGGCAGCCCAGCTGAAGGCAGCACTCGGAAAGTCCCTCTGGCAGGCAATCCACATCCCGACCATCGTCTCGAGAACCTGTGACGGAGGCACCACCTCCCGGTGGTCTGCGATGCAGCTCGGTATGTCCTTCATCGGAGCCTACCGGATGTGCGCCGGAGAAGCAGCAGTCGCCGACCTGGCGTTCGCCGCAAAGCACGCCGGTGTGATCCAGATGGCCGACATCCTGCCAGCCCGCCGTGCCCGTGGCCCGAACGAGCCAGGTGGCATCAAGTTCGGACACTTCGCCGACATGGTCCAGGCAGACAGGAAGTACCCGCACGACCCCGCCCGCGCCTCTCTCGAGGTCGTCGGTGCAGGGACGATGCTCTTCGACCAGATCTGGCTCGGTTCCTACATGTCCGGCGGTGTCGGGTTCACGCAGTACGCAACCGCTGCCTACACCGACAACATCCTTGACGAGTTCAC
>JADFCY010000046.1 GCA_018263335.1 Methanolinea sp. | reverse complement strand
ATCCCGAGCCGCTTTACGGAACCGTCAGTATCATATCCTCTCCTCCCGGAGCCGACGTATATGCAGATGGCGTTTATCTGGGCCAGACCCGGATCGGGAGCCCCCTGGTCTACAGAAGTGTTTTGCCCTGCATTCATGAGTTTCACCTCGCCATGGCAGGTTACCAGGATTCCACCTCCACGGGAGTGGTGAGGCTGGGAGAGAATTACGACCTTGCCATCCCGCTCAACCCTGACCCGCGGCCGGCAACAGGGAGGATCTCTCTTCTCTCCCAGCCATCAGGAGCAGACCTCTTTCTCAACAATGTGTATCGCGGCCCCACCCCCGCCACGGTGCACACCCTCATGCCGGGTTCATATGATGTCCTGGTGAGACTGCCCGGATACCAGGACTGGCAGGCAGAGGCGAGGGTTGCGGCGGGGGAGACTGTTGAGATGAACGCTACGCTGATTCCAATTCGCCCTGGGGATAAAGTCAAAGGCTCGATTCCTGCATTCCTTGCGCTCGGAGGCCTCGCGGTCGCTGCACTGTTATGTATCAGCCGTAAATAATCGTCCCCTGACAGATTGTGCATCGGGATGAGGTATGTGTGTATTGGAGGTTTTTCCGTCCCCTCACTCACGCGGCGGGGCCGGGAGGATCACGGGGGGCTCTCCGGAGAGACCTGACAACCTGGCCACTTTCTGCTCAAGGACGCGCTGGCTGGTGATATCCTCAACAATGCCGTTGATATGGGAGATGGATCCGTCTGGTGCGAATGTGGCGAGCGCCGTCACCAGGACATGGATGGGGGAACCGTCAGCCTTTCTCAGTATAATTTCCCGGTTTTTCACAAATCCGTGCTGCATGAGTTCAGCGAGAAGCTCCGCCCGTCCTCCGGTGTGCAGGAACATTTCACTCACCGGGACGCCCTGGAGGTCGTCGAGAGTATCATAGCCAAGGATACGGAGCAGGGAGGTATTTCCCCACACGAACCTTCCCTCAGGATCGCCGGTGCTCCGGTACACGCCCACGTTGATATTGCCGACATGTTTCCTGTACTGCATTTCCGCCTGGCGAAGACGCTCTTCGGATTTCTGGGCGGTAATGTCCCGGATTATCGTAGAGGCACCCATGATGGTTTTTCCCTCCTCGTATATCGGGGAGACTGTCAGGCATACATCGATCACTCTCCCATCCTTCCTCTTTCGCTGTGTCACATGGTTGACGATATGTTCTCCCTTCCTCACCCTCTCGAGTATCGCAGAGATCTCGCCCTTCAATGCAGGCGGCTCCAGGATCCTGACGTCCCTGCCCTCAAGCTCTCCTGAAGAGTACCCGTAAATTTGTTCCGCCGCGGGGTTCCACGAGAGGATTCTGCCGTCGATTGTAGCACTGAATATCCCGTCGTGCGATGACCTGAATATGTCAAAAAGGAGGTTTCTTGTCTGGACTGCCTCCAGTTGGGGAGTGACATCTTCGTACACGACCAGCTGCTGGCCGTTCGACATGGTCACAGGGAGAAACGAGATCTCCTTGAAGATGCCGTCCTTGCATCGTACACGGAACTGGCGGGGACGGATCTCGCCGGGTGTCGATTCAGCGAGGTCACATTTCCACGTATCGCGGGCGAGTTTCTGTTCCGCAAGGTCAGGGAATGCCTGCATGAACCACGCCTTCCCTGTCGGGATGTCATCCAGTGTATAGCCAAAGAGCTCGGTGAACCTTGGGCTCAGGTAGATATAGCGACCGGAAGAGTCGATGATGGAAATGGGATGGGGGTTTGTGGAAGCTATCCTGCTGAAGCGTTCCTCGCTCTCTTTGAGTGAACGATCAGACTGCCATCTCTGGAGGGCAAGGGATGCGATGGAGAGGTATGCTTCAATCAGATGCGGGTCGATCCGCTCCTGCCCTCTCCGGGTGAACACCTCCACTGCACCAACGAGGGATCCTTTCGCTTCCAACCCTGCGGAGATGGCATCCATTTCAGCAATCGCGTTGCACGACGAAATGTCCGCCTCTGCCCCTTGCAGTGTGAGGAGCTTTCGGAAGAGGAATCCACCCGGGATGATCGGGGAACCAGAGAGCAGCTCATCCCGCATCTTTACAGAAATTCGGTCAACTTCTGCAGGGGGAGAGGGGGGCGCGGGCAGTGTGATTGCTCCTGATTCGAAGCATTGCTTCAGGGAGATCTCCCCTGAAGTTGCTTTGAGCACGCATTCCAGGGAACCGGGGTCAATATCAAAGACTGCGGCAGATGCCCCGGGGGTCATTCCGGAGATGTGCGTCGCAATGATCTTGTATATGTCTGCGTCAGGGGTCATTGCAAGGAACTCTCTAGGTTTAGAGGTCAGGAACGCCATCTCCTTCATGTAGAGGCTATCATGTTTCCGGGTTTCCAGTTCGTGTCTGATATCGCGCCCTATCCCCTGGTAGACGAGTACGAGGGAGTCCCTGTCGTATATTCCATGGAAGGTCCATCTGCTCCAGACAGGCGATCCTCCTTGGGGAGTGACCCGGACCGAGATGGTCAGCCCCGGTTTTCCGGGTGTGAGGGAGGCAAGGTGAGAGAGAAAGCCGTCCAGGTCTTTTGGATATACCAGGGTAAAGAAAGAGACAGTGCGCCCTTCATCCGGGGACAGGGAAAAAAACGAAGAAAAAACCCCGTTTGCAAAGATAATGGAACCATCAGGGAGGATTCGGACCACCATCTCGTGCATCGCCTCAATGATGGCCCGGTACTGGAGGTCAACTCTTTCCAGGTGCTCACGTGCACAAACCCCGGAGGTTACGTCGTGTACAATCAGGACAAGACCTGGTGCGCCGTTCTCAAAGACCGTGGGAACCTTATTGACCTGGAAAAAAGAGGGCTGTCCTTCGAGGGTTACGCTGAACTCGTATGCGTGCTGCTCGTCATGGTGACCCTCGTGTATGAGATACCCACTCAGAGCGTTGAGCATGGGGTGTTCCTGTGCGTGGATGCTCTTTGCAATCAGCGTATCGGCAGAACAATGGAGGAAATTGAGAAGAGGCACATTTGCAGACAGAATTGTGTTATTCCTGTCAAGGGTGAGTATCATATCAGAGGTATAATCAAGGATGCTGCTGACAGGTGTCCGTTTCGCAAGGGAGTAGACTCTCGTCGTCCCGAAGGCATGCTGTATGACCTGCCCCGAGAGGGAGAGTGCATGCAGGTCCCTCGAGACCGAGTTGCGGTGCCGTTGAAGCCTGCCCGCTATCTCGTTGATGCTCAGACCCTGCGGGTGGTGTGCAAGCAGGTTTTTTATATCGGCAATCCGTTCTTCAGACGAAGAGTTCATGCGAGGCGCTCCCCCAGGACGAAAGAACCAGGCCACGTATGCTGCATCTCCATGGTCCTTCTCTGCATCTGGGTAATAGGTCTTTTTGTATAAAATGGTATTTTGCCAGACCCTTCTGCACGCCATCAGTGCCGGGCATTTGAGTGAATAAAACTGCCTCTGGATCTGCCGCTCGTTCGTTTTATGCAGAATGTTCTGGCAAAAAATTAATATTCCTGCGATTTTATCCTGGCATCTGCCAGGGGAATAAGCGCCCTGGGAAGGAAAGGGAGGTTGTCAATGGACCATATCACACCACATACAGGAAAAACGGTATTGAGCATCTCGCATCAGGCGGAGTACGCCTTCCGTGTGGGAACGGAATCCGCCCACAAGGGAGATTACCAGGGGGCACTTGCACAGTTCGACAGGGCACTCTCGTCAGATCCGCATTTTGCGATGGCATGGCACGAAAAGGGGAACTGCCTTGATGAACTGGGTCGCTGCGAAGAAGCACTCTCCAGTTATGACACTGCAATACAGCTGGATCCGCACCATGCCGAGGCGTGGTTCAACAAGGGGCTTACCCTGAAGAAGATGGGTCGGGAGAAGGAAGCCTATTCCTGCATGAACAGGGGAGTTGACCTGGCACTGGGAAGATAAGGCACCACTCTCATTTTCGGGCGCAAATCTCGAAAAACCATTGGAAATCCGGGAATTTTGTTCGAGAAAAAAACCTCTGCAAGCCGGTTCACGCCCGGGCTGTAGTGTCGAAGGCCGAAGAGAAGGTCGGGAACACGAAAAAAACCTTCTTTTTTGATAAATCTCTCATTTGTTGCGTTGACAGAGAGACGCGCAGGGATGGGGGGAGTTTCTCGCAGATCATTGCATGTGCAGGTGAGAGGTGCCCCATTCTGTTGAGCCATGAGGGGAAAAATTGTGCGGGTTTTAAATTTTTTTAAAAAAGTACGGTCTGTGTGGAATACCGGCCCAATTATTCAAAAAGGGCAAAGGGTCTTTCTTTGGAAGAATAGATATGAATTTATGCCCTGCAATTTTTGCACGCATAAATGCATGGCACTTACCGTTGTTAACTTTAGTAATTTAACACAAATTGATAATCAATACAAATCTCAAATCTAAAAAAAACGTTTAGATACTTTTATTTTCTGTTGGCAATAACTGCCCCTGGTATACAGGTGTTTGAATGAATGTAAAGTATGTACAGACCACCTGCCCCTACTGTGGGACTGGGTGCACGTTTAACCTGGTAGTGATGGACGGGAAAGTGACAGGGACCGCCCCCTACCAGCGCTCCCCCGTCAACGAGGGGAAGGTCTGCCCGAAGGGGACCTATGCCCACGAGTTCATCAACTCACCCGACCGCCTGACAAAACCGCTGATCAAGAAGGACGGCAAGTTTGTCGAGGCGAGCTGGGACGAGGCGTATGACCTGATCGCAAAGAAGTTCAAGCAGTA
>JADFCY010000045.1 GCA_018263335.1 Methanolinea sp. | reverse complement strand
TGTCGGTGGATTTTTTTCAAATCGCTATTTGGATGATGTATTTTTTGTTTTTTGAACATGCCTAAAAGAGGGGGCTACTTGAATTATTACCTAAACACTCATCGAGACCGGCAAATTGTAGCAATTGAACTTCATCATCACCTCCCGCATGATACCCTGCCGTGATGAGGCCGTTACAGATTCACCAAATATCCTTTTCACGGAGGAAAACACTCCCTCAATCTTCTCCCTCATCCCATACCCGGTCTCATCAGCCCATTCTCGATAGCCTCCACTCTTCATACGCTCCCGGACACATTCAGCGCGATAGGGAGACCCGGTGGATCGTGTAGCAGCATTCTCCCGTGTTTTGACCCCAGATTTGATTCCTCGTTTCTCCATGGCATTGAAGCCGTGGATCCGGGAATATCCCCAATCGGCGAGAACCTGGCGGATAGGATGTGCTTTTCCACATTTCTCCAATGCCTGACCAAGAAGCGGGGTAAACAAAGGGTCATCCTGCACCGATTCATCCGTGACCTCAAGACCGAGGATCTGATCGGTCTCGATGTCGATCATTGCATGCACTTTCATCCAGCCTCTCCGAACCCTCCACTTCTCACGCATCCATTCACCTCTGTTCGTGACTTTTATTCCGGTGCTATCGACAGCAACAATTACATCATGAGAAAGGATTCGGGGATTGATATTCAATGAGAGGTCAAGTTCCCTGATCCGACCGAAAAGAGTGGGGTAGTCTGCAGATTGCAGACCTGGAATGAAAGGGAGAGATTCCTTGTAAATCCCTTCACCTGGCGGTACGGCATCTGGAGGGAGTTATGGATGCAGGCTATCCACTGCATGAATAAATCCGGGTACTCGGAATGGGTGACCTCGTTTCCCCGCATTCATTCTGGCGAGATGGGTGTCCCAATGGTCTATGAATTCCAATGAGAGGGAGAACTCGCCTCGCTTTACGAGACGTTCATTATTAACGGTCCAATCACGAGTATCTACATGCGGATGTCCCCATCGCTCTTTCTTTGATATGATAGGTTGATAGGATTTCCGTGATCTTCAGCGTTTGGTACTTTTTACCCAAGATGCATTCAACACAGCAACGGACACAGAACCGTTATCTCAATGCCGCACATACCCGTGCTTTCATGACAGTTCGCGATGACTCCGGTGAACACCACCAGCACAAGGTATTCTCTGCATCCCGTGCCGTACACCTCGATAATTGGGTTCGCCGCCTTCTTTACCGGCCCCACCGTCTCGCTAACCAATACGTCGAGCCGGGAGACCGTGTGCTCGACTTTGGATGCGGTCCTGGTTTCTTCACCCGGGAGTTTGCAAAACGGGTGGGTGATACGGGCAGTGTTTACGCCGTCGACCTGCAGGAAGAGATGCTCAAAATTGTCCGGGACAAGATGGATTCCGAGGGACTCATCTCAAGGGTCACGAAGCACCAGTGCAGGCCCGACTCGATAGGCCTCCCCCGGGAACTGAACGGAACCTTCGATGTGGCGTTTGCGATCTTCGTCGTCCATGAAGTGCCAGACCCGGAGAAACTCTTCAGCGAGATCGCAACCCTCCTGAAGCCTGGCGGAACCTTCTACTTCTCGGAGCCGCCATTCATCGTCCCCGGCCGCGAGTTTGAGGGCAAGGTCAACCTTGCGGAGAGAGTCGGGCTCCGGCTGGTCAATCGCACCCTGTTCTTCGTAAACCGGGCCGCGACATTCAAAAGGGAGTGAGAATCCCTTACCTTTATCGCGTGGAAATGTACATTTCCCGGTATGCCACCTGCAAAGGCGGTCGCAAGGGCATTTCCCGCTCGCGAAACGATCGAGGGTGCGGGTGTCAGGCTCCACCGGGCATTCGGCTACACCCAGCTCCCGCTCTTTGACCCCTTCCTGATGCTCGACGACTTCCGGTCAGAGAACCCGGAAGACTATCTTCCAGGGTTCCCGTGGCACCCGCACCGGGGAATCGAAACGGTCACCTACATGCTGGAAGGGGAGGTGGAGCACCGTGACAGCCTAGGACACTCCGGCAGCGTGAAGGCGGGAGGTGTCCAGTGGATGACGGCCGGCTCGGGGATCATCCACCAGGAGATGCCTAAGCCAGTCGATGGGCGAATGGAGGGGTTCCAGCTCTGGGTGAACCTTCCGCGGAGCCACAAGATGATCGACCCGCGGTACCAGGAGGTGCCTGCCGAACGAATCCCAATCGTATCCCCCCAGCGAGGAGTGCGCATCAGGATCATCTCGGGGACTGTCGACGAGGTTTCTGGGCCCGTGCAGGACATTGTCGGGTATCCTGAATTTCTCGACGTGACACTCGGCCCCGACGTGCCATTCTCCCACGAGGTGAGGGCAGAGCACACCGCGGCGGCTTACGTGATCGGCGGGTCAGGGAACTTCGACCTCCGCCAGGAGAGGGAACTCTCAAACCTCACCATGGTGCTCTTTGGGCAGGAAGGAAGGTGGGTGCATATCATCGCAGGCAGCAGGGGGTTGAGGTTTCTCTATTTCTCGGGAAAGCCCCTCAAAGACCCTGTTGCATGGCGAGGCCCGATTGTGATGAATACGGAGGAGGAGCTCCGGCAGGCATTTGCCGAGTACCGGAACGGGACATTCCTCCGGAAACGCCGGTGACAGGGGTATTGCCTTTCCAGGCATGGCAGCCAGGCCAGGGGATTCTCCAGCCCTGGAAGGAGGAGCTTGGTATCAGAGATCCTGTCCCGGTTCTCCTCTCTGAAGGCAATAAGATTATGGTGTGAAAGATCTGAAAGTACTGTTGTAGTGAATATGACAACTTGGATACACCATTGCTTTCTATCGAGGTATCCTTTCCGGGCAGTGTCGGTTTCTGGTATCCGGAGTCATTTTATGCTCAAGAATACCCTTATCCCGAAAATCCCATCCCTGACCCGTAATCATGGCGGAGGCACTTTCAGATGAATAACCCGTTCCACTGGCTGGCGCATGCCATCACTACCCATCCCCGTATCGTGGCGGGGATCACCGTCCTGGTATTCGCGGTGGCGCTCTTTGGTGTCACCCTCCTGACGATGGAAACGGGAGACGACACGTATATCGACAAGACGACCCCCCGCGGGGCACTTCTCTCCCATTATACGAATACCTATGGTTCTGACGCCATCATGATCATCGTCGAGTCAGACGATATCACACAGATCGAAAGCCTGCATTATATCGAGCGGCTCCAGGACGATGTCGCGAAACAGCAGTACGTGGAACGGGTGTCAGGGATCGTCGACCTTCTGAAGCAGGCAAATGGCGGAACCCTCCCAGGGTCGTCGGCGGAGATCAACCGGATTATCGGCCAGGCGCCGCCAGACGTTGTCAACCGTTATATCCCCTCGAAGATGATGACCATCAGTGTCGTTGCGCTCCAACCGGGAATCTCAAATGACAGGCAGGAGCAGGCACTCAACAACATCCGGGGCGTCGTCTCGCTCTCGGGTCCTCCTCCCGGCGTGACGGTCATTCTCTCAGGATCGCCGGCATTCTCGCAGGAGATGCAGCAGGAGATGGGGTCGTCAATGGGTATCCTGATCCTCGCCGCCATGACGCTGATGGTGGTCGCGGTCATGACGCTCTTCAACCACGTACGATACACGTTGTTACCTGTCATTGTTGTTGCATCGGGCCTGGTCCTCACGTTCGGGTTCATGGGTCTTGCAGGCATCCCCATCAGCATGGTGGTGATCGGGGCATTCCCGGTTTTGATTGGGATCGGCATTGATTATGCGATCCAGATACACTCGAGGCTTGACGAGGAGACCCGGAAATCTTCTCTTTCTGACGCGATCACCACCACGATCACGAAGACAGGTCCTTCGGTCCTTGTTGCGATGCTCGCCACCTCGATGGGGTTCATCGCAATGGTCTTTGGCCCTATCCCCATGGTGGGGGACTTTGGGATCACCTGCACGATCGGGGTGATGTCGTGCTATCTTGCTGCCATTATTATCGTTCCGGTCGTTGGTGTCCTGGTCCGGTATCGGCCGAAGGAACCAAGGGGGAAGATAAACGATGTTGCCGCCTGCGAGCTGGAATGGAAGGGCTGTAATTCGACACATCATCACAGGGAAGGCTCACGTGGTTCCTTCATCGAGAAGTACGATGCATTCCTCGGAAAAGTTGCTTACAGGATCGCCAAGAACCCGGTTCCCATTCTCCTGTTTGTATTCCTGGTGGCAATCGTCGGGTTCAACCTCGACAATGACGTGCCGATAAGTGCCGACGAGAAGACCTTCGTCCCGTCAGAGATGCCCGCGCTCCAGAACATGAACAAGGTGACGAGGGCGATGGGCTCGACGAGCACAATCCCGGTTGTTGTAACCGGAGAAGCCGTCCTGAATCCCGATACGATTGCGTGGATACGGGACTTCGGGGAGTACGAGATCGATCATAACGAGAAGATTACCGGGGTCACCAGCATCGCTACCCTTCTTACCCAGTACAATGGCGGGAGTCTTCCCGTGACCGAGAGGGAGATCCGGGCGACCATTGAAAGGATCCCGGGCGTCACGAGGGACCGGTACCTCAACGGGAATATCGAGACGGTACTTGAGTTTTCGACTGTTGACATGTCGATATCCCAGGCAAGGTCGCTTGTCCAGGTGATAGGGAGCGATGTTGAATGGTATTCTCCCCCGCCGGGCGTAGCCGCCCGTGTCACCGGGCAGATCGAGATGTTCGCAGCTCTGATGGACGACATCATCGACTCAAAGCTTCTCATGACGACGCTTGGCTTTGTATTCATCCTCGTCTTCCTCCTCGCCGTTTACAGGCGTATCCGCGCTGTCTCTCCCCTCCTGCCCATCGTTGCCATCGTCGGATGGAACGGCGAGATCATGTACCTCCTGGGCCTCGACTATACTCCCCTCACTGCTGTCCTTGGGTCGATGACTATCGGGGTGGCATCGGAGTATACGGTCCTTATCATGGAGCGGGTCGATGAGGAGCTGGCACGGGGCCTGGATCTCTTTTCGGCGATCCAGACCAGCGTCCAGAAGATAGGAGCGGCAATTACTGTCTCCGGATTGACCACGGTATTCGGGTTCTCGGCCCTGATCCTCTCGGAGTTCAATATCATCTCAAACTTCGGGATCACAACGGTGATCACCGTGGGATTCTCGCTCCTGGGCGCGATCCTTATCATGCCGGCAGTCATTGCCCTCATGTACCGGTCCCAGGGCTTCGCAGTAAAGAGTAAAACTGAAACGATTCCTGCTGCGGAGTAAGAGTAATTCTCATCCCTCCATTTATTCCTGGAACCTTCCCCCGGGAGAGAGAAATACCCACTATATTGCGGGAGCAATAATCCTTAGCCCCCTCCCGGGATCACCACTCGGAAAGCCGTTGTAATCCAATCTTTTCACCAAATCCAAGAGAAGACGAGTCCGAGTAAAAGTACATTCAAACAGACCGTTTTTTTCATAGATTTCGTGGTATATTTGTGCATTCTCGCAAAACCGAATGCATTCTTCGCCGCTTTGAATACGTCCTCGATAAGAGATCTCTTCTCGAGAATTGGTGTCTGGTCACG
>JADFCY010000044.1 GCA_018263335.1 Methanolinea sp. | reverse complement strand
GATAACAGAGTCGTCGCCGGCAAGAGCACATATCGACCCGGCGGCTTGCTACCTCGATGTCGGTTCTTTCCATCCTGGCCGTGCAGCAGCGGCCAACGGTGAGGTTGTTCGCCTATTAAAGGGGATCGTGAGCTGGGTTTAGACCGTCGTGAGACAGGTCGGTTACTATCTAATAGGAGTGTCAGGAGTCTGAGGGTAAGAATGGAATAGTACGAGAGGAACTTCCATTCGGCGCCTCTAGTCGATCGGTTGTCCGACAGGGCATTGCCGAGCAGCCACGCGCCAAGGGATAAAAGCTGAAAGCATCTAAGCTTGAAACCCGGCCTAAAAAGAGACTCCGTTGAGGACATGGGTAAAAGACCCGTTTGATAGGCCTGGGATGTACGCACGAAGGCAACGACGTGTTCAGTCCGCAGGTACTAACGTCCAAATCCCCAGTGCTCTATAACGTCAAACCCAGACGAAATCCTTGAGTGCAAACCAACAAGCCTTATGTGCTATTCGAACGAATAGAATAAGGCCAAACACGGCTGCCAAGGTGGCGGAGCGGCTACGCGGTTGACTGCAGATCAACTACACTCCGGTTCAAATCCGGACCTTGGCTTTGGGTGATGGCGGCCATAGCAGTCGGGAAACACCTGGACTCATTCCGAACCCAGCAGTTAAGCCGACTCACGTAGGATGCGGTACTGAGGTACGCGAGTCCTCGGGAACCATCCCTCGCTGCCATCACCCTTCTTGCTGTACGGAAAGATTGATGCGGTTTTTGTAATGGTTTCAAGGCGGAGAGCGAACGCTCTGCCCTGCTCAAGGAAAGGATGCGACGGGATCATGCGAGAGTGAATACTTCGTTTCACGCTGCAGCCCCCGGTTTAACGAAGATCGTCGACAAACAGGTGGCACCCTGGGCACCACCACCCGACGGGAACGGTGCGCATCTTCCGATTCTGGTCATACACTCTGATATATGCCCGGTGCAAGTGCAACTCTTTCGTTCGGGTACTGGACGATGATGCCCGGCACCCCTTTGGACATTTTGGACTTTTACACACAGTATTTCTGCGTATTTGCCCTGGCAATACCTATGTTTAGGCTTTCTGAAATGATGCCGGTCAGCCAGGATGCTGATGTATACCCTCCTTGATACCTGTACAATTACCCCAGAGAGCGGTCGCTCTTCCCATATCATTCGTATCGTTCCTACGGATACCGGCAGGTTCGCGGCCTGAAATGAGATTTCACTAATTTCCCGTTTGCATTAATTTCATCTTCCTTTCGTTCATTTTCACCACCCACCTGCTGTATATTATTATACCCTGCGGGCATGGGGTTATACTGGGAAGTAGTATGAAAAATTCCTGTTCTGGTATGGTAAAACCCATCATAATCGGTGGGATTCTCTTTACAATTGCCTCGCAAATCATTCTGATGGGCGAGGTGATTATGACCATGGACATCTACATGATGCCCGAATATTTCCCGGTCTGGAGTACGCTGATGATGCCGGACATGGGCCCGCCGCCGGCAATTTTCTACGCGATCAGCATCAGCGTCTCTCTTTGCCTTGCGTTGCTCTACAGCGCGGTCTATGGAATCCTGCAGAAGGCGATACCCGGGACTGGTCTTCGCCGGGGGATCAATTACGGGATCCTGCTCTTTCTGATCTCCAGTCTCCCGGCAATGCTCGGCATGTGGATGCTCATCAACCTCCCGGCCAAGTTCTTTATCGCCGGCCTTGCATTCGGTCTCATCCATTATCTCGTTGGCGGTGTGATCATCGCCTGGGTATTCCAGCGGTTCGGGAGGACGGACACTGTTTTTTGAGGGGAGGGTATTCCCATTTTTTCCAGAAGGCCAGGCATCTTGAGAACGATGTTATTTATGATAACTCCCGGAACGCTTGTGGTTCTTTTTTAAAAACGGTAGTTACACCGGCACACGAAGGATGACATGAGCAGGGAAAAAAATTTATCCCGGGAAAGGGCTGCCCCGGATATACGGCTCCCACCACGCAAACCTGAGATCCTTTTTCCTTGAATCGTAATACCTCTGGTGTTACCTTGTTCTGTGAGTGAGACGCATGGTGCGTATGAATGGAGTGATTATTCGAAATGATGTACATGAAACGCGATATCCAAGGGAGAAATGGGACCGACCCGATATCTCTAGAATTTGAGAGAATCGAAAAAAACTAACTTTTCTTTTTCAATTTCTCCCGTGCAATGACAACTGTCGGTGTAATGAAGAACACAATAGATACGAGAATGTACCCGCCTACCGCGACGATCGGCAGGAGAAAGCCGCAGATCAGCGTCACAACGATCGTATAGACGCCGAGCTGCTGCCGTCTCTGCATGGCATCCAGCTCTGTTTTGGCCGACTCGTCTGCAAGCATTCCCGGCGTCCTGATGGCTGATTTCATGATCACGTTGAGGGTGACGGATGCCGCGAGCAGGTCAAAGCCGTAAATGGTGACCGGGGCGCTCAGCGTGGCTCTTCCAATCTCGTTGACAACCAGCAACACGGAGAAGAGATCCATCCCGGTGAAATCGGGAATCGTCGGGGGGTTCGAGAGGTAAAACGACATCAGTTTCGTCGTAAAAGGGATGAGCGACACAAAGAAGAGCATCAGGAGTGTGAGACGGTACGAATGCGGGGTCTCCTGTTTCACCAGGGCGGTAACGGACGAGTGGGATATCCAGACGCTTCCCACGAACGCGAAACTGATGATGTAGGCGAGGAATACCGACCACTGGCCTACAAGGGCATGGACGAGGTTCTCGGTCACCGCGGGCAAAGAAAGATCGAGAACAAGGAGTGTGATGACAATCGCAAACACGCCATCTGCAAAAGCGTCCAGCCGACCTTTCGGCAGAAAGTCCATTGCTACATCCTTGATTCCATGGTGTATTTATAGCATTTCAGTCGGATCAGGATGCTGCCGTGGGAGTGGACGTGGCGCGTTGACTTATTCATTGAAGGATGTGGATATTCTCACCAAAGGAAAAAAAAATAACGTCATCTTAAACGAATGCAGCGTATAGAATTAATAGAAAAATATTTAAAATAAAAGATAAAGTAAGATTTGACCATCGATCAAGGTGGCTCGATGAAATGGGAACAGACGGTATCACGAACCCTCACGCGGTATAATCCCCCACCTCTTTTTCCCATTTCATGACTAAGCAATCATTGTATTCTTTTATCCCACATGAAGGACTTTGATGAACATGCATACACGGCGAGTCCCGGTTACAATTATTCTCTGCTTATCCCGCATGTACCGGCTGTTGCGGTACATGGTGCGAAACCCTGCGACTCCTGATGTGGCCGTGTAGGGTGTCTGAAACATGATCCCAGGTGATGGTGCCTGTAAGATCCTTGCTCCGCGACGGACATGAAACTCGGAATTCATGTGCCTATTGGACGGGTTTTCATTTTGACCCCGTGCTGCCATTTTTTATGGATGCATAAAGAATAAGGATTCAGGAGCTCGGCTCATGCTGCCTCGCGTTCTCATTCACATTGCGACAAGCCTCGACGGGCGGATCACGAACTTTCCTGCAGATCTCGACCTGTATTATGCCCTCGCGGCGACCTGGGACCCTGATGCAATCCTCTTTGGGAGTGAAACGGTCCTTGCAGCGGTCCGGGACAATCCTGCGCTTGAAGTGCCCCCCGGGCACGAGGAGATGTTCAGGCCACCGGAGGGTGAAAAGGACACACGCCCGCTTCTCGTGATCGCCGACGGCCGCGGGCGCGTCCGCTGCTGGGACGCGATCAGGAGGTGGCCGTATATGCGGGACCTTCTCGCGTTCTGTTCATCTGCAACCCCCCAGGAATACCTCTCCTACCTAAAAGAACAGAAGGTCGCGGCGATTGTTGCCGGCAGCGACCGGATCGACATGCGGGAGGCCCTCGAGATGCTGAACAGGAAGTACGGGGTTGAGACCCTCCGGGTCGACAGCGGGGGGGCCCTCAACAGCGTGCTCCTCGCGGCCGGGGTTGTCGACGAGGTGAGCGTGCTTGTCCATCCATTCCTTGCAGGGGGCAGGGCTGATCCGACCATGTTCGACCCGGTAAGGTCAGGATTTCCGGGTCTGCAGGTTCCTCTCACCCATGTCAAGACAGAAGTGGTAGGAAATGGCCTCATCTGGGCGAGGTACTCGGTCGAAAAGTAATGATGCGCTTTTTTTCCAGGAGTGCTCACATGAAGAAATGAAGTCAGGAGTATTCACACACCCAGACAATGGTCATTTCACCTGGGAGGAAAAATTTCTGCAGCGGATGCGATTCCCCCGCAATATCGCTCCAGGTATCCGGCACAGAGGGTGTAACCCTCGATCACGCGTTCCCGGTCAACCTTTGGCACCCCGCATGCCACGATGTGGATGTTTCTTGTCTCAATGGTGACTTTCGTCGCATCCGAGTCGCGGTACGGGTAGACCGCGATAATCTCTTCTGAATCTGTTAGGACAACCTGGTTTGTGCGAAGTAAGATGGGCTTTTCCATCCCAATGCCGATGAACTGTTCGCCCTCTTCTGCAAACCTCATCGTGAGGTCCCCGTCTATCGTATCTCTGTCGAACGCTCCTATCGGGACGCCGCTTCTGGCAGATGCGAGGTTGTAGGCATCGACTGCCGTGTTGATGGCCGGCAGTCTTCCCCCGGAGAGGATCCTCCGCACGAGGGCCTCGGAGGCAGGCCTTGTCTTGGTGGGATCGACCCCGACACTCCAGAAAAAATCACGATATGCCCGAAAGAGCGGGTCGTGCTTTACATTCTCCAGGGTGTAGCGGGAGGTGATTTCCCTCGCGATCTCCTGTTTCAGGCCTTCGATCTCCGGACTGCTGGGGGTGATTCCAACAGAGTGGATCTCCCCCTCGGCAACGCATATGTTGGGAAATTTGTCCGTGACGTATTGATCAAATTCCATGCGAACACTTCCTAAAAGTGTTGCATATTTGCACTACATAATTTTCCGTACACGTTGTGGTTGCGCTGTTGCAGGCTCGGCAACAGCCTGAAAGCCCAGGGTGTTCCAGGCGGACCGGAGTTGACGGTCACTACTCCCTGGGTGAAGCAACGAGTGGCACGATGAACAGTATGGGTGTATTTTTATATCTCCTGATATCTAATGCACGAAATATATAATGGGGCGTGTCACACATGGCGACTGATCCCGTCTGCTACATGGTTGTCGATGAGGATGAATCGGAATACCGGACTTCCTACAAAGGGCAGGAGTATTTCTTCTGCTCGGATTTCTGCAGGAGGAAATTTGAGGAGAACCCCGGGAGGTATGTAAAACTGGCACGATCTGTGGATATCGGGTCAGACATCAGTTGTTGAGAGACCTTTCCGGGTCGAGTGCATGGGAGATGAGGCATCATTTTCCGGGTTTGAAAGCTTCCACCTCCAGACGGACCATTCCGACGTGAATCAGGCCAGCGGAATCAGGAGGGTATTTCTCAAGGTATGATTCTGCAAGATCGGAGATGAAGCGATCTCTCCGGTCTTTGGGGATACGTTCCGTGTAAGGAAGCCAGGTCGTCCGTATCCAGCCGCAAAGGCCGTCTTTTCCCTCCTGCGTCATATCTTTTTGGATAAGTCCGACCCGGAGAGGGAGAAAGCCGGCATCCCTCAGCAATACCTGGTATTCCTCTGCAGAGGGGAATGTGTACGGGCTTTTGAAATCCGAAAAATACCTCTGCCACCTCCCCGAATTGATCAGTGATCCGGCCAGGTCAAGGATCTCCCTTGCATTTCCCCTGCCACCCATCTGGAAGAAGATCCTCCCATGGTTCTTCAGGCATCGGAACACTCCTTTGAGCATCGTCGCATGGTCCTGGACCCAGTGGAGGGCCGCGTTTGAAAAAACAATGTCGAATCGTTCCGTAAACCGGATATCCAGCGCATCCATGCAGAGAAATGAGATGTTTTGGTACTTTGATTGAGGAAAAGATTCCCTGGCGCTGTTCACCATGCCCGGAGAACTGTCAATCCCAATCACCTCACCTGAGTGGAGGTGGGAGGCCAGCAGGGCAGTGACTTTCCCGTCCCCGCACCCGATATCAAGGACTGATTCTGTCCCTTTCAGATCGAGTTTCGCGATGACCTCCCCTGCCCACAGGGCCTGGGCATGCGAATGCTTGGCATAATCTGCGGGATTCCACGTGTATCGTTCCATGATCTCAAGGATCGAATATTTCACTCCTGATGTTTCGCAGCCGGTGAGAAGAACGTTTGGACATTGCAGGCCTCTTCTCCAGCGATAACTCCGAAATTTCCCGCACTCAACACCAGATTTAATCTCCCTGAATCAAAAGAGACGTGCATGAATCCATCTCGTGCAGCGATTTCTGCACTTGGAGTAATTGCGCTCTGTGCAGTGATTCTCTCCGGGTGCACGGGTCCGGGAGAGCCTAGGCCCTCCATGGAGGTGACCCCCTTTCCCTCCATGACAGTGACACCACATTCCCCCACCACTCCCGAACTCCCTGGTTCAGCAACAAGTGTCATCGATGGGAACAACCGTTTTGCCCTCGAACTGTATGAACACCTGGCAAACGATCCGGAGAACCGTGAAGAAAACCTCTTCTTCTCGCCCTTCTCAATCTCGTCGGCCCTGGCAATCACGTACGAGGGGGCCAGGGGGACGACTGCGGATGAGATACGCTCGGTATTTCATTTCCCTGAGAACCAGAGCGCCATGAGATCCGGCTTTTTTGAAATAATCGCACGAGTCAACAGCAACGCAAATCCGTACGTGTTGAAAACCGCAAACGCCCTGTGGGCAGAGAAGACGCACCCCTTCCACCCTGACTATCCTGGCATTGCAGATCGATACTACGGTGCAAAGACGACCACCCTCGACTTCGTCAACGCACCAGAAGATTCCAGGGTCATCATCAACAAGTGGGTGGAAGAAAAGACCGGGGACCGAATTAAGGACCTGATCCCACCCGGCGCAATCGACCCAAGCACCGCCCTTGTGATCACGAATGCCATCTATTTCAAGGGAACATGGGTGAAGCAGTTTGATCCCGAGAAGACGCGGGATGCGGACTTTGTCACCGGCAACGGGACAACCATCCGGGTCCCGATGATGCAGCGGACCGATGATGCTGCCATCTTCCGGTATGCAGAGACCGAAAAGTTCCAGGTCCTTGAGATGCCCTACGAGTCGGGCGGCGGAACAGGACTCTCAATGCTGGTGGTCCTTCCGAGAGAGAATGATATTGCAGGGATCACCCAGTCGCTTGACATTGGAACCCTGCAGGAGATGAGGCAGTCACTTGCGTTGAGGGTTGTCAGGGTATACTTCCCGAAGTTCAGGATTGAGACAAAATATTGGTTGTGTCACAAGATCGGCTAAGATCTCACCGGCAACAATAGGAATGAGTTATCCCATCTCACAAGCATTTCGG
>JADFCY010000043.1 GCA_018263335.1 Methanolinea sp. | reverse complement strand
ACTCTATGATCCTAAACTCCAGGTCTCCGGATGTATTGAAGAGGGTGCCCCCATTCAGTTCTTCATTGACAGAATCCCCGCCCAGTGCCAAGATGTACAGACAGGTGGAGAATGGAGGACTACGTATCCCTATCATTCCGGGCATATCACGCAGCTCAATCTCAGAACAAACCGCACGAGTATGTTAGTGGACTTTGCCGCAAGCCCAACCTACGGCAACGAACCCCTAGAAGTTAAATTCTATGACACTACTACCGGGTATCCCGACCACTGGCTGTGGAACTTCGGTGATGGTACGTCGTCTGATGTGCAGCACCCTGTCCACCGGTATATGTATGGGATTTACAATGTCACCCTCACTGCCTGGAATGACGAAACAAGTGGCAGTATCACCAAGGTTAACTTCATCGACGTCCGCAGCGGCGCGAGCGGCGGCGGTGGAGGTGGCGGCGGTGGAGGTGGAGGAGGCTTCTTTGCGGCCGGCGGGGCAACCGCAACTCCCACACCGACCCCCACTCCGACTCCCACCACGCCGGGCATCCCCTCGACACCGGGAGGCGTCCTGCCCCTGAACTCGGCGCTTGCACTCTCCCAGTCGGTCGTGATTGTCTCGGAGGACGGTATCGGATCGATATCAATGCCGAACGGTATGAGGCCGCAGGACTCGGCAGGAGGCCCGCTCCTGACAATTTCCATCAGGAGGATCCCGAATTCCGAGGTCCCACAGGTCCCTGCGTCCGGTTACTCGTTTGCAGGGTATGCATACGAGATCGAACCCACCGGTGCAACATTTGATCCCTACGTGACCTTCGCCATCACCATACCGGAGAACGAATGGTCCGGTCTCAAGGACAAGGACCTCTCCATCAAGTGGTTCAATGCCGGAACCTCTGCCTGGGAGGATATTCCCACCACCGTGAGCAGTGAGACCCGGACCGTGAGCGCCAAGATCACCCACACCAGCATCTTCGCGCTGTTCGTGGCCCGTCCACCCACGACGCAGGTCGTCACCGAAGTCACCACAATGGTCCCGGCAACCCCGATCAACGGCGGATTCCCGATGGACATGATCATCCGGATCGTCATCCTTGTGATCATCGTCATTGCAGCGGTCCTCATCATCCTCTTCTTCCTTAAAAAGAGGAAGAAACCGGCTGAGACCCTGGCAGAACCCCCTGCTGAAGACTGGGACATCAAGGGACTGCAATAATCCTTTTTTTTTCTTATTTTTTCCCTTTGCAAGAGCTGAAGGACTTGATCGCTCTCTTCACGAAACAGAACGGCACTTATTGTATCTGATGCTCCTTTGGGTTTCCCCCCTAAAGTGAAATCCCCAACCTGTGATATGGCCAGTGCCGTGGTGAAATTGAAGGGTCAGGAGGGTTTACGAGTTTGCCCTGCCCACTGGCTAACGCGGAGCAGTTGGGGCATCATCCCCAACTGCGGGGGGTTGTACAGATGCTGGCCTTGGTGCAACCTGTTCAGGGATTGAACACAACCGCATTCATCGCATGATGACGTTCTTGGGGCTTCGCCCCGCCACTGTGGCATCCCCAAAACGCGATAGAGCCAGTGCTGGAAGCAAGTAGTATCCAATCTGTCCCCTTGCAAGCCTGCCCACATGCTATCGCGTATCGGGGGAGGTCCGGAGGGGGATTCTCCCCCCTCCGGTCACAGGTTCCGGTCTAATCTGTTTCCACGCTAAACAACGATCGCACTCTTCACACGATGACATTCTCGACCTTTCACCCCCCGCCACTGTGGCGACTCCTTAGCACGAAAGAGCCAGTGCTGGGCATCTATCATAATCAAAGGTTTTCCTGTTTACTCTTCGTGCAGGATATCGCGTATCGGGGGGTGGTCTGGAGGGGGGATTCTCCCCCCTCCGGTCACAGGTTCCGGTCTACTCTGTTTCCACGCTAAACACCGATCGCACTCTTTACACGGTGACATTCTCGACCTTTCACCCCGCCACTGTGGCATCCCCAAAATACGATAATGCCAGTGCTGGGAGCAGTTGGGGTATCTCACAGCACCAACTGCGGGAGTTGTGCAGACAGCAGCCCAGGAACTCGCTGTTTCATAAGCTGCCCTTCGATCCGGGAATTCAATTTTTTACAGCTGGATGCGACCGCACTCCACTCATGGTTACGCTCCTGTGATTCATCAACCAGTCTTTACGCATTCCGAAAAACGCGTTGAAAAATCAGGTGATCAAAGGGAGCAGCAGGATCTCTGTGGCTCCACTCTACAAGGGTGATGACGGGGAAGACTGTGGTGGCAAACCCGTCACTCCCCTATCTCCTTGTCGGTATAGTAATAGTACTCCCCGTTCGCCCGCTGATCACGGTCAAGGTATGAACCTGGCTTGTTTATCCGGGGCCGGCCGGTCTTGTCCCTGCGGAACGTGATACCGAGGCGCTTAAGGAACCGGTTCATCCCCTCGCGCATGTCGAAGGGCCCCGTCGCCTCCCCGTGGACTCCTGGCTCCCCGTCGAAAACGAGGATACGCTCGCTGATCATGTCGACGAGGTAGATGTCGTGGTCGATAACGAGGATCGCCGCATCGCGCCCATCGACATGGTGGCGGAACATCCGCGTGATCTTCACGCGCTGCTCCACGTCGAGGTGAGCGCTCGGCTCGTCGAGGATGTAGAGGTCGGCAGGACGCGAGAGGCATGCGCCGATTGCGACCCGCTGAAGCTCGCCGCCAGAGAGCGTGTCGAGGGGAGACTGGAGCAGCGGCCGAAGAGAGAGGGGCTCGATGATATCGTGCTGGTAGAGCGAAGTATCGAACGTCGTGGTGCAGGAGCGCAGGTAAAACTCGACCGTATCAGAGCTTGGGGCCTTGATGTACTGCGGCTTGTAGGATACGCGGGACGAGAGCGAGATGGGGCCGCCGTCAGGCTCCTCCGCACCCGCCAAAAGGCGAGCGAACGTGCTCTTCCCGATTCCGTTCGCCCCGAGTACGCCAAGGACTTCCCCCGCGCGTATGTTTCCACCGGTAATTTCGAGGGTGAACTGGTCGAAGGTCTTCTTCATCGGCGGGAATTCAAGGAGCGTGGATCGGTCCGACCCCGCGGCATGCGCCCTCTTCTCGAAGAGGACCGGGTGGTCGCGAAACCGGACGTTCTCCTCCGGCAGGAACCCTTCGAGGTACTGGTTGATCCCGACCCTCACCCCTTTTGGCTGGGTAATCACGCCGAACGCCGCAGGTTTCCCATACGCGACGTGCACGGTGTCTGCAAGCATGTCAAGGATGGCGAGGTCATGCTCGACGATTACGATCGGGCGGCGGAGCGCGAGCTCGCGGATAAGGTTCGCTGCCGCCATCCGCTGGTAGATGTCAAGGAACGGGGTGATCTCGTCAAGGAAATAGAAGTCCGCGTCCCTCGCGAGGCAGGCGGCGATCGCCACACGCTGCAGTTCGCCGCCAGAGAGCGTGGAGATGTCGTTTTCAAGGATTGGGGTGACATTCAGAGCCTCGATGCAGGATAGAAGCGCCCCGCGCTCGTCCGTGCTCTTCAAAAGTTCCCGCGGGGTCCCGGAGAAGACCTTTGGGATATAGTCGATGTACTGAGGCTTGACTGCGACTTTCAGCTTCTTCTGGGAGATGGTGTTTAGGTATTCGAAGAGCTCGGTGCCCGCGTACTTCTTCAGGATCTCCTCCCACGCGATCTCCCGCTCGAAGAAGCCGAGGTTTGGCTTGAGTTGTCCTGAGAGGATCTTCACCGCGGTACTCTTGCCTATCCCGTTCGGGCCGAGTATTCCGGTCACCTTCCCTTCTGTGGGTGCGGGGAGCCCGTAAAGTGCGAACCCGTTCTCGCCGTAGCGATGAGTGGGGTGCTCGAGTTCCTCGGGGAGGCTTACAATGTCGAGAGCCTCGAACGGACACTTCTTGACACATATTCCACAGCCCACGCAGAGCTCCTCGGAGATGAAGGCCTTTCCGTCTTCCCCGATGACCACCGTCTCGTCTCCCGTCCGTACCCTTGGGCAGTAGATAATGCACTCGGTGCCGCATTTCCGTGGATGGCACCGGTCCCTGTGGACGATTGCGATCCGCATACGTGATGCCGGTTCCTTCAGGCTCCCTGGGTCAGCAGGAGCGTCCAGGTGATGAACCAGAATGCAAAGGTCATAAAGCCCTGGTAAAGCCAGTCCTTTGCCCCCATCTTCTGTGAACCGAGGCGGAGCAGCATGAAGATATGCCGCTGGACCACGATGCCCGCGATCATGATGAGGAGTGCGAGGATGGTATAGCTGTTGAGCCCTTCAATCTGGGTGGGGCTGATCACCAGGAACGCGATGATTCCTGTTGCGAATCCAAGGCCGCAGGCGATGAGCGTCTTCTCGATCCGGACCAGGTGCTCCTGCTGCTTCTCCTCGCGGGTCTTCTTCTTCTGGGGGACCTCGACCTCTTCTGAGGTGTCCGAAGCTGCTTCCTCTGCAGGCGCCTCTTTCTCCTTCCCGCTCCCGGCCTTCTTCTGCAAGGGGTCTTCCTTCTTCGCAGCGCTGGCTGCCCTCTTCTGCTGCTCGAGGTACTCCCTGTATTTCTCCATGAAAGATTTCTTGCGGGGATTCTTGTCAGATTTTCCAGAAGGTCCGGCACTCATCGCAACACCAGTAGTCCTATTTTTTAGCGCTCGGGCCATATCTAATTTGGTATAGCATGGCCACCGAGAAGGGCTTGAGCGGCTTCGACGTCCGGGCGGCAGTCACCGAGTGGAACCGGCTTCTCCCCCTCTGGGTCTACAAGGTCTACGTCATCTTTCCCGGAGTCATGGTCATCCGCCTCCATGGAAAGGAGCACGCCCGGCACCAGCTCCTGATTGAGCCGGGGCGAAGGGCGCATCTCACCGGTCATCCTGTTTCACCGCCAAAAAATCCCCCGGCATTCGCCATGCTGCTCCGGAAATACCTCGCCGGAGGGCGGGTGCTTGGAATACGGCAGCACGGGATCCAGCGCATCATCACCTTCGACATCGGCAAGCATGAGCGAACTTACCACCTGGTCATCGAGCTCTTCGACCAGGGGAACATCATCCTCTGCGACGAGGACTACCGCATCATCCAGCCGTTCTCCATACACCGGTTCAAGGAGAGGGACGTGGTTACGGGTGCACAGTATGTCTTCCCGCCCGAGGGGCCTGCCACATCCGGACAGGAGGCATTTGCAGATTTCCTCGCACGCGACGGGAGGAATATCGTCAGGGCGCTTGCCGTGGGTGCCATGCTCGGGGGGCCGTATGCAGAATATGTCGTGAAGGCTGCGGGCATTGACAAGGAGACGCCGGCGTCAAAAGCTGATCCCACAGTCCTCCATCGCGCAGTCACGGAACTCCTTATAAGGGCTGAGACGGAGATAAACCCGGTGATAAATTCAAGGGAATGCCTGCCGTTTCCCCTTGACACAGGCACCCGCGCGAGCGATTACTCGCTCTTCAACCAGGCGCTCGATGCCTTCTATCCCCCGGACAGGGACTCCCGGCAAAGTCCGGGCACGAAGAAGGAGAAGGTCTCTCGTGAGGCGCGGATAAGGGCCCAGCAGGAGGCGGCGGTTGCCAAGTTCAACAAAAACATCGCCCGGTGCGAACGGGCTGTCGATGCCATCTACTCGAATTACCCGTTCGTCCAGGAACTGCTCCTCATCCTCCAGGATGCACGCCGCAGCCGCTCCTGGCAGGAGATAGAGGCAATATTAAAGTCACAGGAGCGCGGCCCCGCCACAAAGGTCCTGGCGGTGTATCCCGACCGCGCGGCGGTGGATGTGGACCTCGGGGAGCGTGTCACCCTTGTGGTAGGGGAGAGCGTGGAGGCCAACGCCGCACGGTATTACGAGGAGATGAAAAAGTTCAGGAGGAAGATCGCGGGTGCGTCCACTGCCATGGAGCGGGTACGCGCCCGGGCGGAAAGAAAGGTCGTCACCCTCCCCCTTATGAAGAAGCGGTGGTATCACCGGTTCCGCTGGTTCTTCACGCGCGATGGCGTCCTGGTGGTGGGGGGGAGGGACGCCTCCCAGAACGAGGAACTTGTCAAGAAATACATGGAGGGTGGGGACCTCTTCGTCCACGCCGACGTGCACGGGGCATCGGTGGTGATTGTCAAGGGCGCGACAGCGCACATGGACGAGGTGGCGACATTTGCTGCCTCTTACTCCGATGCCTGGAGGAGCGGGCACTACTCGGCCGATGTGTACAGCGCCACCCCTCCACAGGTGAGCAAGACTCCTGAGTCAGGAGAATTCGTGAGCAGGGGTTCGTTCATCGTCCGCGGGGAACGGACCTACTATCGCGATATCGCGCTCGGGGTGGCAATAGGGCTGCAGCGGTCCCCTGAAGTAGGGGTGATCGGCGGCCCGCCTTCGGCCATCCGGTCGCGGGCTTCTGCCGTGGTGGAGCTTCGCCCCGGCCGCTTCGAGCCAAACGACATCGCAAAGAAGGTGCTGCGCATACTCAGGGCGAAGGTTCCCCTGGATGAACAGAGAGGCATGAAAGCTGTCCTGAACACAGAGGCTGTCGCGGCGTTCGTCCCTCCAGGCGGATCAGATGTCATGGAGGAAGAATGAAGGCCGAGTACTGCGAGATGCAAAAGTCTTTTGGGGAGATCCGGCTCTTCCCTGAGAGCGCAGACGACCTCTGGCACCTCTCCCACCTGGTCTGCCCGGGAGACCTCGTCTTTGCCACCACGCTTCGGACCGTGGAAGCTGCGCAGGACAAGCTGCGGCCTGAGAAGCTTGAAAAACGTCCGGTGAGGCTCGGCATCAGGGTTGAGCGCGTGGAGCTTCATGCCTTCTCAAACCGTTTACGGGTATCCGGGACCATCGAGCACGGGATGGACTCCGGCGCGTATCACACCCTCAATATCGAGCCAGGCTTCGAATTATCGGTGATCAAGCGGTGGAGGCCCCGCGACCTTGAGAGGGTTGACCGGGCGGTCAAGGCATCCATCCACGAACTTGTCCATATCCTTACCATCGAGGAAGGAGAGGCCGAGCTCTTCCGGATGCGGCAGTACGGGCCTGAAGGGGTGGTCACCATCACCATGGGAAGCGGCAAGGGGGGGGAGACCGACACCCGAACTGCGTTCTTTGCGCGAGTGACAGACCAGCTTGCGGAACTAAAAGGCCCCCTCGTCATCGCCGGGCCCGGGTTCATCAAGGATGATTTTGCACGCTTCCTCCGTTCGAAACTCCCCGATGTCGCCGAGAGGATGCTCGTTGTCGAGACCAGGCGCATCGGGGCGGGCGCCGTCCAGGAGGTGATCGGCCAGGGCGTGCTTGAGAAGATCCACGAGGACGTACAGCTTGGATCCGAGGTGAGGGCAATGGACGAGCTCCTGATGCGGATCTCAAAGGGTCTGCCTGCGGCATATGGCCGGGACGAGGTCCAAAAAGGCATCGAATATGGAGCGGTCGAGGAGGTACTGGTTGCAGACTCCCTCCTTCGCGACGAGGGTATCGTCTCGCTTCTCGACCGCGCCGAACTCCAGAATGCCCGCATCGTGGTCCTCTCCTCCGTGTTTGAGCCCGGGAAGCGGCTCGAGGCACTGGGGGGCATTGCGGCGCTGCTGCGGTACCGGATAGAGTGAGGGGGGATGGGAACGTGGTGCACATAGTTTTTTTTAGTTACAAGAAGTGAGAGCCCAAACCCAGCCGACACCAGGGAGAGCCATCCTTATCACGAACTCCACCGATACGCAACAGTCCCTTGGAATGGTAGCAATGGAACAATGTTGGACCTTTCATTTTTTCGTGGCCCTATCGCAGGTTGGGTTGCCACAGAAGCGGGGTGAGAGGGAGAGAATATCATTCGTCTGATGAATGCGTTCTATGTTCAGCGTGGAAACAGAGTAGGCCGGGACCTGTGACAGGAGGGGGGAAAACCCCTCCTGTCCTCCCCCGCACACCCCCCGCAGAACGGCGCAAATTGCCCCCTCCCAGATTCAAGCCTTCTCTCTCTGCCATTCGGCATCACGGGTTTCTCCACTTTCGAGATGTCCCCCTATCAACCCACAGGAGGGGGTAAACCCCCTCCTGTCCTCCCCTGCACACCCCCCGCAGAACGGCGCAAATTGCCCCCTCCCGGATTCAAGCCTTCTCTCTCTGCCATTCGGCATCACGGG
>JADFCY010000042.1 GCA_018263335.1 Methanolinea sp. | reverse complement strand
TTTTAATCGGGGTAATCTCGTATTTTGAAAATTCTTGATGTGTCCGACGATCTGATACAATTGCCAGGACCCTTTCTAAGAGGAACCATTTTGGGTCCTTCCGATCAACTATCAATGGGGGATGCATTGTGTGATCAAATATGTATTCCCCTTCGAGTACGATCAATTTTACGGTTTGTTCTTGCTTATTTTCGAATTTCGGGGTTTTTCAAAATGTACTTTTACTCGATGTCTGTAGATTTTTTTCAAATCGCTATTTGGATGATGTATTTTTTGTTTTTTGAACATGCCTAAAAGAGGGGGCTAAAAACTATATAATTGGTTCCTTTGCCGGGCCGGCAGGAGAATGTGAGTATTATTCGCGCCCCTTGCCTCTGCCGGTATCCATCACCGGTAATGAGCGAAGGGTGATGCCAAAACGAGGCTTGATCGCGTCGAGGGGCACTTTTTCCGCGGGCTGCACTTCCATCGCGTAACCTGTCGCCGCATTCACTCACATAAGAAGAAACCCTCCCGGGGTGAGGCTTGTTGCCAGCATCACGGTGTTGATCCCGCGGTGCGCTGTCCAGGTCTCGCATAGGTGGTGTGCCGGGTCCAGCCAGAACCGCTCGATGTCTTCCCTGATGGGGAGATATTTCATCAGAGCCCTGGCTCGGCGGGCGAGGGAGCCATCCACTCTCGCAACACGCAGATTCTTCTCCCAATGCTCCGACACCATCGTGACCCCGGCAAGACCGATTGAGAGGCCAAGCTCGCGGAAGGCCAGCCGGTGGGTTGCAGGGAGAGCAAGGGTCCCGTTCCGCGAGAATGTTTCGAGTCCGGAAAGGGCGGCAGTGAGGATCGGCAGGAGGAGATCACAGGGGGAATCTCCCCCTCTCACCGCGATCTGCACTATCCGGGACGCATCAAAAAGGAGGCCACCTATGCCGAGCGGGTCATCGGTCTCGAGTGAAATCCCCCGGAGGATGCCCGCCATATCTTCAATCTCGCGTGAAAGGACGGGCCGGCCTGCAGTGAACTGAAGTTCGTAGTAGGTGATCAGCCCGTCGAGGGGATCGTGCTGGCCCATCGAAGAAACGAGTGGACGGGAGAGGTCAATACTCATCTTCCAGTACATCCGCCTCTGGCTGCTGCCTGGAAAACGATAGACAAAACGGGCATGGGCAACCCGTGCCAGCTCGATCGCCCATGCCAGATATGCCGGGTCGCCAGTCACTCTCCCTGCCCCTGCCAGTGCGTGCATCCATTTTGTCAGGTAGTGGTAATACTGGCCGTCCTGGTCCCATTCCAGGTGTGGATCGTATGGCTCGCCCACTCCGCGCTCCGGGAGGGGCTTTCCAATCCTTAAACCTCCTGCAGTCGGGTGGAGTTCGCCCTCTTCCGGCGCAAGTCCGCTTATCCACCCCTCCCTCCCGTCATCGCCCCGGTGCTTCCCCAGGGTGTGGTGGACCTGCCGGACGAGCCGCAGCGCCAGATCCCGGGGCTCTTCCCGGCCGGTTTCGCGGAACATTCCCATGTAATTGCATACCGCGAATGCATCGGTCCAGAGGTAGCGGTCGGGCGAGGCGGAAGGAGGGTCGAGGCCGGTCATCCGCGCATACTCGCCCATCAGGTCACTGGCCTTTGATTGGCGTGCCGCAGGATCCATCATGGTGTGTAGTTGCCAGCCGACGGGAAAAACCCTGCCATGCGATCTCCAGGAGGGCGCACACACATTTCGATATGCGAAACAGGATTCTTCAAGGCACCCCCACCAGTTCTGCAAGTACTTCGCGATCGTCGAGGTCATACCACTCATCGTAGGCATCAGCGACCGCAAAAGACCCACCCGACCGTATATTCAGGCACACGAGCTGGTCTGCCTCCCGGCTCACACGTTCTGCGGAGGACCGCGATGCCGTGGGGACCGCGACAACGACGCAGGCCGGCCTTTTTGCCCTGATACTCCGGATAGCGGCAAGCATCGTGAACCCCGAAGCAAGACCGTCATCGGTCAGGATGACTGTCTTTCCTGCAACAGACGGCATCGGTTTTCCGGCCATGAACCGTGTGACACGTTCTCTCACATTTGTGTATGTCTCGTTCACAGCCCTTTCGACATCCGGGTCGGAGAGGAAGAGCGCATCCCGCAGCCGCTCGTTTATCAGAACCGTCCCATCCCACGTCACCGCTCCGAACCCCGCTTCTGTTGTCCCTGGTATCCTGACCTTCCGAACAATTGCAAGAGAGAGTGGTGCGTCAAGGGCGGCCGCGATCTCCTTTCCGACGGGCACCCCTCCCGCGGGAATTGCCAGGACAAGCGGTTCACGGATTGGTGGGAGCGAGAGGAGGAATGCTCCCAGTATTTTCCCCGCCTCGTGACGGCCGGAAAAGACGCGGGTCCTTTCCCGGAGGAGGGGGTCGTCGATAATCTCTCCCATGGGGTTTGCTCTGGTGCTCATGGGGGATAAATCTGGGTGTCTCTTTCACCTCTTCCACTATGGGTCGGAGGAAGGGGTAGTCTGCCGGGATCCCGGCCTGATTATTTATGAGGAATACCTCGTCCTGCCTGCCAATCAGTAAAAAGTGAGATTGAAGGGATCCCAGGAGTTCAGTCCTGTCTCGCCGAATATTCCCCGGCAAGCATCCCATAGTATCGTGTCGATCGCCAGTGGTCCCGTAGCCAGATGTGCTCCCGGATCGTGCCTTCGTATGTAAGGCCGCACCGCTCCATAAGGCGGGCTGAAGCATGGTTCAATGCATCGCATTTTCCGAAAACCCGGTGGAGTGAGAGCGTATGAAATCCGAACTCCATGTATTTTTTGAGGATCTCTTTCCCGTACCCGTATGCCTGGTATTCTCGGAGAAGGACTATCCCTACCTCGCCGGTGCACCGGCTCTCGGGATCGATCTCAAGGAACGTGAGCCCTGCAAATTCCCCTGTCGCCGCGACCCTTGCTGCAAGGATATACGCGATCCTGTCCAGTCGTTTGGCCTCATCGATTCCACGCTGGAGGAACCCTGCTATCTGCTCCTCGTTTTCGAGCCAGACGAGGACGTACCGCATAACCACAGGATCGGTCGCTATCCGCCGGATGTTTTCGTGATCATCCTCTTTGAGATCCTCGAGGATCAGCCGGTCTGTCGTGAGTCGAAACGCCATGCCGTTCCCAGCAGGAAAGTCGTATTTGTACATGTTGCCCGGCAGAATTGAACCTTTCTCTCACCACATGCTCACCTGAATTTAAAGGAAACATTTTCTGGAGATGTCCCGGACAGGTCTCAAAAAAAGGGATGGAAACAATAGTACTTCCAGTGGAACAGTATGAAGGAAGATAAAGGAGGGCGGTGCGGTTTACCACAGTCTCACATGGCCATGGTAGCTGTTCCCATTGAACGAACAGGAAGTGAGTACTCCTTGACTGTGTACCTCAAGGGTCCGTCAGGCGATAAGCGATAGGGGATTATGGCAGGGATATAATTCCCACTCTTGGGAGTTTTGCACGGTTCCCCTTCCGGGGAAGCACCCTGCAGTGCCTGATCGACGACGGGGGCACTCCCCGGTTCACCCTGCCTCCCTGCTGTGCCGGGAGAAAGGAGATGAGCCTCGTCATTGCCTTCTGCGGGAAGGAGCGGGCGTTCATGGCCGGCGACCGGAGGGAGATCTTCTTCTCCGGCAACGACTCTGCGACCGGGAGACTGGAAGAGGAGCTCTATTCCGGCGAAATATGGGACGAAGAGGGGTTGTTCCGGAGGGCCGGCAAGCTTGGCGTGCGCCTTTTTGTCCATGACGGGAAGTGCAAGGTCACGGAGAGGAACGGTGTCCTCGTCGGCGAGGTGAGCGAGAGCGAAGGTGAACAGAAGCGGACGCGGAGGCTCCTTGTCACTGCCGGTACCTATGCTATCAGTGAGATACGGGAGGGAAAGGAGGTTGAGGTCGCCCGCGGGCAGGCGAGCAGGTTCATCGTCCTCGGCAACAGGGTGATGCAGGAGGTTGCGAATTGGTGCATCAGGTCGTGCTGGAAGGAGAACGGCGGGAGCCCTGCGGATGCCCTGCGGGTGATCCTCGTGACGATGAAGGAGGCCGCAGCTGCCACCCCCTCGGTCTCCCGGGGTTACACGCTCGTCCAGACGACGCGGTGCGGGGCGCCTGAAACAGGGCCCGGTGGCTGATAATCCGGCGGAACGAGCAAAATCCGCCGGAGAGGGGCGTTTTTTGGTCCCGCACGATCGCCAGAAAACCCCGGCAATCCGGGACATACTGCTTTTTGTAGTCGTCCTGTCGACATACCTGTATCCACTTTTCCGGAGGAAAACCGTGACAGAAACCCGTGAACACGACCCCGGACACCCAGGAGAGTTCAACATCACGCTCGAGGCAGCAATCCTGCTCGTCCTCTCGGTCTTCATGCTCCTCTTCGGAATACTCCTCTTTCCGATCTACCAGGGCGATCTACCGTACGCGCCGGACAGCACGTACGGGCTCTTCCTCGTCATCGTTGCGCTGCAGGTCATCACCATGGGCAGGACGCCGTTTGGGGACGTGCACCGGTCATGGCTCGTCATCATCATCGGGATAGCTGCCGGGGTCACCGGGATGGGGGCATGCTTCATCCCGCACGTGGCAGGCGAGATCGTCCGGGTTCTTGTCGGGGTCATTCTTGCGGCAGGGGGTGCCATGCTGCTTGGCCAGCTGGTCTTCCGCAGGGAGAGAGCGCCGACGTGGCTTTCGTCCCCGGGCATCCTCCGGCAACTTGCCATCGCCTGTGCCATCGTGTACATCGTGGCATTTCTCCTCGGTGCAATCACGCTCCTGCCCGCGATCGCGACCGGCCTGCTGACGTCCGTCCTCCTCCTTGTTTACGGTGCAGGCCTCCTGTACCTTGCGTGGTGCATCCAGGTCCTCGAGAGGACATACCCCCGGAGAGCCCGGCCGGCAGAACCAAAACGACCCCCCCGCTTCTTCCTGGCCCGCGAGGCACCCCTCCCCTTCACGACCGCGCTCCTGCTCTTCCTCGGCGTCCTCCTCGCGTTCCTTGCGATCCTGCTCGTGCCGGTCAACGCGGGCACGCTCCCCTTCTCACCGGACGGCCAGCTCGGCCTCCTGCTCGTCATCATGGCGATACAGGTGCTCGCCGTGGGCGAGACGCCTGTCGGCCAGTTCCGGCGCTCATGGGTGCTCCTGCTCACCGGCCTCGTCTTCGTGGGACTCGGTGTCTTCTCCTGCATTGTCCCGGGCATCCTGACCGACATGCTCCGCGTCATGCTCGGTCTCCTGAACCTTGCGGGAGGGATTGTCCCGCTGGCCGTGCGGTTGTACCCGGTTGTCCAGCAGCTTTTGAACCCCCTGGCCGTGCCGGTCCCGGTCCCCCCGCAGCTTCGGAACCTGCTCGTCACCCAGACTGTGCTCAACATCGTCGGGATCCTCTTTGGCACATCCATGCTGCTCCCGGGCCTCATCCCGGGCATGCTGACGGCAGCCATCCTGTTCTGCAACGGGCTGCTCCTCTTCGTCCTCGCACGGGTCCTCTCCACCCTGCCCCCGGCAGGGTGAGAGATCCTCTTCATTTCACCCTCTCTTTCGTCAAATTACCCGGATCCAGTCGTAAAATGGGAACCCTGGCGGGATATGGCGGGGAAGTGCTAACCGTCTGTTTTTATATGGGCCCCTGCACATGAACTGTCATACCTGTATTATTACTCCAGGTGTTGACATCCATGCGAATCAGCGACCCAAAGGACAGTTTTACTCGTCGCATGCCTGCCCATTTCAGGAAATGGCTACCCGCCGGGGGGATCTGTCCCTACGATGAATGCACGACTCTTGAGATCAGCTACCTGACCGACGAAAAAAAGCTCAAAGAGTACGTGCCGGAAGAGTTCACGATCAACCGGCCGCTCATCCTTGTCATGTACCAGAAATGCAATGCCGTGCAGTGGATGGGCGGATCGGGGTATTCCGTTGTCACCGCCTCGGTCCCGGTCACCTACTCCGGGGCAGGGGAACCGATCAGCGGGGTCTACCACCTTGTCCTCTGGGAGGATTGTACCGAGGCGATCATCGGCGGGCGCGAGGAGGCCGGGATGCCGAAGATCTTTGCCGATATCCCCGAATACCGGCGTCGGGGAAACGCGATTTCTGTCATCATGAGCCATGGAGGACGCTGTTTCTTCGAGATGGACCTGGCAACCGGCCGAGACTATACGCCCGAAGAGATCGCGGGACTCAATGCCAGTTCCGGCAGGGTCGTCCAGTTCGGCTGGCGGTACATCCCGAAGGTCGGCCCGTACCCGGGACCCGCGCTCTCCGAGGCAACGTACTACCCGGTGGACAACGTGTATACCTCTGCATCCGCGTGCAGCGGCACGGTGAAATGGACGGTCCCGCAGCCGCACGAGAATCCGACCCAGTATGACATCATCGCTGCACTTGCTGATCTCCCGGTGAAGGAATACCTCCCCGGCTCGTTCAGGAAGGGATCGTGTACCATGCGCATGGACCTTGCGCGTTCGCTCCGTTGAGGAGGAGAAGACGATGAAGAGTACATTCGATGGAAAAATAGCAGTCGTGACCGGGGGAACCTCCGGCATCGGCTACGCGGTAACGGAAGAGATGCTCAAGCGCGGCGCAACAGTCTACGCCATCGGCAGCAGGAATGAGAGCATCGAAAAGGCACGAAAGTCCCTGGCAGCATACAAAAACTCACGGTTCCTCGTGGCCGATGTGACCGTCGCCGACGATGTGAAGAGGATGATTGACACTGCCGTTGCCGGGTCCGGCCGGCTCGACTACCTCTTCAACAACGCCGGGATCGGCATGACGCACCCGACCAGGTACCTAACGCTCGACATGTGGAAGAAGATTATCGATCTCAACCTCTGGGGTGTCATTTACGGGATCCACTTCGCACTCCCGGTGATGCTGGAGCAGGGGAGCGGGCATATCGTCAACACATCGTCCATTGCCGGGATCATTGCCCCGCCGGCACAGGCGGCGTACTGTGCAACCAAGTATGCGGTCACGGGCATGACGGAAGCACTCCGGTACGAATTCGCCGCGGATAACATTGCGTTTACCACGGTCTGCCCGGCAAATGTCGCGACAGCAATCTTTGCCGGAACCGAGATCCCCAAGGATGCGATCCCTGCCGACGAGGCGGCCCGGATCATCCTTGACGGCGTGGAGAAGAAGGAGGCACTCATCATCTTCCCCGAGTACGCAAAAATGCTGTACGAGCGCCTTTCAGCAGACCCGGCACTGAAAGACCGGTTCATGCTGGAATATGCGCGGCGGCGCAAAGCCGGCTGGGAGAGAGGGGTTCCGTACCTCGGAGTGCCAGACGATCTCCTGTAAACGGGCAGGCGTGGCAGGGGGATTCCGCCGGGAAATAGTATCCCCGGCAACCCCTGCCACCTGTTTTTGCCGGGCCGGCGGGAACCGGCCGATACCAGCCAAAAACACGAATTTTTCCCGGACGGGAGAGACCTTGTCCCCCTCCCGGCACCTCCATTCACGCCGCCCCTTCCTTCCGGCGAAACACCCGCCCGTCCTGCCCGTTGTCTGCCCCGGTTTCAGCCCGGATCGCGTGAAAAAAAGATCGTGGAAGGATCGGATCAGGACTTCCCGAAATAACTCTTCACGTTTGCCTGGAAGAGGTACCAGAGAATGATCGCCGAGATGACAATCCCGATCAGTGCTCCCATGTCGCCGGTGAAAAGTTCAACAATTCCCGCAACAAGGCTGATGATCGTGATGATGACCCCGACAGTCCATACCCAGCCCCATGCCATGAAGCATCCGATACCAAGGATGACCTCGATGATTCCAACGATGAACAGGACAAAACCCAGTGCAAGGCCGATCATCCCGCCGAGCGGGCCCCCGATTACGGCACCGAGCACGGCAACACCGAGCCCCCCGAACAGCAGGATCAATCCCCCGATGATCCAGAGGATTCCAATTAGGTGATTACTCAGTATAAGCCACGCGACTATATCCAACCAATACTTGGACGAGGTCGTCAAAAAGATCTCGGTCGCGATGGTTATATCGGAACTCTAATTCTTTGAGATAGAGAGGGAATTTCTCTGCATCGACTCCATGATATTTCAACAAGCGTTCCTTCGCGAAAGACCAGAATCCCTCAATACCGTTGATGTATACTTTCCCATTCGCGAATCTCTTTCCATGGTCGATTCTCCGATGTTTGAACCCATAAGAGACAAGGCCATTATAACTACCGAATTTATCAGTGTAGATGAGACTTCCTCTTTTCACCATCTTGATGGCCAGTTCCAGGAGGGTTTCTCCCTGAACATCTGTTACGACCTCCACGGTAACCTTCCCCCCTCGTTCC
>JADFCY010000041.1 GCA_018263335.1 Methanolinea sp. | reverse complement strand
CGTGACCAGACACCATTTCTAGAGAAGAGATCTCTTATCGAGGACGTATTCAAAGCGGCGAAGAATGCATTCGGTTTAAGGAGAATGCACAAATATACAACGAAATCTGTGAAAAAAACGGTCTGTTTGAATGTACTTTTACTCGGACTCGTCATTTCTCTTGGATTTGGTGAAAAGATTGGATTACAACGGCTTTCCGAGTGGTGATCCCGGGAGGGGGCTAAATTCAAGTCTATCCTAATAAAGTAAGCCTCATTTGGGTTTGTACAACACAGCACCTGTTCCCTCAACCGCGCAGAGTCCGATAATCTCTCATCCATCAAGAGAGTCCAGAAAAATGGGAAAGAAACGATAGTCAAAGATTCCAGAACCTCTGCGGGGTATCCCAGGTTATTTTCTCTCTAAAATCCGGGGGGCTTTTCGAACCGTAATTTTCCCCGATGTCAGTTGTTTTTTTCCAAATCGCTGCCTGGATTATGCATTGTATGATTTTTATGCATGTAAAAAAGAGCGATTAATAACAATTATATCGGGCCACCTGTCATGGTATTACCAGGTACAAGGTGTTTTCCATGAAACGGATCCTTCTCATCACAATTCTCTTTGTTCTTTCATCCGCCATCCTCGCAGCAGGCTGTACTTCCCCGCAGCCGGCCACATCCTCTTCCCCGCAGGGAGCTATCCTCTTTACGCAGGCTGAGGGCGAATATGCAAAGGACAACTATAAAGCTGCCGCAGATCTCTATACCGAAGCATTCCAACAGTTCCGTGCTGAAGGCAATACTGCCGCAGCAAAGGAATCATTCAAAAAGGCATCATTATCCGCCCGGATGACTGCCGAATTCCCCTATAACAGGTCGGTCATCATCTCAATGATCAATGACACGTTCCCGGATGTGCCTGCTGACCGGAGAGCAGCATGGCTCCCCTGCGAAGTGAGCCAGTGCATCATGAGCGATGGGGAAGAATGGTTCTTCATCAACACCATCAACAATATACGGTCCCACAACCTCGACCTGATGCGCAAAGCAACAAGGGCAAAAGGTGAAACCCCGTTTTACGACCAGATGAAGTCTATTGCCGCCCGTACTTACACGGGTGAAGCCAATTACATCAACCCCGTCACGTGGGAGGGTACAGAAATTCTGAGTATCCCGGCAGGACTTCTGCCAAAGACCGGCACCCTCCGCCTCTGGATCCCCCTACCGATTGAGACGCCCTCCCAGCGGGATGTTTCCATCCTGTCCGTGGAGCCGGCACGGTATGTGAAATCACAGACGGGCACCAGTGCCGATCTCGGCCTTGCGTATCTGGAGATCCCGTTGGACGAGGTGAAGGACGATTACCTCAACGTCACCGCCCGGTTCCGTTATACCCAGTACGAGGTCCGCTTCACGATCGATCCTGCCAAAATTGAAAATTACGACACGGGCGACCCTGATTACCAGAAATACACTGCGTCTGGGAAAAACATCGTGATTACCCCAGAGATGAAGAAAAGAGCGCTCGAAATTGTGGGGAACGAGACCAACCCGTATCTGCAGGCAGAGAAGCTGTACTGGCACGTTATCTCGCATCCCTACAGCAATGTCCCTCATGTGATGCTGAGTGCCAGCGGCAGGCCGGAATCGATCTACATGCTCGAGACTGGATTTGGGGACTGTGGCACGCAGAGCATGTACTTTGCCGCCCTCTGCCGGTCGCTCGGCATTCCTGCCCGTGCAATCGGCGGCTACCAGCTCGTCCCGGGCTATGAAGGCACCCATTTCTGGTCAGAGTATTACCTGCCGGGCTATGGCTGGATCCCCAACGATGTCACGATTGCCGAGGGTGCCGAATGGTCGTACGAAGCAACGGACGAGGACCGCCACCAGTACAAGGCATACTACGCGTCCAGTCTCGACCCGTACCGCTACATCATCCAGAAGGATGTCGATATCCCGCTCACTCCCGACAGGGGCGACGCAATAATGTTCGACATGGTCGTGCAGACGCCCAAGGCCGTATGCGATACCTGCGATTTTGACCCGGAGTTCTTCATGCTGGACAACTGGGAAGTATCCATAAATAAAGCGTGAACGAACAGGGAGAGCAGCAGGGAGGGGGGTCTTTTCCCCCGCACCCCGATGACGGGAGGTGCCGCTGCCCCCGGGACAGTCACACCGTTCCTTCTCCTTCTGGTAAAAAATCCCTGCGAGAGAGGATAGCGAAATTCCCCTGTTGACGGGGGGATCTTAACCGATCCTGTGACAAGACCGATTTTTTTACCAAACGTATACTTGGAGGCACCAATTCCTATGTTACACCGGCAACTCAATTCCATCAGCATTTACAAGAGTTGCCTGAATTTGAGTCCCGTAATCTCCATGCGATATTCGTAACACGAATCATGAAGATTATTCCACTACTTGTCTGAAGAGAATAGATAGGGGACCCGGTTCATGTCGAGGTTCTACGTGTAATACACTCCCTCCCCGGTGCGGAGGATTCCTCCCGCCTCGGTCCATCCCGCTGGTTCCTTCAGTTCCACTGATACACTGTCCTGGAAACTGTTGAAGATCCATCCACCCCTCCAAATCGAGTTGATTCCCCGGACGATGGCCTGGAGTGAGAACTCTCCCGCTTGTTCCCGCTCGAACCAGACATAGACAGGGACCGAGTGAGTATACACCTTCCCTTCCCTGTGTGGCCACGTGCTCTCCTCCACCGGTGTGAACGCCTCCCCCGGTGCAAATACGGGTTCGCGTCCGATTGGATTGCAGGTCTCGATAGTCCGGTTCACCTGGAGCATCACGTCGAACTGCACAGGTACGAGGACCGGGGTTTCGGGTGAATACTCTGTCCCTTGTGCTACGGTGGTTGGAAGCGGGCTCTGACCCGGCTCGATCGCAATCGGCAATCCACGGTATTCTGGGACCATCCTCTCTGCCCGGATGGCAAGCATAGGTATGCCGTTCACCTCCTCGATCGAGAGGTCCCAGTCATCCGGTATTCCATGAACGCGTTTCTGTGCGAAATTATCGGCGAGGATTGGCGTCCCATCCGACGTGGGGATAGGGAGCAGGATTGTCACGTTGGTGATTATGGGAGTGTATAAGAGACTGATGGAATAGTGAAATTCGTGCCGTTCGCTCTGTGCCATGCTTTGGTCGAAGAGGAATGCGACATAGCCGATCCATGCAGCGAGCGCGATGACCGCTGCAACCAGGAGGCAGATGACAGCCTTAATCCAAAGTCCAGATGCGATGAGAAACACCCTTTTTGCGATCTGTCCAGGATGAGAATAAACTCTCCTGTATTCTGTCCTGCCAAAGCGACGGATTGCGGGATAGCCAGACCCGAGACCCGATGCCAGGTCCATACCTTACCCAAGCCTTATCTCTCCATCCACCCCCTCTCTTGATGATGCCGTCTGGAACCGGCGACCGGGTCATGGTGGTAGAAGGGGACATCACCACCCAGAAGGTCGACGCTATCGTCAATGCCGCCAATCCTTCCCTTCTTGGAGGGGGAGGCGTCGACGGGGCGATCCACCGCGCTGCCGGGCCGGAGCTGCTCGAGGAGTGCCGGGGCCTCGGTGGGTGCAGGACCGGCGAGGCGAAAATCACCCAAGGGTATCGGCTCCCGGCACGCTTCGTGATCCACACGGTCGGCCCTGTCTGGAAGGGTGGCAATTCGGGCGAGGATGAACTCCTTGCCTCCTGCTACCGGAACTCCCTTGCCCTTGCGGAACTGAGCGGCCTTCGAAGTATCGCGTTCCCTGCCATCAGCACCGGTGCCTACGGGTTCCCGCTGGAGCGGGCGGCTCGTATCGCAGTTCGCACCATCATCGGGTTCCTCACTTATCACCCCGCTATCGAGCGCGTGGTGCTGGTATGCCACGGGAATGCCGCATGTACCCTCTATCTGGATATCCTTGAGCAGGAGACGACAATTGACACCGAATACCAAATGGCGCAGGAACTCTTCTCCCACCTCTCGATGATCGAGGCCAGCCACGGGATCTGCTTCACGAACAGGGAGGCAATTGCACGCAGCATCGCACCCGCAATGAAAACCGGCACCCAGGCGCTCTCGGTCGGAATTTCCTTGAACAACTGGGTCGCAGTTGGAGGGGCACACGGTGAGGTGACGGTGCCGGAGACTGTGATCCAGAAAATCCTCGATTTACTGAAGAGTCCTTAAAGGGGGCGATGAGAGGAGCCGGCATTGTCGTGGATGCGGGCCCCCCCCACGCGGGTCCTTCATAGTCAATCCTGGTCCGCATCCAGTCACTGTTATCGAACGCACGGATAAGAAAGATACCTATATGCGGGCACGGGATGAATTGAATGGCAGAGGTCTCCCCCGATGCCAGGATTGCTGCTGCAGACAGGCTATTTTGCCGTGATGGTCTTCATCGTCACCAGCATGCTGGCAATGGGACTCAACATCACCCTTTGCGACCTTCTCTCGCCATTGCGAAACCAAAGGCTCCTGGCCCTCTCTCTTCTCGCGAATTTCGTGATCGTCCCCCTCTTTGCGTTCGTGCTCATCTATATCTTCCCGGTGAGCAGGGATCTCGCTGCAGGCCTCATCCTCGTCAGCATTGCCGCAGGGGCGCCGTCTACACCGAAGGTGGCAGAATTGACCGATGGAAACATCGCCTACGCGGTCTCCCTGACGCTGCTGATGACCATCGTTACCATCATCCTCATGCCGCTCCTTGTTCCCTATATCATGGAAGGGATGGGAATGAACCCGGCAAAAGTGGCATTCAACCTTGTCGTCTTCATGCTCCTTCCCATCCTTGCAGGGATCCTGCTCCGGGATCGTGCGCCTGGGAAGGCTCAAAAAGTGCTCCCGCTTGCCGAAATGGTCTCGAATGCATCCATCGGGGTGATATTCCTCACATTTGGGATAGTCTTCTTTGTACATGTCGTGGATCTCTTCGGACACCCCGGGGGCTTTGAGATTGCAATGATTGCCGTGCTGTTCACGGTGGGGGCCCTTCTGATCGGGTATCTCATGGGGGGTCCTGACCGTGAGAACAGGGGCGTCCTTGCATTCAGCACCGGGTTTCGAAACATCACGGCCGCACTCGTCGTCATCACGGCAAGCTACAGCGACCTTGAAAATGACGTGTTCCTGATGGTCCTCATGGTCACGCTCTTCAGCGTGATCATCGTCTCGGCCATTGTCGGTATCCTGTTAAAGAAACAGATGGACTCAAGGAAGCAATCGCGCCTTCAGGCATCATGAAGGCGCCCTTCCATCCTGGCCGAACTTGACGAGATGCGGGACTTCCGACCAGAATCTTGAAGTGACAGTGAGGACGACTTTTTCTGTACATGCCACGATCCCGGACGATTTACCTCGCCTATTTTTTCCAGGCCCTCATCGCCCTCAACGGGATATATGCCCTTTTCACGGGGCAATACCAGGCGATGTTCACCGCATTCCTCATGTTCGGGCTCACCCTGGTCCCCTATATCGTTGCCCAGAGGATGCAGATCAACCTCCCATGGTTTGTATACCTCCTCATTGCACTGGCACTCTGGATCCACACTGCAGGGTACATCCAGGGGTACTATACCCTCTTCTATCCATACTATGACAAGGTGGCACACCTGATCTCCGGCACGACCGTCGCGCTCCTCGGGTTCCTCGGCGTCATCTTCCTTGACAAGTACTGGAAGATGACCCTCACCACTCCGTTCATCATCGGCTTTACCATCATCTTCTCCGTGGCACTGGGAGCATTCTGGGAGATGTACGAGTTCTTCGTGGACATGGTCTTCGGGGGGTCGCTTGCAGGACCGATGCAGAATGGGTTGAACGACACGATGCTCGACATGATCTTCGTCTTTGCAGGCTCGATCATCGTGGCCCTTCTCGGGCACTCGTACCTCAAGAAGAACCCGAAAGAAAAGATTACCGGGGATGCCTGAAACCGACTGCAACCCCACTACACGGCGGCCCGTTCTCAATGTACCGTGAAGCGTCCGGGGGCTGGATATTCCCCGGAATTCCACTTCGATATCCCTTCATCTGGCGAAGAATTCGCCAGTGTTGGTACCTCGCTACACCCGCGACGCCGGGTTAATGATCACGATCTCTGGGGCCGCACCCAGGCGGAGATCCCAGGGGAGGTTCGAAGTCCCTAGCCCCCTCGTGACATATACCGGGGTGCGACTGCCCCGGACGTACCCCGAGAGTTCCATGATCCCGGCATCATTAAGAAACTGTAGTGCAGTGCCCCCGAACTGCCCCCCGTGGGTGTGCCCTGCAAGGATGAGATCCGCGTCCCAGTCGGCCCTGCACTCCGGTTCGTGGATCATGTAGATCGAAAACGCATCAGTCGCAGGAACTGCAGGCGGATCTGCCATCCCCGCCCACCCGTCATCGATTCCGACGAGAAGGAGGGGGATCCCGGACAGGTCGAGAATCACGTACTCGTTTCTCAGCACCACCACGCCGTGCGCCTCCAGGACCTCCTCGAGCGCTGCCGCGGACGATAAGTTGGTGGTCTCGTCAAAGAGGCTGCTCATGTCGTAGGTGCCGGGGTCGCGGTCCGTGCGCGAAACCGCAAGCGACTTGGAGATCGCAGACGTGGCGTCTATCCCTGAATGGTAGTCATGGTTCCCGAGGACCGCGTACACGGGGGCCTTGATCCCGCCCCAGATCTCCTGCGAGGAGAGGTCCTCCTCCTCTCCAAAGAGGAAGTCGCCCCCTACCAGGACAATTGAAGGGTTGAGTTCGTTGATCCTCTGGATGACATTTTGGACATTCTCAATATTCCCTGGCTTGAGGTGCGGGTCAGCGATGAAGACGATCCCTTCCGGTGCACCGTCGATGGAGAGGACGGTGACCTGCGGGTGGGACCCCTCCCAGTATGCATACCAGGTACCTGCGCCGCCCGCTACCAGCAGGATGGCAGAGATCGCAAAAAACCGCGGGGAGAGCGGGAACGACCAGCGGGTCATCTGATGGAATCAGGTGGGTCAATCAGCCTTAAATAGGTGCCACATACGGCAACGGGACCGATCTGCCGTGGCGGGACCCCGAAGAGCGGGATCACAGGGCAGGTGATGTATTATCAATCACCTGCACCGTGAGGTTGAACCGCTTCGCACCGCCGATATCGCACCCGTCAAGAGAGAAAATCCCGTCAAAGATTGTAATCCCAGGATCTTTTGCGAGGAAACGCCACCGGTAATATCCGTTCGACTTGAAATATACCAGGGCCCCGCTGCTGTTGAGATCGAGATCATCAGGTAATACCGAGAACGCTTCGGCATTCAGCAATTCAAGGCCGGACCCCTCGGCTGGCATCAACCAACGGAACGCAAGGCTCGGGATGATCCGAAGCGTAATCTCGATGATTTCGCCCCTTACGAGTGTGACGACTCTCCCCGAATCGGTCTCGTTCAATGAATACCGGACTCTTCCTAAAAGTGGCTCGCTGAGGGGGACCGATGGATCAATCCCTGGTGGCTCGACGTAGTTTACGTATTTCGGGATGCAGCGTGGGCTGGATCCTTCAGGGGGAACGAATTCGAAATGAGAATCAGGAATTCCCGAGTTTACTGCAATCGTTTCGTAGCGGATCTCCAGGTTCGGCAGTTCGCTGCGGTGGACGGTGCCTGGCGGCGCCATGTCGACGGGCGGAGGTGTCAGGGTCGGCAATACCATGCCGGGTGCAAGGGTCGGTTGTCCTGCCACGCTTCTGTCGTAGTAAGTGTCGATCTCTAAGGCCCTGACCCGCGAGCTGATGTAGGGAGTGTACCGGTTGGACCATGGGTCGGTCACGACCTCGATGAGGTAACGGAAAGCCCCGTGTTCCGTGTCCCGCTCAATCCCGACAGGGGCGATGCGGTGATGTTCGACATGGTCGTCCAGACACCGGAGGCCGTCTGCGACACCTGCGATGTCGACCCGGAGTTCTCCCTGCTGGACGACTGGGTGGTGTCGGTCAAAAAAGCGTGAATGAACGGGGAGAGCAGCAGGGAGTGGGGGAATTTTTTCCTCCACCCTGATGAGGTGAGGTGCTGCCATCCGGCGCGGCACACCGGTCCTTCTCCTTCTCTTGAAAAGACCTGCGAGGGGGGATAGCGGAATTCTCCCTGTGCCGGGGGGATCTTAACCGATCCTGTGACACGACCAATTTTTTCGGTGAGAGCTCTTTTGCTTTCATTTATCTCCCTGACGTCCGTTTCGATGCTCGTCATGATGTATCCTTGTAAGAATTATGCAGGTGATCGGTCTGATATGCCATCAATCCCTGTGTATTACACAGAAGATCGGAAAATATGACGTAATGCGTGAGGAGGTGGAAAACTCCGCGAAGAGCACGTTCGCATCATGCAAGCAGACAGACATGGATAAGCAACTCGTGCAGATGGTTGAGTTGTTCGTTGCCCTGATGGCGGCGCTCATCGCATTCTGGCAGAGAAATCAGAAGATCGAGGCTAAGAACGAGACCTGGCAGGTGATGGCCATCTTCGGCCCGAAGGATGAAACCGTCACCACCCCACCCGAGGGGGTCCCGGCCCGTTCCTGGAAGATGAACAACGAAACCCGCCCGTGGGTGCTGGTTGGGTATAACTCGACAAACAAGGATACACTGCTCCGGTAGATCGAGGAGGCCGAGGAGAAACGGCTAACGCACTACTACCCCCCCTGCCAGGAGCGGGGCGGAGGGTTCTACGAGATTGAGTATGGCCTGATGAAGGGATTGGGGAGTTGGCAGGTGATTATTTTCCCCCATGTCTTTTCAATCCGGCTCGATACAGAATAAGATATTTTAAATAACTCAGTTATTTTACTATTATTCAGCAATGAAAATTATTATCAACCGGGATATTCTATTCAGTCTTTCCTCCTCTCCAAGAATCCATATTCTCAAATTGTTAAACCTGCAACGGAGGACTCTTGGTGAATTGGCAAAAATGACTTCTCTGTCAAGAGCGAATACATATTACCACTTACAAAAATTGATTGAGAGTGAGCTTGTAATTCCAGTGAAGACGGAAAATATCTGGATTTACTATGCCCTGACAGAAAAGGGGAAGCACCTCATTCAGCCGGATAAAGATGATAATATCGTGTTAATGATAGTCACGGGATTAATTACCTATTCGGCTGGGGTAATCCTGATAACGAATATTTTTTCTTTACCAAGACTCTCCGCTTCGTCCATATTTCCTATATTAAACCTATATTTGTCTATTCAATTGATTATTGGGGTGATATTTGTAATTATTGGAATAATAATTCTTTATAAGAATTTTTTCCACAGATTTTATAGTTATTCTTTCCATTAAAACCGTTTTGTACAGATTAAGAATTCTGAAAATACATGGTGTCTTCATTTTTTCAGGATGATCGAATCATCCAGGTGTAATAGATGAAACCCAATCGACTCTTTAGAGGAGCATCAGGATTCCTGATAGTGATACTCCTTGTCGGGCTATGCTCGGCATATGATATCGGCAACAGTGGAATAACGGGAGATTCTGCTCCATATTATTCACCTTATCTCATCCAACAAAGCGGAAAGGCAACAGTTCCTGCAGATGATACATTAAAACAGGAATTTTACAGCAATTTACGAACGATTGTTCGTAATTCCGATGAATCCTTCATGGATCTCTATTATTAT
>JADFCY010000040.1 GCA_018263335.1 Methanolinea sp. | reverse complement strand
CGTGACCAGACACCATTTCTCGAGAAGAGATCTCTTATCGAGGACGTATTCAAAGCGGCGAAGAATGCATTCGGTTTAAGGAGAATGCACAAATATACAACGAAATCTGTGAAAAAAACGGTCTGTTTGAATGTACTTTTACTCGGACTCGTCATTTCTCTTGGATTTGGTGAAAAGATTGGATTACAACGGCTTTCTGAGTGGTGATCCCGGGAGGGGGCTAAAGAAGAATTTTTAACAAATTGCGCAACAATCGCTCTACATACACTTATTTTCAATTCATCCCATATCGTCCCTTTCGTCAGACGTGCTCCTTCAAATACCAGGAATGGACGAAATAAGAGGAAAATATTGCTGAATTGAGATGGACTTTTTCTAGCTTCAACGCGTTCAATTCCACAAAGAGATGGATGCCCAGGATCGATTTCCCCGATTATCCATTCGATTTTTCCTGGGTTCCCGCCATGTTCCTGGTTCATGGAACGGATCACCACACCCAAGGAGTAAGGCTTTTTTAATATGCTGCACTCTGATAAGAGTAATCTGACCGCATTCCTTGCGATGAACAAGGCATCGCTTTTCAGAGATAATCAGTTGATAAACCGCAATCGACTCGAATTCTTCCATTTTTTTTTGGCTATTTGACTTCTATCGAGTAAATCCGGTGCGGACAGAAATGCGACGATGCCCGGCATTATCCTGCCTTGTCCTGGAAAATTGTATCGGTTCCGTGGAAGGACCTGGTGTCTTTTGCGTTCCCGACCATGATCCCTTCAATCTCCTCCCCCTCGATTTGGCCATGATTATCAGTATCCCGGCCATTTAAAACGCCCCTTCATCTGGGAGACGTGCGGAACTTTGTGCGTATCCTGCCCAGCTTCCCCTTGGGGCAAACCATTCCATCCATAACTTATTAGCCCGGAAAATACCCCTGGAAGTATATGAAGCCACGTCATCTCCCCCATCTCCTCATCATCTTAATTCTCGCCTCGATCTGTGCCATGTACCCGGTCTCGGCAGCAGAGACTGGCACGCTGGTTCCTGAAGATATTCTCCTGATGGAGTGCCCGGGGCATTTCACCCTCGCACCCGACGGGGGCAACCTCGTGTATATTCTCACAACGGGGACAGACCTCTTCCCGCCGCAGGGAAACGGAACATTGGTTGTGATGAATGAACGTCTGGGCATTAACAGGGTCATATCAAGCCCGGGAGAATCGGTCATGTCGTATGCACTCTCCCCCGACGGAAACCGCGTCGTGTACTCGGCAATGCCCCGGGCGGGAGGAGCCCCTTTTATGTCACTTATCGACCTCCGCGACATGAGCAGGGTCCAGTTGAAGAACGTCAACGATGAGCTCGCCGGTGATTTCAGGTGGCTTGGGACTGATCGCCTTATTTTTTCCGGCGCTCCGGATACCGGGACCACCCTTCCGGATCCGGCAAAGGTGATTATCGTTGATGAACCTCCCACGCCCGTCATACTGAAGACCTACTCCCTCGCTGACGGCGGAATTGCACCGCTCACTGCCAACAACGATGTAATCACCATATGGGAGCCCTCCCCGGACGGAAACTACGTGATCTACAAGGCAACACCCGATCCTGAATCATGGCAGAACGGCGCGACCTTCCGATACGTCCTTTTTGATGCCCGCACCGGGAACGAGACTGCGCTCTTCTCTCTCGTAGAGGGATACCAGGACATAAACCAATTCGCCTGGTCGCCGGACAGTTCCCTGGTCTACATCGAGAGGATGCAGAACGGCGGGTTGCGCTATCCAGTCGAATATACTTCCGATCTCATCGCCTATTCCCCCACAACTTCGACCCTGGAGGAAGTGCCGCTCAACTGGTCACGCGGCCTGTTGATTGACCTTTTTAACGCCGATATCGAGGTCAACCCCTATAACGGTGGTGCCTATGTCCTCCTTGCAGACGGTCCAAACCCGAAACTCGCACGCGTATCAAAAGATGCCGCAGGATGGCATGCCACCATGCTTGCGGGAGTCCACCAGGGGAACATCTTTGCGGTGGAAACCGACCGAACCGGGAACTACCTCGTCTATAACTACAATTCTGCCAGTTCGCCACCCCAGTTCTACAGCGCACACGTAGACGGTCACACACTCGTCAACCCCAGGCAACTGACAGACATGAACCAAGACTTGCGCAAAAAAGTATCAGGTTCATCCGACGTGACATCATGGACAGGGGCCCGGGGCGACACGGTCTACGGAGTCATTCGGTATCCGCGGGGATACGAAAAAGGTGAGGAGTACCCCCTGATCCTTGTCATCCATGGCGGACCGAACTACACGGATTTCGACAGCTGGCGCGACACGTGGGAGTTCCCTTACCACCTCATCACAGACCTCGGGGCCGTCACCCTCTCGGTCAACTACCATGGCAGCACTAACTTCGGATTTGAATTTGCAGGATCGATTGAGGGGGGGAACTACTATAATCTCCCCGTCGAAGATCTCAAGACCGGAATCGATCATCTCTCCCACACGGGGATCATCAACAGGTCACAGGTAGGGGTGACCGGGTGGTCGAACGGCGGCATCCTGACACTTGCCCTCATCACCAGGGACCCTGATCTCAAAGTTGCGGTGGCAGGGGCGGGAACGGCCGACGAGCACTCCCAGGTGGCGAACACAAACGGGATCGTGATGGACAAGATGTATTACCATGCGAGCCCCTACCAGGACCCCGCATCATTCCAGCAGATCCTTCCCATCTACCATGCAGACAGGGTCAACACCCCGCTCCTGATGATGATTGGAACCGAGGACAATGCGGTAGTTCCCGAGAGTGCATGGGTCACCTACCGGGCATACAAGGAAGGAAGCAGGGCACCCGTCCGCTTCCTCCTCTTCGAAGGCATGCCGCACCATATGAAGACCCACGAGACCCAGCTTCGGAAAGTGCGGGAAGAGCTGGACTGGATTAAAAGGTACCTTCTTGAGTAATTTTTTTATCACTGTTCAGCCGGTTCTTTGAACGGCAGAAGGGAGGAAAGGGTCCCCCACCAAACACTTTTGCAGAGACACGAACACAGGCGACTCATTTTTCTTCATCATTGATATATACCCCCTGACCCTGCAGAACCAGTCCGCACCTTCCTCACTCCTGAATGTAACAGAAATCTTCTGTTGCAGTTTTATCATCCGGATATTGCGTTCAGCCAGGTTATTGGAGAATGTATCAATATGTTAAGACCTTGTGAAGATAACCTGAGTTTATACTTTCGTCAGGAGTTCTTCCATCCGGTCGATGAATTGGGTGGCGAGGTGGACCGCTACCATAGCCTCCTCCTTTGTTGGAGGTGGTTCGAATCCATACTGGTTGACATCCCGTTTACTCCTGAGATTCCCATACAGGATGACCCATTTCAATTCCAGTGCTCCGGATGTCACATAGGTGTGAAGGTACTGTTCGATGCAGAAATGGCTCTTTTCACGAATACCATCACGAAAGAGAATAGCCCGGGCAGCATGAAAGATCGCGACGTAAGTACTGTTTGTTGCTGCCCGGAGGAGGCCGGATTTTCCTGCTTCTTCTGCTTCATGGAGATTATCCCGAGCAGTACGAAGAGACTCCCGTGCTTTTTCTTCTGAAGGGAGAACAGTCTGCAACTTTCCCCACAAAAAAACAGTCCTCAAGTGATGTCAATTCCTTCACCCCTTATTACACAATGGTCTTGTATGAATTCCCTGTAAAAAGGTGGATCCCTGGACGGCAGATCGCGTATTTTCTTTCTTGTGAGAATGAGGGTATGCACATCGTATCCGATTTTTTGGGAGAGTGCATACTGGAGTTCCGCGATGGTCAACTCGAGTTCAGGGTCATACCTGTCCACGAGAATCCAGAGATCCAGGTCGCTTTCTAAGGTATTGGTTCCCCGTGCCCACGATCCATAGAGACCTACCCCCCTTGCCCATTCGATGGGGGGAAGATGCTCATCTACAAGTATGATGTTCATGAATCGTTTCAATTCGGTGCTGACAGGGGATGATACCCAGGAGATGGTCCTCCCTTTCCGTTCACACAACCCATAGTGTATAAGAACACTGAGGTATCGTGAGACGACCGGTGTTGAAACCCCCGTGCCGGTTGCCACTGACCGGACGCTCACGCTCTTGCGCTCCGAGGTATAACGCAGGATCCGCACACGGTCTTCTGATTTGAAGAGTTCTGGAAGCATGGGAAAACCTCTCTCCTCCTTGCATATTTCCTGTGAATGATCCTATTGTTTCTGAAATAGAAATAATTTGTTTCTAAAATAGAAACAATTTATTTCTGAAGTAGAAAGAACCCGAAGCGAGCGCTGGTCACCCGGGTGCTTCTCCCCGAACACTCACTCATCCCGCTCCAGGCCTTCGCACAGCACCGCATAGCCAAAGTGCCGGCCCCCACGGGTTTTTGGGAGAACTCCCGGTTATGGACTGCAGTTGTCATCGTGGAGAGTTTTTTTCAAATGCCCTGGTGGCCTCTGCGGTCCGAGTGTAGTCTACGAATTTCCCATCCTCCCGCGAGAGAAAGGACGCACTCTCCGGCAGGATCGGGTATCATTATGTCAATTCCGAGATGTGGATCAGTGTTCGCAGCCATGGACTGTGCCGTATCGAACCCGGAAAAATCCCTTATATTGTCGCAAATTTCGAGGATCTTGGTGAGATTTGCGTCCTCTTTTGCGATGAATCCGGGGAGTTCCGGCTTCTTTTGACTGAATAAGCACACAATCTCCTGCTATCCTACGATCAGCGTTGGAACATATTCGAGGATCAGAGATGGTTCATCTATTCCAATCCTGAAAAATTGCACGAGAGACGAAACAGGGTCGATCTCGACATGGTCAGGGCATGGGGTATTTTGACGAAGTATCTGTGATCCTGCTCGCAAGAGAACAGCAACGGATCCCTGAAGTGGGTGGGGTTCGCCTGGAGGCGCTCTCGGACGACGGGAAACCATTCCAGGGAATACACCTGAACGAACCCGATATGGATGTTGGCGTACATGAAGGGGACATGCGAACGGTTCGTTTCGCCTTACATGAGGAAGGGCGTTTCCTTGTTGCGCACATAAGGGCCGGTGTGAATGAGAGGTTACCCTCACAGGAAGGCCAGAATATCTGCTACCACCCAGATTCTTCAGAGCCCGGCAATCACCTTTCCGACCACGGTCTCAAAGTCCTCGTCCGAACATTCAATCGTGAGATCGGCATATTCCTGATAGAGTGGGGCCCGCTGGTCGTACATTGCCCGCAAGCTCTGGCCGGGGAGAAGGACGATGCCCCTTGTCGTGATGTTTCTGATCCTCCGTTCCATCTCCATGTAAGAGATCTTCAGGTACACCACCAGCCCCAGGGATTTCAGGTGCGCCATTGCCGCCCTGCTGCATACCACGCTCCCGCCAGTCGCTACTACCGCTTTTTGGGGACGAAGGGAGAGGATTGCATCCTCCTCGCGCTTCATGAAGGCGTCGGGCCCATCCTCGTCAATGATCTCCTGGAGCCGCCTGCCGGTCTGCTCCTGGATAAGGATGTCCGTATCGATGAACTGCAGAAAAAGCGCCTTTGCGAGGACGACGCCGACCGTGCTCTTCCCTGCGCCTGGCATCCCGATGAGAATGATGTTCCTCTGGTGAACCATGATGATCCCGGGATTCGTCCGGTATCCGGGGCCTCTCCTGGTACCTGAGTGGGATTTTCTGTGAGATGAAAGTTGGCGGGGTCACACACCCCTGGCCCGCACCCCTCCCCCATCTCTCTTCCGAAGGAAAGGTCAACCGGGTGGTTCCCATGGACAGTCCATGCCTTCTGGTTTCACTCGGCTTCTTTCCCGGTTGCGTTCAGATCCTCGTGATTGAAGACAGCCAGGCCCGGGAACCCTGCGGTCGTGTCCGACTCTCAAAGACCGCATCCCGAATCCAGTCAATCCTCCACCCGGTGGAGAAAGACGCCCGTATCTCCTCCTGCGTAACACGGCGGGGGCCGTAACCGGCCGGCTCACGATCGCTGAACGCAAGCATGAAATACCGTCCGCCTTTTCCGAGGACAAACAGAAGGTTTCGGACAAAGAGCGGGCGATCCTGGTCAGAGAGGGTGTGGAAGAACCCTGAGTCGATAACGGTGTCAAAAGTCCTGCCGATCTCTTCCACCTTGAGGATATCATGCACGATGAACGTTGCGGCAAGGCCACGCTCCGCTGCCCTGGCCCGGGCGATTTCTATCACCCCCTCGACCATATCCACCCCAAGCACCTCGTGGCCGCGGCTTGCGAGAAAGAGGGCATTGTCCCCTTTCCCGCACCCGACATCGAGCACCGAACCGGTGATCTCCCCCGATTCTTCGAGGCGGATTATCTCGCGCTGTGCCCTCCCGATGTCCCACGGGGGTGACCCGGAGTACGCATCATGAAAAAATCCCATGCTGCAAGGGGGATTGCCGGCATGGGAGATGAGGGTTTCGCTCTAAAAGGTGACCTATAGCGCTGAAGATTCCGTATGTTTCGCAAAAAAAAGAGGGGAGTCTCACTCTCAATCGGGTATCCTGGTTCTGCGGTGAGAGAGCTGTCCTTTACGAATAATTCCCTTTGATTCTGAAATTATCCCGGGGTACCGTGATCTCGAACTGTGCCCCGGTGCCCGGCTCACCGGTCTCCCTGAGAGTGATCCCGGTCAGAGAGAGGATCTCCCGCGCAAGGAACAGGCCAAGACCGGTATTCTTCCCCACGCCCCGGTCAAAGATCCTCTCTTTCTCCCTATAGGCGATTCCGACCCCGTTGTCTTCCCACACGATGACAAGGCTATCGCCAGAAGATTGTGCAGATACCCTGATCGCAGAAACCCTCTCCCCATGTCGGACCGAGTTGTCGAGAAGGTTGTAGAATACCCGTTCCACCATCGGGTCAGCAAGGATCTCGATCTCCCTGGCTTCTGCATGAAAGTCAATTGTACCAGGGATATGCTTCCGGGGAAGTGCGGAATCAAGAGAGACCCATTCCGGAGCCCGGGTTCCGATATCCCGAAACAGCCTCATGAACTCTATCTGTTCGCGGATTGCCCGCGTGGCAGACTCGATCTTTTCCAGGTACCCGTCCATCTCCGGATCCTTTACGCTCTCCTTTGCAATCTCAAGGTAGCCCAGGATGACCGAGACCTTGTTGAGGATATCATGGCGCGTGATGCCCCCAAGCAGGTTCAGCTGGCGGTTTGCGTGCCGGAGCGCATCTTCGGCCTTCATGCGATCCGTGATGTCACGGAGGATTCCCGATATTCCAACCACATTTCCCGATGCATCAGTAATTGCAGTCCCGTTGTCCTCGAACCAGTGTGTGGTGCCGGTTCTGTCCCTTACCCTGAAGACCGTTCTGGTCGGCTTCCCGGTCGAGACCGTCTTCTCGAAGTCCGCAATCACCACAGGCAGATCTTCTTCTTGAATAAATGATGCCAGGTTTGTGGATACTATCTCGGCAGGTGAATACCCGTACCGCCCGATCTGGGGGCTGATACTCGTGATAGTCCCCGAGAGATCGGCGGTATAGACGATATCATTGATATTTTCCACCAGCATTCGATACTTCTTTTCGCTCTCTTCGAGGGCTCTTTCGGCATTCTTCACGGTGGTGATATCGGTCAGGATGTTCATGATCGCAGGAGACCCTGAGATGGTCACGAGAGTCCCGCGGACACTGACTGTGAGGGGTTTTCCGTCACGGCTGAGGAGGTCGAGGATATACGGCTTGTCGATTCCGGACTCAAGGCGCAATCGGACCGCGTTCTTCACTGTCGCGTGATCCTTGGGGGAGACGAATTTCAGGATGGGCTGGCCCAGTACTTCGTCAGGCAGCCAGCCCATGGACTCGCTCATCGCGGGATTTACATAGAGGATGGTCCCCTCGCGGTGCACGACGATGATATCCGGGAGATGGTCGAGGATCTCGCGGATCTTTATATCTGATGCTTTGAGGGCTTCATGGGCCTGCGTGAGCGCGGTCACGTCTACAAGCGATGCGATGCTGTTGCCAGTCCCCGGGATCAAGCCGACATGGACAAAACCATTATGTATGCCGCCCGCTGCATCGACCAGCCTGCATTCATACACGGTCGGCGCAGCGGCAGAGTCTTTACGCCTCGCATAGTGATACTCCTTCATCCGTTCCTGGTCATCAGGGTGGATGAACCTGGTCCAGCTCATGATATTCTCCTGTGCTGCCAGGGGGATGCCGGTAAGCTTCTCCCATTCGGCGTTTGCCTTGAGAATGGTCGTATCGGGGCCAATCAGGATGGTTGCGGTGCCTGTGTTCTCAAAGACTGTCCTGTACAGGTTCTCCGAACGCTGCAACGCCTCTTCCGAGCGTTTTTTCTCCGTGACATCGTGAAAGATCCCCTCTATGCCTGCGATCCTGCCCTCTGGATCGTAATAAAAATGACTGCTGGCAGAGACGGTAATGATATCCCCACTCCTGTGGCGGAGTCGTACCTCATAGTTCTGCACAGAGCCATTCTCCCTGATCACGTCAAGGAGTCTCCCACGATCCTCGGGGTTGGCATAAAGCGTCTTCGCAATATTCAACCCGACGACGCTCTCGCCGGGATCAAATCCAAAGAGCCGGTACCCTGATGGGGAGAACATGAGAAGGTTGCCGTCCAGGTCGGTCCGATAGTACACGTCCTGGATATTCTCAAGAATCGTGCGGTATTTCTTCTCGCTCTCACGGAGCGCCTCTTCACGTTTCCTGTCGGCGGTCACATCGTAGAAGGTGCCAAAAGAGGCAGGCAGCCCCTGGTATGTCCCAAGATACGTGCTGACACGCATACGGCTCCGGGTGATTCCGTCTTTGTGCAGGAGTGAGAATTCGTACCGGTCAGGGGCAGTCCTGCCCTCTGCCCTCTCTTTTAGCCTCGCGAGGATCATCTCGCGGTCCTCGGGTGCGATAAGGTCTGCAAGCTGCATGCCCTCGAGTTCCCGGGGGGAGTACCCGGAGAGGCCGGTGAGTGCATTGTTGTAAAAGACGAGCCTTCCATCCTGGACGATGAACACCCCGTCGCGGCTGTGCTCGACGAGCATCCGGTACTTCTCCTCACTCTCCCGGAGTAAGGCTTCTGTCTTTTTTCTCCTGACTGCCTGCTGCACTTTATGTGCGAGTTCGGCAAACTGCGCCCTCGGGTCACCCCCTTTCTGGAGGTAGAAATCGGCACCGTTGTTGATTGCCGCGATCACGACTTCCTCGCGGCCACGCCCTGTGAAGAGGATGAAGGGGATGTCACCGAATTGTTTCCGTACTACCTTGAGTAACTCGATCCCATCCATTTCCGGCATCTGGTAATCGGCAACGATGGCATCATATGACGGGATGTCGTGGCTGTTGAGCGCTTCGCGTGCCGACTCCGCTGTCCCGACCGCAAATCCGCCTGACTTCTCAAGGAACAACCTCGCAATATTCAGGAGAGAAGGTTCGTCATCGACATACAGTACCCGGATCACATTGCCCACGAACTTTCCTGTTGGTCTCAGGATATTTCATGACTTGGGATCGTCCATTAAAAAAAGCATCCCATTCAGGCATTGTCAGATGCGACCGAAAACACCTGCATCCGATCACGTATCTTTTCTCCCACCTCGTGCCGGTGCCAAGAAAAGTGGTATAACGGTTCCCCTGACAGGGTTCCTGCATGATAATCGCATTTACCAAATGTCTCTCCCGGCATTTTCTCCGGAAGCCAAGAGGCTGATACAAAAATACATCTGTCTCGAAAGGGCACCCGGCCAGATTCTTCGCTCCAGTGTCCCGAACCCCCCAATAAGATGTGGGATTCCACTGGTACCGGGCCACACGCCCATGGTTCTGGACAACCCGGAGGATCCATGTCGCTCTCAGGGGAAGGCTACCGATCCTGCCAGGGGCAGACAATCGATGAATGCGAAAAGCGCCTCCTCGATGAGAAGGAAAAATCCTCTATTCCAGAGCAGACCTGGCTGAAGGGGTTGTATGTCATGCCCAAAACCACGTCTCGGTTGCGTTCACACCCGTTGCCTGAACACTCCCACGCATCCTTCCCTATGGCATCCGTATCCATGAAAGAGAAAAAAAGGAGAGAGAGTTCCCACTCTCACCGCACGTAGACGTTCCGGGACGTGGTGCTCCTTCCGTGGGAATTCTCCACAGAAAGCGATACCGCATAGGTCCCGGCATGAGCGAAGGTGTGAACAGGGTTCCTCAACGTCGAGGTCTCGCCATCGCCAAAGTCCCACTCCCAGGAGGTCGGGGATCGGAACGACATGTCATTGAACTGGACCGCCAGGGGAGCAGACCCGAAACTCTTGTTCATCGAGAAGAACGCGATCGGGGGGACCCCGGGGACCGGGGGGATCGTGGGCTTTGGCGTGATGGTCGGGGTGGGGGTGAACGTCGGGATGACGGGTTTTGTTCGTACCCACACGAACGATGTATACACGCTGCTCCCTCCAGAGTTGAAGGCCGTAAGCATCGGGGTGTATGTCCCGGGGGTGGCGTAGGTGTGCTCCGGGTTCTGCTCATTCGAAGTGTTTCCATCCCCAAAGTCCCACCGCCATGCCGTGGGCGTCCCCTTGGTCCGGTCGGTGAACCTGACGGAAAGCGGGCCGTATCCAGACATCGGGGTGGCGGTGAACCACGCCGCAGGAGGCCTGCCGGAAGGGCTGACCCGGATGTACTCCGTCATTGTGATGGTGGCCGCTGCATCAGGATTTGCGGCCGTGAAGGAGACCGTAAAGGTCCCTGGGAATGGATAGGTGTGGGAGACTGCAGGGGTCTCGTTTGCCCATGCGGTCGTCCCGTCCCCAAAGTCCCAGTGCCGCATCGTGACGACGCCAGTCGAGGTGTCGGTGAAGAGTACGCCAAGAGGTGCATCTCCTGACGTCACATCGGCCATGAAGTCCGCTCCCGGCGGGTCAAGCGGGAGCGTCCCGATCGCGTACACGTTCCCGTCGCTGCTGCCGATATAGACCACTCCCCTGGCCACCGCAGGGCTGGATATGACACTTCCCCCGACATCAAAGGACCAGAGAAGGTCTCCTGTGGATGCGTCGAGTGCATAGATATAGTTGTCATTACTTCCGAAATAGACCACCCCGTCTGCCACCGCGGGGCTGGACTGCACCCTCCCTCCAGTGGTGACGTTCCAGATGAGGGCCCCATTGGATGCGTCGAGTGCATAGGTATTGTTGTCATTGCACCCGAAATAGACGATACCGTTAGCGATCGCGGCGCTGGACGTGACACTTCCGTCGGCGGGGAATTCCCAGACCAGATCGCCAGTAATCGCATCAAACGCCCGGAATTTTTTATCCATTCCACTCCCCACATAGACAACTCCTTCTGAGACAGCAGGGCTTCCATATGCAGACCAGCCACCTTTATTGAGGTAATTCCAGAGAAGAGCCCCGGTTTGGGCATCAAGGGCAAAGAGACTTCCGCTATCCGTCTGGATATAGACAACCCCTTCAGCAACTGCAGGGCTGGAAAAGACCTGGTTAACAGAATACTCTGAGAGAGTTAAGGTATAGTTCCAGACGGGATCCCCGGTCTCTTCGTCGAAGGCGTAGATGGTTCCATCCATGTTCCCGATATACACGATTCCGTCGGCCACTGCTGCACTGGAGCTTATACCGCTCCTGAC